>DATHES010000099.1:0-20478 GCA_035318465.1 Polyangiaceae bacterium
CGCGATCTTGTCGATCGCCGAACCTGCCGCTGCTGCCTCCAGCGCGAGGGCGCCGCCAGATGAGGCGCCGTACACGTGAGCTGAGCCGCCGGCTGTCGCAATCAGCGCGTCGAGGTCTTCCACCTCCCGCGCCACGGCGTATGGCGGTGTATTGCCGCTGGCGCCCCGGCCGCGTCGTGCGTAATTGTAGACCGTGAAATGGTTGGCAAGGAGCCGGGCCAGCGGCGCGTTCTCAGCGCCGTCGTCTAGGGTGCCGCCGACGAGGATCACCGCCGGGCCAGTGCCTTTCCGGTCGTAGGCGATCCTCGTACCGTCGGCGGACGTCACACGAAGTGTCATCTCGTTCACTGCTTCTCTCCATTTCTCGATGCGTGGTCGTCACCGTCCGATTCAATACTCGGTCCTAGGTTTCAGTTCCACACTGCGCGCCGATGAATTGAACCGGAAGAGTCCGGCCGCGTTAATGCGGACTGGAACGCTGTTCTTGGAGGAGAGAAATGGCTACTCAAACAACTCGCGGGCGCAGCCAAGATCGCGCAAAGGTCGCTGGCGGGCAGGACCACGAGGTGAAATATGCGGCGGGCAAGACTGGAGCCAGCAAGGGCGAGGTCAAGTCGGCGGTGAAATCGGTCGGCAATAGAAGGTCGAGGACAAGCTCGGTAAGAAGTGAGCCACGGCCACGAGGGCAGATGGTTCGCATCGCCACCTTCAACGTAAACGGCGTCAATGGTCGGCTTCCCGTGCTGCTCAAGTGGCTCACGGCAACCAACTACGACATCGTCTGCCTCCAGGAACTGAAAACGTCCGATGAGAAGTTTCCAGCCGAGGCCATCCGGGAGGCGGGGTATGGCGCTATCTGGCATGGCCAGAAATCCTACAAGGGAGTGGCCATTCTAGCTCGAGGGGCTGACCCCGTGGAACGCCGGCGCGGCCTGCCGGGAGATCCTGATGACACCCACAGCCGCTACATCGAAGCCGAGGTGGACGGGCTCATCGTGGGCTGTCTTTATCTACCGAATGGGAATCCGGCGCCTGGTCCCAAGTTCGACTACAAGCTGCGCTGGTTCGACCGCCTGATCAGTTACAGCCAGGACCTGCTCAAAGCGGGAGCGCCGACTGTTCTGTGCGGCGACTACAATGTCGTGCCAACTCCGATCGACGCGGTGGCGCCGCGACGCTGGCTGGGCGATGCGGTTTACTTCCCTGAGAGCCGGCAGGCCTATGCCGAGATGCTTCACGATGGGTGGGTCGATGCGGTTCGGCGCATCCATCCAGAGAAGGGTATCTACACCTATTGGAATTTCTCCTTCGGCGGCGGCTACGACAGGAGCTCTGGCCTGCGAATGGACCATCTGCTCATGACGCCCACGTTGGCGGCGCGGCTACGCGGTGCCGGGGTAGATGTCGAGGTAAGAGGATGGGAGAAGCCGAGCGATCATGCGCCGGCCTGGATAGAACTCAATCAGTAGGGGCGATGCACTAGCTGGACGAAGGCACTTCGAACGGCAAAACGAACTGTCCGTCAGGTTCGGCGTGAAGGCCGATGGCACCGCCGCCGCCGCCGGACAGCTCGAAGCCTCCGCCGTCTCGGGCCAAGTGCCACCCGCCGGCCCGCAATGGCTGCGTGGACTTCGCGCCCTTGAGCCGAGCGGCCTCGCCTACGACAAGCCGCTTTGCGCCTCGCTCGATGGGTTCACGCTCCACGCGGCGACGCGGGCGGGCGCGCGCGACACGGCCGGACGCGAGGCCCTGCTTCGTTACGTGCTTCGCCCGCCGGTCGCACAAGAACGCATCGAGCCGCAAAAAGACGGCCTTGTCGCCATCACGCTCAAACGCGCGTACGCCGACGGCACCGTCGCCGTCGTGATGGACCCCTTGTCGTTGCTCTGCCGCCTCGCGATGAGCGTGCCCCCACCTCGCTACCACATCGTGAAGTACGCGGGCGTCCTCGCCAGCGCGAGCCGCTTGCGCTCGCGCATCGCGCCCGTGCCTGCTGTGGTGGCAGCGCAAGGCGATGATGGCGAAGCCGTCGTGCCCGAGCGCCGAGGCACGTACCGACCGTGGGCCGAGCTGCCGCGGGCCCCCCTGGTGGAAGAGCGTCGTCCTGCGCCGAAAGTCGCTCGGCGACGTCGCGTCGAGACCCTCGAACACCGGCTACCACCCAAGGACCGAGGTTCAGTCGTGCGGGTGTCCCCTCGTCGCGATTTTGGGTCCATTTCGAGACGTAACCCGACCACCAAGCCGACCGTCCAAGCTCTTCCCGTATGCGACGCGGATGCCCTTCCCGAACTTTCAGGGCGCGCTGCGCCGGGGCCCCTCCTTCCCGTCAGCGCTTGATTGACTTACGCTCCGGGGGCGGATTGGGAGAATTTGGCGCTCATGGGGTTCGTTTCGACCCGACGGCCGTGGAGGGGACGCTGAGTGTCGTTCCGCCGCGCTCGGGCAGGAGCCCCGAGCAGGCACGGAACCCCTAACACCGCCACTCTACACGCGATCGCATCAACGTTGAACCGCCGAAAACGCCGCAAGTTCGGAGGTGCTAGGTGCGTGAGGCGATCTCACTCGCGGAGGCCCCCACAGCCGCGAAATCGAGAGTGAGCACCCGGTCGATCTTTCTGAGCGGCCGCAATGCAGGGCCGGCCCTCACGGCGTGCTCGACGCCCAGCCACAGCTCGATTCGTTTGATAACGCCCTCGGTTCCCCGATCCTCACCGGCTTCAAGCAATTCGACCCTTGCGCCCGGAATCCCGCGCACCAGTCGCCAAGTTTCGTCGGGAATGGTCGCCACCAGCGTCTCTTCGGACAGCGCTTCTTCATCGCCGTCGTGTTTCACTTCTTCGAGTACCTGCTTCGCACCCTTCGACCACGTGAGAAACTTGGCGCCCTTCATTCCACGCGCGTAGGACCGGAACACCTCGCGAAACCGCTCGTCACCATCCACGGCGCGAATGGCCACTTCCAACATGGAGCAATTGCCGTTCTTCGCGGTCTTCGAAAAAGCGCCCGTCACCTCGAGCGAGACGCCCATCTTGACGAGGTAGTCGGCGCGATAGCACGGTTTGAGCAGCACACCGTGATCCGCGTTGGGCACGTACTTCTCTCCCATCCTTCGACGCACGATGCTGCGCCAGCGCTCGAATAGCTGGGCGTTGATGTCTGCAAGCTCGCGGCGTCCGGCTTTTCCGTCGTGCGAATGCGTCAACAGAAAGAGCGGGTGCAGGTGCGCGTGGAAGCCCGACGCCTTACCGAACGTCACGTCGATAGCGCGCACAACGCCGACGATTCCAAACCGCTTGCGCACGAGACCCCAGCCTTTGCCGCCGAGCAGGTCCGTGAAGCATTGCGACTGCCGCTTGCGAAGCCATCCCAGGTCATCGTCGCGGTAGTGCCGCGTAGTGAAGGATCCGAGTAGCGTTCGCGCAAAGCCGTGGTGTTCGACAAGGACGTTGAGATCTCTCGCGTAGCCAGCGAGGATGCGCCCTGCGCAAACGAAGCACCCCCACACCGAATCGCATCCGAGAAGCCCCGAGTACTTGCAGCGCTTGCCCTCGGAGCGGACGATGGCCACCGCGCCACCAATCGGTCGGTGACCACATTCTCGCGCACGTGGACTGGCCTGCAACGTGCGCAAACCGTCCCGTAACGTGAACCGTAAAGGCCGATTGGCCCGCCCCCTCTCCGACGCACAGAGGAGATCACGGGCAGTCGCCGACGGCTCCGCCGCCTCGTCCGCGCAGACCGAGGTGAAAGGTTGCCCGTGATCTCCCAAGGGCGGGTCGCCGCTATCGGGAGTCGACCCGTTTCGGCGCGCGGTATGGCCGCGGCTTCGGCTGGGGAGTGGGGGAGCTACGAGCTCCCGCGGATACGCGCCGCGACGCGCGGCGCTGGGGCCCTCCGCCGGCGGCACGCGCCGGCCCGCAATGGACTCATGGCGCGCCTCGACCGCTCGCCCGTGCTGAGCGAGAGCCCTCACGGCTGCGCGCGTCCTCGCGCGAAACCGGGGCGCGCACCGGGGCGCACCGTTTCGGCCCGTTCGGCGCGTGAAAAAAGAACCGCCGAGAAGCCTAAGCCACTCGGCGGGTTACCATCGGTCGGGGCGAGTGGATTCGAACCACCGACCCCTAGACCCCCAGTCTAGTGCGCTAACCAGGCTGCGCTACGCCCCGAACCGCTGCTCACGACATCGAGACAGCGCGCGCACCCTAGTCGACTGGCTGACTTTTGCAAGCCAACCACCCAAGGAGACGGAGGTGGGGAGCCCTCGCTCGGTACCCTCGGCTCGACCGGCGCCCTGGCCACGGGTACATTTTCGAAGGAAATGGCGGAAGCTGCGTCGCGCTGGGCCCTCTTGGCGTCGTTGGCCCTGCACGCGGGCGCTTTCACGTTGACCTTCGCGCGCGCGCCGCGCGCGGCGGCCGAGAGGGCGATGCTCACCGATTTCTGGGCGGGGAACACCTTCGAGGTGCCCGAGCACTTCGGAGATCTCGCATGGGAGAGCGCGGCTTCGGAGGCACACGAAACTGCGAGTGAGATCAACGTCGAAGGTGTCGATACTTCGGGTTTGACACGAAGCCAGTTGGAACCGGTCCCGTCGTCCCCCGCCCCGACCCCGACCGCGACCCCGACCACGACCACGACCGCGGCCGCGACCGCGACCCCGAACCCGACGGCGACCGCGGCCGCGACCGCGACCACAACCGCGCCCCCGAACCCGACGGCGAATCCGACCCCGCGCGGGAAGGGGAGGGTGGTTGCGGGCCATGCTCGGGCCGAGGCTCGCGCTGCCTCGTCGGCGAGCGCGGGACCTGGGAGCGCCGGCAGCAACGGGAGCGCCAGTTCGGGCGCCTTCGGAGCGGAGGGCGCGGCGGCAGGGGTGCGCGATCTCGTCCGATCCTTCGTGCGCGCGATTCCCATCGTGGCCAGCAGCGATCCCGTTTGGTCCACGCTGCCGCTCGGCGCGGCGGGATCCGCGGAGGTGACGCTCGGGCTCGACGGCGAAGGGAAGCCCTTCGCCGCCGAGCCGCTCGAATCAGCGACGCCGGCGCACCTACGGAGGCTCGTTCACAAGACCCTCACCGTCATGTCCGGTGGTCGCTTCGCGGTGCCTTCCAGCGACGTGCCGGCCGCGGAGGAAAAACTCAAGATCGCGATATCAGTGACCCAGCAAGAGCCCCCCGCGGAGCGCGAAGCCGCATCGGGGGGGGCGTTTGGGCTCCGTTTCGAGTCGGCGGACGCGCACCGCGTGAGCCGCGCCTTCTTCACGCTGTCCTCCGGTCGTCGCGTCGAAGTGAGCGTGCGCCAGCTATCGGTGCACTGATCGGTGGCTAGCGCATCCGTGCCAGGTGACGCGCGATGCGGATGTGCAGCGCGTTCGACAGCTCCACGTCCTGCGCGCAGACCTCCGCGAAATCGTCCGCGCGAAGCCGCATGAGCCGTGCGTTCTCGACCACCGTCGGAAGCTCGCCTTCGCGCGCGACGCCCATGAGCGACTCCATGAACAAAACGCCGGAGGGACCGAGCACGCGACCATCGGCTAGGGCGATCTGCCCGCTGACGATGATGTAGGAGACCCAATCATTGGCGACGAGCCGCGGCACCCGCTCGTTCTTGACGATCTCCACCTCGACGGCCGCCGCCAGCGCGGCGAGCGCCGACGAAACGGGGAGCTCCTCGAGCAAGGCAGAGTGGCGCGCCACGAGAATGTCGCTCGACACGGGGCCCGAGCTCGGCCCTTCGTCGCCGGCGCTGCGCGCCACGAACCGCTCGCAGACGTCGACCACCAGCGCCGTCGCGTTGTCGTGTCCTCCGCGATGAAGGGCGTACGCGACGAGTGCCTTGGCGGCTTCGCTCGTGTTTCCGGGACGGAGCAACTGCGCCATGACCGTCTCGCTCTCGATGGCGCCGTGGATGCCGTCGGAGCAAAAGAGGAGCCGATCGCCGCGCGTCAGCTCGACGAAGCAAGTGTCGACCGACACGGTGGGGGAGATGCCGACGGCGTTGACGAGTGGGTTCAAGCGGCGCCGCCCTTCGACGGTGACGCGCGGCGTGGTCGTGCGCATGGTCCCCGCGGCCAGGAGCGATTCGAAGAGCGCGTGATCGTGGGTCAGCTGGATGACGGCCGACGAGCGCGCCAGATAGACGCGGCTGTCACCGGTATGCGCGACGAAGGCGCGATCACGGCTGAGCAGCGCGAGATCGAGCGTCGTCCCCATGCCGGTCGCTTCCTTGCGCGTTTCCGCCTCGGTGCGAATGGCGAGGTTGGCCCGCTGCACGCCCTCGCGCAAAAGGCCGAACATGGCGTGACGCGCCTCCAGCGACGGACTCTTGGGAAAGCGATCGAGGATGCGGCGCGAAGTTTTCTCGCGCATGAACGTGGCCACCGTCTCGATGGCCAGTCGCGCCGCCACCTCGCCCGCGGCGTGGCCTCCCATGCCGTCGGCCACGCCGAACAAGGCAAGATCGGGGAAAATGGCGAGCGCGTCTTCGTTGTTTTTGCGGACCTTGCCGATGTCGCTGGCTCCCGCGAACTCGACGCGGAAGTCGAAACGGGGAATGGGGACTGCCACGGCGTCCCATTACACCCGAATGCGCGGGGCATCGCAAACGACGCACGCATCGGTTGGGGACGCGAAGCAAGGCGATGCCGTGCTGCTCGAAGAAGGTGTCTGGCAAGCGACAGCTCTGCGCGCGATCGAGGCGCCTGTCAGCGTCGATCGCGAGGCGAGGCGAGACGGGGCAGAGGAGTCGGCGAAGTAGGGTCCCATCTGGATCTGTCGGCGAAAGCGCGAGCCGCCACCTTGGCGCCAGCACAGCAGGGAAGAGAAAAGGCCAGACGGCTCAAGTTTTCGTCGTTCCCGACGAACGATCACATCGCCCTTGGCAAGCCCCCTGAGATCTCTTCGCCTGGCATATCGAGGCCTCCTCTGAAACCGCGACTCGTCGGAGTCCTGGCATGCGTCGTTGCCTCGAGCAGCTGCAGCGGAGGGGATGTGGGCGGTAACGGGTCGGTGCCATCCGATGGCGGGGAAGGTGGGCTGATCATCACGGGCCTCTGTGGGCTCGACCGCTGCGTGTGCCAGCCAGGACAGTCCAGCTGCTCGGCGGGAAGAGCAAAAGCCTGTCGAGCTGACGGCTCGGGCTACGTCGAGTTCGACTGCGATCCGGTGCAAGGAATGACCTGCGAGCCGGGCGGGTGCAAAGGTCCATGTGCCGAGACCTGGACCGCGGCGAGCTACATCGGCTGCGACTACTATCCGACCGTCACGCTCAATCCCGTGTGGAGCGGTTTCGACTTCGCCGTCGCTGTCGGCAATGCCTCCGAAGCGCCGGCTCACGTCACCGTCACCCGCGGATCGACGGCGGTGGCCACGGAGACCGTGGACAGGGCCGGGATCCAAATCATCAAGCTGCCGTGGGTGACCGAGCTCAAAGGGGGCGACGTGAACGCCTGCCAGAGTCCTCCCGAGCCTGGCAACACCCGTGTGGTGGCCGACGGCGCTTATCGCCTGCGCACGGATGTTCCGGTCACCGTCTACCAATTCAGCCCTCTCACGTACGAGATTGCTCCCGTCCCCGTCGATTGCCCGGTGGGCACGCAGTGCCCCGGCGGTCTCGATCCCGCCTGCAAGTCTTTCTCGAATGACGCGTCATTGCTTTTTCCGGCCAACACGCTGACGGGCAATTACACCGGACTCTCCTGGCCGTCGGGCCCCAAGCGAGCGGGTTTTTTGGCTGTGACCGCCACGGAGGACGACACCGATGTCGAGGTGACGGGCCACGGAACGTTCGCGCCGGGAGGCGGAGTCGACGCGGCGGGGCGTGGCATCGTGAAACTTGCCCGCGGCGACGTGCTCGAGCTCATCGCCGAGCACGCGCAGCCGCCGCAGACGTACGGTTCGGATCTGAGTGGCACGCTCATCCGAGCGACGCATCCGGTGCAAGTCATCGGCGGGCATTCTTGCGCCAACATTCCTGCCGCTACCACGGGCTATTGCGATCACCTGGAGCAAGCGCTCTTCCCGGTCGAGGTGCTCGGCAAGGACTACCTGGTGACGTACCCCGCCGCCGTGGCCAGCGAGTCGCCCCACGTCATTCGGATCGCCGCCGTCAGTCCCGATACGACGATCACCTTCGATCCGCCCATCGCGCCGTCCACCACGCTCGGCCCCGATGATGCGGTCTTCCAGATCGACAACGTGACGAAGGATGTCCGCATTCAAGCCGACAAGGCCATCCTGGTTGCGCAGTACATGCAGGGGTCGGCTTCGGTCCCCAGTGGATCGGGCGACCCGTCGATGTCGCTCGCCATTCCGAGTGCGCAGTTCCGACCGAACTACGTCTTCGTCGCGCCGCTCACCTACGACAGCAATTTCGTCAATGTCATTGCCCCCAGGGGAACCGTCGTTTCCGTCGACGGAATGACATTGGCAACCTCGGAATTCGCCGACATCGGCGCATCGGGATTCACCGTCGCCAGGCACCAGCTCACCGGCGGCGATGTCCACAAAGTGGCCGCCATGGGCGGGAGCGTGGGGATTGTCGTTTACGGATACGGCAAGGACACGAGCTACATGTATCCAGGCGGCCTCGATTTGAAACGAATCACATTGCCGCCCGTGAAATGAACACGACAGGAGTACCGTCATGAGCCGTCATTCCATTGCCCCAACACCGACCGATGTCGTCGCCCGCGAGACGCGCTCCCGGGCGCGCAGCCGAAAGGTGAAGGCGTGTGGCCTGGCGCTCTTTCTGGGTGCGCTGCTCGCGTGCGGATCGAGCGGTGACGATGGGACGGGTGGCGGGACGGGTGGGGGAACTGGCGGTGCGGCCGCGGCGGGGGGCTCGACCGGCGGCGACCTCGACGCGTCCGTGGATGGGTCGGGGTCGGGCGGCGCGGCAGCAGCGGGAGGCGCAGCGGGCGGCGGAGGAAATGGAGGAACGATCGTGGGTACCGGCGGTGCGGCGGGGGCGAGCACCTGCATGCCGACGAGCTGCACCGCACAGAACGTGTCCTGTGGATCGATCTCCGACAATTGCAACGGCACTTTGCAATGCGGCACCTGCCCGATGGGCAAGGTCTGCGATCCCAAATCGCGGGCCTGCATCGATGGCAAGACGGTCTGCGACAATGGGCAGGTCAAGTGCGGATCGATCGTCGACGCCTGTGGTTCGCCGGTGGATTGCGGCACCTGCCAGACCGGCCAGATCTGCAACGGCGCTACCGGGATGTGCCAGGACTGCGTGAAGAAGACCTGCGATGGCCGGTGCGGCAAAGTGCCCGACGGTTGCGGCGCCGACCTTGATTGTGCCGCCTGCGGCGTCGGTGAGGTTTGCGACGCCGTGACGAAGACTTGTAAAACGTGCGCGCGCGTCACGTGTGACGCGATCGGTGCCGAGTGCGGGACGATTTCCGACGGCTGCGGCGGAATGCTGACTTGCGGCAAGGGCTGCCCCGCGACCGAGACTTGCGTAAGCAATGCCTGCAAACCGGCGTCGCCTCCGGGGGAGTGCAAGCGCCAAGGGAAAAACTGCGGCACCGTCACCAATCCCTGTACCGGCGCTCCAGTCATCTGCGGTGTTTGTGCGGATGGCGAGCTCTGTGTCGACAATGTCTGCAAGAGCTGCGTTCCGAAGACGTGCGCCTCGCAGGGAAAGAACTGCGGCATGGTCAGCGACGGCTGCGGCCGTCAGCTGAGCTGTGGCGTTTGCACCGTCGGCGATGATACGTGCGGCGGCGGTGGAACCACCAACGTCTGCGGGACCTGCAAGCCGAAGACGTGTGGGCCAAGCAGCTGCGGACCCATGAGCGACGGCTGCGGCAAGCAGCTCGACTGTGGCAACTGCACCGTGGCCGGTGAGACGTGCGGCGGTTCGGGCACGACGAACGTCTGTGGCATTTGCGTCAAGAAGACATGTAGCGGCGAAACCTGCGGCCTGATGAGTGATGGCTGCGGGGGCCAGGTCGATTGCGGGCCCCTTTGCCCGGGAGACGCCGCGGCCATGTGTTTCAACAACAAATGCTGTTACCCGAAGGCCTGCGCTCCGGAGAATTGCGGCGCGATGAGCGACGGCTGCGGTGTCACGCTCCAATGCGGCAACTGCACGACGGCGGGCGACACGTGCGGTGGAGGCGGGACCACCAACGTCTGCGGGGTATGCGTGCCGAAGACGGCATGCCCGGCGGGATGGGTCTGCGGCACGGCGCCGACGGGATGCGGTGGACCGGCCATCAACTGCGGCAGCTGCGATCTCACCACGGAAACCTGCACCACCAACCACACGTGCTGCACCAAGACCACTTGCGCGGCCGAGGGCAAGAGCTGCGGAACCATCTCCGATGGATGCGGCGGGCAGCTCCTCTGCGGCAACGGGGGCATGTGCCCGGACCCCGCGCGCGAGGTGTGCCTCTCCAACGGTACTTGCTGCACGCCGCTGACGTGCGCCAGACAGTGCGGCTACTCGGGTCCGGATGGCTGCGGAGGCACCATCGCGTGCCCCGTCTGTCCTCCTCCGTGAAAGGCGAGCCATGGACCGAAGGGAGCGGGAATTGAGGGACGGCCAGCGCGGTACGTCGATCGTGCTGATGGCGGCCGGGTTGGCTGTCGGCGCGGCTTCTCTTGGTTGCGGTGCATCGGACGAGGCGCCCACGACGACCGTGCACGACGGCGCCTCCCCGCCAGCGTCGGACGCTCTCCCCGCTGACGCGGAGGACGAAGGAACCGATGGCGCACCCGACGCCAGTCCGCCACCGCAGCGCGGCGGCGTATGCTCCGTGGACGGGTGGTGCTGGGATCTGCCTTCGCCCCAGGGCAATGATTTGTACGCCGTGTGGGGGAGCGATCGGGCACACCTCTTCGCGGTGGGTCAGCTCGGCACGCCGCTGCGATTCGATGGGAGCGCGTGGACCCATGCGTCTTCCGGAACGCGCGAAGCCTTCCGTAGCGTCTGGGGGGCGAGCCCCGAAGACGTCTGGGCCATCGGCGACCAATCAGGGATCGTTCATTTCGACGGGATGGAGTGGTCGGTGCAGCCGCTTCCCGATACGACGATGCAGCGCGTGGATGGTGGCCGTCTCCCCGTGCTCGGGTCGCTGGCAGGGACCACCCGGACCAACGTGTGGGCCGTGGGCGAAGGCGGCACCATCGTGCACTTCGACGGCACCCATTGGTCGAATCCCGAGAGCGGCACCTCGGCGACGCTTCGAAGCGTCTTCACGAGCCAAGAGGACGACGCCTGGGCGGTCGGCGATGCGGGCGCCGTGGTCCATTTCGACGGAACCACTTGGGCGCCGGACACGAAGGCCGGTCTCGTGGTCAATCTTCTCGGCGTTCACGGAACGGCCAAGAACGACGTGTGGGCCGTGGGCGCGCAGGGGACGGTGGGTCACTTCGATGGAACGAAGTGGACGAAAGTCGTCGTCGATGCCGCCACGACGCTCCGCACCGTCGTCGCGGACAGCAGCGATTCCGTATGGACCGCCGGCGACAATGGCTCGGTTTGGCACTTGGCGGCGAGCTCGACTGCGTCCGACGGCGGAGATGCCGCCGCCGACGTCGCGGACGCCGGCGCCGATGCTTCGGTCCGCAAATGGACCAAAGTGCCGAGCGGCAGCAAGGCGACCTTGTTCGGAGGCTTTCGACTCAAGCGAGACGATATTTGCTTCGTGGGCGCGCGCGGCGAGATCCTGCGCTGGAACGCCGGCATCTGGGAGCGCATGGCCAGGGGCGGCACTGCCAATCGTCTCGCCATCTCCGCGGCTGCGGTCGACGACGTCTGGATCGTCGGCGACGAGACGCTGCACCTCGGAAAGGACGGCTGGACCCAAGCGCCGGCGGGAACCGATCGCGCGCTTTACGGGCTCTCCTACGCGAGCGCCCACGGTGGGTGGGCCGTCGGAACGGCAGGAACGATCCTGCGCATGGAACGGGCCGACGCCGGCTCCTGGAGCGCCGCGGAAGGCCCGTCCACGCGCTGGCTTCACGCCATCTGGACATCGGGAAACTCGGCGGGGTGGATTGTCGGCGGTGCCGGCACGGCTCTCGCGCTCTTGAATGGGATCGTGTGGCAACCCATCTCGACAGGAGGAATCACCGTCGATCTGCTGGACGTCTGGGGGAGCGCCGTCGACGACGTTTGGGCCGTTGGCCAGGGCGGGACCATCCTCCACTGGCGCACCAGCAGCTGGGCACTCGTGTCCAACGGCGCCGATGGCGGGATGACGAACGAGCTTCGCGGCGTCTGGGGCTCCGGACCCAAAGACGTCTGGGCGGTCGGAGCTGGCGGAACCATTCTGCACTATGACGGCATGGCCTGGTCGACGTCGGCCAGCGGCGAGGCCTATTCGCTGAACGATGTGTGGGGGAGCTCGGCGACCAGCGTCTTTGCCGTCGGAACCGGCGGAACGATCCTTCATTTTGACGGAAGCTCGTGGAAGCGACACGAGAGCGGAACCGATAGCGCCCTCAATACAGTGCAGGGAATCGACGGTCACATCTGGGCTGCGGGCGAAAACAGCACGATCCTGCACTACACCGCGCCATGACCCAGCGATCTACGGCTTCCTGATGATGGACAGGGAGCCGGGGAGACGGGGAGAGCCTCCCCGGCTCCCTGTGAAAACAATCTGGCGCCGCACCCCGCTAGAGGAACGGGCGCAGGAGGTAGGCAAGCCACGCCAAGATCCGATGGTGCAGCGGCCGATCCTTCCATGAGGCGAGTGAGAGCTCGGTGGAGCTTTTCAGGTCTTTCTCGAACGATTCACGCGCTCGCCGGGCCACTGCGGCATCGTCGACGGCGAGGTTGCACTCCCGGTTGTAGCGCCGCGAACGGGGGTCGAGGTTGTAGGTGCCGACGGTGACCAGCGTTTCGTCGAAAACGCCCGTCTTGGCGTGCAGGACGCGCCCCTGGTAGGCAAAGACGCGTACCCCGCTCTCGAGCAGACGGCCGATGATCGAGCTCATCGCCATCGACACGAGCCACACGTCGTTGATGCCGGGCACGAGGATGCGCACAGCGACGCCGCGACGGCGCGCATTCCGGATCGCCGCTAAAACGATGAGGCCCGGCAGAAAATAGGGGTTGGTGATCTCGATCCGCTCTTTGGCGTGGCGGATTCCCTTGATGTACGTGTTGCGGATCGAGCGCTTCGGGCCGTGCTGGTTGGCGAGCACTACGATCCGCCCCGACACCTTGCGCGACAGCCGGCGAGCGTCGGGGGGTGGGATGCGCCCTTCCCGCCGCCACGTCTCGAAAAAAAGCGACCGCAAGTCGGCCGCAATCGGCCCGCGTACCTCGATGGCGTCGTCGCGCCAGTCCTGCCCGCCCTGCTCGGCGGGAAGCCAAGGGTCGCCGATGTTCATGCCGCCGGTGAAACCGATGTGCTCGTCGACGACGAGGATCTTGCGATGGTCGCGGTGATTCAACGCCTTGACGCGGAAACGACGGCGCAGCGGCGAGATCGGAGCGAACTCGACGACCTGCCCCCCGGCGGCGAGCACCGGTTCCCACATCGACCAGGGGGCGCCGATGCTGCCGATGGCGTCGAAGCTGACGCGCACGGCGACCCCTTGCTGCGCTTTGGTCACGAGCGCATCGCGAAAGAGAAGGCCTGCTGTGTCGCCCTGAAACCAGTACATCTCGAGCAAGATCTCGCGCTCCGCGCGAGCGATGGCCTCGAGCATCGCCGGGTACATCTCCCGTCCGTCGCGCAGGAGGCGAACCTGGTTGCCATCGACATCGAAAAACACGCCCGATCGCGGCGGTCCGTTGCGCGACGTTTCCCCTTCTTTTCCAGGCTCGGTCGCCGGTTTGGGGCTCGCGCCAATGTCTTGCACGGACCCCATGCTAGCTTTCCGCCGCCATGCGGGCTCTTGCGATCGACACTTCGACCGATATTCCCGGGGTGGCCCTCTGCGACGGGCCGTCCTGCATCGCGCGTTCGCCGCGCGGAGGGGATTCGGTCCCGGCGCCCGGGCAGCACGCGGAGCGCCTGCTCGGACTCATCGAGGACGTGCTCCAGCAGGCTGGTTGGAAGAAGCGCGATCTCGGGCTCATCGCCTGCTGCATCGGGCCGGGATCTTTCACCGGCGTGCGCGTGGGAGTCGCGACGGCCAAGGGCATCGCGCTCGCCCTCGGATTGCCCATCGTCGGAATCGGTTCGCTCGAAGTCATGGCCCACGCCTACTTCGCGCGGCCGGGCGCGGTGGCCGATGAGGACGAAGCGGCCGTCTCCCTGCTCGATGCGCGCAAGGGTGAGATCTTTTGGGCTGCTTACGCCAGCACGGGTGCGCTCATCGCCGGCCCGGCGCACCTCGCCGCGACGCAAATCACCGATCTTCCGCGGCGCGTGCCTCGATCCAAGATCACGTTTCTCGGAGAGGTCGCGCGCCGGCTCCCACTCGAACCGGCGTGGATCGTGACGACGCCGCCAACCGATCGGCCCGACCCGGTCGAGCTGGCGCGTCTGGCGATGACGACGTTGCAGCGCCGCGGGCCCGACGATCTCGACGCCCTCGAGCCCGCCTACGTACGGCCGCCCGACATCACGCTACCCGCGACGTCGTCGTAGCGCGCCGCGATCGTCGACGGCGATTGCGCTCTCGGACGGCACTGCGCTCGCTTTCGACAACGCCACTTTTCAGAAGCTGCTCGAAACAATCGACCGGCCGCTTCGCGGGGGGTGCAGCAGACGTTGCGCCGTCGCCGGTCGCAGAACGCAGAACCAGCGGTCGCGTGCCCGCCTGAATGTCCGCGCCGGTACGTCGTGTGACTACCTGAACGAACGCCCCTCGGGACGGAACACCCACGAGCACGCCGGCTGGGCGCCGCCGTAAGTTCCCGATTGACGCGTGGCTTATGGAAGGGTATTCCCCAAAGCCCGCGAATTCGCTGGGACCCTGCGCAGTTCGGCGGCTTCAAATTTCCGTTACGAAGCGGCCGGCCACAGGGTTGAAATTCCAGCTGCTGTACCATGACGCCACGCCAGCCTCGTTTCGTACGCGACGTTAAGCCGGGAAACGAGGAGCTAGGAACGGTCCAAAAGAACGACGAATGGCGCGATCCGAGCGCAAAGAGGCCCCGACGACCCCCACCGCGCACTCGGCAGCGCGGCAAGGCAACGTCGCAGCCCGACTGCGTCATCGCCATCTCGTTCGGCTACCCCGTTGGATCGTTGCGGTAGGACTGATGCTATGCCTGTCGGCCTGTTCACGCACGGGCCGCGGCGCCAACAGCGTCGACACAGAGCGCCAATCGGAAGCCGAGTACGACGTCGCGCGCGATCTGCTAAGTCGGCACGATCGACGCACCGCCCTCGCTCACGCGCAGAAGGCGGTCGAGTTGAACGACGCCAACTCGGACGCGCAGCACCTGGTGGCGCTGATCTACCTCGACTTCTGCTCCTCGTCGCCGCTCGAGTGTCACCTTCCCGAAGCCGAGAAAGCGGCGCGCCAGGCCGTCAAGGCGCGCCCCGACTTTCGCGAAGCGCAGAACACCTTGGCCGTCACCTTGATTCACCAGAAGCGGTACGACGAAGCGGTGGCCATCCTCGATCCGCTCGCCCACGACATCCTCTATCAGACGCCGTGGGATGCGTGGGGCAACCTCGGGCTCGCCTACCTCGAGAAGGGCAAGCTGGAAGAGGCGGTCACGGCGCTCAAGCGGAGCGTCACCGCCGAACCGAGGTTTTGCGTCGGCAACTACCGTCTCGGGCTCGCCCTGGAAAAAAAGGGCGAGCTCGACGCCGCCCGGCAGGCGCTTTCTCAGGCCGTGGAAACGAATCATCCCGAATGTCAGCGGCTCCAGGATGCCTTCGAAGCGCGGGCGCGCGTGTATTCGAAGTCAAAAAACTGCGAGCTAGCCCGAGGAGACTGGGAGAAATGCCGCGACATCTCTCCCGACTCACCCGCCGGCCTGCGGTGTGTGGCCAGTTTGAAGTCGTCGCTATGCTGAAGGCGCCGTGGGCGTCGTTCTCGAAGAGGTGAAATGGAATCGATCGGCCAGTACCTCAAGCGGCACCGCGAAGAGCGGGCGATGAGCGTGGAGGAAGTCTCCCGGGCGACGCGCATCCCGGTAGGCAATCTCGAACGACTCGAAAACGATCACTTCGACGATCTCCCCGGCGAAGTCTTCGTACGCGGCTTCTTGAAGGCGTACGCCCGCGCCGTGGCCATCCCCGTCGACGACGTCCTCGCCCGATACACATCGAGCCGGCGCGTGGCATGGGTCACGCCGCTGCCGATGACCTCGCCCATCCAAAAGACACAGGGCAGACGGTTCGGCGTCGCCATCGCCTTCGTGGTGCTGCTCATCCTCTTCACCTTGGCGCTGTCGATCGTGCTCAAACCGCGCGGGCGCGATGTCCCCACCGAGCTCTCGTCGAGCGAGCACGCGCTTTCGCCGTTCGAGGGGGTCCACGGATAGCACTCCGTGCCGCCTCGCGCCGGGTCGTCTCACGGGCTTTCGTCGTCCGCGTCGTTCCTTACGGGGAGGCCGACGTCGTCATCACGCTTTTTACCGAAGTGCTCGGCAAAGTCGCGGCCATGGCGCGCGGCGCACGCAAGAGCCAACGTCGATTCGCCGCGGCTCTCGAGCCGATGCACACCGTTCAGGTCACCGTGGACGAGCGGCCTGGCGCCGAGCTTTACGGTCTGCGCGAAGCGGTGGTCATCGTGCCGCGCACCCACATCCTGACCGATCTCGATCGCATGAACGCGGCCGGCAAAGCGCTGCGCTGGGCTCGCGGAGGGTCGCCCAACCGCACGCCAGAGGCCGAAGTGTGGGTCGAGCTCGAGACGTTGCTCGATCGTCTCGACGATCCGGCCGATGCACTTCCGCCCGAGACCCACCTGGCAGCGAGCGGGCTGCGCATGCTGCGTCATTTCGGCTACGGGCTCGAGCTCGACGCCTGCGTCCGTTGCGGGCGCGCCTGTGACGTCGCGCGCCCTGCCTTCGTCGATGCGGGGGCCGGAGGTCTCCTCTGCCAGTCTTGCGGCGGCGGCCACAACCCTCACCATCATCTGGTCGACGCAGCCACGCGCCGCCGCCTCTCCGCCGCTGCGGCGGGGCGGGACGCGGCGCTCCTTCCGAGCGACACCGCCGTGGCGCAGAAGCTCGTCGACGAAGCGCTCGCCGGGCACGCCGGGCTCGACACCTGAGCACCACTCGGCCGAGCACCACTCGACAGAGCCTCTGCCTCGTGGCCATGATGACGGCAATGCAGCAGCCCGACCCGCGCATCCACCCCACCCACGTCAAAGCGCCGCGCAACGCTCGCACCTTGGAGATCACCTGGGCCGACGGTCACCGCGGGATCTACCCGCACGAAATCCTCCGCGGCTATTGCCCCTGCGCGGGGTGCCAAGGTCACTCGGGGACGATCCGGTTCGTCCCGGGGGGCGAGCTGGAGGCTCGGTTCAAACTTGGCGGCGACCTCGAGCTGCGCAACATCGAGCAAGTCGGAAGCTATGCCCTCCGCTTCGAATGGGGGGACGCGCACGCCACCGGCATCTATACGTTTCGGTACTTGCGGTCGCTCTGCCAGTGCGACGATTGCCGCCCCAAGTTCGAAGGGGAAGAAAGGCCGGAGCTGCCGCGTTTGTAGCAGCACCCATGATCGATCGGGCCGCGAGAATCCGCCACGGCAGTGCCGAGGCGAGCCGAAAACGAGACATGCGCGCGCCGGCAAGCTAAAGCGTGGGCGTGAGTTCCACTGCCGTCACGCCGAGCCAGCCTTCCGGAGAGGAAGAGCGACGTGCACTCGCCGGAAGGGCCGGCATCGTCGGCGCGGGGACGTTCGTGTCGCGCATTCTCGGGCTCGTACGGGAGGGGACGCTGGCCGCGCTGTTCACGCGCGCGCAAACGGACGCTTTTTGGGTGGCCTTCACCCTGCCGAACGCGCTGCGCTCGCTCTTGGGGGAAGGCGCCGCGTCGAGCGCAGTCGTCCCGGTGCTGGCCAAGGTCAGGGCCGAAGAAGGCGACGAGGCCGCACGCCGCTTCTTCGCCTCGGTCCGCGGCGTGTCGCTCATTGCACTCACCGTCGCGACGGTGCTCGGAATGGTCGGCGCGCCGGTGCTCGTGGAGCTCTTTGCGGCCGGTCTACACGCGCGTCCGGGCGCTTTCGAGCGGACCGTGCTGCTCACGCGCTGGGTGTTTCCGTACATTTTTTTCATGGGGACCGCCGCGCTCGGCATGGCCGCGCTGAACAGCTACGGACGTTTCGTGGCCGCTTCTTTCGCGCCTGGCTTGCTCAACGTGGCCTTCATCGTGGCCTGCTTGCTCTTGCCGGGAATTCTGCTGAAAAATGGCCATGATCCCGTGCTGGCGCTCGCCGTGGGTGTGCTGGCGGGAGGCGTTCTGCAGGTGGTTGCACAATGGCCCTCCTTGCGGCGCATCGGTTTTGCATCGCGCCCCACCTTCCATTTTCGCGATCGACGCGTTCTCGAGGCGCTCGGGCGGATGGTTCCGATGATGGCGGGCATCGGCATTTATGCGATCGATCTGATGCTCTCGCGCCGGTTTCTCTCCCAGCTCCCCGAAGGGTCGCAGAGCTACTTCTCGTATGCCATGCGCCTGTGCGACTTTCCGCAAGGGATCTTCGTCTTGGCGCTGCAAGCGGCCACGCTCCCGTCGCTCGCCAAGCTCGTCGCCTCAGGGCAAGCCGATGAGGTCGGAAAGACCTACGCCTACGGGATGCGCCTCTCGCTCTTCGTGGCCATCCCGGCGACGGCGCTCTTCGTCTCTCTGGCACGCCCGCTGGTGGTGGCGATCTTCCAGCGCGGTGTCTTCGACGCGGTGGCCTCGACCGAAACCGCCCACGCCCTGGTGGCGCAGGGGCTCGGCGTGTGGACAGTCGCCGCCGTGCGCCAGCTTCTGCCGGTCTTCTACGCGCTCGGAGACACGCGAACGCCGGTGATCGTTTCGGCGATCGATCTGGGCGCATTCGTGGTGGCGGCGCTCGCCCTCCGCGCTGCATTCGGCCACGTCGGGGTGAGCCTGGCGGTGACGCTGTCGAGTGCCGCGCAGATGCTGCTTCTTTGGGGCGGGCTCAGCCGACGTCTTCCGTCGCTCCGGCTCGGCGAAATCGCCGCTTCGGCCGCGCGCACCGGCGTGGCATCGGCAGGTGCGGGCGCAGCGGGATACCTCATGGCCGAGCTCGCACTGGGCATCGGGCAAGATGGGGCGCTCGGGCGCGCGCTTCCGGGGCTCCTGGGGGCGCTCGTTTTCGCCGCCACGTTCTTCGTCATCGTTTCCATCATGAAGAGCCCGGAGCTCGCGAGCTTGGCTGCGCCGCTTCGCGCGAGGCTCCGACGATGAAACCGGGACTCGGCATCGTGGAAGCATCCTTCGTCGCTGGCGTCGCCGCCGACGACCAACTGCCGGCCCCCGCGCTGGCCGAGATCGCCTTTGCGGGACGCTCCAACGTCGGCAAATCGAGCTTGCTCAATACGTTGGTGGGTCGCAAGAACCTGGTGCGAACGGGCTCTACACCGGGCACGACGCGCCAGCTCAACCTCTTTCACGTGCGAGCCGCCGATGGGCTCGAGACGGTGCTGGTGGACCTGCCGGGGTACGGATTCGCCAAACGGGCCAAGCAGGAGAAGTCGCGCTGGGGTGCGCTCATCGAGGGCTACCTTTCCAAGAGGGTCACGCTCCGCGCCCTCGTCCTTTTGGTCGACGTCCGACGCGGGCCCGAACGCGAGGAGAGGGACCTCGTCGAATACCTAGAGAGCACGCATGGCAAGGTGGCCCGTCCGAAGGTCCCCATCGTCGTCGTCGCCACCAAGATCGACAAGATCCCCCGCTCCCAGCGCAAGCCGGCCCTGGTCGGTCTCCGTGCCGATCTCGGCTGCCCCGTGCTCGGCTTTTCCGCGGAAACGGGGGAGGGCAAGGACGAGCTCTGGGCCATCCTGCGCGGCCACCTCGGCCCGGAGGCGTGACCACCGCGGCACTCGCCCGCTAGCACCGGGCCGGTGCGGCAACGCCGAGCCGCTGGCGATTTGCCGTGCTTCACGTGGGCGTGGTCTAATCGACGCCATGTACGGCGCGCCCCTCCGCCTGTTGCTGATCCTGGGATTGACGGGTGTGGTGACGCCGGCGTACGCACAGACGCCAAAACCTTCGCCGCCGTTCGCCGTACCGGGGTCGCCCGGCTCGGCCTCGATGGGGACCAAGGATGGGCGGCCCACAGCGGGGCGCCGCGGTCCCGGAGCCAAAGCGCGCCCGGATGCGGCCGTCGCGACGTTCCCCGGGTTTCGCCTCTTGCCCGATGGCAGAAGCCGTATCTACGTCGAGCTCACCCGATCGGTCAGCGTCGACGAGCGACGCGCCGAAGGAATGCTCGTCTATGTCATCCACGACGCACGTGTGCCGGTGCGCAACAATCGCAACGCGCTCATCACGACGCATTTCGCCACGCCGGTCGGACGCGCGCGCTTGCTCAAGGCGGGACGCGACGTCGAGCTCATCATCGATCTTCGCAAG
>DATHES010000100.1:0-85964 GCA_035318465.1 Polyangiaceae bacterium
CGATCGGCGACCTATCCGCTTCGCGAAGGATACTGACCATCTGTTCGTCGGTGAATCTGCTCTTCCTCATCGGGCTCTCCAGGGGTGCCGGAGAGGCATCTTCTCATGACTCCGATGGGCCGAAGAACACGGGGCAGGTCAGGTTCTTCTCGAGCGCGCGACTGATGTCGCTCAGCGACTCGCCGCCCTTCCATCTTCGCCACAGCTCGGACTCTCGTTATCCGCCATACCAGGTCTTCCCATGCGTCCCATCCGGCCTCCAGTCGTGGATCGGGGTTGCGATGACCGGTTGAATCTAAGGCCGCTTTTTTCAATATGTCGCGCTCTATTTCCAGACGCTTCACGCGCTTGTGCAACTCCGCCAGTTCCGCGCGCTCGGCCGTCGTAAGCGCGCCCGCGGGGCCGTGGCCCACGTCCACCGCCGCTCGTCTCACCCACTCACGCAGCGCGGTCACGGGCGAGGTCGAATTGCTTCGTCACCTCCCCGATCGTCTTGCCTCCCGTCGTGCAGAGACGAACGGCGTCGGCCTTGAACTCCGCGGTGAACTTCCTTCTCTTGCGCTTTGCCATCGATCACTTCCCCGTGCGTTAGCACGTTTCAGGGAGTGTCTACGAATCCGGGGGATCTCCATACGGCCGCGTCGATACGGCCCGCTCACGCTTCCTGACCTTTTGTCACACTCTCGGCAACCCCGGCCAGCACTCTGGCCTCGATATCGGCAACGGAATCGTATGGCGAGCGTCGAACCAGAAACCACGACCGCGAATCGTTTGAATGGACTCGCGCGCGCTACCCAATTTTCGGCGCAAATGCGAAATATGAACTCGAAGCAGGTGGTTGGGGAGCCATTCGTGTGATTGACTCCCGTCCGAGTGCTTTCTGGGAGTGGTGGGGCCAGAACCCCGACGGGACGTACCGTGGGGCGCGCCAATCCACGGATCCCCTGGACTGCTAATAGTCCGACGAGGCGCCTCGCTTCGTTTCCAAACATTGGAGCGAGCATTTCTTGTCAACCCCGGCTTGGCGCCGTGCTGCAGCATGGCGCCAACCTCCCGTTTTGCGCGTGCGCGATGCTCGGAACCGTCGGGGAGGCCGGGTAGCCCCGGGTCGTTGCCTTCCCGGGGCCCCCAATCCCAGTAGGGACGACCCTTTCAGTCCGCTTCAGTCCGCCCCCCGGGTTTGAGATTCAGAGCAGCCTTGCCATGCGCGAGATCGGCTGGAACTGACGCGTGGTCGTGCACGATCAGCCAGACGCCATCGATTCGCCGAAAGCATGCTGCCCAGCGCAACCATAGGTCGGAGACGTGGCCTTCCGCCAGCGTGCCGCTAATGTGGTTGAGGCTGTGAACGAACGCCAAGCCGCCGTCCGTCGTGACGTTCAAGTCGCGTACCTCGTAGGCGATGGGGCTCGTATAGGTAGCGAAGGCTTCTTGCCAGGCTCGTCGTTTATTGTCAGTCCCGGCGTATCGCAGGGGGGGGACGATATCGAATGAAACGATGTTGGGTGCATAGACGGACACGACGCCATCGATGTCCTTCGCGCGAATCGCCTTCGCCCAGTCTTCTACGCGCTGTCGAATGACGGTTTCAGCCACCGCTTCCTCCTTTTCACTCCGCGTACACGCGAGAGCCGCGATGAACAATGTTGCGGCAAATGGCATCACAGCCAACAACCAAGCGACCCTTGGTCTTCGTGTCCGGGCGTCCTCCTCTTGTGAACGGTCGACGTTCATCGCGCTGCTCGCATGGTGGCCAACTCACGAGCGACGGCAACCTGTCCTTTGACCCACGCCTAATGACGGACAACACCAATCACCGGTCGCGGGCGCAGCCGAGCAGAAATACCCGTCGAACGCCCCACACGCGAGGATGCGTGTCACCTCGAGCCGGGTGGCGACATCCAATCGAGCCCCGCGTCGGCACCGCCGAGCGCCGAGAGCGTCAACGAAGCGCGCAGGGGGCGAGACGGGGCGTGAGCAGGAAGGAGTTTCCATGCAAGCAAAACAATTGAACCAGGGATATTGGCTCCTGCGCTTGGTTTTCGGCGCCGTGTCCATGCACGCCTGAGGCCTGGGCTTGCTGCGTACCGACCGATGCTCAGGGGGTGCGCTTGAGTGCTGGTTCGCAAACGAGGCCCGCGACTGGTGACCACCGCAAAAGCAGCACATAAGCAACCAAGTAGAACGCAACGCCGACCAGGGTGGTCGCCGTAAACCCGATCTGAATCGATAGCGCGAGTGACACGACGCTGGCCAGCACGCCCGCGGCGCCGTTGATGGCAAAGAACCACGGTTTGTGGTTTTCGGGGAACGTCGCCATGCCTAGTGGGAACGGGAATCCCAGGAGGAACCCGACCGGTACCAAAATGCTTGCACTGATGACGATGCGCGCTTCGAACGGAAGTCCCAACGTTGCCGCGAAAAGTGGTGTGAGCGCCGAGTTCACAACGACCAACAAAAGAGGAATCAAGATGCCCCACCCTCGCACGTTGCCATCGAACGGAAACGACGCTGCTAAGGATCCCGAGCCCGCGCCGAGCAGAAGGCTGGCCAGGACGACCGTGGTCGCATAACTCGGATGCCCCAGATAGAGGACAAACCGCTGCATCCAGGGCACTTCGACCAGCATGAAACCGAGGCCGATGGCGAGGAAATAGGCGCTGCCCGACCAGAGCTCGGGCGACCTTTTGATTCGCCCGGCGAATGCGAACGGCAGGAAGAAAAGGGCTGCCGTAAGCAGTAGCACCAGTTCGAGGAGCATTTTGATGAGGCCGACAGAATGCTCGTTGTTGGAAAGCGAGGCGAAGTACTCGGGGTCGATCTTGCCGACGAGCGAGACGGTTTGGAAGAAGAACGGACGATCGTCGCTGGACGCGGAGAGGTCGAGTCCTTCCGTCTTGTACTTCTCGGCACCTTCTTTCATGACCGAGGCGACCATGGTTTCTTCGTCGGCATCCGCGGGTACGGGCCAACGGCGGTGGAAACCGCGTTCGTCGGCGATGGCGTCGAGTCTCGTCAGAAGGGGGTCGAAAGGGGCCCGCGAAAGCAGGAACGTGCCTACGTCCCACGCTTGGAATACCGCGATGTGGCGCGTGGGATCGGAAATGCCCGAAGCCTCCAGCGCTCGGATGGCGAGCTCGGCTAGACGCGCTCCTTCGAGCTGGCGGTCGCCCGACATCCAGCGGCTGATCGAAACGATGCCGGTGGGCGCCGACTTCTCCAGGTACAGGCGGAGAGCTTCCACGGTGTAGAGGTAATTTTCCGAAAGCGAGAACGCTCCGGCAGCGGTGGCCGCCCAGCTGTCGATGAGCGAGATCTGGATCAAATCGTAGTTGCCGGGCGAGTGACTGAGAAAGCTGCGGCCCTCGCCGACCACGGCGCGCACGCCTGGCAGATGATAAACGTCGCCGGAAAACTCGCGGAACGGACCCGACAAGGCTTCCACGATGTGCCGGTTCAGCTCGACGGCGTCGACATGCGTGGCGCCCGCTTTGAGGGCCGCCAGGATATCGCGCCCGCCTCCCGCCCCGACGATGCACACGCGTGCCGGGGTCTTCAATTGATAGCCGATGCTCGTCACGTCGAAGAAGAGATGCGTGAGATCGTCCGGCGTCGTTTGCAATCGGGTGATCGGCGTTCCCGCCGAAGCATCTTGTTCAATCCACAGCTGCTGGAGCGGCTTCGCCTCGTAATTCCAGCCCATTCCCCAGCCGAAACCGAGCTTGGGGTCTTTGACGTAGAAGATGTCGGGGTGAATCGTAATGCGCGCCGTGGGCGTCCATTTGGCGTAGAGGATGTTGTCCGGCACGACGTACGATTTGGCGACGCGCAGGCGCAGCGGTTCTTTCGCAAAAATGCAGGTCGCCACGATGGCCGCGCCTGCTGCCACGCTCCAGTGAAACCGCTTCATCACGATGAGGGCCGCCGCCAAGGGAAGAAGGCCTGCCGCCGCGATGAGGTGCGGGGTGGGAATCAGGTTCATGAGCGGCACGACGAGGAGCGCGCCGATCGTGGCGCCGAGCAAATCGGCGGCATACATTCGCCCCACGCTCGCGCCTTCCGCCCGCATGAGCAGAAGGCACACCGCGCTGCCGAGACACAGCGTCGGCGCGAGCACGCACAAGACGACCAAGGCAATCTGAGGATCGATCAGCGCCGACAATCCCGGCAGAACGCCGCCCTCGTGCCGCAATAGCTCGCTCCCCTTGAAGAGCGCGGCGAGCGAGAGCGGCATCGCCGAGCCGGCCAGCACGAGAGCGATCTCGAGCGCGCGTGGACCCGGCTTGCGGAGCGAAAACCATACCCCCGGCGCTCCAATCCCCATCATGGCCAGGGACACGGCGAGGAATGCGAAGTGGTACCAGAGCACGACGGACAGCACCCGCGTGATGGCGATCTCGTGCAGCAGGACCGCGCAAGAAACGAGTCCGATCGCGATGTGCGCACGGAGCTTGGCGCGGGGAGCGTCGTGGTCGAGCATCGGGTCGGGCCCCCTCGGCTTGCGGCGCCCACCGCCGGATACGCCGCTGCTCCGCGCGCGGCAAGCTCGTTCGCCCGCGGCAGGCGTCGTCCTGTGGCAGGCCGCGGCGGGATTTCGGACACTGAGCCATTTCTGATAGTGTTGAGGGTCGAGTTTCTCCGTGAGGCCAGCCCAACAGCGGTTCGCATGAGGAGTGACGGATGAAGAAAATCTCTCCGTGCCGCCCCTTTCTAAGCGCGTCCGTGCTGGCGACGTCCCTCATCGCAGCTTGCGGCGAGCTTCCCGGCGGGAGTTCTTCGCCGCCGCCGTCCGAGAAAGCATTCCCCTTACGCCGTGGCGATCCCCTCCCGGTGAAGAAAGTGGCTTTCGTGCTGGTGGACGTCGGCGCGGGAATCAACGTTACGTCGGCGCAGGCCATCGTCCGATTGATGGGCCCGCGCGAGGCGTCGACGGTCGCGCCGCTGCGCGACTATTTCAAGGAGGCGTCCTACGGGCGCCAGGACATCGTGGCTGAGGTGGTGGGACCACTGTCGTACGCCCAGCCCTCCGACACCTCGGCTTGTGCAAAGGCCTACCCGCTCGCTCTGGCCGAGACCCTGAGACCGATGGTCGCCGGCACCTTCGACGCGTACTTCTGGTATTTGGGATCGAGGGTGCCGACGTGCACGTGGAACGGCCTCGCGAGCTTGGGCACCTTGGCCGAGCCGACAAGAGACACCTGGTATAACGGCATGCTGAGTGGCTGCAGCACGCTCATCCAGGAGCCGGGGCACAGCTTCGGCCTGTACCATTCGTCGTCGTTGAGGTGCGGAGCGAGCTCGCTCACCGACGATCTTCAGGGTTGTAGCCACTCGGAATACGGCGACACCTACGACGCGATGGGTCAAGGCTGCGGGCACATCAACGGTTATCACAAGGCATACCTCGGCTGGATCGCCGGCTGCAATTTCGTGCAGGTCCGCCGAAGCGGCACCTTCAATCTGCTTCCATTCGAGCTTCCGTGTGACGGCGCGCAGGTCCTTCAGATCCCCATGCCCAAGACACGCCCGATTGCTCACATTGGCATGGACGGCGTGCCGACGAGCACCGACCTCACCCATTATTACGTCGAGCTACGCACGAACCGGGGCATCGGGGGCTTGGCCGCGCCTTCGGTTCAGATTCGCGTGTCGGGCCGCATCAGTGAACCCGCCGAGCGCAGCCTTCATTCTTGGATCCTCGACATGATTCCCTCCACATCGGTGCTCGACGGTCTCGCCGACGGGACGAGCTTCACCGATCCGGCGGGAGGACTCACAATCCGGGTCGAGGCGCTCAGCGCGGATGGCGCTACGGTCACCGTCGAGCTCGCGAGCGACGGTGGCGGGCCACTTTGCCTCGGCGGTGACGAGGCCGCCGCGCCCGGCCCTGCGATTGAGAGCTGTACCTCCGAGCCCACGCCTCCAGATGCCGGCAGCGCAGGACGGGGCGGGAACGCCGGGGTAGGCGGACCCGGAGGCGCCGGCACCGCGGGAAGCGCAGGTGATGCTGCAGGAACGGGCGGCGCCTCGGGCTCTACCGGCGGTGGCGCGGCCGGCGCGGGGACACCCGAGATCGACGCTGGCGAAGAGGGTCCCGGTTCGGCGGGAGCCGATGGTGGATGCGGGTGCGCACTCGCCCGCTCCACGGAGGTCGCCGCACGGCTGCGCTGGCTGGTCGGCCTCCTCTGTTCCTATTCTGTCCTTCGGAGGTGGCACCGCAGGCGCTCGTCGTACGCCGTCCAGTCGACCCATTCAGCCGTCATTTCTCGACAGTCCTGAGGATCGAGCCGATGCGCGCATTTGCGTTTCACGTCCCTTGGATGCTGCTTTTGGCCTGCACGGGCAGCGGAAGCAACGACAACCAAACGGGCGGCAGCGGCGCGGGCGGCGCCATCGCCGATGCGAGCGGCGGCGCTAGCGGTACGAGCGGCAGCGGCGGAGTCGACGCGGGCGGCAGCGGCGGAGTCGGCGCGGGCGGCAGCGGCGGCGTCGGCGCGGGCGGCAGCGGCGGTGTCGGCGCGGGCGGCGGTAGCAGCGCGGGGAGCGGCGGCACCGGCGGCGGAAACGCCGGATCGGGCGGCGCCACGGACGCA
Source organism: Polyangiaceae bacterium (assembly GCA_035318465.1). Taxonomy (GTDB): domain Bacteria; phylum Myxococcota_A; class Polyangia; order Polyangiales; family Polyangiaceae; genus DASWDH01. Next base: position 6,594 of record DATHES010000100.1, read on the forward strand.
GCGCCTCCGGATGGCAGCCGCGACGCTCACGCCGCGGATGTCGCAGACGGCTCTTTGCCCATACCCATCAGCACTGGGTATCCGAAAGACAACGGGATTGGTGGCGATCCGCGCGTGCTTCTTTACGCCAATTTCGAGAACGGTCTCACCGGATTCACGCGATACACGCAAGATTCATCGCAGATCGCCGTGCTCACCGACGCCGTGGTCGCCAACGGCGGTGAAAAATATTTGCGAGCACAAGTTACCCGCACGCAGCTGGCCACCAATCCCTACATTTCGGCCAACGCGCAATACGACTTCGCCCGCCGCGTCCCCCAGGTGTATTGGCGCTTCTATGCGCGCTTCGTCGGTACGACGGCCATCCCTCACCATTGGGTGCGCGTCGGCGCCGGCGACCCCACGTTCCAATCGGATGGCCTCGCCAATACGCTTCCCGCTGGCGACAAGGGCTTCTGGTTCGATCTCGACGCGCGGCGCGATCAATTTTTCAACTTCTACGTGTACTGGTATCAGATGAAATCCGGCCGCTGCAACGACGGTACGACCGTGCCCGGTTGCGCCGGCGATCAGGGAACGACGTACTTCTACGGGAACAACTTCACGCCCGCCGGCCAGAGTCCGTTTCTGCGCGACGCTTGGTTTTGTCTCGAGATCATGGCCAAGGCCAACGCCGTGGGGCAAAAAGACGGTGAGCTCGCCCTGTGGATGAACGACGCCCTCGTCGGCGAGTACCGCACGGGGACCCCACGCGGCAGGTGGTTGCGCGACAACTTCTACTCGTGGGGCCCCTATTTTCAAGACGACCAGGCGTTCGAAGGTTTCGATTTTCGGTCGTCGCCCGACGTGCTCTTGAAGAGGATCACCCTCGACGCCTATTACGAGAAGGGTTCTCTCGACGATCTCGCCATGACGACGCCCGTGCCCGAGGCGCAGATCATCCTTTACGACGACGTTGTCGTCGCCACCGAGCGCATTGGCTGCAAAGTTCCTTGAGCCTGTGACGTAAGCTTCGGTTCCGGCTCCTCCAAGGCCAAACGTCGACGTATGACCAATGCAGTCGATTGCCTTCTCAGACCATCGGCGGTATCGCACGCGCATGGTTGGCAAGAAGGCGACATCTTGGCGTGCAGGGAAGCTCCGCGGGCGGAAACCGAGGAGCGCATGAGCGGTCGGGTCGAACGAGCGGGTGGCCTTCACGATGTGTCTGGCTTTCAAATGCGAACTACCTCACGTGAGACGAGCGTCACGCGCGCCGACGCTGTTCAGCCAATAGCGCTCAAGCGCCGCACCTCGATCGCGGCGATGGGCTTCCTCTGCTGCCAGCTGCTCGAGCTGGGCTGCGCTTCAGGGGCGCGTGAGCATTGCGCGAGCTCGTCGGCTTCGGGGCCGGGCGCTCTCGCCACCGCTCGGCCAGCAAACGACGCGGGAACCGCGGGAGTCGTATCGCCCGAGCGCAGCACCATGGTGAAGGGCGCAAGCTTCAGCATCGGCTCTCGTTCGCGGAGCTACCCAATCTCGTTTACCACCTCGACTGCCTCGGCGGAGTCGCTCTCTGCGCTGAGGTCATTTTTCGGGAATTTTGGACGACGCGAGGACTCGACGCCGACGATCACGCCGCGATCGCCAAGTGGAAGGCGCTGCGCACCCATTACGCAGCGGAGATCAGGCGAGCGGATCCGTCATCCACGGAGCCGCCCCTTCTGGTGCCTTCGGGCACTTTCGATCTGGCGGAACGGCAGCGCATCGCTGGTCTCACCGCTGCCACGGTCGAGAGCTATCAGCGTTCTATTGGCCTATTGTCGTCCGAAGCCGACGCGAGCGAGCTTGCGGCGATTCTCCGCCACTTCACGCCCCGCTTCTCGCAATGGTGGCGTGACGAAGCATTTGCAAAAGTTGCCGCGCCGTTCGACGCCTTCGCGCAGCTGCTCGCAGATCCATTCTTGGATTCGATTCTCCAGAAAGCCGAACGCTTCTACGAAGCGGAGCTGCCACCGGGAGGACTCTTCGAGTTCCACTTGATCCTCCAGCCCGACTCCACTCGGGCTCTCTCGGTCGCATATCAGCTCGACAACCACGCTGCCGTCGAAGTGTCGCCCACGACTCAACCCGTCAAGCTCATCGACATTCTTGCGCACGAGGTCTTTCACTACCTTTTCAATTACACAGCGCGTGCGGCGCGAAGCTCGTTGGTTTCGAGGTTCGTTTCGTCGCCCGATCCGCTATCGATTGCCGCATTCGGCGTGTTCGACGAAGCGGTGGCTTGTGCGCTCGGCAACGGTGTGGTGGGTCGACACTACCGTCCAGATGCTTTCGCAGCGGGGCTTCCGCGGTCGGGTCGCCTGACGCGAAATCCCTCGGCGTTTCCAGTCGGCGTTGCGTTACTGCCCGCCTTGGAAGGTTTTTTGGATCGCGGGTTGCGCATCTCTTCCGAAGAGTTCCATCAGGCGTACCTCACCGCCGCGCGCACGCGTTATCCGGACGGAGAAATCCCCCCCATCGAACACGTGCGCAGTCACGTCTTCGTGGGCGACAGGGGGTTCGATACCGCCGCGCCAAAGCTGCATGACGCGAGCTTGGCTGGCTATCCGTCGTTTCGCGAATTCCCGTCTCTCGACACCGCCGCCAAGACGTTCTTGATCTCGCGGCCTCTCGTGAGCGCAGTCATTTTTGCGACGTCGGATCGCAAATTTTCCGATCTGTTCGAGGCGCTGCAGGCAGACGCGAAGCACCGCATCGCGGTGACGCAGCTCGCCGCTCGCACCCGTGGATTGGTCTACGTCGTCCCGCGCACGCCGAAGTCGTACGCCTTCGTTTTCGTGGCACACGACGACGCGACGATGAACGAGCTCGTCCAACGTTTCGTCGACGCGAAGCGTACACGCGCCGGGGCGCTCATCGAGCTCGCGAAGTAAAACGGGCTCTCTCGCGCGACCAACGCAAGTTACCCTCCCGTCGCACGGTCGCCGCGCCCGAGTGCCGCTTGGGTGAGGCTGATCGCGCCAGCCAGCGGATCGGCGTGGCGATGTGCGAGCCGCCAATCGGCGCTGCGAGTTGGCCGGCACGATCGGTCGGCACGACGCCTTTGGGATGTTTGAGAAACAGCGGATCGTGAAGCACGCGGCGCAGCCGTGCGAGCCCGTGGCTTACTGCGGACGGCGAGAGATGCATGCGCGCTGCCGTCCGTCCGACGTGCCGCTCCCGCATGACGACATCGAACAGCACGAGCAGATTGAGGTCGATCTGGGAGAGGTCAATCTCTTGCAGCATCATCGCGAAGGTATGCCAAGAGGCTCAGCACGCCAGCGCGCGATCTCGAGGTTGCGTCTCGGCGGAAGGCGCACGAATTACGGTCGAGCGCCGCCATCCGTGCATCGAAGTGCGACGCCAAAGCGCAACCGCACCGGCGCCAGCCCGCCGGCGACCCGCATAAACGTCTTATGGAATGAGGTGCGAGCCGATGCCGAGCTGGCGTGTGTCGAGGCGAACGTTACGATCGCTGAGAAGAAACCGACCTCCCTCGAGTCGCAGCCGGTCCTGGTAGTGCCCGGCGGCGAAGAGCCGCGAGCTGCCCCCGTCCACGTGTGCATCGCCGACATCGAGCACCGTCTGGAACACGGCGAGAGAGCTCACCGCGCGGACAGCGTCCGGTCCGTCGTCGTCGAGCGTGTAGAGCACCGTCTGGCGTAGCCATTGAGCTCCGTTCACGTGGTGTTTGGGTAAAATGGCGAGGAGCGCCGTGAGACCAGCGCGATCGTGATCGAGCCAGGTCATGTCCTTACGGAGATCGTGGCTGTACGATGTGATGCGGTAGCGAAATTCGGGCGCCGTGAGCTGAAGCCAGCTCTCGAACTTTTGACTATCGAGATGCACCGCACTCGCGTAAAGCACGTCCTCGACCGCTGCGCGGAGCTCGCTTCTTTTCGGTACGCTCGACATGGCCTAGTGCACTCCGTTTCCGAGCGACGACGATTGCGGCTCGGCCGTGATGGCGTCGGGGGGCGCTTCGTCCGGCGCGCTCGCCAGTCGGTTCATACGCCGCGACCATTCGCGGTAATAGCAGCGCAGGCCAATCTCATCGTGAATCGAATTGTCCTCGAAGCGGCCATGGAGAATGTGAAGGCTTTCCGATCCGGGCCGCACGCCGAGCCCCTGGTTCACCACGCCCAGCAGATCCTCGGGTAGATTCCGGCCGAATGGGCCCCAGATCGTATTGTGATCGCGAACCCGACGCGCGCGCGCGTCGGGCGTGTCCTTCTTGAGACCCAATCCACGAAACTCGATGAGCACCTTGTCGGGGGCGAGGGGGGTCATGGTGTCGATACGCAGCGCCGAACCGCGAAGGTTGAGCGTGATGCCCGGAAAAAGGTCGAGGAGCTTCCATCCGTTCGTCTCGAGCCCCGGAAAGGAGAGATCGCGGCTGTCGGCAAGAACGACGTCGTCTTGTTCATAAGCGGTGTACTTTACTTGCATCGAACTGATGGTGACGTGTCCGTTGGAAAAGGGAGCGTAACGCCGGTCGAAGTAGCCGGGCTGCTTCATGCTCGTCACGCGATTGAAGTGGTGCATGTAGTCGTGATAAAATTCGCTATTGGTATCGTGCCAAAATTTGTAGTTGGTGGTCACGATAGCCTTGTGATGATGAAAGACTTCGAGGGGCTCGGTTTCGAGATGCGGAAGAAGCGCGTCGAAGGCATTGCCCATCGATGCGCGAAGCGGCGGCGCGCTGGCTTCGAGGTGTACCCACACGAAGCCGCCGTACGCGACTTCGCAGGGCAACTCCTTCAGGGATACCTGGCTGCAGTCCAACCTTTCCTGATAGCCGGCGGAGCGGCGGGTGATGGAGGTGCACTGGCCGGCGGCGTCGAACTGCCACGCGTGGAACATGCACGTGATCCGTTTCGGGCTACCGGAGGGGTTGGCATTGCGTAGATTGCCGGCGGGCTGTCGCAGCAAGAGTGCCCCTCGGTGCGGACAAACGTTGAGGAAGGCTCTGACCTTGCCGTCCTCGCCGCGCACGATGACGACTGGCTCCCGCGCGATGGTGGTGGTGCGAAAGTCGAGCGGCTCGGGAAGCTCGCTTTCGTGGCTGACGAGGAGCCAAGTGCGCCGCCAGATCTTGGCCAGCTCTTCTTCGAAAATGGTGGCATCCGTATAGATGCGGCTGTCGACGTAGGGGAGGTGCTCGCCACCCAAACGTCGTCTCCAGCCGGCCAGTGTCTCTGTCATGTTCCTTCCTCCTCGCATGGTTCGTGGATGAATAGCCGAAAGCCGTCGCGTTCCTCTGCGCCAGCCTGCGCAAACTCGCTAAAATCGCGCTTGCAACTCGGATCCGGCGATTGGACGGCGGGCGGCGCTTGGCGCGGCGTGCTCAAGATCGCGTCGAGCAAGCGCGCTGTGAGACGCCGGATCTCGGGGCGCTCGCGTGCTCGCGGTCGAGTCAGATTGACCTCCACGCGTTCGATCACGCGCCCTTCGTCGAGCACCACGACGTAGTCGCCGAGCAGCACGGCCTCCTCGACGTCGTGCGTCACGAGCAGGGCGGTGAATCCGTGCTGCATCCAGAGCGATTCGACTAGACGCTGGGCTCCGATGCGGGTGAGTGCGTCGAGTGCAGCGAACGGCTCGTCGAGAAGCATGACGGCCGGTTCGTGCACGAGAGCGCGCGCGAGTGCCACGCGCTGGCGCTCGCCTCCGGAGAGCACGCCCGGATACTCGTGCAAGCGGTCGGCGAGTCCGACCCCACCGAGGACCTCGCGCGCGCGGTGGTTGCTGGTGCGTCGCGCGCCGAGGGACACGTTGGAGAGCACGCTTCGCCAGGGCAGGAGTCTCGGCTCCTGGAAGACCACACGCACCGAGCCGCGAACATCGTTGCCCGACGGGTCGACGACACTCGTCGACCCGCGCGTGGGATCGTCGAGCCCGCACAGGAGTCTGAGCACTGTGCTTTTGCCGGATCCGCTCCTTCCGACAATCGCCAAAAACTTTCCGGGCGGTACTTCGAGATCGATGCCGCGAAGAACCTGACGGTCGCCGAACTCCTTGTAGACGTTCTGGAGACGTACGGTTGCGCCGGAGGCGCGGTGCGCTGTCGGGCTCATGACATCACGCCACATCGAGCCGCTGCAGGCGGGGTAGCCAAGGAAGGAGCCAGCGCTCGACGCGGCGCGCGAGCACGTCCGCCAACTTGCCGAGCAAGGCCCAGAGCACGATGGTAAGGACGAGCATGTCCATCTGCATGAACTCGCGCGCGTTCATGGCGATGTAGCCGAGGCCTTCGCTTGCGCCCATCGTCTCCGCCACGATCATCACGAGCCAGGAGAGACCGAGGGCAAAGCGAAACCCGACCAAGATCGACGGCAGAGCGCCCGGCAGAATCACTTGCCGGTAGAGCTCGCGCGGTCCGACGTCGTAGACGCGCGCCATTTCGATGAGGTGAGGATCGACGCTCCGCACGCCGTGAAAGGTGTTCAAGTAAACGGGAAAAACAACGGTGATGGCGACGATGAAGACCTTGGCCGCCTCGCCCAGTCCTAGCCAGAGGATCACGAGCGGCACGAGGGCGAGCGCTGGGACGGCGCGGACCATCTGCAGCGGTCCGTCCAGAAGGAGCTGCAACGGACGGGAAAGTCCGGTAGCGAACCCCAAAACGAGCCCGATCGATCCGCCGATGACGAGACCTCCGAACGCGCGAAGCGCGCTGACGCCGAGATGCATGGCGAGTTGGCCGTGCAAGGTCGCCCGTACGGCGGCGGCGAGCACCGACAGCGGAGCTGGCAACATCGTCGGCGGGATCATACGTGCGCGGGCGAGGAGCTCCCACGCGACCACGAGCCCTAGCGGCGCCAGCCAAGGCGCCAGCGTGCGAAGTAACAGGCCTTCAGGCGCTCGCGCCAGAATTGAACGCGCCGTTCTCATCTTGCCGCATACGTCGCAGCGGGCAGAAAGGCGTCGGTAAGGCGAATCTCCTTCGGGATCACCTGCAGCTTGAAGAACGCGTCGGCGATCGCCTGCTGCTTTCTCAAGATCTCCGGCGTGATGGGCGCGAGCCCGTACGCGTGACGCTTCTCGGCGACGAGGAGCGCTTCGTAGGCGATGCCGGACGCCTTGGCGAGGAGCGTTGCGGCCTCGTCCGGGTGCGCGGCTTCCCACGCGCTCAAGAGGCGGTACTCTTCGAGCACCGCGTGGACGAGGTCCGCTCTCTTGTTGGCAAATTCCCGCCGCGCCACGTAAAAAAGATGGTTGTCGACCAGGCCTTCGCCGTCCCTCAAGATGCGCGCGCCGGCGAGCTCTGCTCCGGCCTGAAAGGGATCCCAGATTACCCAAGCGTCGACCTTTCCGCTGTCGAAGGCGCTGCGGGCGTCGGCTGGCGCCAAGAACATGAGCTCCACGTCCTTGATGGTGAGCTGCTCGCTGTCCAGTGCGCGGAGCAGAAGATAGTGCACGTTGGAGCCGCGGTTCAGCGCGACCCGCTTGCCTTTGAGATCGGCGACGGTTTTGATGGGGGAGTCTTTTTTGACGAGGATGGCTTCTGCCTTGGGCGCCGGTGGATCGGTCGCCACGTACACGAAATCGACGCCGCCCGATTGCGCGAACACCGGTGGCGTCTCGCCCACGTAGCCGATGTCGACCGCGCTCGCGCGCATGGCTTCGAGCAGCGGTGGACCGGCGGCGAACTCGATCCATTCCGGCCTCGCTTTGGCTCTCGCGATCGTTTGCTTGAGGCTTTCGCTGCGTTCCTTGAGGAGAAAGGGCGGACCGATTTTTTGGTAACCTAGCCGCACCACGACCTCTTCGCCTCCCGGGTTCCTTTCGCGTTCCCCGCCGTTGCCCGCCCTACCTGCGCTCTCCACCGTCCCCGGAGCGCCGAGAGGCTCGCGATTGCATCCCAGCATCGCGTAAGCGAAAACGACCCATATGAGCAGCTTGGCGAGGGGACTGGGATGCATGAGGACGATCTCCTTGGGCTCGGGAAGGGGGGCGGATCAGAAGAGTGCTTGGACACGCAGAGCAGCTACGTGTTCCGGCGCTAGCTCCGGAGCGCCGAGCGCGGATTGAAAGGTGGCGTGCTCGTAGTTGACGGCCATGCGAATGATCGCCGTAGGAATCCAATTGAAACCGCCGCCGATCGTCGTGGCGCGCCGGGCCGCGGTCGCTGGATTGGCGAAGAGGGGAAACGTATCCGCGTCGACCTCGAACGACTCGTAGCGACCCGTGAGCTCGAACGCACCCAGACTTCCTTCGGCGATATCGAAAGGCTTGGACGGGGAGATGATGTCGAGGAGCACCGCGTTTTCACCGGTGAGGACGAAGGCGATGACGGCGTGAAAGCTTGCGTGCTCCAGGTGTTGCTGCGCGCTTCCTGTCTTGAGCTCTTCGCTTACGTGAACGTATTCGGCGTAGACGCTGAGGGGGCCGGCCAGGTAATTGGCCTGAGGCACGAGACGATAGATGCGCCCGTCGGCGATCGTCGTTGCCGTGGGGTCCGTCGCATTGAAGCGGGTCGAGAAGAAGGTGCGACCTCCGAGGGTCGCCGCAGTTCCCGTCGCGGGATTGCTGGGATTGCCTTGGTGCGTTCCATTGCTGGCGCCGAAGCCAAAGCCCAGGCCGGCGAGCGCCGGGATGCGGGTCGCTGCGAGCGGGCGCAAATAGACGCGACCGATGGCGTCCTTCTTGTCGTCGACGTCGACTTCGTAGTGTTGGTTGGCGGGTGCCCCGTTGGCAAGCGTGAGCTGGTATTCGAAGGTGCTGTTCTCCGACGCGCCCCAGACCTGCGCGCCGAAGTCGGAGATGGGAAGCAGCGCCGACGCGATGCCGTGCTCCATCATGACCGTGCGGAGCGGCAGCGTCTGACGTTCGAGCGAGATCGTATAAAGAAGCTTTCCGAACCGGAGATGGAGGAGCGGATGCGCTGCCACGTCGAACCAAGCGGTGACGACGGTGACGGCGCGGTTCTGGAACCCAACGATCAGCTTGCCGGTGACCACGCCGTAAATGGTCGGACTGAAGATGGGACCGAAGAAGCGCGGAAAGAACGCGTCGCCCCCGAGGGGCAGGTCGTTGTCGATGGTGGCCTTCGCATCGAACATGAATGGAAAGCGCACGTTGAAGATGAACCGCTTGTCCTCAGTCTGAAGCGTGAGGCCCTTGGCGCCCATCGACGCCGCCGGGGCCGGCGGTTGCCCGACTTTCTCCAGCTCCTTTGCCGCGGCGTCTGGGTGCGTTGCGCTCGGGGAAGCCTGTTCGGCGCTGCTGGGCCGCGGCGACGGTTCTGCTGCTCCGGGATTCGTTTCGAGTTCTGCGGCGGCAGGAGTTGCGGGCGGCGGTGCGGACGCGGCTGGTGGTGCGACGGTTTGAGCGGCTGCAGAGAAGCCAAAGTGAATGAAAAGAACGGCAACGGCGAAACGTCGAAGGAGCATCACGATCTTTCGCGGGGCGTGAGTCCCTCCCCATACATCGCCGGCTATACGATGTCTACGATAATAGACGTGCGTCTTCTCATGGTTCATCGGAAGAACGGACGCCCAGCCCGATGCTCGCGCCTCGTTGGGACACCGTGACTCGCGACAAACTGATGACTTCTGAGCGCGCGTCGGTCGGGCATCGGACGGATCCATTGCTCTTGCACCGGTAGAGGTGTGTCTATCTTACTAGAGGAATGATCCAGTCGCTCAGCCCGAGGCAGGTCGAACTCATCTCCATCGCCGAAGTCGACGTGTCGACCGCCTCCGTTCATGGCGGGCAACCGAACGTGTCCGCGGAGCGTTGCGATACGGGACGAATGCCCACGTGGTGGAACCCAATAGTGAACCGTTGGTTCACGATTGCTCGCGTCCGAGAATGAGCATCGAGTACGGCGAGTGCTTCGCCTCCTCGGCGTGCCCCCTCATCGCACTCCTCTGCCCGCCTCGGGATGCCCGAAAATCCTTGCCGGGTAAAACGACGAGGCTACGTTCTAGCCATCGCGACGCCCCCCGAGCACACGATCTTTCTCCTGTCGCCGGCCAAACTAGGCGGCGCGCGGGCCGACATTGTCCTCGGCGCCGACGCTAAATCGCGGCTCGCTTGCGAGCTGCGGTCCGGCGGGGTACCGCTCGGTGAGCTTTTCAGCTTCGTGAGCTCGCTCTATTTTCGCGGCAAAGTCGCGTACGCAAGTGCGTTTGCGCGTCCGCCGACGGACGCACCGGGCGCCTTGGTCATCACGCCTGGCGAGGGGCTCTTGCCGCTCGACGCACGGGTGACACTCGATCGACTGCGAACCTGGGCCACCATCGCCGTCGACGCACGCAACAAGCGGTTCACTGACCCGCTTCTTCGTCAGGCCGTCACACTCGTGCGGGCCCACGGCGCGACGACGCGCTTCGTTCTCTTGGGCAGCGTAGCCTCGAGCAAGTACGTCGATCCCCTCGTGCGCGCCTTTGGTTACCGGCTATTTTTCCCGCCCGATTTCGTGGGGCGCGGGGACATGAGCCGCGGCGGATTGATGCTCCGCGCGGCGAGCTCGGGCGAAGAGCTGACCTACGCACCCGTCGAGGGGACGGCACTTCACGGACCGAGACCCGCGCGGCTCACACCGCGAGCGCGCTCCTGATTCGCGGCTCTGTCGTCGACGGCAGCGTTTGTCGCACCAGAGTCGAATACACTGCCGGCATGAACAACCTCCGCACCAAGCGGTTGACGGCCGTGGATCGCGATCTCGCCGGGATGCTGTTTGCAATGATGGCGAATGTTTTCGAAGAAGAATACGAGACGCTGAGCGATTCATATCTCGAGCGGCTTCTCGGTCGGGCGGACTTTTGGGCCATCGCCGGATTCATCGGCGCCGACGTTGTGGGTGGCCTTACTGCCCACATCTTGCCGATGACGCGAACGGAGCGCGCGGAGCTTTTTATCTTCGATATTGCGGTGCGAAAGGACCAGCAACGCAGGGGTGTCGGCGGACAATTGATGAAGGCACTGATCGAGTGTGCCGCTGCCGTCGGGATCCACGACGTCTTCGTCGCCGCGGACAACGACGACCTCCATGCCCTCGATTTCTATCGCGCGCTCGGCGGCGTCGCTGCGCCGGTCACTCTATTCACGTTTTCAAGTCGCGAAGGCCGAGTGAAGGATCCGAAGAGCGTCGGCGCTTGCTAGCTTGGTACCTTGTGCGACCCGGCGTATCAGCCGTCCTTCATGCGGCGCACCGCCAGCTCCTTTGCCGCGTCGAGGAAGAGACGCAGGGGCGCTGAGCGCTGAGCGCGATTCGGGTAGTAGATGAAGTACCCGGGAACGGTCGGCGCGTACGCCTCGAGGATTCGCACCAGTTTCCCAGCCAGCAGCTGTTTCCTGATCATCGGCTCGAAGGCGTAGGCGAGTCCCAAGCCCTGCGCGGCAAGTGAGGCGACCAGATCATTGTCGTTGCTGACGACGCCCCCCCGAACGGGCACAGCGCAGCGCGCGGCACGGAGAGGCTTACGCGACCGACGGTCTCGCCTGGTCGCGCGCCAACCTCGTTGAGGGCCGACACTATCTGACCAATGCCCGGCGCCGCACCCTCGACCAGTCGCCGCCCCAGTTCGGTCAGCGCCACGCTCCGCGTCGTGCGTGTGAGGAGCACCACGTGTAGCTGCTCTTCGAGTTGACGCACAGCCTGGCTAACGGCCGACCTCGTGACACCGAGCTCACGCGCCGCACCGCTGAAGCTGCGATGGCGCGTGACGGCAAGGAACGCTTGTAGCTGCGGAAAAGGCAATGAGTTCATGGCGGCGCCCCGGCGGGATTGTCCAGTATAGCTACACGGGCTGTCGTCGATGGCCCATCTAGTTCGCGCATCCCCTTCGCCTCATCTTCTATCGCGTGACCTTCTGGCGACTCGAGGATGGCTTCGCGATGGTTTCGGAGAGCACCCGTGCCGCCGCCCTTTGGACGGAAGCCCTCGGGAAACCGATCCGCTACATCGGAGATACCCTCGACGAATGGGAGGCGCAGCTGCGGGCGCATAGGCGCGCGTGGGCGGCGCTGCAGAGGCGCATCATCTATCGAACGTACAAGAGCGGTTTTACGCCAGAGGCGGCCGAGGTCGAGGCGATGACGAAGCTGTTGGGGCGCGCGCCTCGGACCTACGACGAGTTCGTCGGCGAGATGGCCGCCGACTGGCGCACGTGAGCACCAAGAGCGCGAAGCGCGAAGGAGGAAACCAGATGGAGATCAAGCCAAGCGGTACGCAGGCCTCGCAGCGAGGTCCGGCCGAGCACTTCACCGGGACAGTGCGGATCGATCCGCTGTTCGAAGCGCCAGCACGCGCCACTGGCGCCTACGTGACGTTCGAGCCGTGTGCGCGCAGCGACTGGCACACGCATCCGCTCGGCCAGACGTTGATCGTGACATTCGGCTGCGGGCTTCACCAGCGGCGGGGCGGTCCGGTCGAACAGATCCGGCCCGGCGACGTCGTGACGGTGGGCCCGAACGAGAAGCACTGGCACGAGCGCGCAAACGACATTCGAGGATACGGACTTCCGCAAGACGATTCCGCGCTTCGCGCCGGAGGCGATGAAGGCGAATCAAGCGTTCGTCGATCTGCTACGCGCGGTGGCGACACGGAAGAACACGACGCCTGCCCAGATCGCGCTCGCGTGGCTCCTGGCGCAGAAACCTTGGATCGTTCCCATCCCCGGCACGACGAAGCTCGCACGGGTCGAAGAGAACATCGGCGCCGCTCGAGTGGAGCTTACGGCCGAGGATCTCGGCGAGATCGCGGCATCCGCCGCGAAGCTCACCGTGCGCGGTGCTCGGTATCCGGAAGCGATGGAGCAACTGACCAACCGCTGAAGCCAGATCAAGAGATAGCGACGTAGATGGAATCGTTTAGGGAGAAAATCCATGCCGCACGTCATCGTGAAGCTCTATGCCGGGAAATCGGAGCAGCAAAAGAAGGAACTCGCGGAGGCAATGACCAGGGCAGTCACCTCCACCTTGCACTACGGCGAGGAGTCGGTGTCGGTCGCGATCGAAGACGTCGCACCCGAGCGCTGGGCGGAGGACGTCTACAAGCCGGAAATCCTGGGTAAGAGCGACAACATCTACAAGAAGCCTGGATACAACCATGCGGCTGAATCACCGGGAGCAATCGATGAATCCGGTTCGCGGTTTCGGCTTCGCGCTCGCCGTTTTCTCGACCGTATCTTGCGGTACGCGCGCGAGCGGCGGTAACGCGACCCGGGCGACCGGTGAGCACATGCAGATCGTGCGCGCCGGCACGCGCGCACCCACGATGGGCGCGTCGGCAAACTTCAATGGCTCCGTCACGGTCACACCTCTGTTTGCGGCGACGCCCCTACGCACGCGTCGGGCGCGTCCGTCGCCTTCGAGCCGCACGCGCGGTCGGCGTGGCATTCTCATCCTGCCGGACAGACGCTCATCGTCACCGCTGGCACGGGTTGGGTCCAGGAGTTGGGCCGTCCGAAGCAGGAGATGAAGGCTGGAGACGTCATTTGGACGCCGCCCGGCGTGAAGCACTGGCACGGCGCGACGGCGACGGAAGGGGTGACTCACATCGCGATCCAAGAGCAGGTGGACGGCAGGGTGGTCGATTGGATGGAGCAGGTCACGGATGAGGAGTAGAAGCACCGCGGGTTTGCCCGTTCCCGAGAGCAAAGACGTCAGCGGAGCTCTCCACGAGCATAGAACACCCGCGCCGCTTCCCCCTCCTTCGCTTGCACGGTCTGCGTCCACAGCGCGTGCAGCGTCCTTCTCTTCACATCGATGAGCAGAGATCCATACTGGCCGAGCCATTTGGGCGAGTGCCGCACGAACCCATAGGCGGCGAAGGGTGTGTCGCTCACGGCCTCGTTGGGCGCGCACTTGGCGCCGCCTGGATCGCACGACGTGTACGCTGCACCTCCGCGTCCCGTACGGTTTTCGATCCACAAGAGATGAACGCGACCGGTGCGTGGGTCGAATGCGGCGCTCGGAATCATGTGATTCGCGCACGGGGCATCGTCGTTGACTTTGATGCGGGTCCAATGGGCGCCATCGTCGCGCGAGGTCGCGAGGACGATGTCCCAGCGACCGTCCGGCGTGCCTACGGGATAGGCGACATAGAGAAATTTTCGGGCTTCGTCGACGACGATCTGCGCATTGGAGAAGAAGAACGGAACCGGAGTTTCCGGGGCCGAGACCATGACCGGTTTCGTGAATGTCGCACCGCCATCGTCGCTCCGGCGGTATGAAATCGCGTTGAGCACGTCGCCGAGCCGATCGACGGGACCGGTTTCCGATGTCGATGTGACAGCGACCACACGCACGACGCCTCGAGAAGATACGTTGATGTCGCCGTAAATTCCTGGGCCAGCGGCAACACTCGGCTTGAACGTCTTCCCGCCATCGGTTGACCGAATCACTCTGAGTTGCTGATCCTGGCCTCCCGCCAAGGTGATGTAAATCGCCTCCCGGCCTGGATCGGTGGAATCGGGACCGGCGACAATCATCGGCTTGTCGATGCAGTTGGGCTCGTCGTTGGGGCAGTCGCGCGCGGAGGTGTCCGCGCGCACGGCAGGCGACCATGTCAGACCATCCTTACTCGTTGCAAAGCCGATCTGTTGATTCGACTGACGCTTCACCCGGTCCAGCGGTCCATAATTGCCGTTGAAGCCCAACCACACCGCCGCGACGGTTCCATCGCGCAAGGTCGTCGTCCATGTGTTGAAGTGGTTCTCCACGCCGGTGGTGATGATTCGCTCGCCGGCCAAGCCGCCGTCGGTCCCTATCTTCGCAGCGACCAATGCATTGGGGCCATTAGGAGCGTTGCAGCCCATGAAGGTGAGAACGACATTGCCGTCGCGGTCGAATGTACCCGAAGGCTCCATCTGGTATAGACCCGGACTCGCATCCGAGGTCACGGCCAAAGCCTTGCCGAACGTCTTCTTATTCAATGGCGACGCGCTACAGACCGGCGGTCGGGGCGCCATGAACCGCCGGTCGACGCACGCCTCCCAGCTCGCATCGCATATGTAGCCTTCTCGGCAATCTGTAGGACTCGTGCAGCGTTGCGCGCAAAACTCACCCCGACGCATCGTCTCGATGCAGACCTGTCTATCGCCGCAAGGGCATCGTGTGGTGCAGAACCCTCCTGGCGACGGAAAGCACGACTGGCCTGGACCACACCCAGTTTTCGTGGCGTCGGGCCCCGGACTACAGGCGGCGCCAATCACACCCGCGCCCCGGTCGATGCCCTCCCTTGCGGCATCCGTACTTCCCAAGAAAGGGGTGCGATCCACACTCGTTCGCGCCGGCTCCACGGAAGGCACCGAGCGACTGCAAGAAAGAGTGAGCGCGAGCAAAACGATTCGGTAGCGATGCATAGGTCTCCTGGCTTCGACCCTACGTGGGCGGTAGCCGCCATCTGCATTGGCGACGGTGAGGTCCGACAATGCGAATGGGACGATGTTCCTCACGCGCTTTGAGAATTTGATCGTCCCACTTGTGGGACGCTCGCCCTGAGCATTTTGATACGTAGCCCTTCGTGACGTCCTCGGTCCGCCAGATCACATCCACGTTCAGGTTCGCGGGATTCTCGGCCAGCAACCGAAGCACGACGTAGCTGTCGAGATTTGCGAAGAACGTGCCGACAACTCGATCAGACCTTCTCGGAACCCTCTCGGCGACAACGGTTAGCGATCCGGCGCGCATCGACAAGTCGACTCCCTCGCTCCGGATCAACGACGAATGAGCCAGTCCCAATGTGATCGGGCAAAGCGGCGCCGGCCCTTGCGGGCCTCCTGCAAGTCAAACCCTGGCTTGAAAATCGCCCTCCACGTGCGCTGGCGAAAGCAGGACGCCGCTCGGCGCAGAGTCCATCGCCCACACCGGATGGGTGCTATCCCGGATGCGGTCTTGTCGAATCACCAGCAACGTGTTTCTTCTAACAGCCTCTAGGGCGACGTGAATCCTTGCGACTTCGGTCCGCCGCAGGTAGCGCCGTTCGCAACGCACGAAGTCAACGCTCATATGCAACTACATGTCTCAAGAGCAACCTTGCCGCTAGCCATTTGGCGCCATCAGCGAGAGACGTGTCGACGCTGCTTGCTGCGGCGTATCGACAAGAGTCGAAATGCAGCTTGGCTAGTGTCTATACAGCCCACCTTGGTTGGCGTGCCAATGTGATCGGAGGCTAATTTGCCGTACTTGCGCGGCGAGGCTCGAAGACGATGACGGTACCGGGGGCCCGAAAATGGATTGTGGTCCCTCCGCGGTCGGCGTACAGTCGCGTCCTGCATAGCGATATGCTAATTGCAAATAGCCGCAGCTAAAATTTGAGAATAAATCATCGCACATTTTTTCAGACCTCGTTGCCTGCTAGGCTGCGCGCCCCTCCTGCCCTGTAGGAAACGTCAACCGGTTCGAGGCGCTCGAATTTGCCAATCGCTATTCGGTTGCGAAGGGCAAATCTGCTTGCTTTGAGCTCTCCCAGTGCTCCGGCGAGATGGGACGGGGCATGATCTGCGATGGCGTACGGTCCGTCGGTACTTCCTTATACGATTGCGACGGCTATCGATTGCCCACCGGTGCGGAATGGGAATACGCGGCGCGGGCGGGAACGAAGACGAGTGTGTATGCCGGCGACATTCGGATGCGCTCCTTAAACTACGAATGCTACGACGAGCCGGTTCTTAACGACATTGCATGGTATTGCGCCAATGCGGGTCCACTAATACACCCCGGGGGGCAGAAGAAGCCGAACGACTGGGGACTCTTCGACATGATCGGCAACGCCGGTGAGTGGGTGGCTTCGGTCGGTCCGGCTGCGGCAGGGTATGGTGACGGCCCTTATATCGATTATGGCGCGCGCCTCGACATCGCAGGCCTCCTCGATAACTCTGCGCCTCTGGTGCAGTATCGGAGCGGCGGATGGAACATTTGGCCCTCCTTCCACCGTGCGGGGAGAGCTTCGACCGTCCCTGGGCACGGAGCTGGCCCGGGTCTCGGCCTGCGCCTCGTCCGACCCGTTGAGGCGAAGCCACTGTCGAAACCGACGACTCCTTCTTCGAGGAAGTGACGATGGGCGCTGAGCGGCTGCAAGCGAGACGGGCGAGCTGCGAGCATGCCCGGCCTACTTTCCCGGAAGTTTCAAAGAATTCCTTCCCTCACCTTGCGTGCGCATCAGCGACGTCGGAGGCGCAGAGCTCGCGAAGGCGATGTGCGAGCGCGAGGACACGGGAGCTCGCATCCTCGCGGACATGAAGCTCGAGGCCGAGCGCGAGCTCGGTGCGGACCCACCGCGCACCTTGGGGCGACGGAGTTTCGCCGCGTGCAGCATACGGCGCGCCCGCTGGCCCCGCACCGCTCATCGCCGCCGCGGGCTTGATTCCGAGAGCGTCCGCGATCGGTCCCGGTGGTACCCGCTCGGTGGCAAAGGTTTCGAGTTCCGGTGCTGAGAGCGCCTGCAAGCGCGTTCGTATGCTGGCGAGCGTGAGTTTCTCGCTCACGAGCAATCGCCGAATGGCAAGAAGACAAAGCAGCTGACGGCGCTGGTAGCGGGTGGCCGAGCCTAGGAAAGGCGGACGGGGAAGCACGTCGCGCTGCATGTAGAGACGAATCGTCCGCGCAGTGACGCCGCTCAGATTCGCGAGCTGGCGGAGCGACCAACCCGTCTTCGGCTGGGCACGCGAGGGACGCACGTACCCGCGCCGCTTCGGTTTTCTCTTCCTACGCATGCGCATTCTGCGGAGTGGCGAGGATATGTCATCCGGAGGGTTTTGAGCGACGCAAACATGTCATCGACCTATCAAGAGTGCCTCCTACGTATCGCCCATGTTGTGTTGCTACTTCCTGGTAGCCCTGAACCGGACATGGGTGGCTTACCTGAGGTTGCTGCGAGCCTAGTTCGAGGCATGCATGCTCGGTTTGGGGCATCCGCGTACCCACAAGACGTCATCGATGTAGGGATCAAGGCTCGTAGGCGGCCTCTATGCGGCCATGATGTCGCATGGAAGGCTTACGGAAAGCCGCGGCAATCTTTCGATGTCAGGTTAGCGGGCGGCCCGGAGGAAGCTGTGACGCGAGCGTCTCATGCTTTGCTTGCCGGCGCGGCATCGTCGACTTCGGCCGCCCGACCCATGCGCGCCGATGTCAATCCACGCGTGCACCGACGAACCACTGCATGGCTTCGACCGCGATCGGTTCCGGGAACCGCGTGTGGGCCGTCGAACTCATGGTATCGGACGGGGTAGCCGGCATTCTTCAACGCCGGCACGATGCGGCGGCTGCATCGGCCGATTGGCAACACGTTGTCTTGGGCGCCGTGGCTGATGTAAATGTCCGGCCGGCCGCATGTGGCGGGAGGGTTCGTGAACCCGGGTGAGAACGCGAGAATATGCGTAAACAGATCGCCGTTGCTCAAGCCGAGCGTAAGAGCGTACGACGCACCGTCCGAAAATCCGCTGATAGCCATGTGTCGCTCATCGATGGCGTATCTTGCGAACAGATGCGTGAGCGCGTTGTCGACGAACTTCACATCCGGACCGAAGTCGTCGATCAACGAATCCCACGTCGAACCGCGTGACGCAGGCGCGACCAAAATGACGCCGTTTGCTTCCGCCAACCTTTGCAGCGGGGCCAACGCTCCGTCCGCGTCCCCGCCGGCTCCGTGGAGAATGACGATGAGCGGGTGGGAAAGTCGAGCGTCGAAGCTAGCCCTCGGTACGAAAACTGCGGCGTCCCGGGTGGCGCGCAATCCGAGATAGCGAACACCGCGGTCGGCCGTCGCATCGGGTCGTTCCGAAGGGCGGGAGAATAGTCGAGCTCCGTTGTCCGGAGGTGCGTCGGCGGATGCCATCTGTGGGGTTCTCGGGTGGAGATCCGCTTGATGCACCACTTGGGCCCAGTGAACGGTCGTACTCAGCCTATAGCCTCACCTTAGCGATTGCGTCCTCGAGGTCGAATCGAGATCAAGGCACAGGTTCTCGGTTCTCATAGTCGAACCAATCGAACGCGGCGGATGAGGGCGTCGCACCGCCGCCAGGCGCCCGCGCGTACATGCCCACGTAGGTGCCGATGAAGCCGCCCGCGACCTCGGTCGACAACAAGCGCGTCTCCGCCGCGCCGAGCGGCTGCAGTGTATCGGGCGAAGGACCGCACGCGAACGTGTAACGGGTCGGCTCGGAGTCTATCTGCAAAACCAGCGGGTCCTGTCCGGGCACTGGCGCCGACGCGGTCACGGTCGAGACGTACGCGCCGACCGTCTGCCGCACGAACACCTCCCGACCGCGGGCGCCCAAGCGCACGCCGATCTCGTAGCGGTGCCGCGGCGCGCGATAGAGCACCAGGCCCGCTTCTTCTCCCTCGCGCCGCGGCGCGAAATCGATGCGCGCGGCGATGCGCGCGCGCATGTGCTCTTGGCGACGCCCGACAAACGGTGGCGAGACGCCCTTTTCCTCGGCGAGCGATATCGCCGTCCCGTGCAGCGTTAGCCAGCCGCTCCGCTCGGTGGTGGAGTAGCTCGAGCGCACTGGGTTGCGCAGGAAATTCCAGGCGGGGCCGAGTGGGGCGTCGAAGTCGTCACGCACCGGCGGCAAAAGCGTCGTGGGCGCGGGGTGAACCCCTGCTGCATCGACGTGCATGTCGAGTGCGATCGGCTTTCCTTCGTTGACGACCGGCCAACCCTGCGCGTCCCAGCGTACCGGGGCGAGGAAGGTCTCTCGCCCGAGGTGGTGCCAATACCCTCCTTCTGGGCGGAAGGCGTGGAACGTCATCCACCAGCCGCCTTTCCCATCCTCGACGAGGTCGGCATGCCCCGTTCCCTGGATCGGTTGATCGAGTGGGGTATTGCGGTGGGTGAGGATCGGGTTCTGCGGGCACGACTCGAACGGCCCCCACGGCGAACTCGCGCGCGCGATGGTGACCATGTGGCCGTACTCGGTGCCGCCCTCGGAGATGAGGAGGTAGTAGCGGCCGGCGATTTTATAGAGGTGCGGCCCCTCCGGGTAGCGGCCACCCGTGCCCTCCCAGATGAGCCGACGGGCGGCAACGACCTTGCCTTCTGGCATTTCGATCTGCGATTGCCAGATGCCGGGGCCAGCGCCCGTCGACGTGAGGTACACGGTGCCGTCGTCGTCGAAGAAGAGGCTGGGATCGATCCCGTCTTGCCCCGCCAGCCATATCGGTTCCGACCACGGTCCAGCCGGATCCGTGGCCGTGACGAAAAAGGTCCCGCCGTACGAGACGTTGGTCGTGATCATGTAGTACGTGCCGGCGCGGTAGCGGAGGGTGGGCGCGAAAATCCCGCGCGACGGCCCAGCGGCGGCGAGCGGCAACTGCGAATCGCGCGTGAGCACGTGGCCGAGCGGCTGCCAATGCACGAGGTTGCGGCTGCGGTACAGCGGCACGCCCGGGAACATCTCGAGCGAGCTGTTCACGAGATAGAACCACTCCCCCACCCGCACGACGCTCGGGTCAGGATGAACGCCGGGCAGCACGGGGTTGCGATACGTCAATTGGCTTTGGTGAGCAGGCCGAGTTGCCATGGCAGGCTATTGTAGGGAAGGCCTTCGCTGGCGCGATCGAAGGCTTGGTAGACGAAGTCGAGATGGCATGGATCGACGGTGAGGTGCTGATCGTAGCCATCACGGACCATCTCGCCGTGGCTGATATGTTGGGTCCACGGCGGCTGCTGCGTGAAGGTCACGTTCGCGGTCGACGCGAACGGCATGGAAAACGTGTCCTGAAGCGGCGTCCAATCGCCGTCGAGCCTGTCGGCGGTCCAGGACCGGAAATATCGCCGGTAGTTAGAACCAGCATCGAACGCCTCGATCAGTGCGAGGTACTTGTTGGATCCCCTCAGGTTGTAGACATTGCTGGCCTCGAACAGGCGCCCGGGGTTTGCGTCGTCGCGGAGAACGACGACCGGCTCACCGAACCCTTGCGGGAAGGCGGCCACCGTCGTCTGACCGCGATACCAATGGCCGGCGTCGTCAGAGAAGAACAAGTGGCAGAGGTTGTCGTCGCAGATCACCCAGAAGTCGAGCCAGCCGCCGTTCGGGCCTTTGGTCTGCGTAACGGTGACCGGCTCCGATGCATAGAAATTCTGGGGAGTCGTCCATGTCCGGTGGTTCTCGATGTCATCATTCGTCGAGTATTGCGGCGGACCCGATTGAAAGACGAGGTACCACTTGTGCTGAGGCGCGAAGAAGAACACCTGGGGTGCAGCGTGGTACCCGCGAAGCGCTGGTGTCTGGTCGAGGTAAGCGAAGGTGGCGTTCGCCGTGTGATCCCAATCAGGGAAGGTGATGTACGCCATGCTGTAGGCACCGTTCACGTCCACCGTGCTGACGAAGACGTGCCACTGCTCGTTGAAGTAGACGACAGACGGATCTTTGATCGAGACGAGGTTGTGAGTGCCGTCTGACTTCGGGCTGAGCACCGGCCCGGCCGACGACCAAGCGAAGGTCGCAGGCACGCCGCACGGTGCTCTGCTGTCGCTGACGTCGCGATCGCCGGCCGCGCCGTCGCTGACGCCGTCATCGCCCGCTGCGCCGCTGCTGCCACCGTCACTGCCTCCCGCTCCGCTCCCACCGGCGCCTCCGGTTACGGTGGCGCCGCCGCCACCCGAGGCCGTCGTTCCGCCGTTTCCAGTAGAGGTGCCGCCGCTCTTCGTACAGCCGTAGTTTGCAGTGGTACAGACGGCGAGTAGCAGCAGCAAGGATGCGAGCGCGACCGGTCCCATCGAGCCACACGCTAATAGCAGCACTCGGCTCCGATCAATTGCAGTTTGGCGGCGCTGGTCACGCGCGACGCAAAAGCGCATTTCTCTAAGCCCGAATGCGAACATTGAAACGCGAATTCCGTGGCGTGGTACGAACCACCGGACCCGTGATGGAGGCCAGGCGCGTGCTCGTCGTGCTCAACACCGACGCTGCGTGGTCGCGCGGGATTCTGCGCGGCTTCATGGCCGCGGCGCACGAGCATGACTGGATGCTTCTTCATTACAACCCGTCCTCGAGCCTGAATTGGATCGCCGGCGAGTGGGCGCCTGCGGCCGCCGTGGTCGGCCCCGAGTTGAGCTTGGAGGCCCTTGCCGAGCTCGCGCCCGCCGCCCTCGTCTCGGTGACGGTCGACCGCACCGCTCACGGTGTCGCGTCGGTGTGCCTGGACGAAGAGGCCATAGCGGCGGCCGCGCTCCAACATTTGCTTGCCGCTGGACTTCGCCGTGTGAGCACATTTCGCTACGACGAGTCGCCCTTCGCCGTCGCGCGCGAGAGCGCGTTCATCGAGCGAGCGCGTGCCGCGGGCGCGAAGGTAGTGGCGGGTTGGGGGAGCGACGAGAACGTCCCGCCACAACGGCACGAAGATCGTGCAGCGATGGTGGCGTGGCTGCGATCGCTGCCCAAACCGTGCGGCATCTTCACCTGTACCGACGGGTGGGGGCGGGCCGTCGCGCGGTACGCGCGCGCCGCTAGGCTAAGGGTCCCCGAGGATCTCGCCCTGGTCGGCGCCGACAACGACGTTCTGGAGTGCGAGCTCATTTCGCCGCCGCTCTCGAGCGTGATCATTCCCTGGCGCGAGGTCGGCAAAAACGCAGCGAAGCTCGTTCACCTGGCGCTGTCCGGCCGGGCGATCGAGGGAAAGCGTTCGGTGGTCTCGCCGGTCGGGGTCATGGCGCGACGCTCGTCCGACGTGCTCGCGGTCGACGACGCCGTCGTGGCCAAGGCCGTTCGATGGATTCGCGCCAACGCCGATCGACGCCTGACCGTGACGATGGTGGCTGGCGCCGTGGGCGGCGGACGCCAGCGACTCGAGCGCCGATTCCGCGCGGTCCTCGACCGCACGATCCAGGAGGAGATACGCCGTACCCATTTGGAAGCCGCGACACGCCTGCTCACGACGACACGCGCCGGCTTGCCCGATATCGCGAAGCGAAGTGGCTTTACGAACGCCGCGCTGCTGAATGCTGCCTTCCGGCGCGAGCTCGGAACGACGCCCGGCGCGTACCGCCGCCGCGTGCAAAAGGAGCTCTCCGATCCGGACGACGGCTGATCCTGCCTAATGGGCGTTGCTCCCATTACGTATGGAACTACAAGAGCGCCTCTTTTTGACGCGCTTCGGCCGATTCGCTTCCCCGAAAAACGGGCTGACGGATCCAGTACGTAGCGTTCGTGGTCGGCGTTGCAAGGGGCGCAGGCCTACCAACCAGAGGAGAATCCCCATGAAAAGCACTCTCATTGCGTCATTGTCGTTGCTCGTTGCATGCGGCGTAGGATGCAGCGGCGGGCCGGACGATCATTCGCTCGGCGCGCCGGTCGGTCAAGCGCAGTTGGTCATCACCAACCAAACGCCGACGCTCATCGAAGGGACCTTTGTCGATGGCACCGCGTCATTGCACTTTCAATCCGTCGAGCTCGCTCCGCGCAAGGCAGACGTAACGATCCGCGCCGGGGAGACGGAGCTCGCGCTTCACGTGGACTTCGCATTAGGCGAAGGCGAGTTCGACGCGAAGGCGGGGCAGCTGAATGAAGCGCAGGTCGGCGCGATGCTTCAATTGATGACTGCGCTGAATGACGCGCTCCCGAGCGAAGACACGGTCGCCACCGAGGCGTTGGGGCGCACGCTCAACTTTTTCAGCGAGGCGCCTGCGTCGACACCGCTGCCCTCCTTCAAGTTCGTGTCCGAGAACCGCATTGCTCACCTTTCGTGCGGATGCAGTTGGCAGGACGCCTTCGGCTACTTCAACTGGATGGGCATGGGCGAGTCATGCGGCACCAGCGCGGCGCCACACTGCCCGGGACGCTGCGGGGTCGGATGCGGTCCTGACCACCTCTGGAACCTCCGGTGGGGAACCGGTGCGTACACGGCTGACTGCGCGAGGCACGACTACGGAGTCGGCAGCTGGGGAGCCGCTTCGGACGATTACCTGTTCGCCTCCTACAATTGCACGTGAGTCGTGGTCCGGACGCCGCCGGCATCGTCGGCGGCGTCGAGGATGTTCATCATGAGGCGGTGGTGGCGCTCGTCGCGTTACCGCTGGTTTGCGGCGCGCTTCCGGCGACTATTTGTAGCGGCACGCTCATCGCACCACGTGTCGTGCTCACCGCCGCGCATTGCCTCGAGCGTCTCCCACTGGGCGGCGGCGAAGTCGTGGTCGGGCGCAACGTCGACGCGACTGCCGCACGCCACATCAAGATCGTGCAGCGCTTGCCGCACCCGGAGTGGGTCGCACCCTCCCACGATGTCGCGCTGGTGCAAATCGGCGAAGACGCGGGCATTGCGCCGGCGGTACTGGCCGACACGACCGACGCAGCATCGCTCTCGGGCCACCTCGTCACGCTGGTGGGGTACGGCCGCGATGAACATGGGCGCACCGGCACGCGGCGGTTCGGAACTGCGAGTGTGCTCGAAACGACATCACAGCACTTTCGCGTGGAGCCCGAGCCGGCGCTCAGCTGTGCCGGCGATTCTGGCGGCCCCGCGCTCGCCGTCGTTGCCGGCATGGAGAAGGTGGTCGGGGTCGCCTCGTACGGCGACCCGACCTGCACCGCAATTGCGACGTACGCACGCCTGGACATCGAGCTTTCTGGATTCGTCATGCCTGGCCTCGCGCAACTACAACGCTCGAGCGATCCGGCGCGTTTGCCTGCTCCGAACCAATGCGACGTGGCGTGTCGCGTCGACGGCGACTGCCCAACCGCCTGGCAATGCATGCAGGGGAGCTGCGGCATGCAGGGACGTCCGCCAGGCGCATTGGCGGGCCCATGCTCAACCGACGCGGAGTGCCCCGGTGGCACCTGTGTCGTCACCGACGACTGCTCTTGCTATGAGCCGTGCGGCGTGGCCAGCTCGAGCGAGGGCGGCTGCACCTGCGCTTTCGGGCGGCACACTGCGGGGCACCCGATCGGCATCGCGTTGACGATCATGATGGCCCTCCTTTGCCGTCGATGGCTGCGTATCGCGCGCTCACCGAATACGCGAACGGAGCTGCTCCATGAAAGGTGCGCACCACCCCGCTACTTGGGGGGCGGCGGGGGAGGGGGAGGAGGAGGCGGAGGCGGCGGAGGTGGCGGCGTTCCCGCGCCGGGAGGAGGTGGCGTACTGCCGCCGGGCGGAGGCGGGGGCGGGATCGGCGTCGACGTGTCGGGTTGAACACACGCCGACAAGTCGAAGAAGACGAACTCGAGCGCCTTCGCCTGCGGCGTCATCTCGTTCATCACGCAGCCGGTCGGAAATGGCTTTTTAGGATCGGAGCTGTCGCCGCCGCCGGTGCCGACCTTCGTCTGGATGTGCAGATCGGTGATGACCACGCGGCCGCACTGGTTCTCGGGGGTCGCTTCGACCGGCGTGTTGAATGTCAGATACTGCACCGACGGTGTGTTCGACTGGTTCGGATTCATGGGAACGTGAATCCAGCGCGTGGTCGGCGGGTTCACGGCGGATACGGAGTGTTGCCCTTCCCAGATTTCGAGCTGGCCGCGCATCGGCGTGGCTCCCACCGTGACGAGCCAATCGGCGAGCGCATTTCCCTTGGGAAACGACGTATCGATGAACGCCGTCGACGGTTGGGGCAAATCCGCGCCCCCGCCGCCGAGGTACGTGGCGGTAGTGGGAAGAGGCGCCGGCCCTTCTTCGAACCAATCGAAGTGGAGGTGACTCGCGAAAGCGCGCCCACCGCCATCGACATAAGCCTTCATGTTCGCGCGATAGGGTTCCTTCTGGTCTTCGTATTGGCTGCCCTCGCACGACATCATCAGGATGTCGTAGCCCTTCATCTTGTCGACGCTCGACCAGAGCGTGCTCGCACGCGCGAATGCCGCCCCATTGTTGAGCGGGGGATTGAAGCCGGTCGTCCCCTCGCCCGTCGTGCCAGGTCTGCCGCCGAGGTACATGTGCACGCGCCCTACGCCCGTGTCCGTCGTGAATTCGGTGTCCGCGACTCCGATGCGGCGGAGCAGGCATTCGAGCGCATCGGAACCACCCGTGGTCACGGCAATGCGCGGCATGGAACCTTCGGCTTGTGTTCGCGGCAGGCGCGTGAGATCGCGGCCGACCGGCGTGTCCACGCACGAGGTCACGTTGGGAATCTGGATTTCCCTGCGCCATTTGCCGACTTGAATGACGAGCGGAATGTTCATCCCCGTCGGGACTTTGGGGAGCACGAAATGTCCGGCCGTATCGGTCAGCACCGTGGTGATGGCTTTGCCGGACGCCTGGGCGCCGCAGCGATCGCACGAGGCACCGATGGGAATGGGGTCGAGCGCCGCGTTGGGGACGTAGACGATGGCATTGTAAATAGGATGAACGCCTGCGGGATCGTAGACCGTTCCGCTCACCGACGTCGTGGTACCCGCCGGGCACATGGCCACATTGCAGGCGATGCCCGTGCAGCCGCCGCTTCCGGTTCCGGGACAAATATTGGAAGCACACGCCACGCTGTTTGCACAATCGCCGCAGTCGAGCTTCCCTCCGCAGCCATTGCCGATAACGCCGCAATATTTTCCACCGTTCTGCGCTGTACAGGCGAGGGGGACACATCCCGGCGGACCGCCACAGAGATTCGGAATGTTCCCGCCGCCGCACACGGCGCCGCCGGGGCAGTCGCCGCAGGTGAGTGTCCCGCCGCAACCATCGCCGATGGTCCCGCAGAACCGGCCGCCCATCGTATCGCACGTGATCGGCACGCACCCCGTTCGCACGCAGACGCCACCGCGGCATTCGTCACCGTTCGGGCACGTCCCGCAATCGAGCGACTTTCCGCAGCCGTTGCCAATCGTTCCGCAGAATCGGCCTCCGGCAGCCTCGCAGCCGACGGCCGTGCAGGTCGGCCCCCCAACGCATAGGTTCTGGTCGCAGACCCAATCCGACGGACACGGGTCGGTGCAGTTCAGCTTCCCGCCGCATTTGTCGCCGATTTCGCCGCAATATTGTCCGCCCGGCGGCTTGCATTGCGCCTTCTCGCACGACGATCCCCCCGCACCCCCGGCGCCGTCGGGCCCACCGGGCCCACCGGGCCCGATGGGGGGCTGCATCGACCCTCCGCTGCCCGACGTGATGATGCTCGCGTCGGGTGAGATCGTGCTGCCTGTGCCGCCGCTCCCCCCGGTGCCTGCCCCGTCCAGGGGCCGCTGCGGCGCTTCGGTCGAGCTGCATCCGATGGCAGCGGCGTGCGCGATGACAAGTGAGAAGACCGCCGCCCAGAGCCCTATCGTGTTGCGTCGAGATCGTGACATCGTACCTCTGTCGTTTCGGTCGTGTTGACGCACATCGACGCGCCGTCCGACTGGCTGTCGCTCGTCTCGAGGCGCGCTCGCGCCCCATTCGCCCACGGCGTTCCTGAACGCTGCCACTGGACTCCCATCGGAGAACAGCGCGGGGTCAGGCCACGCCTCTTCCGCGACTTTAACGGCGCTTTTGCTCAGGACCGGGCGAACGGAGGTGGGGTGTGCCAATCACCTTGATGCCGTGAGCCGACGAAAACGATCACTAAAAACCGGGCGCGACACTCGGCGGGCTGGTCGGTTCGGTCGTTCGTCAGTTGATAGGAACTCAGGAAAGGGCCAGACCGTGGCAGCACACCGCCAAGGAGCGCTCCCGATGACGACCGAACCGGCCCTTCTACAGCTCAACCGGCTGGTGGGCACCTGGACCACCGACGCCACCCATCCGGCGTCTCCCGGACTCGTCGTTCACGGAACCGCCGAAATGACCTGGCTGGAAGGCGAGCGCTTCCTGATCCACCGCGCCCGTACCGACCATCCGCAGTTCCCCGACTCGATCTCGATCGTCGGTATCATGGATAGCGATCACGTCGAGGACGCGAAGAACACCAGTTCCAAGCTCGCCACGCTGCCCCGCTTGTGCATGCACTACTACGACTCGAGGGGCGTCTTCCGCGTTTACGACATGAGCATCGACCATGGCGTGTGGCGGATCTGGCGAAACGCTCCTGGGTTTTCCCAAAGGTTCACCGGCACCTTCCCCCCCGATGGCGAGAGCATCGACGGTCGCTGGGAGCTCAGTGAGGACGACGTGAACTGGAAAAACGATCTCGAGATTACCTACCGTCGCCGTAAGTGAAGGGCGCTAGATTCTGCCGTCGCCCGCGCTAGTAACGCAGCGGAAGCGTGCGCGGGTCTGTTTCACCAGGAAACGCCACGACCAACGACGCAGCTCGAATCCCCGACGGCAAAGCGCCATCGAAGGCCCTCCGCATCGGCTTGTGGTTCGTGCAGGTGTTGCTGTCCCTCACCTTCACCGGTCTGTGGAAGCTGCTCACGCCGCTCTCAAAGCTCGCCGCGACGATCGTCTTTCACTCTCGCGTGGCGAGGCCGCCAACACACGCCGTTCAACTTCGCCCTGGTAGCGCTCTCGATCTTCGTTTTCTGGGGACGCCGCTTCCGCGCCCCCATCTCGCCGCGCGTGACGTAGTAGGACCCGGTCCCCTGCTGGTTCTTACCCGTGACTCGGCCTAGAAGCGTTGACGGAGATGCTGAAGGGGCACACGCCCACGATTGCCACCGACACCCCGTGCACCTCACGCCATTATGGATCCTCTTGGCTCTATTTGCGCGCGATCACGCTGACAAAGGAAATGTGACCAAAGAATTCTCGAGCTTCTGCCCGCCGACGTGCCTCCTTGCGCAAGGCCTCGGCCCCCTCCGCGGTAAGGGCGCCGGATCTGGAGAGGACATCGGCGCCGCGGTCGATGAGCGTGAGCATGTAGGCCGGCTCGGCCGTCTGCGTATAGCCATGGCTTCGAAGGCTCTTCACCGTGAACCCATTGGACTCGAGCGTCTTCGAGAGACGTCGCGTCAACCATGGGTCGTGGACGAAGTTAGCGACCATCGCGTCGACGAGTAGCTGAAGTGGATCGGAGGGGCGGATCGCCACAGTCGTCGTCATATAGTCGCCATCGAATACGGCCAACCAACCGTCCCGACGAAGTACGCGATGGGCTTCGCGAAGCGCCGCCTCCGGATCCGGCACGTGACAGAGGGTCGTGTGAAGCACCACCAAGTCAAACGACGCGTCAAGAAAACCGAGCGAACGGCCATCGCCCTGCTCGAAGGTGAGACCGTGCAGGAGTTTTCCGAGTTCTCGCGCCCGCGCCACGAATACCGCCGAGGGATCGACCCCACTGACTTCGCAATGCAGCGACTCGACCAGCGCTCGACTTACAGCGCCCGTACCGCAACCGATTTCTAACGCCCTCGCGCCTGGGGGCAACTCGATCTCCGACAGATATGCGCGCAGCATTGCCTGCTGTTGCGAGTCGCGCGCTCTGAGCTCCAGAACGTCCGCCAGACGCTCCTGGAGCGACGGGTCGGCGTCCGCGATGGTGGCGTAGGGGTCCGACATGGTTCGTTCCCGAAGATGTTAATACGCCTAGTGCAGCACCGAAAGGTTCGCTTGCGGCAGGAGGCACGAGCGGCGTTTGCACAGGATTCCGTCGCACTCATCGGGGCGGCGGTCGGAACCGTAGAAACGGGGACGGCGCGAGCTTCGCGCACGAGATTTCGACGAGAGGGAGGAGCAGTCCCCGCCAGGCCGCGCGACGACGTGGCGGACTGACCCCGTCCGTGCGTATGGAGTCGCGCTGGATCGGCGCGCTTGATGGAGCCGACATTCCTCTCACGAGCGCACGGTCGAGCGAAACGCGTCCATTGACAACAATCGCACGGCGCCTGCTTTATCGATTGCAATTATAAAAACAATAAGTTACAAATACCCCGCGCCCATGAAAACCGCAGGGCAACTCGCATTGCCACTTGGCTCGACCGCCCCGCGTCGGTCCCGGACTGGCCATGATGGGAAAGCCCATTGCGCCCGCCCACGGCATTGCCACCGGCACCCCGTGCACGTCACACTGCGCCGGGCGCGGTGTTTGCCCAGTCTGCGCGCGCCCATCGTGTTTGCGGCCTTGCGTCGAGGGTTCACCGCCGCTTCGCGGCGGTGGTTTCGCGTCGTGCACTTCGGCGTACAGGACGATCATCTTCATTTGCTGATAGAGGCCGACGACAACCTGTCCCTTTCGCGCGGCATGATTGGTTTGACCGTTCGCCTCGCACGCGCTTGTAACCGCGCGTTCGCGCGACAGGGCTCCGTTTGGAGCGAACGTTTTCACGCACGCGCACTTCGAACCCCGCGAGAAGTTCGTCACTGTCTCGTCTACGTTTTGATGAATCGCAAGAAACATGCGCCGAGCTCCGTCGTACGGGCGGAGCTCGATCCGTGCTCTTCGGCGCGGTGGTTCATGGGATGGAAGCATCCTCCGTCATCGGGCCCACCTCATTCACACGACGTCCCTCCCGTCGTGCCGCCCCGGACCTGGCTGCTAGGCACGGGTTGGCAGCGACACGGCCTCATCGCGATGCACGAGTCGCCAAGGTTGGCTACCGGCGTGCGAATGCGGGCTCGTCTCAGGTGAGCCAGGCGAAGGGCAGTCCTCACTGGCGGGCACCTTCGATGTGCAGAGCAACATCTTTGGCTTCGACCCTCTCCGCGCGCAGAGCGGCGGCGGCCACGGCGACGGCTTCGTGCAGAAGCAACGCCGACACATTCGCGATCACCGCCAGTTGCTCGAACGACTTGAACACCGCAAGCGCGGTCAGATCCAGAGCCGCCGTGCGTACGCGGGGTGGCGCGCGGTCGAGGCTGGGGTGGGCACCGCAGCTACCGGATGACGCAATCGCCCTCGATGAGATAACAACAGCTGCCATCGGCGTCGCGAACCGAGCCGCAAAGGATTGACGAGCCGCGTACGGCGTCCCAGCACCTGAAGGTGGAAAGCACGCAATCGCGGTCGTAAATCGTATCGCACGACAAGCCGTCGACGGGTCGAGCCAGACATACGTAATTGAGCCTCGGGGGATGTTCCGGGTATCCACCATCCAAGGGACAAACTCCTGGCGGAGGTCGGAGCAGGCGCTCACCGACGCGCAACGTATCGCACCATTTGGCATCGACCTGGGCATCGACGCGAATGACGGCCCCTCCCCCGCCGCGTCCCGAAGAACCTCCCTGCCCCGCGGATCCCCCTTGTCCCGCGGATCCCCCTCGTCCCGTCGAACCACCACTTGCCATAGTGTCGTTGGAGCCCCCCTCCGGCGCCGGCGTGCTCGTGAGATGCCCGCCGCACGCCGAACCGAGCGTCAGCGCAGAGAGGAGATAACGGAGGCACTTGGAATGCGAATCGTTGTCCATGAACGAGGCGAGGGGTTTCGCGGCCACCTAGCCGCAAGCGGTGCGCACGAGATGCGCCCGGCTCAAATGTATGTTGCCGCAATCGACGACAGTGAGCAAGACGGGAGCTATGCAAGCGCGAGGGCAGCTGCGCACTCGAGAGGCGGGACGGTGCGCCAGCTTCGTTTAGCGCCAATGACTCCTTTGGCCGCGAAGGACTTCGGCGCGCTGACGGAACTTCGCCAGGCGCTTGTCCACTACCTGACCGTCCACATACCTACCGCCAAAATATGTTCTCGCAGCAATTGCCGCCGGCCAGGACCTTGTTTTGAAGGCGACCCGTGGTCTCTAGCGCGTCGTCGTCATCGGACGAATTGGGCGGCGGTCCGTCGGCCTTTTCGCGCCTACTTACCTCGCACGCTTTGTAGCTGCTGGGCTGTCGCTTCGTCGCCCGGCTTCAACTGCAGCACGCGTTCGAAGCACCGGATCGCCGAGGCCTTATCCTCTTTCGCCAAGTAGGCCTGGCCGAGATATTCGTGTGCTTGCGGCGAAGCCGGATGACGTTTGGCGTTCTCCTCGAGGACGGCGACAGCCTGGTCGACCTTCTTTTGCTCGAAGAGCAGCAGGAACGCGACCGTCGCAAAAGCTATTTCGGGAGGCTCGAAGGTCGCGCCGCGTTGCTCCGAGAATTGCCGATAGTGCGCTATGATCGTCGCTGGATCCTTGACGGCGCCGGATGTCGGCACTCGATAACCGTCGAACGTGAACGAGAGTCCGTAATAGAAGCTCGGAAAAGGAACGGACCCGTGATTCTCGTCTTCGAACGCTTGCAACTTGGAGCGAAGGCTCGGTGCCGGCAGTGACTTGAGCGCTTGAGAGAAGGCTTGCGTCGCCGCTTTTGGTCCTCTCCCCGCGTCCTGTTCGGCGTCGTGGTTGGCGGTCCCAATGTATACGCTGTTGCGCAGGTTCTTAGTCAGCGAAGCGCTCGTCGCGGCGCGCCTCGCAAGAAGACGGTCGTCCCACCAAAGCGATGGATCCATGGCGATGATCGCGTGAAACGAGGCTGGATCTTGAATGAAGGCGTGCAACGCGAAAAGTCCACTCAGCGATTGCCCCGCGAGAACGCGATAAGGCATCGTCCTGTATTTCGCTTCGATGCGAGGGAGGAGTTCTTTTTGCAGCGACGACAAGAACGCGTCGGCCCCGCCACTCGTCGCACGGCGCTGCGTCAGCTCGCCATTCGGCCCCTTGAGACTGTGCGTTGGGGTCATGTCGCGCGCTCGCTGAGCGGTGCTCGGGATACCGACGATGATCGTCTCGGGGATGGTCCCCAGCTGGCTCATGAATTTCACGGTGGCCGACGCTGCCGCGAAAAACCGTTCAGCGTCGAGCAGGTAAAGTACGGGATAACTCTTCTGCGCATTGACCGCCGACTCGTACTCGTCCGGTAGCTCGACCCAATAGGCACGTTCGTCTTGAAGGATGGCAGACGGATAGTGAAACTTGGCCCCGACACGAACGACTGGCTCGGACTCGCTTGCGGCAGGCGGCGCGGGCGGCGTTTGCACGGGATCCCGTGCGGTCGAACTCACTGGGGCGGCGGTCGAAACCGTAGAAACGTGGACGGCGCGAGGCGTCGCGCACGAGATTTCGACGAGAGGGAGGAGCAGTCCCCACCAGGCCGCGCGACGTCGCGAAACGACGCCTCGCGGCTTCTGACGCGCGGACCACTTTCGAGCCGAGTCAATCACGGCGCGATCAGCCATACTAGCGCCCTGCCGTTGGGTAGCAGGCACGGTGCTATTGGCACCCCGACGGCGCGCAGAAACGTGGCGGAAGATGTCGTGTCGCTCATGGCCTGGCCGAACCTCCTGCGCGGTCTCGCCGAACCTACCATCGATGCGGCGTCGAGGCTCTCCGATCTGGTCGGTCGTTCGTCAGTTGATCGGAACTCCAGCAACGAACAAACGTGTAGCACCACCGCCCCGCAAGCCCAGCACATGGGGTCTCCGGAAGAGGAGCGCTCCCGATGACGACCGAACCAACCCTTGAACACTTCAACCGGCTGGTAGGCACCCGGACCACCGAAGCCACCCATCCGGCGTCCCCCGGACTCGTCGTTCACGGAAGCCCCGAGATGACCTGGCTGGAAGGATGGTCGAGGGAACATGACTATTCTCAACAAGCGTTCGATGTCCGTTTTTTGATTGCAAATAGATGAACGAAAGGATAAGTTACAAATACCCCGCGCCAATGAAAACTGCACGGCAACGCCCATTGCCGCTTGGCTCGACCGCCCCGCGTCGATCCGGACTGTCCATGATGGCAAAGCCCATTGCGCCCGCCCACGGCATTGCCGCGATGCACGAGTCGCCGAGCTTGCCTACCAGCGTGCCAATGCGGGGTCGTCTCAGGTGAGCCAAACCTGACGATTGATCCGTCTCTGTTAGCGCGTAGGTGATGTACCGGATGCACTCGGGCGCGTTTGCGGTTCACCTGCGCGTGCTGGCCGACGCTGCGCGACGCGGGCGAGGAACTCTTCGACCACTGGCCGAAACGCGTCGGGGCATTCGACCCAGGGGAAATGCCCGCATTTCGGCAGCAAGGCGTATTGCGGGTGCGCGCTTTCGAACGCCTTCATGGTGGCTCGGGCGTCGCCGAACGGGTCCGCGTCGCCGATCACGACCAGCGTCGGTGCGGTAAACGTCTTGAGCTTCGGCCGCAGATCGTAGCCGGGCATGAGCTTGACGGTCGCATCGCGAACGCGGACGCTGCACGACGTCGTCTTCATCTCCTCGAGCGGTCCTTTGAAATCCGGATCGGCAAAAAGAAGGGGCACGAACGCGTTCGATTGCTCTCGACAATCGTCGCCGACCACCGGTGGTGGGTCCGCCGGGATCTTCTTTTCGGCGAGCAGCTTCGCATAGCGCTGGCTGAACCCGACATTACCCGCCTTATGATCGTCCCATGAAGGCGCCCCGGAGCTGACGAGCGTCAACGACGCGACGCGCTCCGGCTGTGCCGCGACATAGGCCATTGCGATCAGACCGCCAAACGAATGACCAAGGACGTGAATCTTCGCGACGCCGAGCCCATCGCGAACCGCATCGAGGTCCGCCACGTAGTTGTCGAGGCCATATGCGCCGTCGTCGGCCGGTGCTGATGAACCACCCATACCGCGCTGGTCGTAGAGGACCACGCGCATCGAGGGCGAAGCCAGCGATTCGAGTCGTGCGATAGCGTGATGCGACGCACCAGGTCCGCCGTTGATGACGACGAGCGGAGGACCCGCCCCCACGCTGCGCACCCAGAGGCGTACGTCGCCGGCCGGAACGAGCTGGGGCTCGCCCGGCTGGGCCTTCGCCGCTGCAGGGGGTGGCGCCGATCGGCAGGCGACCAAGAGGACCAAGAGTGCCAGTGCGGCAAAACGGCCACCGACGAAGTTTAGCGCGAAGCGGCGAGAGCGAGTTGTTCGCATGGGACCGGTACGACACCCGGTACGCCGCGAAGTTCCCCCGATGCCCACTCCAGCGAGCGGCGCCCCCGTCTGACTTTTGGGTTCGAGTACGATGCTTCCTTCCTTTTCCAGGTGACCTGATCATCGTTTTATCCCAAACGAAGTTCCTCTCGTGTCTACTCTCCCTCTACCCAAGAGACTGGACGCCCAGAGCGCGCGATTGAGCGATCGCCAACCGCGCAAGCCGCCTGAATGAGCGGGACCCGCGTGGCCTGCCTCGCCCCGCGCCGCTCATCGGCTACCGAGGCTTACTGTGGCGCCTCTTGGTTCGGTTTGCGCGCGATCACGCTGACAAAAAGAAATGTGACCAAAGAATTCCCCAGCTTCTGCGCGCCGACGCGCCTCCTTGCGCAAGGCATCGGCCGCCTCCTCCGTGAGGGAGCCGGAGCGCGAGAGAAAATCGGCGCCGCGATCGATGAGCGTGAGCATGTAGGTCGGCTCGGCCGTCTGCGTAAGCCATGGCTTCGAAGGCTCTTCACCGCGAACGGCGCGACGCGAGGCCCTTCATGCGACGATTCTGAGCCCATCGGCGTGGAAGGGGGGCGACGCCGTCCTCCGACGAAAGTTTCCAGTCGTCGTGTTGGTGGACGACACTGCCCTCCGACGAAGGTTCCCCCGCCGGCGCGTCGGGCGGCCCGCCATCCTCAGACGAAAGTTCACCAGTCGTCGTGTTGGACGACGTGTCGGCCGAATCGCAGCTATGCAGTGAATCTCTAGGCGCTTGAACGAACCTGCAACTGAACGGAGGCACGAGTGCCGACCTTAGCGGAACGGATTAACGAGGCGCTGCGCGCGCTGCGCGCCAGCACACCAGATATCATCGGATCGCTCGTCGTGAGCACCGAAGGCTTTGTCGTGTCGTCATTGCTCCCGGCCGAGGTGGACGAGGAGCTGGTCAGCGGAATGGCTGCCTCGTTGCTCGGCGTGGGCGAGCGGATCTCCGCGGATTTGATGCGCTCCGACATGGAGCAGGTGTACGTTCGGTCGCCGAAGGGGTACATCATCCTCAACGCCGTCACGCACGATACCGTACTCGTGCTCCTGGTAACGCGGGACGCAAAACTGGGCCTGATCTTCCTCGAGCTACGGCGGGTGCTCGCCGAGCTCAGCAAGGCGATCTGACATGTCGCCGGCCATTCTTCGCGGGGTCCTCGGTTCGTGTTTGGCGCTGGGTGCAGCCGACCTGGCGTGGCTCGACGTCAACGCGGAACGATTGACCAGCTCGGCTCCATCCGCACCGACGGTTCCGATCGAACCCTTGGCCGCGGCGACGAGCATCGAACGACGCCCGCCCGTCCCACCGCCGTCGCCGATTTCGGACGAGGTACTTCCGCCCGTCATGAAGACGGAGAGCCATCCGTCGCGTCCCCCACCAGAGCGCTGCGTGGTTCAGTTCAACAGCGGCGTTTCGATCATCAACGATGACCAAGCGAAGATGTTGACGGCGATCGCCGACGCACTGAAGAGCGATCCCAAAGCGGTCGTACGCGTCGATGGGCACGCCGATCGTACGGGCTGGAAAGGGAATCTGGGGAGCAACCTCGTTCTCAGCGACGCGCGCGCCGGTGCCATCGTCCTGGCGCTCGGCAAGCTCGGCATCCCCCGAGATCGCATTCGGACTGCTGCTTTCGGCGACACGCGCCCAGTCGACGACCGACCGACCGAAGAGGCGTTTCGACGGAATCGGCGCGCAGAAGTTCGGATCGAGCTCACGGGAGATAGGTGATGTCGTTCGCGCAGCTTTTCTGGATCTTGTCCGCCACCGGCGCGGTCCTGTTCTTCTGCGCAGGACTGGCGGCAGGGACGCTCAAGAGCCAGCGCGCGAGCCAGATGGAGCAGATCGAGATTGCCCGCCTCCAGGCGCTGGTCGTCGAGCTCGAACATCGAACAGGGAACACGAACTCGTCGCTTCCACCTGCCCCGCTCGGACGGCAAACGGGGAACGCGAGCTCGTCGCTTCTGCCCGCGGCGCTGGAAGGCGCCGGCGGTACCAAGACATTTCAGAGCATCCTAGAGCGCTTGAGCAAGACCAAGGGCATCCGCGCGGCCGTGCTGGGTGACGCCATGGGCCTACCGGTGGCCGCGATCGGCGAGCAGTCCGAATCCCTGGCTGGGTTCTGTGCCTTCATTTCCCAGGCCGCCAGCAAAGCGAAGGATTTTTTGGCGTTCGGACGCATCCGCCGTATTGTCATCGAGGACGAGCGCGTGGCAACCCTCACGGCGTGCAGCATCACAGACACCGATATCTTTCTGGCGACGCTCACTTCGGGGCCTGGCCCCGATTTGCCGCGCATGGTTCAACTGTTGAACGACGTCAAATCGTTCATGTCTCAAAGGAGTCAAGCATGAGTATCTCAGCAGCGGCAGCAG
The DNA here is from genome assembly GCA_035318465.1 of Polyangiaceae bacterium. Classification (GTDB taxonomy): domain Bacteria; phylum Myxococcota_A; class Polyangia; order Polyangiales; family Polyangiaceae; genus DASWDH01. The sequence continues at coordinate 43,624 of DATHES010000100.1, forward strand.
CAGCACCCCTCATCACGGCTGAAAAACGCCAATCCATCGAAGTCGCCAATGTCCTCAAGATCGACCGCCCGTCGCTCGGCAACGACGCGGGGGTCGCGCTCTTCCGTCTCCTCCGACTGGTCGCGCTGGAGGACATCATCGGACGCGGAGCGGCAGGCACCGCCTACGTTGCCGGAAAGAAGCTGGGGCTGGCGCTCGGGATTACCAAGCTGGAAGACTTTCTCGGTCTTTGCGCCGAGCTCAAGATCGGTGTCATCAAAGTCCCCCAGCTGACCGCTTCAAAAATCCACGTGGATGTCTACGAGTGCGTGACCTGCTCCGGGATGACCAGAGTCGGAAGGACACTGTGTCACCTCGAGGGCGGGATGATCGCCGGTGTCGTGGAGTCCGTCACCAAGAAGAAGGCCCGCGCTCTCGAGGTGACCTGCATCGGTGGTCTCGGGCACGACGCCTGCGGTTTCGACGTCGCCGTTGGCTAGAGGATAGTTCACCTAGCGCCGAGGCGGGGGGGTCGGCGCGGCAGCGGGCCGTGCGCGCAACTCGGATTCGGACCCCCCTACCGGAGGGCGTTTGTCGTCCGGGATCACATTCGGCGTCGCGGTTTGCGGCTGCGTAGGAGCGGGATCGGAGCCGACGGAAGAAGCGGGATTGGCCTGCGCAGCCGGTGCCAATGCGACCGTCGCCGTCCGCACGACATTTCCACTGCCCCAGGAAGAATCCTGGCCACCAAGGCGCGAGATCAGCGCGGCCAGGGCAAGGGTCGCGACGGTCACGAGAGCCGCCGCGACGATCACATTCGGACGTCGAGCCCAGGGGGGCCAGCTAGGTGTGCGCGCCCAGCTGGGCCACCTCGGGCTGGGCGCCGTCGAATGAGGGACGACCGGAGGCCCGGTGGGCGCCGCCGAGACCGAGGGGGGAGTCGAAAGAATGCGGGTGGACGCTCGCTTCGCGGATGTCATCCCGCTCTCGGCATCGGAAGCCGCCGAGCTCAGAATGGCGCGGCGCATCTCGCGTGCCGTCTGGAACCGATCCTCGGGCTGCTTGTTCATCGCGTGCATGCATATGCTCTCGAGGACCGGATTCACGGCGCGGTGCTGCGACGGAGGGGGTGCAGGTTCGGAGACGTGCTGGATGGCGATGCCGAAGGGCGTATCGGCGATGAAAGGGGGTCGCCCGGAGAGCAGGTGATAAAGAACGACGCCCATCGAGTAGAGATCGCTGCGGCCGTCGACGCCTTCCCCCCGCGCTTGTTCGGGCGACATGTAGTCGGGCGTTCCCACGATGAGACCCTCGGTCGTGAGATGAGGTGCAAAGAGGCGCGACGCCTCGACCGACGGGGTGGCCAGCTTGGCGATACCAAAGTCGCACACCTTCACGATGTCGGTCGCATTTCCTTCGTCGTCTATCCCGCGCAAGATGAGAATGTTCTCGGGCTTGATATCGCGGTGGACGATACCGACTTCGTGCGCCTTGGCCAGGGCAGACAGTGCCTGGGACATGATCGCAACGATCCGGGCGTCCTTGAAGGGCCACTCGCGCTGCATGACGGTGAGTAAGTCGTCGGCCTCGACGTACTCCATGACGAGGTGGAACAAGTTTCCATCTTCTCCGAAATCGAGCACGCGAAGGGAATTGGGGTGCTCGAGTCGCGAAGCGGAAAATGCTTCGAGCTTGAAGCGCTCGACGAAGTTCCGTTGCTCGGCCAGCTCCCGGTGCAAGATCTTGACCGACACCAACTTGTCGAGCGCAATCTGACGCGCCCGGTAAATGGTGCCCATCGACCCCGTGCCGATGACGCTTTCAATCGTATATTTGTCGGCCAGCGTCCGGCCGATGAGCTGGGCCGCCTCGGTCGAAGAGGGCAGGTGCAGCCTGTCTCGCTCTGGTTCGATCTGGCTCACGGTCGAGCGCTGCGGCCGAAGAGCGACTCCTCCTTGATTGTCATTCAATCGCCGTTCGCCTGACAGGTTCGCGCGTGTTTCGAAGGGATCCTGGTGCTTCGTTTCGTCGTCCGTCGGCGGCAGCGTCTGCCGCGGCTTCACGCGCTCTCCCTGATTTTCGGCGGCCTGCTGCCGTGGAAGCCGTTCGAAAAACGAGGACGTCTTATCTAGGGTCTCTCCGTTGTTTTTGGCGGCCTTCTGCCGCGCGGGCTGTTCGAAAAATGAGGACGTCCTATTGAGGTTCTCTCCGTGGTTTTTCGCAGCCTGCTGCCGCGCGGGCTGTTCGAAAAACGAGGACGTCCTATTGGGGTTGTCTCCGTGGTTTTTCGCGGCCTGCTGCCGCGCGGGCCATTCGAAGATCGTGGACGTCTCATTGACGCTCTCACCGTGGTTTTGGCTGCCTTCTGGCGCGCGGGCCGTTCGAGAATCAGGAACGCTCATCTAGGTTCTCTCCGTGGTTCTTGGCGGACTGCGGCCCGCCCGGGGCTGTTCGAGAGCGCCTCACGGGTACCATCCATCATGATCATGCGATCATGCGGGCGCATCCGTGCGTCCATCGCCCGAAGGGACTACCTCCGTCGCCGAAAACGTATTGGGGCCGATAAGCAAGCACACGATGCCGACCGTAGTCGGAAATCGAGCCAAGGACACCCCCGGTCGACCCTCACGGTAGACTCTGCCCGCCAGCGAAAAATGGCGAACAGCCGACGGGGACGTCGCGGGAATAGAGGAGCATGCCGGCCGAACGACCGTAGCTGCCTCGTCGTTGCCGTTCCTATCCTGCGCCACGATGCCAAGCTGGGAAGATCGGCCAGCACTGATGCGCGGACTGACCGAAGTCCCATTACGACAAAACTTTCAGCTTACCGAGGGTGAACTTCGCAGCGCTTGCATTCGACGGGCGAGAGCCGTCGGCACAGAGCAAGGGCTGATCGATGGTCGGACGGCGTCTGCGGACGGTCGTTGTCGATATCGTTCGAATCAGCCGCTCGACGGACGGTAGGCGCGTTCGCCATCACGTAGAACAGTGGCGAACAGGTCAACTCTTTTCGGTACGTCTCGATTGACTGGAACCCATGAAGCCGAAGGACCCTGGTGATCGACAAGATGACAGTCTTTCGGCAGTCGCCGTCCCGCCGGAGGCGGTGGCGCGTCGTTCGAACGAGCGGCGCGGGCCCGCGCCTCCTTCGAGCACACGGCGACGGGTCGGGATCGGGCTAGGGCTCTGCCTGGCGATCGCAGCCTTGTGCGCGTTTCTCGCACCCGGCCAGGAGCACCTCACGGCTCCCGGAAGAATGAACTCAGGGCACGAGGAGCTCGCCTGTACCAACTGCCATCGTCCGGCGCCCGGTAGCGTGCGCCAGCAAATCCAGGCCGGCACTCGTTTTCTCATTGGATTGCGCGAAACGCCGGTCGACTTCGGATACCGAGAAGTGGAAAACGACGACTGTTACGCCTGTCATGAACGGCCGTTCGACCGGCATCCCGTCTTTCGCTTCAACGAGCCGCGCTTTTCGGACGCTCGCAAGGTGATCGCGCCCCAGCATTGCGCAAGCTGTCATCGCGAGCACTCCGGCCGCCGCGTCACGGTAGAGCCCGGGTACTGCCAGCATTGTCATGGCGAGCTAGAGATGAAAGACGACCCGCTGGACGTTCCGCACGCGACGCTCGTACGTGAGGGTCTCTGGCACAGCTGCCTCGGCTGCCACGATTTTCACGGCAACCACGTGATGGACAGTCCTACCCGTCTCGCCGATGCGATCCCCTCGCTTCGCCTCGGGCGCTACTTCCAAGGCGAGGCCTCTCCTTATCCTAGGCAGCTGAAAAAGCCGGCTCGGCAGGAACGACAGGACCTTGAGCATTAAGCCCTTTGTCATGCTTTCACTCGTTGCGCCGATGACGGTCTACCTGTTCGTGACCGCCCCACCCCCTTTGCCCGAGGCGTCGGCTGCAGGCGGCAAGCGGTTGACGGCCCATGAAGTTTTGGAGATCTGCGCAGCGGAGAACGCCGCCTTACGCGAGCTTTACGCCAAGGAAATCGTGGGCGCCGGCCAGAAGGTCGGGCTCCGGTTCGACGAAAAATGGGAGCAGTTCAAATTCGATGCAGGGCCTCTGCCCGCTCAATTTCTGCGCCAGACGTCCCAGAGCCTGGCGCAGAGCTCGGTGAGGTTGGGGCTGTTTTTGGGATCGGACTATCCCGTCAACAAGGCGAATCGATTCTCTGGTCAGCAGGCGGACGCCCTTCAAGCGATGCGACGCGACAGAGAACCGCGCGGCTTCTTCATGAATGACGTCAAGCTGTACACTGCCATGTTCCCGGACTTCGCCGTCGCGGCAGCGTGTGTGGATTGCCACAACCAGCATCCCGACAGCCCCAAGCGCAATTGGGAACTGGGCGACGTGATGGGTGCTACCACGTGGACCTTTCCTTCGAACAGCGTCTCGGTCACCGAGACGCTGGAGGTGATTGCTGCGCTCCGCAACGGATTCCGGGATGCGTACACTCACTATATCGAGAAAACCAAAACCTTTTCTTCGCCTCCGGAGGTCGGAAAGAAATGGCCCAGCCAGTGCTACTGTCTCCCAACGCCCGAAACATTCATGCAGGAAGCAGAACGACGGATTTCCAAACCGACGTTGGATCGCCTGCTTTCCCGTCGCACGGATGCGCTCCGAGAAAGTACGCGCCCGAGCGGAACGCCGTAGCGTTGCGGGCACTCTTGACCTCGCTGGCCGGGGCCGCGATGTGGATCTTATTTCTGACGCAGCTCGACCTGGGATTGGAGTGGGGGCCACTCAGCGTTTGGCAGCGACACACGTGGTACAAGATTGCGAGCGGATCGCTGCTCGCGGGATTCGTGTGCTTCCAATGGTTGCTCGCGTTCTTACGAGTCAATCGATGGGCGCGCGCAGCCAGGGCGCTGTATTCGTGGCACCAGACCGCAGGAGCTTTTTCGCCAGCGCTCCTCTTTCTCCACAGTACGCGTCTCGGCTTCGGCTATCTGTTCGTGTTGAGCACCGTGTACGTGACCAACAACGTCTTGGGTCTCGTCAGTCCCTCGACCTTCCCGCGCCTCAAGGTACTGCTGCCTTTCTGGGTGATAGCGCACATCGCCCTGTCCGTGCTGCTCGTCGCCATGGTCGTCTATCACGTGTGGACTGCACTCTATTACGAGTGACAGTCCTCATTCCATCGGGTGCCGCCCACCGCTGAACGCGCCCGGAGACGCGCAAGCAATCTTCGGTCCCGGCGGCGGGATCCCCGGCCCCGAAGCGATCTCCAGCCGCCGGCGGAACTTCCTTGGCGAAGCTCGCGTAGGCAACCGGTCTGCTTGGCCGAAGATGCTCCCGAAACTTCGCGCGGGCCTCGGAGCCGGGCCGAAGCCGCGCTCCAAGCCAGGCAAAATCGGGATCTAATCCATCATTTTGCGCTGGATCTGCCAGGTCGCGCTGTCCTGACAGAGCGTGCAGCTGGCGCCGTAGAACATCGGCCGGAGCGCCGTATCGCCCATCAGGTGCACGCGGAACCAGCCGGTCGTCGCGACGGCGAACGGGTTCAAGGTCGATCCCAAGCCACCTATCCAGTTCGTATGGGTGGCGGCCAGCTGGTTGGCCAACATGACCGGGTACTGGGTGACGCTGTTGAATGCGCTCATGTGACCGCTGCAGGGCAGCGTGGTGTCCATACCGCCGCAAAAGAACGCCGCCGGACCGTGCAAGCCGCTGTTGGCACGCGAGCCTTCGAGCGGCGCGATCGTCGCGATCCGCGCGTCCGAACCGGCGCTCGTCGTGGCCAACGCGCCCTGCGAGTGGCCCGTTGCGCCGATCTTCGCGGCGTCGATACAGTTGTAGAGCGGGCTGGTCGAGACCGCTGCCTGCTCGAGCACCCAGGTGACGCCGTCGAGCATCGGCGGCGGCGTGCCCTGCGCGACATTCGTGCTGTTCGACGCGATCACGACGAAACCGTGCGAGGCATAGTGAGTCAGCATGGTCCTGTACGTGCTCGGCATCGTGCCGGTGCCGTTGCCCCACGTGATGACCGGATGTTTGAGCCCCGCCTGTCCGAGCGTTTGCGGGCGGAACATGGTGTAGGCGCTATTCGGACCGACGTTGTTTTCGGTCACCGCCATGTACGGGCCCTGCTGAGCCGGATTCGCCGCGGGCCAGCTGCCACTGCCCGTTCCGCATCCCGGAGATCCGCCGCCACCGTCGGTGCCCGCCGTACCGCTGCTGCCCGCGGTGCCCGACGTACCACCGCTGCCAGCAGCTCCACTGGCACCGCCGGTGCTTCCGGCGGCTCCACCGGTCGTGCCGCCGTCGGCCTTCCCGGCGCTACCGCCAGCGCCACTCATGCCACCGGCCGCTCCACCGGTGCCGCCGGTCACTCCACCGGTGCCGCCCGTCGCTCCGCCGGTGCCGCCGGTCACTCCACCGGTGCCGCCGGTCGCTCCGCCGGTGCCGCCGGTCGCTCCGCCGGTGCCGCCGGTCACTCCACCGGTGCCGCCCGTCGCTCCGCCGGCGCCACCCGTCGCGCCGCCGATGCCACCGGTGCTACCCCCTGAGCCTCCGGTACCGGGCGGTCCTCCCGTTGGTGACGGAGCCTCGCTACTACCGCATGCGCCGAGCACTAGCGCAACGAGCGTAGCGAGACCGGCGTTCCGTAGTGTGCCCGGGGCCGGCAACGTAACGACATTTGCCGCTTTGCGGATTTCCCTATGGACCAGCTTTTTCATTGGACACATCTCGCCTGGTGAGTGGGAATTGGCGCGAATCGCCGTCCAGATTTGTCGACGACTGAGGTCGCGAGCTCACGCCGGTCGATCCGCGACCACACCATACTGAACCCGGCGTCTCACGGGAATTGCCTAGTCCGCCATTTCGATGCCCCTCAGCGACAAAAAGGAATGTGGCGGCGGCAAGGATGAAAACTTTCATCATGGCCGTCGCGAGCGCAAAATGCTCGCGTGCTTCGGTCTGAACGAAGACGTGACGGATCGCAAGCGGATCCTCATTCTTCAGCGCTGAAAACGAGCGGGTACACCACGGTAACGTGCCCCCGCCTTCCGGTAGCGGAAAGGTGAGACGGGGCCGGAATCGGGCCCCGCGGCCGTGTTTCACTCCGACCCGGGACCGTGTTGCAACACCGTGGAGATCACCGATGCGGGATTGCCGACAACACCGAGCACGACGGTGATTCGGCACAACGTGTTTCTCAAGAGCGACCGACCTAGCGGTGACGGAGACCGTCCGAACGTTCTCGTCGGTGACTTCCCGGCGAGCGGGGCGGATCCGAGGACCGCTACGAGATCGACGGCAATCTGTTTGCTGACAATCCGCGCGAGTCGCTGCTACCGGCGTCGGGGCGCGTGACAATCCACGACAACATCTTCGTGAAGGGAGGTGTCAACGCGATGGCACACCACCTGCGCTCGGGGTGGCCCCGCACGGTCGCCGCGACTCGTGTAAAGTAGATGAAGGCGGTGCACGAGCCGCGTGGGAGCGCCATTGCATGTCCTTTCGATTCAAGACGTCGGGCAGGGCCATCTTGCTGGTGTGGGAAACGGCGCCCACGCTCGCAGATGTAGGCGAGCTCCAGCGCATCGTAGGTTCGGCTCGAAAGGCAGCGAAGGAAAGAGTCATCTTCATCGGCGTTGTTCCTCCGCATGTGAACACGTATCCCGGTTCCGAGACCCGCAGCGCCATGTCGCAGGGGATGCCGCTCCTGGCCGAACACTGCGAAGCCTTCCATATGGTCATACAGGGGACTGATCTTCAGCGTTCACTCCTTCGCGGACTCATGCGCGCGCTCGTCATCATCTCGCGAGGTGGTCGGCTTCACCTGTATGCCACCGTCGAAGCCGCGGTCGCCGCGGCGAGCGAATTCGCTTCCTCCGATGTTCGAAACGCGTACGCCGCTGCCGATCTCGCCGGACTGCTCGTCCGCACCGGGGACGCGGCTTCCTCGTGATCGGCGCGCGTTTCGAAGTACCCCCTTCGTGGTCGACAGATCATCTCTCTGGTCCGACACTGACGCGCGCCAGCTCTTCGAAAACGTCGTATCCTCCACCACGAGCATGAACGCCCACCCCATCGCTCTTCTCGCCGCCATCAGCCTCGCCGCTACCCTCGCCTGCTCATCGCGCACCGACGAAGCCTCCGACGCCGGAAACGGTGGCGTCTCCGGAGCCGGCAACGCCGGCTCGGGCGGCGCAGGTGGAAACGCGGGCGCGACCGGCGGCGGTTCCGGGGCGAACGGGGACGCTACAGCAGACGCGGTGCTGGACGGCAGCGACGATTGCGGATGCGTTGTCGACGCGATCGTCTGGGGCAACGACGGCGGGAGAGTGGCCTATGTCGACCGCAGCACGCTTTCGCCATGCGATACGTTTTCTCATCAACGTGATCCGGGCGGCAGTGATCCGCCGACGCTCAATTGCTCGCAGGCCCTCGACACGTGTACGAGCACGGTGAGTGCGCGGGAGATCAACGTGGCGCTCGAACAACCCGACGTACGCGCAGCGCTGGCTGCCGCCCCGATCCTGTTTGGCCGCGACACCCGCCCGGTCGATGGCGCTATCTTCCGGATCACGGTCGGCGGCGCCGCAGTCGTCGAAATCGGCGCTCCGTGCAACGGTGCGGCTGGCTGCAAAGAAATTCCGCAAACGGTCGCCGCGCTCGGCATTCGCCTGCGTGCCCTCACCACGCAGGAGCTCGCTCGCGGTTCCTGTCGAGACACGTTTGATCCCGGCTGAGGGTCTTCGACCGGACGCGCACGATTTGCGGTGGCGTTAGAGATACAGGCGCATCGCAACGGACATCGCGGTCTCGATCAGATCGTGATTTCGACCGAGCTCGCCGACCGTTTGGCTGGCCCGTGAAAAACGACCTCGATATTGTTGCCGTCGGGATCCAGTACGAAAGCCGCGTAATAGCCGGGATGATACGGTCGCTCTCCAGGCGCGCCGTTGTCTTTGCCGCCCGCGCGAATCGTTTCCGCATGAAAGCGATCGACGGTGGTGCGATCGTTTGCCTGAAAGGCGAGGTGAATGCGACCCGTCGTTTGACCCGCTGCCGCCGGGGAGTCCGCGGTGGAAACGCAGACCTCATCGGCCCAGAAAAAACCAGGGCCTTCGCCTCCGAACGGTATCCCGATAACGCCGAAAAGCGCCCCGTAAAACCGCTTCGCCGCCGCGAGATCGCGAACGACGAGTTGAACGTGGTCGATAAGACGGCCTCGGTGGAACTTGACGGTTTCCATGACGCAAAGATAGAGAGACCCCACGATGCGCGCCACCGTCCATTCGACCGAGCCCGCCGAACGCTCGCGACACGATACGAAGGTTGCGCGATGGAGTCGGTCGGCGCGCTCAAGGCGCGATGAGGCGGCGAATCCCCTCCGAACCGTAAGCTCCCACGCCGGTCAGGATCACGGCCCATAAGCCGATGCCGGTGATGAGCCAAAAGAGCAGCCTGCCCGCCGGTGCGCGCAAGAAAAGGCCGAGCGCGACGCCGGCGGGCGCGCCGATGAGACACGGGGCAAGGAGGCCGAATCCCACGATGCCATAGCGACGCCAGATACGATCGATCAGCCGATCGCGAGGGGGACCACCTTTGGCGCGCCTGGCGGCCAGGCGTGCGCGAATGCGCTCACCGAGGAGCATCGCCAGCAGTGTTGCCACCGTCGACCCGATAGCCGACGTCAAACCCGTCAGGAAGGGCGGAAGACCCAGCACGAAGCCGAGGGGAATGCCTTCCCAGAGGCCGACCATCCCCAGCGCAAAAACGGAAAGGAGCTTACCTAGCACACGGATCGTCTTCTTTCGCGGAATCGGCGCGCCGGCAAGCGCGCCTTTCATCTTAGCAGTGGCGGCCCTGCACTTTTTTGTGCCTCCCGCCCGGCCGGAACGGTATCAACCCCGAGCGCGCACGAACGCGCACGCTGTCTTACTCGGTGAAGCATGATCGAAGTTTCGAAGCTTGGAAAGTCGTACGGGGCGCGGACACTCTTCGAAAACGTGTCGTTCAAGCTCGTTTCGGGCGAACGCTACGGACTCGTCGGCGCCAACGGGTCGGGCAAGACGACGTTTCTGGAGATCCTCGCGGGCGACGAGCAACCCACCGAGGGGAGTTTCGCGGTGCTGAAGAGGGCGCGCCTCGGTGTTCTCCGGCAAGACCGCTTTCTTCGAGACGAAGATGCCATCCTCGACGTGACCATGGCGGGCGACGAGCTGGTGACGGCGGCCCGGGCCGAGCAGCAGCGACTCGTGGCTGAAGCGGCTCCCGACGCGACCCGGCTCGCCGAGCTCGAAGATCAAATTGCGGCGCACGACGGCTACACGCTCGAAGCCCGCGCCACCGCGATCCTCGAAGGCCTCGGCATCCCGATCGCTTCGCATCGCTTGCCGCTCGGCACGTTGTCCGGTGGCTTCAAGCTGCGCGTTCTTTTGGCGCAGGTTCTTCTCGGCGGTCCCGACATTCTGCTTCTCGACGAGCCGACGAACCATCTCGACATCCTCTCCATTCGCTGGCTCGAGCAGTTTCTCGACGGGTATCGCGGATGCGCCGTCGTGATTTCTCACGACGAACGGTTTCTCAATAACGTCGCCACCTGCATCCTCGACGTCGATTACGAAACGATCACCGCCTACCCGGGCAATTTCAGCTCGTTCTTGACCGAAAAGGCGGCCGTCTATGAGCGCAAGGCCACCGAGATTGCACGAGCGGAGGCGATCGTCGCCGAGAAGCGAGCGTGGGTGGAGCGATTCGGCGCCAAGGCGACCAAGGCCCGGCAAGCGCAAAGTCGACTCAAGCAGATCGAGAAGATCGAGATCGGACAGCTCGAAACGACGTCGCGCCGCGCGCCTCTCTTCCAGTTCCTGCCGCAAAGGGCGAGCGGCCGCGACGTGCTCGAGATCGAAAAGCTGAGTAAGGCGTACGGCGAAAACCGCGTTCTCAAGAGCGTATCGCTCACCGTACGTCGGGGTGAGCGCGTCGCCATCCTCGGCGCGAATGGTCTCGGCAAATCGACCCTTCTCAAGATTGCAACGGGCCACATCGACGCCGACGGCGGCAACGTCAAATGGGGACACGAGGCTCACGTCGGCTACTTTCCGCAAGACCACCATGAGGTGCTCCTCGACGGAGAGGCGACACCGCTCGACGTCGTCTGGGCGGTCGTCCCGTCAGCAGCCACCAGCTACGTTCGCGGGCAGCTCGGACGGGTCCTCTTCTCGGGTGAAGCCGTCGCCAAGAAGGTCTCGTCCCTATCCGGAGGCGAAGCGGCGCGCCTGGTCTTTTGCTGCATGATGGTGTCGCGCCCGAACGTGCTGGTGCTCGACGAACCGACCAACCATCTCGACTTGGAAGCGATCCACGCGCTCGTCAAAGCGCTCCAAGCGTTCGACGGAACCGTGCTCTTCGTTTCGCACGACAGGGCATTCGTGTCGGCCTTGGCGACCCGTATCCTCGAGGTGACGAAGGAAGGGTTCCGCGACTTCCCCGGCACTTACGACGAATACCTGGCCCATTTGGGCGACGACCATCTCGACACGAGCGCCGTCGTTCTGCGCGCAAAGAAGGAGAAATCCGTTTCCGCCGCGCTGCCTTCCCCCTCCGATGGGATCTCCTGGGAGGAACAAAAGCGACGAAACAATCGCAAAAAGCAGCTTCCTGCGTTACGCGACGCCGCCGTGCGCGCGATCGAAGAAGCGGAGTCGCGAAAGGCAGCACTGCACGCCCTGTGGTGTGAGCCAGGGTTCTACGAGAAGACACCGCCGGCGCAGATTGCGTCGCTCGAAAGCGAGGAGAAAGAGCTCCTCGTCAAGATCGACGCGCTCATGGCCGAGTGGGAGGCACTGGAGAAGGAAATCGCGGAGCAGTGACTCGATGTCCAAGCAGCGTAAGCCCGTTCTAACCAGGAATCTCGATCCGACCACCATCGCCGATCTCGACGATTTGGACCTGAATTCCGTGCTGATCGAGAGGAGCGCGCTGCCCAAACAGAGCAGCAGCCGTATGCACCTGGATTCGGCGCGGATCCTCGACGCAGATTGGTCGGAGACCAAGGTCTGTTCCCTGACGTGGCTCGACGTGGAGTGCGACCATTCGCAACTTTCCCTCGTCGAGTGGCCGGAAGCCCATCTCACCCGCGTCGTGATGCGCGACTCGCGTGCAACGGGAATGCGATTGGAAAATGCCGAGTTCCAAGACGTACGCTTCGTGGGGTGTCACCTCGACGATGCGTCGTTCACACGTAGCAAGTTCCGTCGGGTCACGTTCGAGCAATGCCGACTGCGCGACGCGGACTTCGGCGGTGCAGACCTCGAGGGAACTGTCTTCCTGGAATGCGACCTTCAGGGCGTGACTTTCATCGGAGCCAAACTCACCGGCACCGACATCGCCACTTGTTCGGGCAAGGACATTCGTATCGAAGCACTGGATGTCCGCGGACTCATCGTCAGCAGCCAGCAAGCGGCCGCATTCGCCAAATTATTCGGTCTTGTCATCCGGGATGCGCGCGATTGACTACGCCGTTGCGACCAACGGCTCCTCCGAATAGTTGGGCGGGCGGAGACCATCCAACCTGTCCGCGAAGTAGGGCTCCCCAAAATGGCTCTACCGATTTCGCCTAGTTTGGCCATTTTCGGAAGACCATATTGCGGGCATCATTCCACTGTGCACCGCGGCGTTTGGCTCGGCGGGATCGTGACGGCTGGCCTGCTCGCCGTCGTGGTGCATCTCGCCATGTCCAACCACGCCCACCCGCAAACCTCGTCGATCGTCGAGCTTCGGCAATACCGGCTCCACGCCGGCAAACGAGACGCTCTCATCGAGCTTTTCGAACGCGAATTCATCGAGAGCCAGGAAGCGCTCGGAATGGCCATCCTGAGCACCTTCCGGGATCTCGATGATCCCGACCGGTTCGTCTGGACGCGCGGATTCACCGATATGCCATCGCGGGCGAGGGCCCTCCACGCGTTCTACTCAGGTCCCGTCTGGCAGGCGAACCGCGACGCGGCCAACGCGACGATGGTCGACAGCGACGACGTCTTGTTGCTACGTGTCGTCCGCGCGGGACCTGGTTTCTCGTCGGGCGAGCGAAAGAGGCCTCCACCAGGCGCGTCGGCGATTCCCGAGAGCCTCGTCGTCGCCAACATCTATTACTTCGCTTCCAGCGTCGGGGCGCCGTTCATCGCGTTCTTCGAGCGCGTCGTCTCCCCTGCCCTCCTGGCCGCTGACATTCAAGTCGATGCGACGTACGTCAGCGAAACGAGCCCGAACAACTTCCCACCCTTGCCCATCCGGGAAAACGAGCGGGTGTTCGTTTGGTTTTCCACCCATCGCGACGCACGTGGGTACGAACATTCCCTGGCCCGCCTCCACCAATCCGCGGAGTGGACCTCGATTCGCGAGGAACTCCGGTCCAAGCTGATGCGGGAACCCGAAGTGCATCGTCTCCAGCCGACGCCGCGATCGGCACTCGGCGACTGATCGTCGGATCACATGCAACGGACGGGTCTGCCCATGATCGGCGGACGAAAGCGACTGGGCGCCCACCGCTAAGGCGTACTGGCGAGTCCGCTCACGTGTTGCGCGCGCATGTGCTGCGAGAACGCGCGCAAGAGCAAAGGCTGCACCTCTTCCGGCAGCGCTTCGTATTGCGCGAGCGTCATACCGAGGGGCGAGCGTTTGACGTGGTTGACCTCATCGAAGAACCAGGTCTTCGTGTAGACCAGATAAGCAATTGGCCGCACGACGTCGGACTTGTTCGGCAGGCCCGAGTGCAGCGTGCGATAGTCGAGCAGGACACAGTCACCCCGCCGAAATGGGGTCACGGTCATGTCCTTGGGTTCGGGATTGTCCGCCTCGAAGCTCCGGTGTGAGCCGAGCCAAAAGCCGGTCGGGCCCATCTCGGCGGAGACGTCGATCAACGGAATGGTCACGTTGATCGCGTACGTCGGCAACTTGCAGCTCTCTTCGCAAGCACCGAACAGCAGCGGATGATCCCGATGAATGTGCTGCCGGTCCGACCCGGGGTAAGAAACCACCACCGTCATGCCGCTGAGGCGCATGGTCTCGCCCAGCAGCGGCGCGAGGAAGTTTCGCAGCAGCGGGTTTGCGAACACATTCGGATCCGCGAACGCGCCCTTCATGCGCGTCGCGATCTCGTAGCGCGACGCGCCGACCCAATAGACGGGATTGGGTGCCGGCTGCTTCGCCCGAGCCGCCATCTCGGCCGCGTCAGTGGCGCCGTACTGCGCGAGATACTCGCGATACATCGCGTCGACCGTCTCTTCCGCGAACACCCCGCGCAACAGCGCGCAGCCGTGTGCGGTCAGCGCCTTGTAACCATCCTCCGCCGTCTTGGGCAACAACTGCCCGCGCGAGCGCTCGTTTGCCGAAACCTTGACGACCCAAGCCATGGGCCGACTCTACTCATCGGGGATGCGGCGTTCTACTTCGAAATCGCTCCTGTTATGCGAAGCTCCTTGGGCGAGTGCCAGGTGAGTCAGCGGGGCCGCGCCGCCGTTGGTTCAGTCGCGCGAGCCTCTCCGCGCTTCGCGCCGACGCCGTCCGATTCGCGCCCTTGACAATCAATAAGCATCTGCTTATACATCGTGCATGCAGACCGCGGTCGCCGCCGAAAACAAGATCTTCCAGGCGCTCGCGGACCCGAGCCGCCGGGCGATCTTCGAGTCGCTCACGCGCGGCGAAGCGGCGGTGAAGGACCTTACGGCCCGCTTCGACATCTCCCAGCCGGCGGTCTCGCAGCATCTCGCCACCTTGAAGGACGCCGGCCTGGTGAACGGCCGGCGCGATGGGCGCTGTGTCTTCTACCGGGTGGAGCCGCGCGGGATGAAGCCGCTCATCGACTGGATCGCGCACTACCGCGTCTTCTGGACGGAGCACGTCGAACGCCTTGAAAAACTGCTGAAGAGAATGGACCCATGACTTTCACCGAGACGACCGCACAATCGCAGACCGAATCCATTTCGTTCGAATTCGATTTGCATCATCCCCCAGAGAAGGTGTGGCGCGCGCTCACCGACCCGGTACTGCTCACGGAGTGGCTCCTGCCCGTCGTCGGTCTCAAGCTCGATCCGGGGGCGACGTTCACGTTCCAGGCGCAGCCGCAGCCCGGTTGGGACGGCAGCGTGAATTGCCGGTTCCTCGAGATTGAAGCGCAGAGGAAGCTCAGCTGGACGTGGGTCGTCGGCGACATCGACACCGTCGTGACTTTCACGCTCACGCCGACGGCGTCGGGCACGCGCCTGTCCCTCGTGCAGTCGGGCTTCAAGCCGGACCAGAAGCAGAACTTCGGCGGCGCGCGCTACGGCTGGAAGATGATGGGCCCGAAGCTCGTCGACGTGCTCGCGCGGCTCCCATGAGCTCGAGGGCAGCAGCCTGAACTTTATCCTCGGAACCGAACCAGTATGACCAACCACAAGGAGGAAGCGATGCGCATCAAATGGACCAGCCTGTACGTTGACGATCAAGAGAAGGCGCTAAAGTTCTACACGGACAAGCTCGGCTTTCAGAAAAAGGCCGACTTCTCCCAGGGGAACTACCGCTGGCTCACCGTTGCCTCGCCGGAGGACCCGGAGGGGATGGAGCTCGTGCTGGAGTCCAACGCCAACCCCGCCGGCAAAGCCTACCAGCAAGCGCTCCACGGCAAGGGCCAGCCGGCGGCTCAGTTTCTGGTGAATGACGTGCAGGCCGAGCACGATCGATTGATCGCCAAGGGCGTGAAGTTCACCAAGCCGGTCACATCCGTGACGGGCTCGATCATCGCGGTGCTGGACGACACCTGCGGCAACTTGATCCAGCTCACGAAGCTGTCTTGGGGCTAAGGGCCATGGCGAGCCTGGATAACGCCGTCCCCGCGCTGACCGAGCGCCGCTCGGTCGGACACAAGGATCTGCACATGCCCCGCCCCAAAGGAATGGTGATCGGCTTCTGGATCGCCACCGCGCTTTTCTGCCTGCAGATGGGCTTCACCGCCTACGCCCAGCTGCAACTGCCGCAGGTGGCCGCGGCGTTCAACCACCTCGGCTTTCCCGCCTACTTCCGGGTGGAGCTCTCGTGGGCCAAGCTCTTCGGTTTGGTGCTGCTACTGGCGCCGGTGCCGGCGAGGCTCAAGGAGTGGGCTTATGCCGGCTTCGCCATCACTCTCGGATCGGCGCTCATTGCCCACCTGGCCGTGGGCGATGGCCCGGAGAGTTGGGGCTTTGCCGCGGGCACCAGCGTGCTCTGGGGCCTCTCGTACTTCTTCTGGCGCCGGCTGCAGGCCGCGTCGGCGAGCGCCTGACCGCTTTCCTACAACCTAGCGTGGTGTTATCGGATGAGTCCCGCGAGGATCCCATGACCCGCAGCCAGCACACCTCAGACAGTCACGACCTGATCCGCGTCCAGGGCGCCCGGGAGAACAACCTGAAGGACGTCAGCATCGAGATCCCCAAGCGGCGGTTGACGGTGTTCACCGGCGTCTCGGGATCGGGCAAGTCGTCGCTGGTGTTCGGCACCATCGCGGCAGAGTCGCAGCGCCTGATCAACGAGACCTACAGCGCGTTCGTACAGGGATTCATGCCGTCGCTGGGCCGGCCCGAAGTCGACGTCCTAACAGGGCTGACGACCGCGATCATCGTCGACCAGGAGCGAATGGGTCAAAGCTCGCGGTCGACGGTCGGCACGGCGACCGACGCCAACGCGATGCTGCGGGTGCTCTTCAGCCGCGTCGGCAAGCCGCACGTCGGCTCGTCCAACGCCCTGTCCTTCAACGTCCCGTCGGTCAGCGGGGTCGGGCAAATCTCGATCCAGAAGGGCAGCGGCAAGACCGAGAAGCGCTCCTTCACCGTCACCGGCGGCATGTGCCCGCGATGCGAGGGCATGGGACGGGTCAACGACATCGACCTGTCCCAGCTCTACGACGACAAGAAGTCGCTCAACGAAGGCGCGCTGACGATCCCCGGCTACAGCATGGAGGGCTGGTACGGCCGCATCTTCAACGGCTGCGGTTTCTTCGACCCGGACAAGCCGATCAAGAAGTTCACCAAGAAGGAGCTCCACGACCTGCTCCACAAGGAGCCGACCAAGATCAAGGTCGACGGCATCAACCTGACGTACACGGGGCTGATCCCGCAGATCCAGAAGTCGTTCCTGTCCAAGGACAAGGAAGCGATGCAACCGCACATCCGCGCCTTCGTGGAGCGCGCGGTCACCTTCACCGCCTGTCCCGATTGCGGCGGCACCCGGCTGAGCGAGGCCGCCCGGTCCTCCAAGATCAAGGGGATCAACATCGCCGACGCCTGCGCGATGCAGATAAGCGATCTGGCCAAGTGGGTGCACGGCTTGAAAGAGCCGTCCGTCGCTCCCCTGCTGACGACGCTTCGGGAGACGCTCGACTCGTTCGTGGAGATCGGGTTGGGCTACCTCAGCCTCGATCGATCGTCGGGCACGCTGTCGGGCGGTGAGTCGCAGCGCACCAAGATGATCCGCCACCTCGGGTCGTCGCTCACCGACGTGACCTACGTCTTCGACGAGCCGACGATCGGACTGCACCCCCACGACATCCAGCGGATGAACGAGCTGCTGCTGCGGCTGCGCGACAAGGGCAACACCGTCCTCGTGGTCGAGCACAAGCCGGAGGTGATCGCGATCTCCGATCACATCGTCGACCTTGGCCCCGGCGCCGGCACCGCCGGCGGCGAGGTGGTCTTCGAAGGCACCGTCGACGCGCTGCGGGCCAGCGGCACGCTCACCGGCCGTCACCTTTCCGACCGGGCCTCCCTGAAGCCTTCGGTGCGCAAGCCGTCGAGTGTGATGAAGGTGCGCGGCGCCCGCACGCACAATCTGCAGAACGTCGACGTCGACATCCCGCTCGGCGTGCTGGTGGTGGTGACCGGCGTGGCTGGGTCGGGCAAGAGCTCCCTCATCCACGGCTCGGTGTCGGGCCGAGACGGGGTAGTGTCGGTCGACCAGACTCCGATCCATGGCTCGCGGCGGAGCAACCCGGCGACGTATACCGGTCTGCTGGAGCCGATCCGCAAGGCGTTCGCGAAGGCCAACGACGTGAAGCCCGCCTTGTTCAGCGCCAATTCCGAGGGCGCCTGTCCGACCTGCAACGGCGCGGGGGTGATCTACACGGACCTGGTGATGATGGCTGGCGTCACCACGGTCTGCGTGGAGTGTGAGGGGCGGCGGTTCCAGGCGTCGGTGCTGAATTACCGGCTCGGCAAGCTCAACATCGCCGAGGTGCTCGACCTGTCGGTCGAAGACGCGGTCGGCTTCTTCGGCGCCGGCGAGGCGCGGACACCGGCCGCGCACGCGATCCTGCAGCGCATGGCCGACGTGGGGCTCGGCTACTTGCGGCTCGGCCAACCGCTCACCACGCTGTCGGGTGGCGAGCGGCAACGGCTCAAGCTCGCGACGGATATGGGTGCCGACGGCGGCGTCTATGTGCTCGACGAGCCGACCACCGGGCTGCACCTGGCCGACGTCGAGCAGATGATCGGGCTGCTGAATCGGCTGGTCGATTCCGGGAAGTCGGTCATCGTGATCGCGCACCACCAGGCGGTGATGGCGCACGCCGACTGGATCATCGACCTCGGGCCGGGCGCAGGCCACGACGGCGGGCGGATCGTCTTCGAAGGGACCCCGGCCGACCTGGTGGCGGCGAAGTCGACGCTAACGGGCGAGCACTTGGCGGCGTACGTCGGCAGCCGTCCCAAGGCTGTCCCAGTAGGTGTGCCCGATGCGCCTCGGGCTCGTCTTCAGAGGAGGTCCCTTTGAACTGGAACAGCCTCCCGCCTGGGTGATCCACTCGCCGCTGCTCCCGCTCGCCTTGCGGCTGTTCACCGGTCTGTCCCTGTTCGTGCTGCCGTACGCCACCCAGCGGCGAAGCGGGCCACGTACCGACTGAACAGGTCGCAGCGACGTGCTGCGGACGAAGGACTGGAGTAGTCTTCCCGCCATGAAAACCGTCGCCCTCTTTCTCATCCTCGTACTCGCAGGATGTTCCGGGCTCGACCCCAACGTGGGACCACCCTACGTCCAACCGCCGAGCGTATCGGACGGCGGCGGCGGCGGGGACGTGGAGACGGATGGCGACGACATCGACCCTAACGGCGTCAGCTTCGCGCGCGACATCCGGCCGATCCTCCTTCGCTCGAGCGAGACGGCGAAGGCGATGGACGCCGGTAGAGGGTGCGTCCCCTGCCATGATGGCAAGGCGGCAAGTCATACGGGCGCTTCTCTTTCGGGGTTCGACCTATCGACGCTCGGTGAGCTCCGCAAGGGTGGCGGCTATACCGGCCCCCGCATCATCGTGCCCGGCAAACCGAACGAGTCAGCGCTCGTGCAGGCATTGCGTGGTCAAATCGGATCGAATCGCATGCCGAAGGGTGGGCCATATCACGATGACAAGAGCGAGGAGATGCGCCTCATCACGACGTGGATTGCCGAGGGGGCGAAGGGCAACCCCAACGAGTGATGCTCTTCACATTCGGCGGTTCGAGCGCCGTCTACACACGTCACCCTATGAGCGCCTGTTCCGTGACGCGCAAGTGATCGGTCAGCATGGCTTCGTCGCCGCTTCACGCTACGAAACGGTGGCCCAGGTCATGCTCGGGTTGGAACCGGATCGACCGCTGATTCACTTCTGAGCTCGCGTCGAGATTCGGTGGGGTGGATGGGCAGGGCTCCGAATCTTGGAAACGAGCGTGTTGTGGGGGGCGTAGGATAGGTACAAGCGAAAGGACCACCACAATGAACGTTGATCAGAACAAGCTCGAAGCCTTTATGGGCAAGATGATTGGCCACATGACGGGCGGGACCATCTGCTACTCAGTTTGGCTCGGTGACGATCTTGGGCTCTACCGTGCGATGGCCGGCGCCGGGCCCCTGAAGGCGGACGCGGTCGCCGCGAAGACGAAATGCCACCCGCGCCTCGTCCTCGAGTGGCTGGACGGCCAGGCAGCAAGCGGACTGGTTTCGTACGACGCGAAGGGCGACACGTACGAGCTCGGCCCCGAAGCGGCCATGGCGCTCGCCGACGACGCTTCGCCGGTGTTCGTTGCGCGCGCGATGAACGCGTTCGGTTCGATGTTTTTCGATATGGAGAAGGTGGCAAAGGCCTTCCGTGGCGACGGAGCGGTGGCTTGGGGCGATCACCACCCCTGTCTCTTTGCGGGAACGGAGTGGTTCTTCCGCACAGGTTATCGCGCGAACCTCACAACCCAGTGGATCCCCGCGCTCGAAGGGGTGAAGGAGAAGCTCGAGGCCGGCGCGCGCGTTGCTGATGTCGGCTGCGGGCACGGAGCCTCCGTTGTGGTGATGGCGGCTGCCTACCCAAAGTCGAACTTCTTCGGTTTCGACTTCCATGCGCCGTCGGTAGAAACGTCGAGGAAGCGCGCGACGGAGGCGGGCGTCACGGACCGCACGAAGTTCGAGGTGGCGACTGCAACGACGTACGCGGGTGAGTACGATCTCATCTGCTTTTTCGACTGCTTGCACGACATGGGCGATCCCGTCGGCGCGGCCCGGCACGCGCGCGAGCACCTCGCCCCGGGAGGTACCGTGCTCCTCGTCGAGCCCTTCGCGATCGACGGCCGCGCCAAGAACATCGCCGAGAACCCGATGGCCGCACTCCTTTACACGGCGTCGGCATGCATTTGCACACCGAACTCTCTCTCGCAGGAGAAGAAGGCGGGACTCGGTGCGCAGGCCGGCGGAGGGCGGCTGAAGTCCGTCTTCGAGGAAGCTGGCTTCAAGCGCTTCCGCTTCGCCACGCACACGCCCATGAATCTCATCATCGAGGCGCGCCCTTGATATAACGCTCCTTTGCCCGCATCAGCTTGGATCGTAGTTCAGATTGGGTCCGAGCCAGCGTTCCACTTCCGCAACCGAGATGCCCTTGCGTACGTGGTAGTCCGCGACCTGATCGCGATCGATCTTGCCGATCCCGAAGTAGCGAGCCTCCGGGTGCGCGAAGTAGAGACCGCTCACGCTCGAGCCGGGCCACATGGCGAACGATTCCGTGAGGTAAATGCCGGTCTTCGCTTCGACGTCGAGAAGCTTCCACAACGTGCCTTTTTCCGTGTGATCGGGACACGCGGGATACCCGGCGGCGGGCCGGATGCCTCGATACTTCTCCTGGATGAGCTCCTCGGGGCTGAGCTCCTCCTTGCGACCGTAGCCCCATTCGGCGCGGGCTTGCTTGTGCAAACACTCGGCAAACGCTTCCGCCAAGCGATCGGCGAGCGCTTCGGCCATGATGGCGTTGTAGTCGTCGTGCTTCGCGCGAAAGCCGTCGCACAGCTCTTTCAGCCCGAACCCCGTCGTCACCGCGAAAGCACCGAGATGGTCTTGGAGCCCCGTTTCCTTGGGGGCAATGAAATCCGAGAGCGAGCGACACGGGTCGGCGCTCTCCTTCTGCGCTTGCTGGCGGAGGAAGTGGAAACGTCCGAGCACCTCCGTGCGCGCCGGGCTCGTATACAGTTCGACGTCGTCGCCCACGGCGTTGGCGGGAAACAAGGCGTACACGCCCCGCGCGCGGATGAGCTTCTTGTCGACGATCGCGTCGAGGAGCGCGTTGCCCTCGGCGTAGATCTGGCGCGCCTGCTCGCCATACTTCTCGTGCTCCAAAATGCGCGGAAAGATGCCCTTCAACTCCCAGGTATGAAAGAACGGCGTCCAGTCGATGAATTCCCGGAGTACGGCGAGCGGAAAATCGTCGAGCACGCGCACGCCCGTGAACTCGGGCGCGGGGATATCCTCTCTGCGCCACGCGATGGGCGTCCGATGGGCCCGCGCGACGTCGAGCGAGACCAGCTTTTGCCGGGGTGAAGCATGCGCCTTGCGGATCTTCTCGTACTCCGCTCGATGCAGCGTCACGAACGCCGCCTTGCCTTCATCGGAGAGGAGACTCGTCGTCACGGGCACCGCGCGGCTCGCATCGAGCACATGAACGACGGGTTCACCGTAATGCGGGGCGATTTTGACGGCGGTGTGCGCTTTGCTCGTCGTCGCGCCGCCGATCAAAAGCGGCAGCTTGAAACCTTGTCGCTCCATTTCGCGCGCCACGTGCGTCATTTCATCGAGCGACGGCGTGATGAGCCCGGAGAGGCCAATCAAGTCCGCCTTCTCGGCCTTCGCGCGTTCCAAAATCTTTTCGCAGGGGACCATGACCCCCATGTCGATGACTTCGTAGTTGTTGCAAGCGAGAACCACGCCGACGATGTTCTTGCCGATGTCGTGCACGTCGCCCTTGACCGTGGCCAGCACGATCTTGCCCTGTGTCTTCACGACGCCGCCCCGAGCCGCGAGCTCCGCTTTCTCGACCTCCATGAAGGGCGTGAGGTAAGCCACCGCCTTTTTCATCACGCGCGCGGACTTGACGACTTGCGGCAAGAACATCTTTCCCGCACCGAAGAGATCGCCGACGACGCCCATACCGTCCATGAGCGGCCCTTCGATGACGAGCAGCGGCCGTCCGAGCTTCGCTCGTGCTTCCTCGGTATCGATGTCGATATAGGTGTCGATGCCTTTGACGAGCGCATGGGAGAGCCGCTCTTCCACGCTCCCGCTCCGCCACTCTTCCGTCTTCTTTTCGCCCGACGTCGCTTCCGCCCCTTGCGCTTTCAACTTCTCGCCGTAGTCGACCAGCCGCTCGGTCGCGTCGGGGCGCCGGTTCAAAAGCACGTCTTCGACGAGCTCTTTCAGCTGCGGCTCGATCTCTTCGTAAACCTCGAGCATGCCGGCATTGACGATGCCCATGTCCATGCCCGCACCGATGGCGTGATAAAGGAACGCCGAGTGCATCGCCTCCCGCACCTTGTTGTTGCCGCGGAAGCTGAAGGAGATGTTGGAGACGCCGCCGCTCACCTTGGCGTGCGGCAGATTCGCTTTGATCCAGCGGGTCGCGTCGATGAAGTCGACCGCATAGTTGTTGTGCTCCTCCATGCCCGTCGCGACGGTGAGGATGTTGGGATCGAAAATCACGTCTTCGGGCGGGACCCCGACGTCATCGACCAAGATGCGGTAAGCGCGCGTGCAAATCCGGATCTTGTCCTCGAGCGTCGCTGCCTGCCCCTGCTCGTCGAACGCCATTACCACCATCGCCGCGCCGAATTTGCGAACGGTCATGGCGTTCTTCTTGAACTTGTCCTCGCCTTCCTTGAGCGAGATAGAGTTCACGATGCCCTTGCCTTGAATGCACCTGAGCCCCGCTTCGATGACCTCCCATTTCGAGGAGTCGATCATGAAGGGCACCTTCGCGACTTCGGGCTCGGTCCCCAGAAGCTGCAAAAAGCGCGTCATCGCGGCGACGCCGTCGATCATCCCTTCATCCATGCAGATGTCGATGACGTTGGCTCCGTTCTCGACCTGTTGCCGAGCGATGCTGACCGCTTCTTCGTACTTCCCTTCCTTGATGAACTTCGCGAACTTGGGCGAACCGGCGACGTTGGTGCGCTCGCCGATCATCATGTACACGCCGGCCTGCTGCGTGAACGGCTGCGAACCGGAGAGGCGCAGCGGACGCGGGTCCGGCCCCCCAGCTTCTGGCCCCTGCACCGACCGGGGCGCCTTCCCTTCGAGCGCCTTGGCGATCGCGGCAATGTGCTCGGGCGTATTTCCGCAGCATCCGCCGGCGATGTTGATGAGGCCTGCATCAGCGAATTCGCCGAGAAAACGAGCCATGTCGGGTGGTTCGAGATCGAATCCTGTCGGCGAAAGCGGGTTCGGCAATCCCGCGTTCGGGTAGCAGGAGACGGCGGTCGTGGATTTCTCGGAGAGCTCGCCGAGAAACGGATACATGAGGTCCGGCCCGAGTGAGCAGTTCAGGCCGACGGCAATCGGATCGACGTGCTTCACGGCGTTCCAGAATGCCTCCACCGTCTGCGCGGAGATCATCGTCTCACCGCCGCGCCCGACGGCCGTCGAGATCATGATCGGCAAACGTTTGCCGTCTTCTTCGAAGACTTCTTGGATCGCGACGAGCGCCGCTTTGGCATTCAGCGAGTCGAAGATGGTCTCGACCAAAAGCAAATCCGAGCCGCCAGCGATCAACGCGCGGGCCTGCTGCGCGTAGGCGGCCTTCACCTGATCGAACGTGACTACGCGGAAGCCGGCGTCGTCGGCGTCGGGTGAATTCGAGAGGGACACCGTGAGCGGACCGAGGGCCCCGGCCACGAAGCGTGGTCGCGAATCCGCATTGGCCACCCGGTCCGCCCACTCACGGCATTGCCGGGCGGACTCGTGGTTGATCTCCCAAGCAAGATCGCAAAGGAACTTGTCCTCGATGATCTTCTGATAAAAGTCGGGGTCTTTCCTTCCGCCGTGCTCGCGCGGATCGTCGACGAAGAACTCGCTCTGGGCGATGCTGGTGGCGCTGAAGGTGTTGGTTTCGATGATGTCCGCTCCGGCCTCGAGAAAGCGCCGGTGGATGTCGCCAATCATTTTGGGCTGGGTGAGCGTGAAGATCTCGCCGTTGTTCAGCAGATCCTTCTTCGTGTTCCGGAAGCGCTCGCCTCGGATGTCCGCCTCCTTCATTCCATAGGTGCGGATGGTCGTCCCCATCGCACCGTCGATGATGAGGATGCGCTGCTGGAGTAGCTTCTGAAGGGGGTGCGGAGGGGTCATCGTTCGTGATTCGGAAGACATGTCAGCTCATGAAGACTTGCGCAGGTTACTGCTTGCTTTTCGGCTTGTCTGCGATCGTCAGGACCACTTGGAGATGGGGTTTCTTGGCCTCTCGACAGGCGACCTCGGAAGCGGTGACGTCGAGCCCGGCCTTGGCGAACAGGCGCCGCAGGTCCCGCGGTGAAAAACCAGGATGGCGCTCGCCGTAACGAGCGGTGACTTCGTGTTGTTCGTGACGATCGAGGCATAGGAGAACCAGCCGCCCGCTTGGACGTAGCACGCGGGCACACTCTCCCAAGGCACGCGCCGGGTGCTCGGCGTAAGTCAGCGTATGAAAGACGAATACGGCGTCGAACGACGACGGCCGGAAAGGCAGCTCGTGAACGTCGGCGACCTGCGCACGAACGTGGGAAAAGTTTCTCAGCCGCTCCTTCGCGGCTTCGATCATGCGCGTGCTCGTGTCGACGCACGTCAGTGAGCGGCAGTGAGGCGCCAGCGCAGAGGCCGCGGAGCCGTCGCCCGAGCCGACATCGAGCACGTCCCCCAGCTCGAGGAATGCAGCCATGCCGAGCGCGAGTGATTTCCATGTGCGGCCGGGAGAGTAGTCTCTCTCGAAGTCGTCGGTGATCGATTCCGGAAGACCACCTCGTCGCTCGGCATCGAATTCCTGGAGCCGCTTTTGGTCCCCAACCAGCGTGGGATCGGCGGACTTCGACACCTCTTCGAGGAGGGCCTTCACCGTGGCAGGAGCGGTGTCTGCCGCGAGCGCATAGAAACACTGCGTTCCCTGACGGCGATCTCGAACGAGCCCCGCATCGCGAAGGCGCCCGAGATGGGTCGATACGCGGGATTGTGCAATACCCGTCACGCGAACCAAATCGGTCACGCAGAGCTCGCGCCCTCCCAGGAGCGCGCACAGGCGAAGGCGGTTCTCGTCGCCCAAGAGGTTCAGCGCATCGGCGTAGTGGGAGAGCTTCATGTATCCGATTATTGAGATTCAGGGATATTGCCTCGTCCCGGTGACCTGGTCAAGCCCCGGAAATCGTTGGAGCGAGCCTCCCTACCGATGGTAAACCGGGCCGCCGCGGGAGGGGGTTTGATCGCATCAGGCGGACCGAGAACTGCCGGGCTGCCGGCGACGGCACAAATAGGAAGCAGCGTGAAGTGCTAGAAGACTCGTCGTGAGAGTCGTGTCGCTTCTGCCCTCGGCCACCGAAATGGTCTGCATCGTGGGCGCCGGCCAAGATCTCGTCGGCATTTCGCACGAATGCGATTTTCCCGAGTTCATCCGCGACCTGCCCGCGCTCACGCGTGCGCGCATCGCACCCTTCGCCTCCAGCAAGGCGATCGACACCGCGGTGCGCGAGGTCATCCGCGACGCGCTCAGTATCTACGCCGTCGACGAACCGAAGCTCGCCGCGCTTGCTCCGGACGTGATCGTCACGCAGGACTTGTGCGAAGTGTGCGCGGTCTCGCTCGACGACGTGCGAAGCGCGGTGGCGCGCCTCTCTCATCGAGACGCGGTGAGCATTGTGAGTCTCAGCCCAACGCGCCTCGAGCACGTTTGGGGCGACATCGAAACGGTCGCGAGGGCGCTCGGCAAGGCCGCGCACGGCGCTGAGATACGAGCGGAATTGGAGGCGCGCGTTCGCGCGATCGCGCTCCGTGCGGCGCGCGTTCCGTCGCGGCCGCGCGTCGTCTCCATCGAATGGCTCGATCCGATCATGCTCGGCGGTACGTGGATGCCCGAGCTCATCGAGCTCGCCGGAGGTACCGCCGTCGGCGCCCACGCGGGAGAGCCGGCTCCGACGGTCACACCCGCCGAGCTCGCGAGCCTCGCGCCCGACGTCGTCCTCGTCAAACCGTGCGGCTTTGCGATCGATCGGACGATGAAGGAGCGCGACATCGTCGAGCGAACGATCGCCGGCTCCGTCGGAAAGAAGGCTCGCGTCTACGTGTCGGATGGTAATGCCTTCTTCAATCGCCCCGGCCCACGACTCGTCGAATCGCTCGAAATCATGGCGGCGTGCGTCCATCCCGCTCTGTTCGCCGACTTCGCCGAGACGCATGCCGACGTCATTCGCTCCATCGGCTGATCTCCACGAAGGTATCGAACCTGCGCTGGTACCCGATTGGCCTCGGCGTCCGAGGCGCGGCTCATCGACCTGCGCGCTCAGAAATAGAGGCCGAGGCTCGCGAGCAGCGTGCGGGGGGGCGCAGCGGTGAGGTGCGTCCCCATCGACGCGGGTTGCTGGCCCGGCAAAAGGCTCCAATTGGAGACATAGACCTGCTCGTCGTCGGCGCCCCTCGAGTCGAGGAGATTGTAAGCGTCGATGCTGATCTCGACGGCCTCGCGCCGGACCGCGACGCCGGCGTGCACGACGTGGTAGGTGGGGCCCATCACCGTGTCGGTGAGATGCCGTCCGGCGAGGAGCGTATAGCCCACGCCGACCCGCCCCATGAGCGGCGAGCCTGCGAGCCTTGCGACGCGACCTCTCGCGGTGACGTCGGCACGCAGAAGAACGGCGGGGATATTGGGTACGTAGTGCGAGACGCCCGGCACGCGCGTGGCGTATTCGGCGCGCGTCCACGAGACGGACGTCGAGGCGAGGAGCCATTCGACGGGCTTCGCCAGGGCGGAAGCGACGATGCCGCGGCGAACGCTGCGGCTCTGCGTCTCGAGCCCGCCCGAGGTGGCCTCGAAGACGAGCTCCTTGCCGACGCGTGTTTCGAACGCGGACATGCGCGCCGTCAGGCGCTCGTCGGGGATGAGCCATCGCACACCAGCTTCGACCGAAAGCACCTCGGAATAGGGCTTGGAGCCGGGGGTGAGCCACTCGGCGGCGAGCGAGCGAAACCCTTGTCCGAAGGAAACCGCGGGCACGAACCACGTCGCGATCGGGTATTCGACCGTCACGCGGAAACCGGGGGCCACGCCGGCCACGTTTCGTCGCGCGCCCGGCGAAGCTCCGGGCAGAGGGGGAAGATCGTTGACGAGACGGTCGTTGACGGCGATGAACAGCAGGTCGGCGCGAGGCCCACCAGAGATGCGCAGCCGTCGAAAGAAGCGCGCATCGACGTCGAAATAGGCGCCCAGATCGAACGAGAAGATGCCCGCGTCGATCCGCCTGTCCCACGCCATCAACGTGCTCGGCGCGAGCAGACTCTTGGTTTGATCGGTGTGCGCGGCTCGTACGTAGATGCCAGGCTCCGTCACGACCTCGATGGCGTCGCTCGGCCTCAGCGTTCCCGAGCGCAGACGCGACACGAGGCCGACGGCTGCCTCGCGGTTCGTCGTTTCGAAGAGATCGCCACGCGCAGAGATCCTCGGGTCGATCTGCGCCGTTTCCAGCGCGCCGGCGAAGTTGCGGCGCGACCGAAAGTCGGTCCACATGAACCACGGCGTAAGCTCGAATCGCGCCGATCGGGGCCCCGCGTGCTCGAATGTCGAACCGAGGATGATGCGCGACGACCGCACGCTCTGGCCCTCGGCGAAATAGGGGTAGCGATCATAGAGTCCGATACGGCCCGCATCGACGTCGTCCTGACGCACGACACCGGCCAAGTCCGATTGCGCGACGTAGGCGGTCGCGAAGGTGCGCAGGCGATCGCGCGGTCCGAGATCGACGGCGTACTGTGCGTTCGTGGAAGCCGAGAAACCGGCGCGGTTCGTCCCGAATCCATCGGTCTTGCGTGCCGAAAAGGCGGCAAAGGTATCGGGGTCCGCTTCCGCCGGCGCGGCGATGCCGACGACGCGTATCTGGTTGAACGAACCGTACGAAGTGCCGAGACGGTAGCCGCGCCTCGCCACGCCGAGGTCGAAATAGGCGCTGCCGACGATGGCGGCGTCACCCTGACGTGGATCGAACGGCCCTTCGAGCACGCGGATGCTGCGCACGACCTCCGGGATGATGAAATTGGCGTCGGCGTATCCTTGGCCCTGGATATGAAGGGGGATGTTGATCGGGAGCGATCCCATTCGCATCTCGATGCCAGAGCCGTGCTCGAGGTCGAAGCCGCGAAGATAAACGTCGTTGGCGAGACCCTCGCCGTCCTCGTGATCGACGAAGAAGCCAGGCGCCGCGGAGAGCATTTCGCTCGTCTGCTGCCGCGGCGATGCCTCGAGCTGGTCGCGCTGTACCCGGATGTCGCCGAGCCCGCGCGGCGACGGCCAACCGGTGCCTCGCACGACGATCTCGGCGGGGACTGCGGAGGGCGGCTGCGCGGCTGCCGGGTCCGGCGACGCCGGTTCCTTGCCATCACGCAAAGGCGACGCCTCGTCTTGCGGTGCGCTCGACGCACGCGGCACGTCCTGCTCGTCCTTGGACGTCGCGGTCCCGGCGCCGAGCGCGAGGGCGAGCGTCGTGAGAAGAGCGGCGCTGCGCCGCCGTGCGTTGTGCATTACTTCACGATGAATTGCCCACACCCTGCCGCGCCGGCCATGCAGGGTCCGGGTGTGTCACCAGCAACGTCGGAGTGGAAGTAGTAAATGCCCTCCGCGCGGGGTACTTCGAAAATCGCAGTGGCCGAGGCTCTGGACATCACCGGCGGAATCGACGACTCGGCCGGAAAACATGACGTCGTGGGGCAGCCGTTCGTGTTTGGCGTAGGGATGCAATCGATGACGAAGCTGTGAGGCGTTGTCCCATCGTTGCGCAAGGTGAGCGTCACCCTGGCCGAGTTCTGGGCGGTCAAAATCATCTGCGAAAAACCATTGCCGTCGAACGTCAAATCGAACGTCGTGGCGCCGCCGATGACGCCGTCGGCGTCATCGGGGGCACACGGATCGTCGTCGTCGTCCGGGTCACCGCATCCTGCGGCGAGCCCAACGACAGCGAGCACCACCGCGACGCACGCCCGCCGCTGGAACTTGCCGCGGACACTGTTTTTGCGCCCAAAACCAAGAGGGAAAAGCATGGCGCGACCCTAGTTCGACCGGCTCGCCGCTGCATCCGGCACCTGCCGGATGCGAGCGAACACGCTGGGACGAAGTAGACTCGCGCCATGAGGCACGCGATACGGGACCGCACGACGGACGCGCGCCTCCTCGTGTACGTCCTTCTCGGCACCCTGGCGGGCGTGGTCTACGTGCTCTTCGACATCCTCTCCGAGGCGCGGTTGGAGAGCGGCACTTTGACCGGCGCGATGGCCAGCGCCCATAGCGTCATCGATCGCATCGTTCCCATTTTGGCAGGTGCGCTCCTCGGGGTGTGCGCCCACTACTTGAAGCTTCGCGCGCAGCTCGCGTCCGCCAACGAGGCTGCAGCACGCGCCGAGGCGCTCAAGATCCGCCTCCAGCGCGTCGAGCGCGATCAGGCGGTGTGGGTGCTGGTCGCAGCGGTCCTGCACGAGCTCAATAACCCACTCCATGCGATCGGGTTGCTCCTCGACGAGCTCGGCGACACCGAGGGCGACGAAGCGCTGCGCTCCGACCTCGTCTCGCGGGCCCGCGCACAGGCCGATCGCGCACTCGCGCAGCTCACGATACTGCGCTCGATGCGTACGCTGGCCGAGCCGGACTTCGAACGCATCGGGCTTCATCAGGTGGTCGGAGCACTGGCCAAAGACGTCGGCGCGCTCGCCGCCGAGCACGGGCTCGTCGTGCAGGTCGACGCCTCACGCCCGGTGCTGGCCAATGCCGACCCCAAATACGTGCGAACCATCCTCGAAAACCTGCTCGACAACAGCATGCACGCGCTGCGCGGCGTTGCCGGTGGGCTTATCGAGATTCGGCTCGAAACCGGGCATGGGTGCGCGCTGGTGAGCGTGTGCGACAACGGTCCGCCGCTCGATGAGACGGTGCGAGCCTCCCTGTTCGAGCCGCTGCGCACTACGAAAACGCAGGGGCTGGGCCTTGGCCTTCCTATCGCACGCGCGCTCGCGCGCGCGATGGGAGGCGAATTGTCCTTCGACGACGCCAAAAAGAAGACCTTCTCTCTCGAGCTTCCGCTGGGAGAAGCCTCGTGAAGGTCACGGTCCTCTTGGTCGAAGACGAACGTGACACGCGTGAGCTGCTGGGGCGCGCGCTCGGGCGTGCCGGCTACAACTGCGTGCTCGCCGCCGACGCCGCGGGCGCGCTCGAGAGCGCAAAGACCTGCGGGTTCCTGGACGTGGTCGT
Source organism: Polyangiaceae bacterium (assembly GCA_035318465.1). Taxonomy (GTDB): domain Bacteria; phylum Myxococcota_A; class Polyangia; order Polyangiales; family Polyangiaceae; genus DASWDH01. Next base: position 74,320 of record DATHES010000100.1, read on the forward strand.
AACCGACGTGGTCATGGGCGGCGACGCCCGCCAAGGACTCAGACTCATCGGGCAGCTCCGTGCGGCCGGCGTTCACGCGCCGGTGGTCGTGATCACCGCCTACGCCGACGTCGAGAAGGTCAAACAGGCGCTCAACGAAGGCGCCGCGCACCTTCTAGAAAAGCCGTTTCGCGCGCCCGCGCTCATCGACGTGATCGAGCAGGTCCGAAAACACGGCGGCGACGTCACCCACGCGATGGATCTCGCGCTCGAGCGCGCATCGCTCACCGACAAAGAACGAACGGTCGCACGGCACCTCTTGAACGGCCTATCGAGCACCCAGATCGCGGAGATCGAAAGCAACAGCCCGAAAACGATTCGCCAGCACGTCAGCCAGATTTACGCCAAATGCGGCGTGAGAAGCCGCGGCGAGTTTTTCCGCTGGGTGTACGTGCGGTAAGCGGGCGTTCCACTGCGCCCGGCCTCGCTCTTGCTATTTGCGAGACAGGGTCCTCCCTCCTGGCCACCACGCCGTTCAAAGAGTCTGGCGAGAGTGTCGCGCCGTCCTCATGGTCGCGCGCTATCCGCGCAGGAAGGGGTCGGAATTGGGCAATCCTACGCCGGGCGAGTTCGCGACTTGTGTGCCGTTCGTGGGCTTGGCGTTGACAGGAACGTTGGGAACGGGAGCCTGTGCGGCGGGAACGGGCAGGTCCGGTTTCTCATCGTCGGCGCTCGCTTTTCGCCGCGTGCTCGCGCGGTTGAAAATCGAGGGAGTAATGTCGTCCCAATCCTCGGTGTCCCAGCGCAGGAAGCGCACGGCGCGCTGCACATGCTCGTAGGCACCCATGAACAGCGCGAAAGCCTTTTGCCGAGTCTCCGCTGCCTCGACCACGGTCGTCGGCGCCTGCTCGCGATGCCCGACAGCTTGCAGAATCTGGTCGGCGAGGGCCTCCGCGCGCTGAATCTCCCGCATTTGGACCGCACATTTCCCCTGCACCGATCCCCAGACGTCTCGGAAAAGGCGGGCCAGCGTGAGCAGATCGAACGCGAGGTTGCGGTACCCGCGGACACCTTTCAGTTGCCTCAACCGAGCGCCATCGATGAGCCTGCGTTCCGCGAGGGCGCTCGCGTCGGACAGAAGTAAATCGCGCAGTCTCGCCCCCTCTTCACTGAGCATATCGAGCGACTGGGCCGGTTGCGACGCGGACATGTACCCCGCATGGGCATGACCCAGCGCGAGCGTATACGCTTCGAGCTTGTCGAAGCGCCCCGTGTCGAATTGTGCCAGCTCCGCCGCCACGCGCGGCCGAAGCGCGCGAATGGCCGGCAGTACGCCCAGCACCGTCGTGATCGCGGTCGGCACATCGATGTTGATCATCACGTAATCGGACGGCGCCACCGCTCGAATCTCGTCACGCAGTTGGTTGTAGGCTTCCTCGAAGCGAGACACGTCCGCATTCCCAGGCATCGACTGAGTCATCGGCAATTCCCCTTAGTCTGGCAACGACACGCTCGCCGCTGCTCGCCCTTCAATCGGTGCGCAATCGATTCGAGTTGCGCGCTGAATGCTTAGGCAGAGGAAACTTCGAAGTCAAAGGCTAAGAAGCGGTGAATCGGCGTTCGTTGCGGGAAGAAAGCCAGACGCAAAGACGCTGCGTGGTGCGGCAAAGCGACCGCACCGCCCGCCGCGACATCGCCGGCGCAGCGCGAAAAGGGCACGGCGACGGGCGGAGACGGGCGGAGGACGAGATACGATCGCCCATGCTGGAATGACTGGCTCCGCACGTCGCGAAGTGCGCTTCGGGTGCGGCGAGCTCGCCCCATGGTGAGTAGGTAGCTCTTCCGCGTCGGCGCGGGTGCGAGCGTTCGTCGACGGACAACACCGTGAGCGTCCGCATTGGACGCGGCATGGAGAAAGGCTAATCGTTAGCCCAGCGCAATATGTAGCGCATCGAAAAAGGCTAACCGTTAGCCATTCTGCATTCGCATGGCATTGAAAAAGGCTAACCGTTAGCCATGCCGTACTGGTGTGGCATGGCTAACTCCTAACTGTTAGGCCTCGCTGATGGGTGTCGCATCGCGAGGGGCTAGTGGCCGGCCCTTCGCGAAGGTCGCGCCTTGCGGATCGGCCAACGATGCGGGTCCGGCGGTTCGGGCACATCGGGACGGCGCAATGCCTAGGGTGGAGCCTGCAGACGGCGTGCTTGCGACCCCATGCGGAGGCGCGACGTGCCCGTGCGCTGTCGAATGACCGTCACGACGCCACGTCGAGCCCGTACACGACTTGGTCGATGGCCCTGCCGTCACGTCCAATGTGATCGGCCACCCGCACGCTTTCGCGTCGCATCCCGAGCTTCTCCAGCACCCGTTGCGATCGGGCGTGACCCAACTCGGTCGAGGCCCATACGCGCACGAGACCGAACGCCTCGATGGCCCAAAACATCGCGACGCTCGCAGCCTCCGTCGCGATACCGCGCCCCCACCACGCCCGCCCGATGGCGTAGCCAATCATCGCCGAGTGCGTCGTCATATCGACTTCGAAGTTCACCGTGCCGACCACGCGCTCTTCGAACACGACGGCGAAGGTCGGTGACCGGTCCCAAGGTTCCGTCATGTTCGTTGAGACAAACGCTTCGGCGTCTCGCTGCGTGAATGGTTGCGGAATGTGCGGCAAGAACCGCGCGAACTCTGCATCATCGCGATAGGCCAGCGCGGCCTCGACATCGTCGCTTTGGAAAGGACGAAGTACCAAACGCTCGGTCGTGATCTGAGTCGGTATTCCCACGTCGTCTCGCCGGTGAAGCATGGGCATACCACGCGCTGAGGGCGGAGAACGACGTTCGTCGTCCAAGATCTACGCACATGTGCGGGCGCGCACGCAGGGACTGGGAATGATACGAGACCGGGTGGACCAACCCGGCCACGCGGACCAAACGCCACCTTTTCCGGAAAAAGCCACATTGCCAACCCCTCTGACTGAGGCGTCATTGCTCACAGCGAATCGCCTTCGGCAACGTCATTGCCGCTAAGCATTCGGCCATCTCAGCCGCCTTTCGCCGTTCAATACGCATCAAGGGGGCGCCGCTCGGCGGCGTCTCCGGCGCTGCCCCGTCCGACGCTCTGAAACGCGGCGGCGCGCAACGTCCCGCAAAAAACCGTCGTACAATGCGGCGATGGATCTGCACCCGCACCTCCGCGTGGCGCTGGCGATTGGGCTCGCCATCCCGATGGGGTGGTGCACGCGCGTCGGTATGACGGCGATGGAGCGCATGAAACGGGGCGAGATAGCCAGGTTCGAGGGCTGGGCCACGGTCGCGCTGATGATGACCATGGTCCTCAGTGCCATCCCGCTGGCAAGCTGGCTCGGCATCCTGCCGCGATAGCCGTCGCGCGAGCAGCAAACTTCGCCGTGCCGTCGCTACGGCCGTCGCCTTCGCCTCAGTCGCCGAACAAACCCGGGCCCACCCTCAACTGAATTGCCGCCACCCGCGTCTGCTGGATGAAACCCAAACTTTTCGAGCGCCGAAATCACAATAACTACACCGAGATTGAGACCCAGCGGGGCACCGGTGTAGGCATCGACCCATTCACGCGCGCGGTCACGGTTTTCCGGTCGAGCGGACATTAACAGTATCGCAAGCTTCGCAAACGGAGGGCTCGAACACCCCGTTTGGATTTTGGAGGACGGTCACTGCGGTAGCGATGCGAGTACACTTCCCTTTCTCGTCCCTCGTCATCGCGCTCGTCGTGACAGCTTGTTCGGCGCCCGCGCCGGATACATCGCACGACGGCGGCGGCCGTACGGGCGGTGCACCGGGAATGGGGGGGGCGAGCGGAAGCCAGCCGACCGGCAGCGGTGGAAGCTCCACGGGGCAGTCCGGTTCTTCAGGTAGCGTCGGCAGCGGCGGAAGCTCCACGGGCCAGTCTGGCTCTTCAGGTAGCGGCGGCAACGCCGGCACCGGCGGCATAGCGGGTTCTGGAGGCGGGTCCGGAGCAGCCGGAGCGGCGGCGGGAGCAGGCGGCTCGTCGGGAGGGTCGGGCGCGGCAGGCTCCGCGAGCGACGGCGGCTCCGTGACCGACGGCGGCTCCGTGACCGACGGCAAAAACGACGGGGCAACGAGCACGCCGGATACCGGTCCTACCGGTCCGACCAAACAATGGTCTTGTCCAGCCGGTCCTTTCCCGGCCCAGATGATGGGGACATCGACGCCGATCTGCGCCGGTTTCGCCTACAACTACGGCTACAACGAGGGTCCGACTTGGATAGCCAGCCAGAACGCGTTCTTCTTCTCGAACTTCGTTCAGGGGGGGGCCATGGGAGGGGACGTCATCAAGTACACGATCGGCGGGCAATGCGAGATCTTCCTTCGCAACGTCGGGTGCAACGGCCTCGCGGTGGGCCCCACCGGCAAACTGATCGGCGCCTGTCATCAACCGAGGGCCGTCATGGAATACGACCTCGTCTCCAAGCAGTCGCGGGTGCTCGCCGACATGGCCGAAGGCAAGATGCTCGATTCGCCCAACGACCTCGTCGCGCATAGCAACGGCAACGTTTATTTCTCGAACGCCACTTACGAGCTAGGCGGCCGTCCGGTGGGGCTCGGAACGGCGCTCGTCCGCATCGATCCGCTGGGGGTGACCAGCGTCGTCATGAAAGGCGGGCTGAACGGCATTGCGCTTTCGCCGGACGAAAGAAAGCTGTACGTTGTCGGCATGGGCACCTGGGACGTCGATGCCCAAGGCATTCCCACCGTGCGCACCGGCGCCGGGCCGGGCGGAGACGGAATCTCCGTCGACTGCGCCGGCAACGTCCACCAGCAGGGCACCAACTCCGCGTTCGGTGGACCGGACGGCAAGACGATGCTCATCGTGGGCGGCGGAACCAACGCGCGTACGGTGCAGATGACGGTCCCCGGCTTACCATGATGCGAGGTTTTTCCATGCTCTTCTCCCGTCGGTACATTCTCATCAGCTGGACGGCGTTGCTCGGCTGCATCGGCGGGTGCTCTTTGGACGAAGGTGGCCCCGCGAGCGGCGGACGCGGGGGCACGGTTTCGGGCGGCGGTGCCACCTCCGGAGGCGCAGGCGCAGGCATGACGACGTCGGGCACCGGTGGCTCGTCCGGCGCAAGCGGCGGCACGACGAGTAGCGGTGGCTCGGGTGGCACCAGCGGCGGTTCGGGCGGTGGCTCGGGTGGCACCAGCGGCGGTTCGGGTAGCGGTTCGGGCGGGACCAGCGGAGGCGCAGCTGGCGGTTCGGGCAACGGTGGCGGAGATGCAGCCGGCGGTTCGGGCGGCGTCACCCTCGACGCCAGCGACGGCGCTCGCGATGTCAGCGTTGACGTTTCGATCCAAGACTCCGGCCCGGTCGGGCCACCGCCGGACGCTTCCCCCACGGCGGGCTGCGGCAACGCCGCCGGTCAAGCGCTCTCCACCTATGTCGTCAAGAACATGATGTCGGATGGCGCCGCACGCAGCTATTCGCTCTACTTGCCCGCCGACTACGCTCCGACGCGCGCTTACCCGCTCGTGATTCTGGGACATGGCTGTTCGGGGGCCGGGGCCAGGCCCTTTCCTATCGAAACCGCATCGAAGGCCGACGCCATCGTGGTCGCGCTGAAATCAGTCGGGGACTGCTTCGTGTACGGGGCGACGGGCGCCGACGTGGTGTACTTCGATGCGGTGCTGGCGGAAGTGTCGGCCAGCCACTGCGTGGACCGGTCGCGTGTGTTCATGGCCGGTTTCAGCAGCGGATCGTACCTCACTTATACGATCGGGTGCGTTCGCGCCGGCATCGTGCGCGGCCAGGGCAACGCCGCTGGCGCACAGGTCAACTTGCCGACCTGCGCCGGTCCCATCGCCGCCATGATGGCGCACGACACGGCCGACATGGACAACCCGATCGCCGGGGGAATGGCCGCGCGAGACCGCATCCTCCGCGACAACGGGTGCACCACCCAAACGGTTCCCTACGATTTCGACGGCGATCCGGCGACGCCGTCGACTTGCGTCATGTACCAAGGGTGCCGGCCGGGCTACCCCGTCGTGTGGTGCGAAACGACCGGAAAGGGACACTCCAATCAGGTCCCCATCACGACCGTCGGTCTTTGGCGCTTTTGGTCACAGCTCTGACGTGCGCTCGACGTCGCTGCCGTCCGAGCCGGTTCGGGCGCGCGCGTGCAACGACGCCGACGAGTCACGGCCAACGCGCTCTTTGCCCACGGCCAAATCGTCGATCACCCCATCGGACGGGTCGCTATCTTCGCGGAGCCACTCGACACGAGTGCGACGCCCGAAAACCAGCTGCCGACAGGCTGACGAGGTGATCAGGATCTCCCCCGGTGTCGCCGAACACGACTCACCGGCGCGTAGCTCTGCCCGTGTTTGGCGGCAGTTCGTTTCACCAGAAATAGTCACTGAGAAAGGCCGAAGTCAGCCACTGAAAAGCCCATACCAGTGCTGCAATCAGTACGGCGCACGCTCCCGAAATTCGACGTCCGCCGCGCCCCGTAAGCACCTCGAGTGCTCCGACAACCATCGAGATCGCCGCGGATGCGGGAATCAGCGCTACTCGAATAGGGGCGTAGAGGACTGATGGCTTCCAGAAAAGAATTGCCGCCTCATTCAGCAGGAACAACGCCGTTGTCACGAGGCTCAGTCGAATCGCTAACGAATCGTCTGCCTTGCGTGCCATAGCCCCGTCCAACGCTTACCATGCCACGCGTTGCACCAACCGCCGTTCCGCGAAAAATCGCGACTCTAGCAACCGTCGAATTCCACAGACCCAAGCACGAGCGTCGTCTCGGGGTCGGGCTGTTGGTGAAAATGGAAATGGTCAATCGACGTTGGTCGAGGCCATCGCCATCGCGGCAGGTTTGACGCCGAGGGTGGCAGTCGCAATTTCAACTTCGCCACAAGATCCTCCAGCTCTGACCTCCACGGCGCCGTTCGCTTGGCCCGTTCTCACCGCCGACCACGGACGGGGTACTTCTTCAGAGGGGAGAGTTGTTTCAATGTCGCGGCGCGGGATCTGGCGGACCCAATCCAGTGTGGGCGACTTTTCACCACACATGACCAAAAAAAATGAGCTCTATTCTAATTAGCTCCAACAAGAGCGACATCCGGGCTGGCAAGTCGAGCCCTGGCTGCTGAAGTCGATGCAATGCTACCCCGTGCCTGACCAGTGACTGAAGTAGAGGGCGGCCGGGCCTGACCGGTGGCAAGCGCACCCCATTGAAAATGCGACTCGTCTGTTTGATAGTCGCAAACGAATCGATCGCCGCGCGAATGCTATCGCAGGCATGATCCACCGGATCGTTAAAGGTGATGGCATCCTTGCTGCGTATGATCTGCCGAAAAACAACGTCGCACTCCAAGGCTATCCGCAACGCGACTCGAAGGGCTTCCCGATCTGCTTCGTCGAGGGCTGACGGGTCATCGGTGTCGCCCTTTAGAATCAAAAGCTCAATTGTACGAACCAACTCGCGGCGGCGCGCCCAAATCATGTGCTGACGCTGACTGACGGCCATGATCAAAGCGCCGGGATGAGGATGATACCACCACCGACCGGGGCGAAGACGATTCCGCCTGCGAGGCGAAGGACTCCCTTCTCGCCTTCTATACAAAATTGGGTCGGGCTGCTGTCTCTTCCTCGTTCGGCAGAAGGCAGTTTCACGCCGCCGGTACGACATGATCCCCCTGCTCGTTGCATCCGGTTCCCCCTGTGTTGCAGGATCACCCGGGCGACGAGCAGATGTCAACGCCGCGCGGTTACGCACAAGGCGAAGGCAATCAGAACAATTACCCCACCCGCAAGCCCGAAGGTCATCACGAGACCGTACGCTTTCATATCCAGAAAAAGACAGGCGGCGACCTTCGGCGACTATGATGGGTAGGCCCAGGGCGCCGGCGTCGCCGAGCCACGTTAGCTTCCGCGCGTCGGGCCCCACCGTTCGACGCAATCCGCTAAGAGCGGTCAGTAGCGCCTGCAGCGAGTCAACGCCGTGTGCTGATGACGAAACATCCCGTGGGTCGGCTTGGTGGGCGGCGTCACCGAGGTCATATTGCCGTTGCGATCGTACCCGAAGCCGACCTCCCCCGCATCCGGTTCGACCTTATCGCCGCTCACGTTCGCCGTTTCCGTGAGGGTCGCGAGCGTCGTTCCCCCGCCCGTGAATGTCGCCGACCGGGACATGCTCTCACCGCGTGAGATCCCTCCGGTCGTAGCCAGCGCGACTGAGACGGATGGAGAAGCACGGAGGGGGAGCCCGGCCAATCTGAAACGACCCGATTCGTCCGAGATGGCGGCGAGTCAGCGGCGGCGGACACCGTCCCGTCGGGTGGCTCGGCTGTACATCAATTGAACTAGAGCCACTAGCACCAGTCCAATCAATGCCCCCAGACCTTCCACCAATCCGCTCGCAACTAGGAAACCAACCCAGCCACCTAGGAGGGCCCAATTTGGCACGAGGCGGCCGAGCAGCCCAGATCCGACCATGGCGCCCTGAAAGCCAGCCGCGATCGCTGCGGGCACGACCAAAAGTGCCGACACGGCAGAGCCGATCTTCCGAGGACCGTCAAATCTCATAACGGACAACTATTTGGCGGAACTCCATCAATTCCGTGGCGCATCGATAGTCTGCGTCAGCAAGCGTTGCCTAATGGATGGAACCAACAGACACGATCCCACGATAGCGACGGTCAGCGTTATCCATGTGCGGACATAATAGGCATTGGCGATCTCTCCGAGTCTCAGCGTCCATAGAGAATGAGCTTCAAAAGCAAATCTTGCCATTACAACGAGTATCGACAACGTCATTTCCAGCACGACGACTGCACCGGGCGACCTGGCCGTTTTCGGCGCCACACGTGAGAAGCTGAACCAACCCGCGAACGGTATACTCATGGCGGGCAGCGTAACGAGCGTTACAATCGACCATTGCGCACCACTGAGAATAGCCACTGCTAGAACACTCGCGACGCCTCCACCCATTCCCACGAGAACGGACGACGTGATCCCGAATAGGAATGCCGATACAATGATGCTGCTTACGAACCATTTCAGATAAGTTATCAACATGTTGTCGCTGGTGCTATTTGACTCAATTTGCGCCCTCGTAAAGGCAGCCTGGCCAACAATCAACGTGATCTTTGGCTATATCGTAAAACCTCGGAGGACCGTCGGCGCACGACGACGTCTCGGGCCGTCGGCTTCGATCCTGGTCCTGCAGGCATTGTCGTACATAGGGCGAGAGAATCCGTTAAATGCACGGTATCCGACAACATAAAGGTCGCGAGCGTCGTTCCCCCCGCCCGTGAATGTCGCCGACCGGTACCGCGGCGCCGAAGCAGCGCCGAAAAGCGCTCGGCGACGTCGCGTGCAACAACGCCGACTAATCACAGCCGACGCGCTCTTTGCCCACGGCCAAATCGTCGATCCACCAATTCGTGGTCGTGGGCAGGCCCTGGTAGAGGTACGCGCCTGTCTCCAGCACGGTGAAGTTGGTCACTTTCTCCTGCACGGGACGCACGGTGGTCGCCGGAACGGAGAATACGTACTTCATTGGCCAGAGCAGCTCGGTCCCGTTCAGCCACACCCGCGGATCCGCGGCCTCGGGATTGGTGCCGTTGACGCCGTCGAAGAGCCATTCCAGGCAAGCCCAGTCGTCCAACACGAGCGACGTATCCGAAACGAGCACCCATTCGGGGTAACCCGGCGGCTCCGGTGGGTGCCAGATGGCCATGTATTTCTGCGTGTACGTGGCCACTTCGTACCAGTCGAGCTTGTCGATGGTCGTCATGGTCGAATTCGGCCGCGGGTAGCGAGCATTGAAGATACCGGCGTGCGAGCTAGGCCGCGCGGGCGTCGTGTACACCCAGGCGCGGCCCCACAGGATGGGACCGAAGTTGGCCGGTAGGTCGAAGCGGATGGTCTTCTTCGGTCCGCCGTCCATGCCCTCGACACCGCCCTGCAGGTCTCTTGCGTGCAGCGAATAGGTCCCCCGGTGCGGCCGCGTGTTGTCGACGAGGAGCGTCCCGTTAAACTCGTTGCGATACGGCATCCAGCCTGAGGGGAGTGTCGCGCCACCCTCGAAATCCCAGCAGATCGTGCCGGGCGCGGTGCAGCCGGTGCCGCTCGAGGTGCCGCCCGCACCTGCCGCGCCGCTGGTGCCGCCCTGGCCACTTGCGCCGCTTTGGCCGCTCGCACCGCTGGCGCCGCCCATGCCGCCTGCGCCGCTTCGGCCGCTGGCGCCGCCCGCCCCGCTTTGTCCGCTCATGCCGGCGGCGCCGCCCTGCCCTCCGCCGCCGCCCGCACCGGTCGCATCGGTCGCGTCGGCGATCCCACGGCCGCCCGTCCCCGTCGCGTCCACCATCGTCTGTCCACTGCTACCGGCGTCCACCTGCGCGCCGCCTGCGCCGCCGCGCTGTCCGCCGGAACCTGTTTCCCCCGCGGCGCCGGCCGAGCCTCCGCCGCTACCACCCGCGCCCGAAGTGCCGCCGTTCGTCTTCAGATCGGTGCAGGCCGCGGCCGCCGTCAGCGTGAGGAACCAAACGCCAGGACAAAGAGACTTCGAGGGCAAGACGAGAGGATACTTTCGCGACCGACCCGGCGCTCCTTAAATAGAGGCCGCGGGCACAAATGATGTCCAACTGGAGCGCTGGGCGAACCGTGCAATCTCGGCGATGCGATCCCCTCGGCGTCCAGTGGCGACAGGCGCAGAAGTTACGACGGGGGGGCGTCGGGCCCGCAAGTCGTGTCGCAACTGCAATCCAGGCAGCCGTGCTCGGCGCACGTACCGCATGATGTCCTCACACGTTTGCGCAGCGCTTCCCGCGCGCGGTGCACACGCACTGCCGCATTGTTCGGCTCAATGCCGATTTCCGCCGCGTACGCTTGCACGCTCATACCGTCGACGTCGATGCGGCGTAGCGCATCGGCGTATTCGACCTTGAGCGTGTCCGCTAGACTTCGCACGCAGGCGCAGACGGTTTGCCGGACCTCGACGGGCAGTTCGACAGCGCTTTCGAGCTCGCATGCGAATGCATCCATGGCGCGGCCCGCTGCTCCCCGCCGACGGTGGTGATCCACGACCGCGTTGCGAAGCAACCGATAGAACCAGGCGACGACCGTTTCGCCGTCGCGCACGGTCCCCGCGCGCTCCACCCCTTTCACGAACGCCTCTTGCAAGACGTCCTCCGCCTCGGCTCGACTGCCGAGGCGACGCTCCAGAAAGCCGAGAAACTGCCGGTGGTTGGCCACGAGGTTCTCGAGGATCGTGACCGATAGGGAGAGCTCCGCCGCGTCGGGTTCGTCCATCGACGTGAAGTGTAATGCGGGAGAGTCGCCTGCGTCAGCCAGATGAGCGCCCAGCGTGCTCGAGAAAGGCAGACAACGTCATGAACAACACCACTGACTGTTCCTGTAAGAAGTGCAATCGGGCCGCCTGCGGCTGCTCGGCCGACGGCAACAACGGATGCAGCTGCTCCGACGCGCTTCAGGCGAGCTCGAAAGGAGCGCGCGTGCGCGCCTCGGGCATCCAGCGCACCGTCATCGACGGGCCCTTTGCCGAGACGAAAGAGCTCCTGGTGGGGACCTCGATCATCCAAGGGAAGTCGAAAGACGAGGCGATCGCTTTTGCCAATCGTCGCATCGAGGTCCCGATGGAG
>DATHES010000101.1:0-159070 GCA_035318465.1 Polyangiaceae bacterium
CATCCAAGATCGCGCCCCCTTCGTCATCGCGGTGGCGTCAGCGGGCTCCGTGCGTCTGCTCTGGGATGGCGCGGACGCCGCCAAGAGCGAAGAGGAGCACGGCGGGCTCGTGTTCGATCGCATCGCCGCCAAAATCGAGCCTTCGCTCGGCGATCACGTGCTGGCGGTCAAAGTGTGCAGCGGTGCGCTCGGCGATACGGGACGGATTCGCGTGCGCGCTTCCGATGTTGCCGGCAAACCGATCGATCTCGCCGTCTCGGCCGACGTCCAGCTGAAGCCGAGCGCAGCCAAGCAAGCCATGGCGCCCATCGGGACGCCGCTGGCGCGCATCCTCGATTTGGGGACGACCCCGAGCGACGAGCGCGCGCTTGCGGCCAGCGTCGTTCGAACGCTCGGCGCCGCTGACGATCGGCGGTCGCCCCGCTCGCCCGGTCTCGTCGACAAAGTGGCGACCGGAAGGTCCACCAACGCGGATGCGCTGGCCATGGCCGGTTGGATTTCGCCGTTCGGCGCGGCCCGCAGCGGCTGGCTGAACCTCGCCATCGAACGCGCCCTCGTTTCCGAGGACAAGGCGACCGCGAGCTTCGCCGAGCGACGTCTCACGGTGGCTCGCCTGTCCTCGGGTTGGTCGGACTGGGCGATGGCCAGCCTGGGGCGCGCGCCCTTCACCGATGAACAAGACGCGGAGGCACGCCTCATCCGAGCGATGGTCAAGTCGGGGCTCGGAATCGAGTCACTGCGACGCATCGCCTTGGGCGAGATGCTGGAGACGCTGAAGAGCGAAGGGGCGGGGGCGCCCGTGGCGCTGTGGCAGGAAATCGCGTCACTCTCGCGACAGCTCGACGCCGGGCTCTACGCGCGTGCCAAAGGAGAGCTGGCGCGGCTCGTTCCCGAGGCGCGCGACGTGAACTGGGTCGAAGCGTTCACCTACGAAAGCCGCGCCTCGGTCAAGGCCGCCGCCGCCGAGGCGCTCGCTTCGGGCGCGCTGGTCGCCGACAGCGAGCTGCTCGAGCTCGCCGACACACTCGTCAACTCCGGGCTGCACGACGAAGCGCGCGCCGTTTTCGAGCGCGCCGCGCGCCTTTGCCCGAACCGAGCGAGCGCGTTTTCGGGGCTGGCGGCGGCACAGTTCGAGGCCGGACGGCCGCAAGAGGGGACGCGCGCACTCGAGCGGGCGCGCGAGCTCGAGCCCGCCGAAGTGAAGTACCGCGCCGAGATGGCGTACCGAGCGGAGACGGCGCGGCGACGCTCGCCGTCGGGGTCGAGCGAACGCGTCGCGGTCACGGTCGACGAGGACCACGCCGCCGACGCGGCGTACATCGTCGAGCCGGCCGTCTTTCTCGCCCGCAAAGAGAAGTCTCCCGCCAAGAAGGGGGAAGTCTTCGATCGGCAGCTGCACTGGGTACGCGCCGTCACCTTCCACGCCGACCGCCGGGTTTCGCAGATGATCCAATACGCGCGCGAAGTGGTCATCGAACCGCGCACCCAAGACGAGCTCTACGAGCCGATTCCCGCCGAAGGCGACGATACCGAGATCCTGCGCGCGCGCGTGCATCGGGCGTCGGGCGGGGTGGCGTTTGCCGAGGAGCAAAAATCGGAGGGGGGGCGGCCCTCGATTCGCTGGCCCGACCTCAAGACGGGCGATGTCGTCGAGGTCGCCATCCGCTCTTGGACGAGCGGACCGGTGGGTCGGCGCGGCGATCCCCCGTTCTATTTCATCGACTACGCGGGATCGCTTGCCACGCATCCGCTGCTCTACAACGAAGTGGTGGTCGACTCGCCGGCCGACAAACCGCTGGCCGTCGACATCCTCCACGGTCAGGCCGACCGCTTCACCGACGAAACCAAGAATGGCCATCGCCTGATGCGGATGATCTGGGACAACCCGCCGTCCGTCCCCGACGAGCCGCTCGCCCCCAAAGGGAGCGAGATCCTGCCCACCATCGTCGGCTCCACCTTCGCCACCTGGAAAGAGTTCCGCGAATGGTACCAGGGGGCCGTCGACGGCTTCACCGAGCCGGACGATCAGGTGCGCCGGATTGCCGCCGAGCTCACCAAAGGGAAGAAATCGCGCGACGAAAAGGTGAAGGCGATTTTCGAATTTGTGGCCGACGACATCCGCTACGTCAACTACGTCTCCGGGGAATGGTGGCTCCCCAACCGACCGCAGCAGCTGCTCGCGCGGCGGCAGGGGGACTGCGATGACAAAGCAATCCTTCTCGTCACGCTGCTCAAGGCGGTGGGCATCGAAGCGCACGAGGTGCTCGTGCAGACGCGCTACACCGCCGAGCCGTCCTTGCTCTTTTCGGAGAAGGTAGCGGTGCCCCTTTTCGATCACGGGATGGCCTACCTTCCAGGGATCGGCGGCGGACTCGGGCGCTATCTCGACGCCACGAGCCCGCAGAGCCGTCTCGGGCCGCTTCCCTCCATGGACGCCCGTGCCGCTGCCCTTTACGTCGACCAGGGGCCCGCGACGACGATCCGAACACCATCGGCATCTCCCGAGGAGCATGGCGTCGATGGCACGTGGAAGATCCAGCTCAGCGCCTCCGGAGCCGGCGATCTCGACGCGACGGAACGACACACCGGCGATCACGCCTTCATCCTGCGCTCTTCGCTCGGCGAAAAAGATGCGCAGGCGCAATGGGTGGAGCGGAACCTGCTCGCGGGCTGGTTTCCGACGGTCGAGGTCGGCAAAGACATCGAGTTCGCGGGGGACCTGCCGCAGGGCGCCGCGCGCGTGCGCTACCGCGCCCACTCCGACGGCCTGGCGCGCCGCGAGGCGGAGGAGCTCGTCCTCCCCCTGTCACCAACCGCCACCATGACCTCGCACCTGGCGCCGCTCGTGAAGCGAACGCTCCCGGTGGTGCTTCCGCCCAACACCGCGCCTAGCCATCAAACGCGCGTCATTCGCATCGTGCCTCCCGCCGGGTACCGCGCGGCCGAGCTCGCCGCTGACGGCGAGGAGCAGGGGGGCGAGTTCGGCTATGCACGCGTCGAAATGCGAAGGGACGAAACCAATCCGCGCGGCGTCGTCGTCAAGCGCAAAGTGGTGTTCGACATGAGCACCATTCCCGTCGACAAATACGACGCCTGGCGAGCGTGGCTGCAGCGCGTCGATACGCTCTTGCATCGATCGGTGCGCTTCGTGCCGCTCGCAAAGCCGAACGCTGCGGCGGGCGGAGGCGCGCCCTGAGCCCGATCCGCGTCGTTACCGCGCTGCTGACATCATGCGTCGTCGCGAGCTGTGGCGGGCGGCAGCAGGCCGCCGCCCGCGGCGACGCGAAGTTCGATCTCGTCAAGCCCTTCGCCGACGCGGTGGAAGCCGAAGAAACGCGCGGCGCCGCCGCGGCCATCAAGGCCTACTTCGACTTGCTCGATCGGTCCCTCGCTCATTCCGCGGCGCCACATGCCATCGACGCGACGCTGGCCGCGGTCGATGCGCTCGTGCACCGATCGAGCGGTACCCTCAGTCGCATCTCCAACGACCACGCTCTCGCCTTTCGCCATCCGGGGGCGATGAAGCTCGTCGCTGATCGACTGGAGCAGGCCTACGGTTCGGCCGGCTCCGCGGGCCCCTTCGCGCGCGGAGTGATCGCGGAAGGCGGGCTCGCGCTCGCCATGCACGAGGGCAACGCCGCGCTCGCCAAGAAATGGCGCCAGCGCACTGGATGCACGCGGGGGGCGACCGTGGTCGGTCCACTGGAGTGGGCGCCGATCACGGCCGTCGCGCACGAGACCCCGCTCGAGAAGCTGGGTGCACCACTTGCAACATCGTACCCGGGCATCAAGCCGTTCGTGGCGAGCATCCCCCCCATGACCGTACCGGCCGACGGATGCGACATCAGCCTGGTCACCACCAGCGTTCTCGACGGCCTGCGCGCCGTCGTCGTCGACGTCGAGGTCCCCAAGGCGCAGACCATCGGCGTCTCCCTGCGCAGCACCTCCGCGGCGGCGCTCATCGTGGGCGGTAAGGTCGCCTTCCTGCGCGGCTACGAGCTCGGCGGCGGGCGCGTCCAGAAATGGGCCACGGCGCAGGTCGACAAGGGTCGTGTTCGCATCGTCGCGCGCATCGGCGCCAACGGCGAGGGTACCCGGGTGCGCTTGGACGTCTTGGCGGAGGATGGAATGCCCCTCGCGACGCGCGCTCCGGAGCCGGGCGAAGTCGCCGCGACGCCGGCCAACCGTGTGGAAGAGGCGGCTCTGCGTGGCGATCGGGCCTCTCGGTCGGAGATGGCGCTCGTGGCGGCCGCGCGCCTCGCGCTCGGCGACGCGCGCACCGCCGAGCACTTGCTCGAAGAAGGAGCCAAGGCGGGACCGAACCCCCTCGCCTCGTTGCTTTACGCCCGATCCATCGAAGAGGCCGGCGATCTTCCGGAGAACCGCGCCATCGAGCGCGAACGCGACGCCCTCGAGAGCACCGCCAAAGCGTGGCCGACGGCGTGGGAAGCCGTCCTCGGACATGCCCAGCTCACGGCGCGCCGGCGCGGCGCATCGGAGGGGCGCATCGAGGCGTTGCGCGAGCTCGCTCGCGTGCGCGCCGAGCATTCCGACCTCGACCCCATGGTGAGTGCGTTCGAAGCGGCTACCGCCGCCGAAGGGCGTCTCTTCGACGTGGCCGAGGCGTCCTACCAAGCCGCGAAAAAAGCCGTGGACGGGACACCTTTTCTGACCGAGCTCGACGATGCCGTCCACGATCGCGTTGGTATCGAACGCGAGCAGCAGGCCTGCCGAGCGCCGGGAACCGATCGAAGCTCGCTCGACTGCCTCGAAGCCAAGGTGGCGCGCGGTGACCGCCGCGGCGCGCTGGCCGAGATAGCGCGCTTGCGCGTGCTGCGCGACTCGCCGCGCGCCCTGCGCCTGCTCGAGCTCGCCCAGTACATCGCCCTCGGCGACGAGGCGGGCATGAAAGTCTACCTCTCGCTCTTCCCCGCCGAGCGTACGATAGCGGCTCTCGGCCTCCTCCTGTCCCGCTCTCCCGCCGAACTGCGTGCGCGCATGATCGGCGACATGACGGCGGCCGCGGATTCGCCGGGAGCCCTGGCCGGGCTCTCGACCAGCTTGCTGGAATCGCCGGCGCCCGCGCTCGAAGCGGAGGGGGCGGCGCGGGTCGCCATCGACAAAAAGACGCGATCGCTCTCCAACGCCGCGACAGCCGTCCTCCGCCACACCGAGCGCTACGCGATCGGCGACGGTGGCCTGCTTCGCTACACGGTCTACGATTTGCGTCGCGTCTCCGGGACGACCGACGTCGAGCAGGGTGCACAAGGCGCCAGCGTCATGATCGAGGGGCGTGACGTCCGTCGCATCCTCCGCCGTCGCATTCACAAACCCGATGGGCGGGTGCTCGAGCCGGACAAGGCGTCCTACGCTTCGCAGGAGCACGCCGATCTTTCCCAGCTCGAAAAGGGCGACTACGTCGAACAGATCGTAGAAGGGTGGGCGCTCCCCGGAGCCGCGGGGCAGCTGGTCGTGGACACGCCCGATCTCCTCCCCGAGCGCACCAGCATCGACGAAGCGACCATCGAGCTTCGTCGTCCGGCTGCGCTCGACCTCGCCATTTGGTCGCACGCGCAATGGGGCAAACGCAGCGAGCGCATCGACGGGGGCCAGAAGATCACCACCTTCACCGTGAAGGACCACGCCCCGCGGCGACTCGAGGAAGGGGTGCCCAAGATGGACCGCGACGTCTCGGTCAGCTTCGGGACCTCGAGCTGGCAGCTGGTGGGACGATCGATCGCGGAAGCGATCGCCTCCCTCGAGGACCGCGACCCTTACGTGACTGCATGGGCACGCACCGCAGCGCGCGGTAGCAAGGACGACCCGCCTCGCCCGGCCAGCGAAACCTCGGCGGAAGGATCCTCCTCCCAGCGCGCCGTGGTCGAGCGCATCGCCGCCGCGGCTGGCAAATCCGTGAAGGTAGCTAGCGGCGTGGTCCTCTCCGATCTGGCCGGCGCGCTTTCGGCGGGTGCCCAGTCCACCACGGCCCGCACCATCCTCGAGCTCGGGCAGGGCAGCCGCTCCTGGCTCGCCTACCGGGCCCTGCGCGAGGTGGGCATTCCCGCCGACGTCGTGGTCGCCGAACGCGACCCGTTCTCGGCCGATCCCCATTTTCCGCCGCATTTCGGGCGATTCGACTACCCGCTCGTGCTCGCCCATCTGAAGGAGGGCGATGTGTGGCTCGATCTCGACGTGCAGGGTCCGCCGCTGCCCGCCGGGCGGGTGAGCCCCGAGCTGCGCGGCCGCCTCGCGATGAACGCAAAAGGAGACACGCTCCGCGTCGGCGGCAGCTCGATGGAGGATGCGCGCGACGAGGTGGATATTCGCCTCAAGCTCGACGACAAAGGAAACGCGAACGGAACGTTCACGATTCTACTGCGGGGCCGCACCGCGCAGTCGCTCGCCGACGCGCTCGAGAAAGTCGTCGGCTCCGATCGCAACGACATGCTGCGCCAGGTCGTTCTCGGTTGGGTTCCGTGGGCCAACGTCGATGACGTCGGACTCTCGTCGAGCGAAGGGTCGTGGCAAGTCTCCCTACGCGCGTCGGTGTCCATCCCCGGTTACGCACAGCCCGAGGGCGCGTCCTGGGTACTGCCTGGCTTCGAGCCGTTGCACGTCGGTTTTCCCCGCCCCTACGTGGGAACGCTGGGCGCGACCTTCGCCAGTCAAGGGGCCCGCGAAAGCGCCCTCGCCATCGACAACGCATTTCAGTACCACGTCCATCGCCGCCTCGAGCTAGGCCCGGCGTTGAAGCTGATGGGCGCGCTTCCCGCCGTCGACCAGAAGGACGACAACCTCGAGGCCTTCCGCCGGGGCAAGCTGGAAAATGGCGTGCTGGAGGAGGACTTCGGGCTTTCGCTCGCCACCGGGACGCTCGACACCGAGACCTACGGAAAATTCGCGCAAAATGCGCATCGTGTCGACGACGGCTTCCAAGCCGCCACGCGTGTCGCGCGCGAAAACGCGAAGCCGACGACGCCGCGCCCTGCGCCGAAAAAACGATAGCTCGGCGCCGTCCCCGCGGCTAAGTTCTGCCGCACGATGTTCAAGAAGGTCCTTATCGCCAATCGCGGAGAAATCGCCGTGCGAATCGCACGCACGCTGCGCGAGATGCGCATCCCGTCCGTCGCCGTCTACAGCGACGTCGATCGCGCCTCCCTCCACGTGCGGATGGCCGACGAAGCTCACCCCATCGGGCCCGCCGCGGCGACCGAGAGCTACCTTCGCGTGGAGCGCATCATCGACGTCGCCAAGCGCGCGGGAGCCGAAGCCATCCACCCCGGTTACGGTTTTCTCTCCGAAAACCCCGCTCTGCCCGAGGCCTGTGAGGCCGCCAAGATCGTTTTCATCGGCCCCCCCGCGAGCGCGATGCGCAAAATGGGGAACAAGCCCGCCGCCCGCTCCCACATGGCCGAGGCCGGCGTCCCCATCGTCCCCGGTGGAGCGGCCGCGTCCCCCGAAGAGGCAGCGCGCACAGCCGCGAAGCTCGGCTATCCAGTGATGCTCAAAGCCGCGGCCGGCGGCGGCGGCAAAGGGATGCGCCTCGTCGAACGCGAGGCGGATCTCAAGAGCGCCTGGGAAAGCGCACGCAACATCTCCCGCCAGGCCTTCGGCGATGACACGGTGTACCTCGAGAAAGCGATCGTGCGTCCGCGCCACGTCGAGATTCAGGTGCTCGCCGACAAGCACGGCAACGTCGTCCATCTCTTCGAGCGCGACTGCTCCATTCAGCGGCGCCATCAGAAGGTCGTCGAAGAAACACCGTGCCCCGTCGCGACCCCCGCCCTCGTCGCCAAGATGGGCGAAGTCGCCGTTCGCGGCGCCAAGGCCGTCGATTACAACTCAGCCGGCACTTTCGAATTTCTCCTCGATGCCGACGGCAGCTTTTACTTTCTCGAAATGAACACCCGCCTGCAGGTGGAGCACCCCGTTACCGAATGGGTCACGGGGGTCGATCTGGTGCGCGAGATGGTGCTTGTCGCGGCGGGCGAGCGACTCGGCTTCGCCCAGCCGGCCGTCGAACGGCGGGGGGCCTCCATCGAATGCCGTATCTACGCCGAAGATCCCGATTCCGGCTTCTTGCCGAGCCCGGGGACCATCACCTCCGTCACGAGCCCCTCGGGGCCCGGCGTTCGTGACGACAGCTCGGTGTACCCCGGCGCTGTCGTCTCGAGCTTCTACGATCCTCTTATCTCCAAGCTGAGTGTCTGGGGGGCGGACCGCGAGATCGCGCTTGCTCGCATGCGTCGCGCCCTCCACGAATACCGGATCGCCGGCGTTCGCACGAACCTCGCGTTCCACCAGCGTCTCCTGGAAAATGCGGAATTTGCGGCGGGTCGCTACGACACGGGCTTCCTCGGTGAGCACGAAAAGGAGCTCATCGGTCGCCCCGTCGAAGTCGACCACGCGGCGTCGCTCGCGGCCGCGCTCGCCGTTGCCGCGGCCTCACGTGAGGCGACACCGACCCAGCAGCCAGGTTCCGACGCGCGCGCCAGCGGCGCTTTGAGCCCGTGGGTCGCGGGGCACCGCGCACGACGACAGGGACATTCGTAACGCTCACGCGGCTGTCGCGAGCGGCAGCAAGAAAGCGATCGACGTGCTCGGTACCGTTGCCACCTCGAGGCGAGGGGTGGCACGGCACCGAGCGCATCAGCGAAGGAGCTAGCCCGTGGGCCAGCTCGGAGCGCGATCAGCCAGTGGCGTCCGCGGCGTCGCTCCCGGTGTCGGGCGCGACATCCAAGGTCGGCGTATCGGGCGTGATGTCGGGCCCTACGTCAGGCGTCGAAAGGTCCGGCCCTACGTCAGGCGTCGGCGGATTGTCCGGCGGCGCATCCGTCGTCGGCGGGTTGTCCGGCGGCGCATCCACGGTCGGCGGGCTGTCGGGCCCCGTGTCCGGCGCCGCATCCGGCGGCGAAGCATCGCCACGGCCGGCGTCCGCGCAACCGGTGCCGCACGTCGTCAGGCAGGTCTGAAAATTCAGAAGAAGGGGGAGGCCACCGTTGCTAGAACCCGCCGTGATCTCCGTCTGGCACAACATGAGGCACGACGTCATATCCATGCAGCCGGTGCGATCAATACAGGCGACGATCGCCAGGCACCCCAGATTGGCGAAACACGTCGCAGCTTGCGTGGGACAACTGTTGCAAAAGCACGTGTCCGTGCACGCGGCACCTGAGTCGACCGCCATACGGCACTGCGCCGGAGTGACGTCCGTTGGCGCGTCGCTTGTGCTACCGCCTGTGCCGCCCTTGCCGACCGAGCCACCTTTGCCCGCACCGCCGTCGGCTCCTCCCGTTCCGCCGGAACCGCCGGTGCCGGGCGGACTGTCGTCGTCATCTCCGCAACCGGAGGCGACGATTCCGCTGATTCCCAAGCTCGCTACAATCACAATGCAAGCTGACCACAACCTCGTCTGGCCCTGCCTCATCTCAACCCTCCTGTTGCTCCGACACGCGTTCGGAGGGTGCCAACGTACACTACCCTGCAGCCATGTGGTGCACATTGTGCGCGCACCCCAAAAAACAAAACGTACTGCGATGGCCTCGTTTGCGCCCTCATTCGCACACATCGGCGCCCACCAACACGACGCGCCACACGCTCCACTTTCGCGTCAGTTCGTCGTCATGTCCCGCGGCGCGAAACACGCGTGCGATCTTCGAACGCCGACGCCGAACAGAATCCGTCGTGCTCGTGGGAACGCGCCCGGGTACCGACCACCGCAGAGCGCAATGTCATCCGCGTCGTCCGTGGAGAGCGAAGAACGACGCCCGAGCTGAACGCCGTCGACGCGCCAAGGAAAGGGAGCGGCGCCGCGCACGCCGCGCCAGTACCAGGAGGGACGGAGAACGCGCACGAGAAGCGCTGCATCCAGTGAGAAGCGTACGACCGAAGTCCGCCGTCGGTGCTAAGATGGCGTGGGGTGCTTCGTCCAAAGCACCACCAAAGGAGTGCGGATGGCGCACGGCAACGGTACCGGCACGGCCGAGCGATTCATTGCCCTTGCTAGCGCACGCGAGCCCACGCACTCGAAGACCGAGCTCTACTCCTGTCTCGCACTGCTCTTTGGCGCGATCGCGACGCTGACCGCTGTCGTCACCTACCTGGCCATGGCGCCGGGACCGCCCGTGGCGCCCTCCAATCTGATCGGAGCGCGCTCGCTCCTCGGGTCGCTCGGGCTCGTCACGAGCGTCCTCACCTTCTTCTCGGCAAAGCTTTTCGTGCGTCGCCTCGCCAAGCGTCCGCTGCGGCGGTTGCGCGTCGATGCGGCGGGGATCGCTTTCGAAGCGGCGGGACGGCATCGCGATCAAAGACGCATGGTCCAGGAGCGTCTCATCGATTTTTCGGGCTTCTTCGGAATGACGCTGCTGTCCGACCCCATCCGTCATCGCCTCGTCCTCGCCGTCACGGCTACGGGGCGGGCGGTGTATTTCAGCGCCCGCGTGAACCCCGACGAGAGGCACGCCTACCGGGGCCTTCTTTCGAGCGCGAGCACGGTCTCCGACGACGACGCGGTGCTCGATGCGCTGGGACCCGACGGTGCGCCCCTCGAGCTCAAGGTCGGCGACATGAGCGCGCTGATCGATACCCTTCTCCAGACCGACGGCATGGCACTCGACCGTTGCTTTCTCTCCGACACCCACGGCGCACCGGTGGTTCTCGATAACCACGAGCTCCAGATCGGCAGAAAGGACTTCGACTTGCGCGCCCCCCTCGAATGGCGAGCGATGTTGTTCCAGGAACCGTTCGGCACCGTGATGACCGTCAGTGACCGCGAGCAGGCGGCGAAACCCCCGGGCGGTGTGATGGTCTACCAGGCGACCTGGGTCCGGCAGGGGCTCAGCGAGGCCGTTCTGGTATCGCTCATCCCATCCATCTCGTCGGTGTCGGTGCCGCCGAGCCCCGCGGCCGGCGAAGTTCCCGAGGTCGCCTCGGCGGTGCTTCGCGATCTGCGTCTCATGCAGGCGTCGCCCGAGCCTCCCCCTCCCGCCGAGCTGCGCGTCGCCATCGAACGGATGTTCATGCTCCGCTTGCGCGCCGCGCTCGATCGCGCGCCGCGCGCGAGCCACAAGGACATCCCTTCCGCCGCGCTGCCCTGACCGCGTACCGACCACGCCGACAGCGTCAGATCTTCTTCAGCTCTTCCAGGAGCTCGTGCTCGAAGATGAGGTGCTTGCGCAAAAGGAGCGTCAGAAGCGCCGCCATCATCTTCTCCCAGCGCAGGCTCTCACCCAGCACGTCGGTCGAATCGACGCCGTGGGCGGCCGCACGCAGGGCGGCGACCAGATCGGCAGCCGTCACATCGTAGTTGGGAGACGGGTCGCTCTCCCCGTGCCCGGTCGTGCGTTTCTTCGCGGTCGGCAGCTTGATGGTCGTGCCATCGAGCAGCGTGAGCTGACGCCCGCGCTTGCGTCTTTGCGTCAGGTCGACCTCGTTCGATTCGATCGCGGGGGCATCATCGAACGCGTCGACCGCGGCCGCCGGGGGGATTCGGTTTTCAGGCAACGCGGAAACCGCGGGTGGCGCCGCGCCTTCATTGGGCCGCGGGCCGTCGATGAGCGGCTTCGGCGCGGCGTCTCCGCCGTTCGTCGTTCGGTTCGGCGCGGCGCGCGGAACCGGCGCGCCTCGCGCGGGGACCGCACCGCCCGTTGCCGCTTTGGCCGCCGGAACCGCAGCGACCGTCACCGCACCGGTCACGACGCTCGCGGCCGCTGCGGCCGCTGCGGCGCCGATCGTGGAGCCGTAATGGAGACGAAGGACCCGAAAAATCTCGCTCGGCGCGGCGATCATGGCTCGCGCCGGCAGCCCCGAGGCGGTAGCGCAATCGCGCAGCGCGTCCTCGTTCATCGGGTCTTCCATGGCGACGTACAGGGTGTCTCCTTGTCCGCGCACGGCCCGCACGTAGATGGGGACTAGACAGTATTTCTCGGCCACCTCGAGGGAAATGAGGTTGAGCAGCTCGCGCGAGAAGTCGATGTGGTTCAGGGAAACCCACGGCACGCTGAGCTGCTGGCTCAAGATCTGGGTGAGCAGCGTCTCCGTGACGAGGCCGCTCTCGACGAGCAAGGCACCGAGCTTGCGCCCATCGGTCCTCTGCAGGGTAAGCATCTCCTCCAGCTGCTCAGACGTCAGAATACGAGCATCGACGAGGAGCTGACCCAACCGGAGGCGGGCAGGATGCATGTGGGCTTCGTAGTTTATCCCCAGGCTGCTCAAATGGCTAGTATTTGGCCGCGCAACACCGGAATTTCTCGCTCCCGTCCAGAACCTCCCATCGCACGCGCGCCAGCCAAAGCGTGACAGGCCCCGAGGGGTTTTTGGCGGCAACCAGCCACCTGCGCGGCATTGACCGACATTGGCTCCTTCACGTAGAGAAGGCGTCGGTGGGGCCCCCTTTGCTCGATTCGTCCACGACGCGATCGGGCCGCCACGACGTTCGGCTCGATGGTGTGCTTTTTACGCGATACTGCGAGCTTTCGCCGCTCGCAAGCTCGCGCATGCTAATTTGGTCGTGCCGATGACACGTCCCTGTCCGCAGTGCGGAAACGGATGCGACGAATCGCACAAATTTTGCCCTCTCTGCGGCTTCCCCATATCGCAGATCGCCGGGACCGCTCCCACCGAGGACCCGTTCATCAACCGCACGCTCCCGGGCGGGTACGTGATCCTCGACCTCGTCGGCATCGGCGGCATGGGACGTGTCTACCGCGCCGAGCAGCGCATGCTGGGGCGAACCGTCGCGGTCAAAGTCATTCACCCGCATCTTCTCGGCGACGAGAGCGCTTCTGCTCGATTCATCGCCGAGGCGCGCGCGGCGAGCCGGCTCAATCACCCCCACTCGGTGGGGGTCATCGATTTCGGCAAAACCGATGACGGCCAGCTCTACCTGGTCATGGAGTTTTTGCGCGGGCGCGATCTCGCGCGCGTCGCTTACGAAGAAGGGCCGCTCCCCATTCGCCGGATTCTCGACGTCATGCGCCAAGTGCTCGCCGCGCTGGCCGAGGCGCATCACCTCGGCATCGTGCACCGCGATCTCAAGCCCGAGAACATCATCCTCGAACCCCTTCGGGCCGGCGGCGATTTCGTCAAAGTGGTGGACTTCGGACTCGCCAAGATCGTGGAAGGGCCGCGCCAAGCCATCACCACGCCGGGCATCATCTGCGGCACGCCGGACTACATGGCCCCCGAGCAGGGTCGCGGCGCCGTCATCGACGCGCGCGCCGATCTTTACTCGATGGGGATCATCCTCTTTCAGCTGCTGACCGGGCGGCTTCCCTTCGAAGCCGACACGCCGACGCAAGTCGTGCTCATGCACCTTTCCATTCCGCCCCCCGACCCGCGCCAGGTCGCCCCCGAGCGCAACATCCCCGAGTCTTTGGCCGACGTCGTCGCGCGCACGCTCAGCAAAGAGCCCGACGATCGCTGGGCATCGGCGACGGAAATGGCGCAGGCGCTCGGCGCCATTCAGACGGAGCTCGAAGGGCGCGGGCGCTCGGTTTCCCATGCGCCGCCCAGCGACTGCCCCTCGTGCGGACAGATCGTCCCCGGCGGTCAGAAGTTTTGCGGCGAGTGCGGAGCGCGCATCAGCATCATGCCATCGCTGCGCCCCTCAACCGGCGATCGGACCGGCAAGCGCGGCTCCGGACCGGACGGAACACCCAAGCTCCCCCTACCGCTTACCCATCGGCAGGAAGATCTCGCCTTTCTCGAACACCACCGGACCGAGCTGCGATCCTCGCTCACTGCGACGCGCATCATCGGCGAATCGGGCGTCGGCAAAACTCGCTTGCTGCGCGAATTCTTGATGATGGCCAGAACCGCGGGCGACTTCGTGGTGGAGACGGGGCCCGACCCGTGGTGGGCGGAAGTGGGGTACTTCGCGGCGCGAAGAGCGATCGGGCAGTTGGCGGGGCTCGGTCCAGCGGGGGGCGACGAGAAAGACTGGGCCGGCGCGAGTGCCGAAGCGAGGCGCGGCATCATCGAAGTATTCGGACGTGCCGACGCCTTGTCTTCCTCGCTCTCACCGAGCGAACGGCGCTACACCGCCGCCGAAGCGCTGAGGTGGGCCCTCACGCGGGCCGCGCGCCGCGCGGGCAAGAGCCGCGTCGTCTTGGCCATCGACGATTTGAACCGCGTCGACGGCGCGAGCCGCAACGCTTTTGCCGACGCGCTCAGCGAGCCGCCGCTCGTGCCGGTGCTCATCGTCGCCACCCACGCGCCCGCCTTCGATCCCGGTTGGTCGAACGGCTCGGCGCGCCCCATTGCCGGGCTCCCCACCAGCAAGGCCGCGGAGCTGGCCCGCGCCTACGGCGTCGCCGAGCGCATCTCGCTCCTCCCCGGAGCGCCCGATCCACATCACACGACCGTACTGCCCCTCTACCTCGATCAGCTGGTGCGCTTCACGTTCGAGGGAGGAAGCAGCCCGCCGGCGCGGCTCGCCGATCTGGTCGCGCTTCGCATCGAACGACTCGCGCCGTCGACGCGACGCGTGCTGCAAGCGCTCGCCGTGCTGGGCGACGAAGTCGACCCCAATCAGGTGGAGAGGCTTTTTGCGAAGACGGGGGACGAGCAACAACCCGACGAGACCCTCAAGGCGGTGGTGGCGGGCATCGCCGCCCTCGAAGGCACGCAGATCATCGAGCGGTCCGGCGAGCTTCTTCGCCACACGCATCCACTGGTGCGCGAAATCGCCGGCGCCAGCATTCCGGCCGCCGTTCGGCGCGAGCTGCAGATCGCCGCCGCGCGCGACGCCGAAGAGAACAATCTCCCCATCGAAGTACGGGCGCTGCATACCCTGAACGCGCAGGACTCTTTCGAGGCACTCCTCCTTTCCGAGCAAGTGGCCGAGCGTGCGCTCGCCCGTGGGGACGCCTCGGGCGCCGTGCTCTGGCTCCACCGTGCCCTCGAGCTGGCGCGCCGCGAGCTCTTCCGCGGCGAGCTCGACGATCCGATGCGCGCGGTGCTGATCTTCAGCCGCAAGCTCGGCGAAGCGCTGACGGTGGCCGGCGATCTCACCGATGCCGACGGCGTGCTGCGCGAGGCACTGGATCTGGCCGGGCCGTCGGGGGCCGACCGTGCCAAGGTGCTGGGCGCGCTCGCCAATGTCGCCCACGAACGGGCCCGCTCCGGCGAGGCGCACACCTACCTCAGCGAGGCGCTCGAGCAGGCGACGAAGTCCGGTGCAGTGGAGCTGATGGCCACGCTGGAGGACATACGCCGCGCGTGGGCCTCGTGATCCCGTACATCGCCCGCTGGGACCTCGACAAAACCTACCTCCAAACCGAGTACGCAACGCTGCGCGATCTTCTGCGCACGGCTTTCGAACGGCCCGACCAAAAACGTACCGTGCCCGGCGCCGCCGCGCTGCTGCGCGAGATTGTCGCCACCGGCGCTTCGGTGCACATCCTGTCCGGCAGCCCCGAGCAGCTGCGCGCCAAGCTCGAGGAAAAGCTGCGGCTCGATGGCGCGCGCTGGGACACCTTCACGCTGAAACCGAACCTGCGCAACGTGCTGCGCCTGCGCTTTCGGGCCGTGCGCGAACAAGTCGGTTACAAGCTGCCCGCGCTGCTCGGCGCACGCGCCCGGCTCCCCCCGTCCAAGGGGATCGGGGACGGCTTTTTGCGCGAGGTGCTCATCGGCGACGACGCCGAGTCCGACGCCCTCGTCTACTCCCTCTACGCCGACGTCGTGTCCGGACAGATCGCCGCCACCGAGCTGGAAGAGATCTTGACGCGCGCCACAGCGTACAAAGACGCCATCGCCGACGCCATCCGCTACGCGCGGATCGTCGAGCGCGGCGATGCCGTGGAGCGCATC
The DNA here is from genome assembly GCA_035318465.1 of Polyangiaceae bacterium. Taxonomy (GTDB): domain Bacteria; phylum Myxococcota_A; class Polyangia; order Polyangiales; family Polyangiaceae; genus DASWDH01. The sequence goes on from DATHES010000101.1 coordinate 15,814, forward strand.
CTGATTCATCTCGACAGCCACAGCCCGCCCAGCGATTTCGCGCCTTACGGGCCGCGTCTGGTCCCCTTCTACAACTATCTGCAAGCAGCATTCGTCTTGGAGGAGGACGGGCGCCTACCGCCCGCGGCCGTCATCCGTGTGGCGGTCGATCTGGTGCTCGACCATCGCTTCGACGGAGAAGCGCTCGGTCGCAGCTACCTCGATCTGTGGCGCCGAGGCCATTTGCGGGGCACCGGCGCGGCCAACATCGGGCGCGCTTTTCACGCCATGGCCGAGGTGTCACCGCTCCCCCAGGCGCGGGAAATCGAAAAAATGTGCCGCCGGCTCGATGACGTGGCCAGCAGTATCGAGCGCGGCACCATGCCGCGCGCCCACCTCGACTACGTCGCCCTACTCGAGCGCCACAGTCGCCGTCGCCGGGCTTTCGAATGACGCTCCTGCGTCCGCCTCTCTTCGCTGCCCGATCAATCGTCGATTGGGCCATACGACCACTCAAGTCGCCAGAGGAGTGTTAGACTCCGAAGCCGCATGTCTTCTCTGCACAGTCGCTGTGGCGCGGCTTCGATGCTGGGGGCACCCCGACCGTTCGTACTGGGCGGCACGGCGCGCGTCTACGAGCGCGCTCGCCCCTTCGTCATTCGACACCTGGCCCTCGAGATCGACCTCGATACGGCCAAGAAAAGCGTGGCCGGCGTGGCCACCATCGACGTGGAGCGCGTCGATGCCACCGCGCTGGACCTTTGTCTCGACGCCGTCGGATTCGACATCGAGTCTGCGGTTTTCGTGGGCAGGAAGAAGACCGCCATTCGCTACGTCTACGATGGCAACGTCCTCCGCTTGCCCATCGCCGAGAACGTGCGCACGGCCAAGATCCGAATCGCCTATCGCGCCACGCCGGCGCGCGGGCTCTACTTCCTGGAGCCGGACCCGCACGTTCAAGATCGCCCCCGCCAGGTGTGGACGCAAAATCAAGACGAAGACGCGCGCCACTGGATCCCGTGCCACGACAAGCCACACGTCAAGATGACCTTCGAAATGGACGTGCAGGTGCAGCACGGCTGGTTCGCGCTCTCCAACGGCGCCCTCGTCAAACGCGACGACAAACCGAACGCCAAGCGGTGGCGTTACCACTGGAGCATGACCGAGCCGCTGCCGAGCTACCTCATCACCTTGGTGGCCGGCGAATTCTCCGAGATCGACGGCGGTAAGGCGGCCGGCATTCCGGTCACTTATCTGGTGCCCAAGGGCCAGGAGGCGGAAGGAAAACGCACCTTCCGCCGCACCCCGGAAATGATCGAGCATTTCGGCAAACTCATCGGCGTCCCTTATCCCTGGAACAAGTACGCGCAGGTGGTCGTCTCCGATTTCATCTTCGGCGGCATGGAGAACACGACCGCCACGACGATGTACGAGCACATCCTGCTCGACGAAAGAGCCGCGCTCGACATGACGTCGGACGACATCATCGCCCACGAGCTCGCGCACCAGTGGTTCGGCGACTACGTGACATGTCGCGACTGGTCCCACGGCTGGCTCAACGAAGGTTTTGCCACCCTGTTCGAGCACCTGGACCGCGAGCACCACCTCGGCGAGGACGAGCTCTATTTCGGCCTGCAGGACGATTTCGACACTTACCTGGCCGAGGCGCACACCCGATACCGCCGTCCAATCGTTTGCCAGGACTACGAAGCGCCCATCGAGATCTTCGACCGCCACCTCTATCAGAAAGGCGGTCTCGTCCTTTTCATGCTGCGCCGCCTGCTCGGCGACGACACGTTCTTTGCCGGCGTGCGCGTCTACCTGACGCGGCACGCGGGCTCGATCGTCGAAACCCGCGATCTGATGCGCGCGCTGGAAGACGTGTCCGGCCGCGGCCTCGAACAGTTCTTCGAGCAATGGGTTTACCGCGCCGGCCACCCCGAGCTCGAGGTCAAGATCGAGCACGAAGGGAAGGTGCTCACCGTCACCGTCAAACAAGTCCAGAAGGTGGACAAGGAAACGCCTTGCTTTGCCTTTCCTCTTTCCTTCGAAGTAACTCCCACGCGCGGCAAGCCCGTGCGGCACTCGCGCCAGATCGAGAAAGCGTCGGAGACCATCTGCATCCCCTGCGCCGAACGGCCGAGCTTCGTCTCCATGGACCCCGACTTCGCCGTTCTGGCCGACATTCGGCTGGACGTGCCGGGGGACATGCTGCAGCGACAGCTGAAGAGCGGACCCACCGTGCGATCGCGCTGGCTCGCGGCGCCCGCGCTCGCCAAACGAGCCGACCCGCCGTCCATCGAAGCGCTGGGACGAACGCTCGCCGACGACGGCGAATTTTGGGGCGTACGCGTCAAAGCGGCGCACGCGCTCGGCGAAACCCGACTCGGCGCCGCCTTCGAGCTTTTGCGTTCGAACTTGAAGACCAAGCACCCCAAGGTTCGGCGCGCCGTCGTTCAGGCCATGGGGCACTTCCGAACGCCGGAGGCCGCTCAGGAACTGAAACCCATCGCCCTCAAGGACCGCAGCTATTTCGTGGAATCGGAGGCGGCGCGGTCCCTCGGTCGGACGCGCCAATCGGCCGCTTATGACACGCTCATCGAAATCCTCGATCGCACCGCGTGGGGGGACATCATCCGCGTAGGAGCGCTGGACGGGCTCGCCGCGCTGCGCGACGATCGCGCGATTTCACATGTGCTGGCGCGCACGCGCTACGGGACCAAGAACCGCGGCCGTCGCGCCGCCATCGTGGCGCTCGCTCGATTGACGACCGATCGCAAGTACCGCGAGGCGCTGGAGGAGCTCCTCGAGGACACCGATCCCTACCTGCGCATCGACGTGGTGCGCGCCCTGGTCGAGATGGGCGACGCCAAGAGCCGCCCCGCTCTCGCGCAGCGCCTCCATCGCGAGCAGGATGGACGCGTACGGCGCCGCATCCGCGAGGCTTTTCACGAGATTGGGGCGCGAACCAAGGAGCTCCAGGCCGAGCTACGCGACGAGGTCGACAAGCTGAAGACGCAGCAAGCCGAGCTTGCCGCCAATATGAAAAAACTCGAGTCGATGGTGACGAAGTAAGATTCCCGCCCATGTCACAGGCACCTGTCTCTCTGTCGCGTCGCGGGTCGGCCGCCGTCCTCACCATCGAGCGCGCCGATCGTTTGAACTCGCTCTCCCGCGAGACGCTGTTCTCGCTCGGCCAGCTGGCGCGCCAAGCGATCGCCGACAAGGACGTGCGCGCCATCGTCGTCACGGGCACAGGGGACAAAGCCTTCTGCGCCGGTGCCGACCTCAAAGAACGGCAAGGAATGGACGAGAACGCCGTGCGCGTTCAGCTCGGTCTCTATCGGGACGAGTTGGGGGTGCTCGATCGCAGCCCCAAGCCGGTGATCGCAGCCCTGAACGGTGTCGCGCTCGGCGGCGGACTCGAGCTTGCACTCGTCTGCGATCTTCGTGTCGCCGCTCCCACGGCGGTGCTCGGTCTCCCCGAAACCACGCTCGGGATCATTCCCGGAGCGGGAGGCACCCAGCGGCTTCCCCGCTTGCTCGGGGAGGCGCGGGCCAAGGAGCTGATCCTCCTCGGCCGCCGCCTCGATGCCGCCGAGGCGCTCGCCTGGGGGCTCGTCAATCGCGTCTCGCCGCCGGGCGTCGCTGTCCTCGACGACACCCTCGCCTTCATCGAGCCCATCACGAGCGGCGCACCGATCGCGCAGTCGTCGGCACTCGCCGCCATCGACGCCTCGTACGACACGAGCCTCGCCCACGGCCTCGAGCTGGAGCGCGTCTACTACGACGCCTGCCTGCGCAGCGAAGATCGGCGCACTGCGCTACAGGCCTTCGCGGACAAGAAAAAGCCGCAATTCCGTGGGGAGTAGTGGCGCGGGGCTCGCCCGAAATGGTTGAGTGACACTTAGGCTTCACTCGGGCAATTGTGCCCGACCTTCGAGCATTTGCCTGAGCCGCTCGCAAGGGATACGGTCGATGGCGGGTACCATGCGCCCGCCATCTTTTCCTTTGGCCGGAGCGATCGCCTCGCTGGCGACCCTCGGCACTGTCGCTCTCGCCCAGACGCCGAGCCCGGCGCCGCCCGCCTCGGCGGCGCCCGCTGTTCCCGCGCCGTCCGCCGCGCGACCTGGCGTGCCTCCGCCTCCCGCGCCGCCCGCCGGAGCGCCAACGGCAGGCCCACCACTGCCGGCCGCGCCGTCACCTCCTCCGCCGGGCCCACCGCCGGCCGCGCCGTCATCTCCTCCGCCGGGCTCACTGCCGGCCGCGCCGTCACCTCCTCCGCCGGGTCCCGCGCCACCTGGTTCACCGCCTGGTCCACAGGCTCCCGTTTACGGTCCTTACCCCGGGTTGCCCGCCTACCCTCCGCCGGCTTACTACCCGACTCCGTACGCTCCGCCGGTCCCGCTCGATGCCCATTCCCATACCGGCTTCTTTTTGCGCATGGCGATCGGCGGCGGTTACATGGCCACGGCCACGACGCTGGAAGGCCCGACTCCCGGCAAAGTGGATGCGGCCGGGGGAGCCATTGCCATCGAGCTCTCCATCGGCGGTGCGCTCAGTCCGGGGATCATCCTGGCTGGTTCTTATTCGGTTCTCTCGGTGGGAAATGCAAAGCTCACCAATGACACGCGCGCCCAGCGGTTCCCGCACGACCCCGGACTGACGCTGCTGGCCGCGATGCTCGACGTCTATCCGAACGCCAAGGGGGGCTTTCACCTCGGGGGAGCGCTCGGTCTGGCGAGCGTCAGCATGCGCCAGGACGAAGATCCTCGAGCGACCTCTCGAGGTCAGACAGGCCTCGGTCTCGCGCCACACGTCGGTTACGAATGGTGGGTCAGCAACTACTGGGGGCTCGGCGTCCTCGGGCGGTTCGCGTTCGCCCAAACCGCGGGGGACTACAGCGACGGCAAGGAAAAGGACACCGTAACGGGAGCCTCGATTCTGTTTTCCGCGACCTACAACTAGCGCTCGGCACCCGGCCTACGACGACTGCGTCAGCTTCTCGTTACCAGATCGATCATCAAACGCCGTCGGTCGGGGGGCGTTCGACGCGAACTTTGCCCTCGAGACGACGCGAGATCCATACGCGGTTGTCGGCGTCGACGATGATCGCGCCGGCGTCGTCGATCGATTCCACGAGCTCGAGTCCCTGCTTCGGACCGAGGATGAAGACGGCGTCGTCGAGGGCATCGGCGGTGAGGGCATCCTTGGCCCAGATGGTGACGCTGCGCGACGCGGTCGCCGGATAGCCGCTGCGTGGGTCGATGATGTGGTGGTAGCGCCTGCCCCCGACGATGTACGATCGCTCGTAGTCGCCGGCCGTCGAAAACGCGTGGTCGGTGACGGGCATCTCGGCGAAGTAGGTCCCCGCCTCCCCGCGCGGGTCGCGCACGCCCGCGATCCAGGGCGAACCGTCGGGCTTTCGGCCATGTACGAAGAGATCGCCCCCTGCCTGGGCGAGAAAGTCTTGCACGCCTTCCGCGATCAACACGGCGGCGGCGCGATCGATGGCAAACCCTTTGGCGATGCCGCCGAGACTGATCTTGACGCCGGCCTTGTCGAGAAAGACGGTCTGCTCGTTCTTGTCGCGGACGATGTGGCGGTAGTCGATGAGCTTGCGTCGTTCGGCCACCTCTTCGGCGCGCGGAGGGTGCGGGTCGACGTCTTGGTCGAAGCGCCAGAGTCCATGCATCGCCTCGAAGGTGATGTCGAAGACGCCGCCCGATTTTTCGCTGATCCACAGACTCTCGTCGATGACGCGAGCCGTTTCGACGCCCACCTTGACCGGCGCTTTTCCGGCGTTGCGGTTGATGTGTGCGATCTCGCTGTCGTCGCGCCACGTCGTCATGAGCGCCTCGAGGCGGCGGATCTCCGCGACGGCGCGATCGATGACGGCACGGGTCCGCGCTTCGTCGACCTGTGCGCTGGTGAACGCGACGAAGTCGAGGCGCGTGCCCATGGCGCTCGCTTCGACGCTCACCTTCGTCCGTGGCAATGGCGCCACGGTGCCGCGCGCGGAAATCTCGGCAATCGGCGGCGCGGGGCCGTCGAACACCGTCGCCGTCGGCGTGGAGCTGTGCTCCTGCTCGCGGTCTCGATCGCGATCGCGATGGCACGCGACGAGCCAGCTTGCCGCCAGGAGGGTCACCGCAGCCGAGCGAAGAGGCGACCTCGCGACAGCCACTGGCCCTCGCCCGCAAGACACGAGCCGCGGAGCGCCCGTCGGGCCGACCACCTTCCCCATACCGCGGTTACTTTTCTTTCTGGCAAGCACGTTGTCTGGCCAACGGTGCGATCTATAGCGCACTGCGCCACGCAGGCCCATCCTCGGGCAATCCTGCGAGAAAAAGAGAACGGTGGTAGAGCGGTTCTTTCCGATGTTAACGTTTCGTCATGCGCGGGATGTGGACATCGAGACCCGCAGGTTGTCTTTCCTATCGCCATGAAGGAGGGGGAATACGCACCGCGGGCGCGTGCGCCGACGCTGGCATTTCGTGGCGAGGTCCCCGAGCCGTTTTTCCTTTTGCCGCACGGCAGCCAGTGAACGGGCCATGCTGGAAGGGGCTCCCATCGATCACTCTTCGGTGATGCTTCTGCTTTGACGATGCAAGCACGATCGTTCGCACGGATGGACCGTCCCCTACGGCCGGGATCGGGCTGAATTCTCCACTCCGACAACGAGACGGGATCGTTCGCCTCTCACTGTTTCTCGGTCGCCGCTGTGGGGCAAGCTGCCGATTGCGTTGACGACGAGCGAGCCGGGCTCCCGAACCCGCTGCCGCTTCGGTGAATGGCTGGAATACACCGAGGGGCCGGGATCCGCGAAATTCTCGGTCTCGACAGGGCGAAAAAGTGGTCGTACCACTTTTGTTGATTCTGCTTGCCGCTCGTCATCGCCGGATGGTAATAGCCTCGCTTATAGGGAAGAGAACTGTGTTCTCTTTGGAGAAGGTTACGCACCCATGGTGGAACAGCGCCTTCGGAGCGGAGGTTGGCTGCAAAGGGCAGCAAAGATAGCGACGCTTCTCGCGTGGGCAGGGTGCGGCGACAGTGCGCTTTCCGATGAGGCCAGCGGCTTCATCGACATGGTCCCCTTTTTCAGGGGCGGTGCCACCGCGGCCGATCCGACGGCGGGCATTCCGCGCAACATCGCCATCACCCGGGGATGGGCCAACGGCAACCGCGTCGAGTACCTCGACTTCGGCGCGTTTACGGTCCCTCGCAAAGTGGGCGTGAGAGGCGAGGCCCTTCGGGTCCCCGACGCGGCGCGGGTCTCTCCCATGTACTTTTTCTTCGATTCCAGCGGGCGCCCGCTGTTCTCGAAGCCAGTATTCGAGGCTCGCACCGGCGGCTGGCACATGCGCGGCGGCAAGAACCCGCCCGATCCGGCACCGCTTGGCCCTCCAGAGGGTGCCGGGCGCACCGCGTACTTCGCGACATCGTTTTGGGGGAGGCCGCGACCGGTCATTGTCGACGATGACCGGAGGTCCTCCGAATTCCAGCGGCCGGTCATCGACGCGCTCCCCGATGACGTGAACTACAACGGACTCTGGGAGATCGTCGAGATCACCGTCAAGTCTTCCGACTACGATCCCGACGACATCAAGAGCGCCGGTACGGTCAAGGACGGCATTGCTTCCGGCAAGCTCGGGGCGCTTCAGACCGGCAAGGTCATCAATTGCCCGGTGCTCGACGAGCGCACCCAGGTGACGCCATCGGTGATGGTGAACAACATTCCGCGGCCGCGCATCGAAATCTGGTACCGGACCAAGCTCGGCAGCTGCTACCTCGTCAACGGCTGGGAAACCATCGGCGAGACGCTCGACGAAAACAGTCCCGCCACCGATCGAGCCAATCTGCAGCTATTCAGGGCCGGAATCGACCTGAGCCGGCGGCTCGATACCTTCGACGTCAATCGTTACACCATCGGCACCGGCGCTGCCCAGCAGTCGACCGTTACGGTGCCCATCGCCAAGCTTTACACGCCAACGGTGAGCCTTCCGCTCGGAACTCCCACGATGGACAGGGCAAGGAGTCGCTACGCGAACGACGACCTGTCGACGGCGCTTCCGCGACACAGGGAGAGCGATCCGCCGGGATACTCCCCCATCGCCTGGATCCATGATCTGAACGTGCCGCAGGATCCGCCCTACCAGGCGGGCACGTACAAGGACCTCGCAGCGGTGGATCCCACGGCCATCGTGGCACGCGACGGCGATACCACGGTGGTGACGCGCAACGTTGCCATCGTCGGGCCGGCGACGAAGTGCGTTTCCGACGATGACTGCATGGTCGGACTTCGGTGCAACCCGATGCCCGACGTGAACATCGCTACCAGCGATCCGCCACCGGGCATGAACGTCGCCGACGTCGTCATTGCCCGTGAGGGCGGACCGCGCTGTGACCTGCCCCCGGTCGACCTCGGCACCTATTGCGCGCCCGGTGTCGCGCGCTGCGACGTTCAGGCGGCGGTGGGGAGCGAGAACGAGAAGCGACTGAAAGCCTTGGGCGTCACCGTGGCGGGGCCCCTCTTCACCATCCATGCCGATCTGAAGACGGCTCAGACCAATCTCAGCGACACCACCAGCCTCGCCATGGGTGTCGATCCGAAGATGCCGACTCGCACCGTCTCCATGGCCGAGCAAGCGGCGGCCCAGGCCGCCATCCCCGGCCTCCAAGCAACGGCGGATCAGCTGAGCGACCGGGTTGCCTATTACGACGGCTGGGGGTTCAAGAACGACCTCAGCGGGTACGGCTACATGTGCCATCCGCAGAGCGGGGGCGGTTTTTGTCAGATTCGTTGCGACGCCTTGGCCAGCAGCACGGTCACGCAAGTGGCGACGGAGCTGCCCGTCGTCGACGCCGCCGGCAGCGTCAGCCAAGTGAAATACACGTTCAATGCCGATTCCCGCTGCGGGGGCGCCAACATGCTTGGCTACCGCTGTCTTCCGACAACGATTCAACCGGACCGGCAACGCGTTTGCGCGCGCGAGTGCAATACGGGGAACATCGTCAGCCCGCCGGCCGTGAACCGCGCCCTTTGCGACTTTCCACTCAATTTGAAGCCTGCTGCGGACGGCAGTCCGAGCACGGCGTTTTCATTGAGCGAGGGCCTCCCGCCCGTGACGTCGATCGCTCGACAGTCGTGCAGCGTGACGCCGCTCGCCTTTCCGCTTCAGACATCGACGGGCGTCACGACGACGATTACCAGCTGCGCGTGGAATCCGGACCTCGAGCCTGGTGATCCAGCCATCTGGCCGGGCCAGTAATGGGAATACCTTGAAAGCCTTCATCAAGACGCAAAGACCGGTAACGAAGCTCGTAGCGGGTACGATCCTCGCGTCGGTCCTCGGCGCGAGTCGGGCATCGTATGCGGCGCCGCCGGAGCTCGTTTGTGCGGACAAGAACGACCGCAACTGTTTTCAGGACGAGATCTTCCTCCTGAACGGCAACGAGACCGTCGTCCGAAACGGCGAGTCCTTGCCTCTCGTGGGATGCAAGGCGAGCAACGATTGTTACATCACCAAGGTCGACGAGCTCTTTCAGCCGGTGGGGCTAGAGGATGCGGTGGCCAGGGCTCTGGAGATCATCAAATCCAAGGCCCCCACGCTCCCGGGCTGGGATGAGATCGTAGTCTTTACCGCCGACTTTGGCCCGGTGAGGCAGCCCGGGCCACTTTTTTTCCGAGTGAAGAACCAGGCCGGGGCGAGCGTCAATCGCGTGCGCAACATCGGCTTGGGCGACGTCGCCGAGCCCGATCCGGACAAGCCGTTCCTGGGCATCATCGACGGAGGCAACGTCAAGGCACAGGGGACCACTCCCGCCACGACGCTCTACGGGCCGTGTGGTCGTCTGCCGCGGCGGCTCATCGATGCGCCGCAGCTATCGGCCGAACAACCCGCCGGTGCCATTTGCAGCGCGGGGATCTATTCCTACTTCGACGCGTTGGCACAAGCGACGGCGGCTCTTTATGGGCCGCATTTGGCGTTCGGCGAGGGAGCACCCCCTCTCGTCACGTTGCCGACGATCAAAACCGTTTTGGTGACGGCCGCAGGCGCCTCCAAGTTCCCCATGAGCGGGATGTCGCTCGACGTCTGGAACGCCTTTCTCGATACCAAGGGGTCCCTGCTGGGGGGCAACACCTTCCGTGACAACGGGAACGCTACGTTCGAGGTCGCTCGGCCCCCCGCGTTTTTCGGCGTTTCTCCCCCTTCCGACGGTCGGCAAGTACTGCGGTTTCAACCGCTCGACCTCTATCTTTTGGGATTCGCGCCCTCGAGCGAGGTTCCACCTCTACAGTCATTCGCGAAGGCGCAGCCCGCTGATCTCTATTATCCCGCGCAAGACAAATTCAGCACCGTCGTCGGGCCCGGGATGGGAACACGCCTCGGGGGCGTGACGCTCCGTTCCAAGAGTGGTTTCCCCGAAACGATCCCGGTCTCGAACATCCTCCAGGCCAACGGCGGCGAGCGAGAACCGGCTGTTGCCTCGGCACCGCAGCATATCCGCCAGCTCTGGATTCTCGTCACCAAGCCCGACTTCTTGCGCGACCAGGTCGCATCCGAAGCCTACGACGCAGCGGTCAAGGCGTCTCCCGACGCGCCGCCCGACATGCAGAAAACGATCGACGACAGCAAAGCGGCGCAGGTCCGCGAGCAGGATACGGAGATCACCAATCTGCAGAAGTTCCGTCGCTCGTATAACCAATACTTTTACATGCTGGCCGAGTACCGAGGGCGCGTCGTGACGACGTTCGAGGGTACCGTCGACGATACGGCCTACTGGGAGTTCGCCGACCCGACCGATGACGCCCAAGCGTTCACGCCGAATGGAATCGATTGGGAGATGCGAGGCGTGGTGCCCGTTCCCAACGGAGCTGGTACCCAACAGAGCGTCCTCACCGTGAAATACACGCCTGGAGAGGGGGGTTCGCTCTCCTATCAGGCAAGTGGCCCGGGCCTTTCCCTTCGTCTCCAGGGCTCGAAGGCACTCGCCGCCCCCAACAACGTGTTCAGCGTCCGGATGCGACTGCCGAAAAACGATGAGTTGCTCGGTAAGGTCAAAGCCTCCGTGGTGCTGGACGGACCGCAGGGATCGTACGCGTTCACCGTCCCCTCGCACCCCGACGCTTATCTCGTACCGGACGGGCGCTTTCGCAATTACTCGGTCCTCGTCTCGCAGAACATCATCGTCGATTCGTCGATGCCCACCGATGCGGGCACAGGCACACTGGTTCCCACCGAGAATACCGAGTTCACCGGCAAAGAGTACACCCAGCTGACCTTCACGCCTTCCAACATCGAGCTCTCCGATATCGACATCGAGTACATCAAGATCGGCAACAGCACCGACACGGCCGACGTCGACAAGGACTGTCAGGGCAACTACAAGCTCGACGGCGTCCTCGGCGCCGTGCCCACGGCGGTGCCCTTGTTCCCCCCCGACGACAATTGTCCGGGGTTCTTCAACCCTTCGCAAGTCGACGCCAATGGTGACGGGGTCGGCGACGACTGCGAGGACTTCGACGGCGACAAGATCCTCAACGCCTGCGACAACTGCCCCACGCAGACCAACGCCCGCCAGGAAGATGACGACAAGAACGGGCGCGGCGACGCATGCGACGGAAGCGAAGCCGGCGGCTGCACCGTGAGCTCGGCGAATCCAATTTCGACGACGAACAACATCGGCGTTCTGGGAGCCTTCGCATTGCTCTTACTTCGACGCCTTCGTCGAAAGTCCGGTTCCAACAGGAATGTAGTCCCTATCGGAAAGAACTGAAGATCGGTCGGTCGCGGAGCCGTCGTGGATCACGTGTTCTGATCCGATTGATTCTGACGGGTTGAAGGTAAGAGGAGAACGAAATGTTTAGATGGCTCCTGCTGATTGCAATTGCGATGGTAACGGTCCTGATCGGGCCGTCCCTCGCTCTTGCACAGAGCGGCGCAGCAGGTTCGATCGGCGGCACGGTGACGGACCAATCCGGAAATCCCCTGCGCGGCGTGAAAATCACCGCTACGTCGGACGTCTTGATGGGGCCTGGCAAGGTGGCCACTTCGAACGAAGAAGGCTCGTTCCACATCCAGGGCCTTCCTCCCGGAACTTCTTATAAAGTCACGGCCACGCAGGAGGGGATGAACCCGGCGGTTCTCGATAGCGTGGTGGTTGGAATTACCTCGACGACCGAGGTCAACATCCTCATGGAGGTCCAGGAGACCGAGGGGGAAACGATCACGATCATCGAGGCGCCGCCGATGATCAGCACTTCCAAGCCCGCCATCCAGACGAAGGTCGAGCTCAAGACGATTCAAGCCACACCTTCCATCGATCTCATCAACGTCTTCCGCGACGTGCTGGAAATGACTTCGGGCACGACAGCCAGCCGCCGCGTTCGCGGGGCCCCGGTTCGCGGCACCCTCTTCACGCAAGACGGGTTCGAAATCAAAGAGCAGTTCCCGTCCGCCCGGTCATCGGCGGCGCTCGAGATCCAGACCGCTGGCTACGGGGCCGACGCGCCCACGGCATCGGGTGGCGTCGTGAACCTGGTGACCCGATCGGGGTCCAACAAGACCGTCTTCGAAATGACGGCCGCCGGCGATGCCACCTTTGCCAGGCTGGGCCTGGATAGAGGCGAACCGTCGGCCGGCACCAAGCGCCTGCTCCTCAATCCGACGATTTCCGGGCCTATCGTCAAGGATCGTCTCTGGTATCACCTCAACGTGGAGACGCTCTTTCTCCAGCAGCCTCAGCCGCGCGACCCTTTGCTGGTGCTTCCGGAGACACAACCGTTCTTCAACGTGATTCCCAAAGTGACCGGCAAGGTCAGCTGGCAAGTCAACTCGCGCAACAAGATCGACGTGATCTTCAACGGCGACTGGCCCTATCAGCGAAACAACCGCACCAATGCAGGCATCTCCGACGAGGCGCAATCCGACCGTCTGGCCGAGCGCTATTTCACGGGCGTGGTCTGGCAATCCAGTTTGACCGACGCGCTCCTCTTTCGGTCCCAGGTGGGGTACGGCGCATTCCACGAGCACATCTACCCGTCCAACTGTCGCGGGCGGTCGTCCGATGCCGATCCCTGCTACGCGACACCGAACATCCGACAGCGAATCCCCACCGCTCTCGAGTACGGCAATTTTTCCACCCACAATCGTAACGACCTTCAATACGTTCAGTTCATCAATACCCTCGAGTATTTTCTGAGCACGAAGACCTTCGGCGATCACAACTTGAAGCTCTACGACAAGGTGTATGTCGAGGAGGACAAGCGCGATGTGTCGCAAAACGGCAATCTTTTCTACGAGTACGCAGGGACGCAAGCGACCAACACAACCACGTTTTATGCGAACGACCCCCGCCTGGAACCCCCTCGTTTCGGAAGCTTCGTCGGTAGCGTCAACGTCCTCAAGCACCAACTGACGGCGAGCGACACCTGGAAGATCAATCGTCGCTTCACGACCACCCCCGCGGTCTCGCTGGTTCAGGCGCGGGCCACCAACAGCGCTGGCAATTTCCCCTTCAACAAATCCGCCGTGGTGCCTGCCGTCTCTCTGGTGTGGGACGTCGAGGGAGACGGCAAGACCGTCCTGCGCACGAGCGGCAGCGTCTATGCGGACCTCGATCTCACGCTGGTGGGGCGTCACACCCTCGGCACCCAGGTATCGCAGCGCTGCGGCTGGAATCCGACGACGCAGCAGTTCGATCGTGATTGCGTCTTCAGCGGAGGAGCGACGAACACGGTCACTCAGGATCTGAAGGTTCCGCGCACCTGGGAGGCTCAGCTGGGCGGCGCGCGTCAAGTGGCCCCGGGCGTGTCGGTCAGCCTCGACGGCATCTATCGCCTCTTCACCAACCAGTTCGAGGATTTCGAGACCAATCGAATCTGGAATGCTTCGGGAACGGCCGTCCTCGGGTACCGCAACGGGAGGCAAGAAACGATTCTCGATCTTCAGACGCCGAAGGAGGCTCGTCGAGAATATATCGGTGCAACCATCGCCGTAACGACGACCGGCGGTCCGCTGACGATGAACGCCGCCTACACCTTGTCGCGCTTGTACGGAACGGTGCTGGAGAGCTTTCAGAACACTGCGTCACCCACCGGCACGTATTACGGAACCATTCCCGGGCAGGACCCATTCCTCTACGGTCCTCTTGCCGACGACCATCGGCACGAGATCAAGCTTTTCGGCACTTACGAGGTGGCAGAGTGGCTCTCGGCGGGATTCCGATACACCTATTATTCGGCGAGCCCCACCAACCGCCTCTTTTATGATCCGGTTCTCGGCACCTATTCGTCCTATCGCGCGACGCCGGGCGTCGACCCTGGCTCTAACCTGAACGATCCATTGGATGACCGCGATCTCAGGCTGCCCGATCAGATGAGACTCGATCTCAGAATCATGGGCAGGCTAAGGCCGTTGATCGGTCGCACCCTCAACGTCTTCGTCGACGTTCTCAACGTACTGGGGCTTCGAACCGCGACGGCCTACGGCGTCGGCGATGGCCGCGACTTCGGCTTGATTACGACTCGCATGATTCCCTTTACATTTCGAGTCGGCCTCGATTTCAGCACCGACTCGGGCCCCGTCGTCGCTGTCCCTGCCCCCGCCCCTGCCCCGGTCGCCGGCGCGGCGCGCTGAAGAGTTTTCCGCTGGAGAAGTACGCGTGACCAAAAGAGCGTTGGAGAGAGGGATCGCCAGAACCGGTCGGGCCGGCTCTGTCTTATTGCTCTTGGTCTTCTGTGCCTCCCTGGGCTGCAGCCAGGTGCGCGGTCGCCGGCGAATCCAAAAAGCCAACCAGCTCTACCGGGACGGACAATACAAGGAAGCCGTGGCCATGTTCCGCGAAGCGGAGCAGTTCGTGCCGGACTTCTGGGTGCTGTGGATCAACATGGGCTACACGTGTCGCCAGATGCTCATCCCGGGCGCCAAGACAGAAGAGAACACGGCCGCCACCCAGTGCGCGCTGTCGGCATTCCGACGGCTGCAAGAGCTGAAACCGAGCGACCCGCGTGGCCCGGCCCTGTACGAGCAGACGTTGTTCGAAACCGACCAGCACGAGACGCTGTCGAAGATGTATACGCAGCGTATCGAGAAAAACCAAGCGGACGAAGAAGCGCTCAATGGCCTCATCCAGGTGTATTCGAAGTGGCCCGGTCACCTCGACGACACCGTTGCCTGGTATCGCAGGAAAGCAGACCTGAAGTCGAGCGACGCCGAAGCGCAATACGCGCTGGGGGTCTACATCTGGCATCAGCTTTTCGCGAAGGGCGGCGGCGCCGACAAGGCCACCTTCGATCCACGCCCCGACCCCAGCAGCAAGAAGAACCAGGTCAAGACGCCGCCTCCATCGAATCCCGATGAAATCGTGGGACAGCGACGGATCGAGCTGAGCGACCTCGGAATCCAGTATCTGGAAAGGGCCGTCGCGCTGCGCTCCAAGTACCACGAGGCGATGACCTACGTGAATCTGCTCTATCGACAAAAATCCTACGCCTACTTCGACGACCCCGAGCAATGGCAGAAGTGTGTCGACAAGGCGACGGAGTGGCGTGACAAAACGCTGGCCGTGACGGGCAAGGCCCCCGATTCGCCCGCGCCGGCCGAGGCTGCCGAGAACGAGGCGCAGTCGAACGAGCCAGGAAACGCGCGCGCCGCGAGCCAGAGGAAGAGATAAGGTCATTCGCCATGCCGTTCGAGGCGTTCCTCACGCAGAGCAAGACCCGACCCTCGCGAGCGCGACGGTTGATGATCGCCGGCTCGTTGGTGCTGCACGGCGGATTGGTGATAGCGGCGGCCGTGTATTCCTTTTGGCAGGTCGACGTATTGTCGCCTCCCTCGGTGACGGTCACGTTCTTGACCAACGCGCCACCGGCGCCTCCCCCGCCGCCCCCCCCCAAAAAGAAGACCACCGCGCAGACCAAGCCGGTCACGCCCAAGGACATCGTTCAGCCCAAGCCCAACGAAATCCTCCAGCCCAAGACGAAGCCCACTGAAGAGCCCAAGGAAGACGACGGCGAGGAGGGCGGCGAAGAGGGTGGCGTGGCTGGCGGCGTGGTGGGCGGAATCGCCGGCGGCGTGGCGTTGGGGCCTTCGCCGCAGGCCGCAAAGCCACCGCCACCCAAGCCGGAGGACGTCGCTCCCAAGTTTCTACCGCCGAACATCGCGGGTCAGCAGCTCCTCACCGATCCCCGCAAGGACCCGCGCTACCGGGTGGCTTTGCCTCCCGCTCTCGGCAGCGCGGGCATGCGGCTGTGGGCAATGCTCAAGGTCTGCGTCTCCGAAGAAGGCGACGTGTCGGACGTGAAAATCATCAAGAGCATGGACGCCACCGCCGATTCGCTGCTTCAGGCGAAGATCAAAACTTGGAGATACAAGCCCATCAACATCGACGGGCACGCCGTCAGGTTTTGTTACAACTTCCGATACGAACACCTTCCGCAATGACGCGACAGCCGTAACGAGCGGCATTCTGCAAAGGAGCTGAGGAAATGGACTTTTCAATTTACCACATGTGGCAACAGATGGGCATGACCGCCAAGGGCGTGGTGCTCATCCTGCTCGTCATGTCCGTGTATTCCATCGGCGTGTCCGTCGACCGCTGGCGCGCGCTGCGCAAGGGGC
Organism: Polyangiaceae bacterium; assembly: GCA_035318465.1. Classification (GTDB taxonomy): domain Bacteria; phylum Myxococcota_A; class Polyangia; order Polyangiales; family Polyangiaceae; genus DASWDH01. The sequence continues at coordinate 32,418 of DATHES010000101.1, forward strand.
GCAACCAGTCCGTTGGCTACATCGGAGCCCTTCAACAGATGGTCGGCGCCAACACCCGTCTGGAAGAAGTGGTGGGCCTCGACCAGCGATGGAAGGGCAGCCCCGTCGCGAGCGTCATCGGCAGTGGCGTCAAAGAGTTTCTGCGCGGGGTAAAAGGACTCGGGCCCAAGGCGGCCGATCCCGTGGAGCTCGAGCTCATGGTGGACGGCGTGGGACGGTCGATGGATCGGGTCAAGGCGCGCGAGCTGGCCACCATGAAACGCGGCCTCTCCGTGCTGGCGACGATTTCATCGTCGGCACCATTCGTGGGTCTCTTCGGAACCGTCTTCGGGATCATCACCGCCTTTCAGTCGATGGGAGACCCGAGCAAGGGCGGTGGAGGTGGCCTGGCCACGGTATCCACCGGCATTTCGGAGGCCCTTCTGACCACCGCCGTCGGTCTGGCGGTCGCTATCGTCTCGGTCTGGTTTTACAACTATTTCATCGACAGGGTCGACGAGATCACCATCGACGTCGATGAAACTGCGGGCGAAATGCTGGAGACGATGCTGCGCGAAGGCCGTGGCATGGCCAGCCGCTGAACGTCGGAATTCGAAAGCGTCGACTTGGCCATGAATCCGGAAGTCACCCATGAACGAAGGGGAGAATGATCGTGCCTAGCCCCAATGACCGACTCCGGCTTCATCGCTTGCGCGCCAAACCTCACGCGTCGGAGACGCGCCGCAACGGGAAGGTCAAAGCGGACATCAACGTCACGCCCTTGGTGGACGTCGTGCTCGTTCTTCTCATCATCTTCATGGTGGTCACGCCGATCATCGCCAGCGGCGTGCCGGTAGAGCTACCGAAGACGGCTCACCACGCCAGAAAGCCGGACGACGGCAAGGACATCATCATCGCCGTGACGGCGAACAAGGCCGTCTATGTGGCGGGAAGGCCCGTGTCCGCCGCCACTGACGTGACGCGCTTGGTGGAGGAAGAGCGCCGCAAACACCCCGAGAAAACGGCGTTCGTCAAAGGCGATAGCCGTACCACCTACGGCGCCGTACGCGAGGTGATGGAAGCGGTGCACAAGGCGGGGCTCGACGATGTGATGCTCGGCACCGATGAGTTGAAGGAACAGCCGTAGCGCTCAGGACGAGCGAGGAGCGACGATCATGGGTATGGACGTAGGCAATAAGCAGGGCGCCAAAGGCGACATCAACGTGACTCCCCTCATCGACGTGGTGCTCGTGCTCCTCATCATTTTCATGGTGCTGGTGCCCTCCATGCTGAAAGAGCTGACCACCAACATTCCCAAGAAGGACACCTCCAGCGCGCTGCCCGATCCGACCGTCGTGCCCATCGTGGTGGAGTACACCGGTCATCGCGAGCTTTCGGTCAACCAAGAACCGGTGGCCCCCGAGGCGCTGGCCGACAAGATCAGCGACCGGCTCAAATACAAGAACCAGAAGGTCGTGTTCTTCAAGATCGACGACGAAGCGCCCTACGGAGAGGTCGTGCACTTCATGGACATCGTGAAGGGTGCCGGCGCCACGACGCTCGGCATCGTGACGAAGGATTAGCAGCCCCCCCTCTCCCCGGCCTCGGGCTTACACGAGCGGCTATCTCATCGCGGCCCGGCACAGGACTGCACCAGCGCCGGGATGCCGGAGGCCGGCTCGATGGTGGCGGTGTACGGCACCGACGTGAAAGGCGTGCCACCTCCACCGGTGACCTGATTGCCGGTCGTGCCGCTGTAGGTGTTGTTTCGCGCCGTGATCGAGGCGGTCGTCTCGTCGGTGGCGTCGTTGAACTCGTGTGGACTGTTGACGCCATCGAAGTAATTGCCTTCCACGAGAAGGTGCGCGTTGGTGCCAGCCCGAACGCAGTAATTGTTGCCCGTCGACGAGTAGTAGTTGTTGAAAACGTGCACCTGCCCGAAACGAACTCGGGGCATGCGTTCGATCACCCGCTCCGCCCACCAGTTGTGGTGAAACGTCACCTTGAGACGCCCGTTGTCCTCGGAGGAGTTGTCGTCGGAGTGACCGAGCAAGCTGGAAAACCGGTGGTCGGCCGTCTCGCCGGACGGACGCTGATAGCTCGGCGTGTAGCGGAACTTCGTCCACGAGACGGTGACCCAGTTGACGGCATGCGACATATCGAGGTTGCCGTCCGGCCCGTCCCATATTTCGGAGTGATCGATCCAGACGTGGTGAGCAAAGTAGATCTGCATCGCATCGTTGTCGACGCCGGTGGTGAGCCCGTTGACCCGCAGATTTCTGACAATCACGTTTTGTACCGGCTCGTCGGCATAGCCGCGGATGCGGACACCGCCGTTGATGGTGGCGTTGTTTCCGATACCAACCAGCGTCTTATTCGAATTGACCTGCAGGCTTGGCACGGTAAGGGTGCCCACGATTTCGATCACGCGCGGCGTCGCGTCGCTGGCGTAGGCGATCAACTGCGCAGCGGTCGTCGGCCGTACGGGTGCGGCGGTGCCGCCTCCGGTGGTCGCCGTGACGCCGTCACCGCTGACCGTGGCCCACCCGACGAGCGTCGTTGGGCATCCGGTGGGACCACTGTCCACAGTGCCGCCGCCCGCGCCTCCGGCCCCGCTCGCGCCGGCGCCACCGTCGGAGCCAGCTTTGCCAGCGGCTCCCGACTGACCGGCACCGCCATCCTTGCCGCCTCCTGCGCCGCCGCTTCCTCCCGCTCCATCGACGGCATCCCGTCCTCCATCGGGCGATCCGGCGCTTCCACCCGTGCCTGCCGTCCCCGCTGCGCCGCCGCCACCCGCCGTGCCAGCGCCTCCGTCGAGGGGGCCGCCGCCGCTACCCGATCCGCCGGCCTTGCCAGCGGAACCTCCAGCGCCCGACGATCCGCCGCTACCCGCCGTGCCGCCCGTCGCGCCAGCGCCGCCCGTCGCGCCAGTGCCGCCCGTCGCGCCAGCCGCGCCGCCGCGGCCGCCGCCCGTCGCACCAGCTGCGCCGCCCGAGCCCGTGCTACCTCCGCTGCCCGTTGCGCCGCTGCCGCCGGTCCGACCGGCGTCCGGAGTGCCGTCGTTCGACTCGCCGCAGTTTACAAACAAGAGAAATCCAGCGACGGCCGAAACGGCCATTCCTACGCGCCTCGTCATGTACGTTCTCATGCTTTCCTCGAAAGGTGATCTTCGTCGATTGACGAAATAGGTAGCGGCACTGTCTTCGAAATCATTGCAAGGGAGGAAGCGAACCGTCCGGCCGCCTCTGAATTGCGATCGCTTGGTCTATCGTCGTACCGAACGTGACGTCCCCGGTATGCGCTACCAGGTCGAATGCCGCTCCCCCGTTTCCCCAAGCACCGCAAGCTTCGCAAGTGATGAGATCGGGGTTGGTGCTGGCGGTGAATCCGTTTTGCTTGTTGTGAAACGAAAAGGACCGATAAACTTTGTGGGCGGCAGTGGTGCTCTCGCCGCCCAGCTTGAAGCCGTGACCATCGCCATTGACCCCGGAGGTGGCTGGCGCGGCTCCAAACGCCCACGAATTTTCGATGATGACGGGATCGTTGGCGGCAGAGAGATCCCATCCGTCGTCGGCGTTGGACCACGCGCGGCACCCGCGGAACCTGTTGCCGGCTCCGATGCGCTCCTTGGCGGCAAAGCCGTCTGCATTCTCACCACTGGTGATGGTGTCGTTATTTTCGTACGAGTCGCAATTGAGCACCTCGTTGTCGGCGCCCAGTGTGTCGTCGGTTTCGAGCGGAGCGGGTACGGTGATCTGAAGGCCAGTGTCGCCGCAGCCGTGGATGGTGACGTGCTCGACGATGTTGTGCGATCCGGCAATGTGGATGCAGTTATCGGCGGCGTCCTTGATATCGACGCCTCTGATATGCCAATAGTGTGCCCATAACATGATTCCACGAGCTTGCTGAACGGCGCTCACCGTCGCGCCGGCCTTGTCCTTTTGTGGCTTGAAGTCGATGAGGGGACGCTCGCCCGGAGCAGCCCAAATCCGGATCATTCTGGCTGCATTCCCGTCTTGCACGGGGCCGGGCACGGCAGGGTTGACCATCGTGTCGACCGGGATGTCGGTATTCACGGAGGGCGATCGAATGACGACCCGCGCGTCGTAGGAGTGAATACCAGCGGTCATCCAGATCGTGGTCCCGGGCGCGGCCAGAAGGACCGCCTTCTGCAACGTCAGGAGCGGACTCGCTTGCGTGCCTGGATTGGCGTCGGAGCCCGTCGGCGAGACCCAAAGGTCACCCGTGCCGATGCTTCCATCGGTTACCGCATCGAACACCGCTGCATCCATCGATCCCGCGCCATCGCGGCCACCCTCCAACGTTCCACCGTCGTCGCCACCCTGCCCGCCTCGTCCCGAATCGCTTTGTCCTCCTACGCCGCCGCCCCCTCCCGAGCCCGAGCCACCGCCCGACCCTCCTTGGCTACCGGCCGCCCCGTTTCCGGCGCTTCCACCGTCAGCCGTTCCACCGCTGCCGGCACCGGGTCCGGCTGCGCCTGCTCCGGCTGCCCCCATTCCACCTCCGCCGCCGTCCGTTCCACCGGCGCCCGCTCCACTGCCGCCCGCTCCATTGCCGCCCGCTCCGCCCGCACCGGCTTCGCCGACGCCCGCACCGGCGCCACCGCCCGCCGTCCCGGCTCCGATACTTCCGTCGATGCCGCCTTGTGGACTATTGTAATAATCGTATTTGGAATAATAGGTACAAGCGAATCCAAGGACGCAAGACCCCAGCGCCAGCAGGGCATGGCGCCCATCGCGGCCCCTCGGTGGCGGAGGCGCTACGCGAGACCGACAGGCAGGCGGCGAACCACTTCGTGGCATCTCAATCCCTTCTTCGCCTTGCTGTTTGCTATGACCGAGGCATGCTCGATCGATTTCGAAGTCGTGAGACCCGGCTGCGGTGGCAGCGCAAATCTCCAGGCGGAGCCGCCGAATTCGAATGACGAACGGTCAACGAGACGGCGCGGAGCGGCTGGCTTCTAGCCCCGAACCCCCCTCATCGAAGCCGGGTTGTATGTTGACCGCGCCGAATTGGCGATCTTCGACTTCGCGTCGCGCGGCCATCATCCAAATGAAATTGATCGAGTGACCGGGAGCCGCAACGTTGGGGTGATAGCCGGCCGGCATCAGCACGGCATCACCGTCTCGCACGATGGCGACGAGCTCGGGCTGGTCGGGCGTCGTGTAGACCATCTGTATTCCGAACGCGGGGGCCGGCATGTCGAAATAGACGTAGAGCTCCTCGAGCGTGGTCGAGTGCTCGTGCGGGGGCCAGCTCGTCCAATTTCCTGGAATGGAACGGGTGAATCCGAGCAAGAGGCGGCCAGCCTTGACATTGTCTCCTATGACGATGTTGAGATCGCGCGAGCTGGACGGGCCTCCGGTTCTGAACTTCAGCGCCGGGCTCTTGACCACGTCCGGATAACGGACGATCTGGAGGGCGTAGGTGCCGCTCACCTCCGCAGAGCACTCCACCAAATCGACCTCGGTGTCGGTGGTCACGTCGACGACGGCCCCCGGCGGAATGTAGATCGCGTCGTAGAGATCGATGTCGTGAGCGCCGCCGTCCACGGTAACGCGACACCGACCGCCCATGCACAGGAGCGCCGTTTCGCGACGGCCAGTTTCCAATGCGGCGCGCGGCAGGGTCGGGTCGAGCAGGATGCGTCCGTAGTGGAGATGAGCGAGATCGCTGTTCTGCGGTGAGACGGACACGAGCCGCCCTCGATGCGACGCGGTGCGGGGGAAGATCAGCTTGCGAGGATCGAGCGCTGTCTGGGTCATGGCCGTTCCGGCTGGCCGGCTCGAACGTTGGGAAGCGAGCGGGCCTTGGCGTTGGAGATGCAGGGTATTGACGAACCTGCTGCGGTGGAGGGCAGTCGCTTGGCAAAAGTCCGCGGGCGACGTTTTTTTCCAGCCCGCAACAATGAGAGCAGCAAAAAGAAGTGTGCCGAGACTTTCTCTCTACACACACTTTGTTTACCGTCGGCCAGGGGTGGCGTCAAGACAAAGTGGTCGTACCACTTTGGGCGGGGACGGCTTGGGCCTTGGCCGCGCCTTGCGTGGCGGGTACGCAGCGGCGAGCGCGGGAAGGGCGATCTCGTATCTCGGTTCGTCGCGACCGCTATCGTCAATCTGGCACGCGCTGCCAATGCGCCAGCGCGGCTGGCGCGATTACTTGTGCGTCTGCTGCGCGGCGCGGCGCGGTGACGGACGAGACGCGCCATTGTCGCGAGGTGTCCGCTTCTTTCGGCTCGTGCCTCCGGCGGAGAGCTCGCGACGGCGGGCACGCTGCGTTTGATCGAGGTGTCGATTCATTGCTTCGCGGGCCCGAACCGGGTCGCGCGCGGCAATGGCGCGGTAGATGCGCCGATGCATCGCCAGAGAGGGAGCGAGATCGAGAGCGCCGGCAACGGTTTGCCGCCGCTGTTGATAGAGGATGGTGGAGACCAATTCCACCAGAGCGGCGAGGATGGGGTTGCTCGAGGCGGAAGCGACCATGCGATGGAAGCCCACGTCGTGCACCAGGTACTGCTGCGGATCGTGCAGTGCGCTGGCCATGCCGGCGATCTCCGCCTGCATCTTGGCGAGATCGGCCAGCGAGGCTCGTTCTGCCGCGAGACCAGAAACGCCCACCTCGAGATGCCGCCGCGCCTCGAACATTTCGTCGTCCGTAAAGCCGTGCAAGCTCGCCAGAAGAGACAAGGGCCCGTCGTTCAGGACCGGTGGGCCTTCCTTGATGTACGTCCCCGATCCGTGCCGGAACTGGAGGAGCCCCATGCCGGCCATGGAGTGGAGCGCGGCGCGCAGGCTCGCGCGGCTGATTCTGAAACGCTTGGCCAATTCGCGCTCGGCCGGGAGCCGATCGCCCGGCCTGAGCTCGCCGGTTTCGATCATTTTTCGAATTTTCCCGAGTACGACCTCCGCCGTCGAGCCGGCCTTGTAGTGTCGAGAGTCTTCTCCAGCGGTGCGCATTCTCGCCAAGACTGCCCGAGTGGGCGGCCCGGTCAAGAGCTCCGTAGCTGGTCAGCACCGCGAAGCTTTCGGGCGGCCAGCGGGCCGTCGGAGCCGAACCACCACAAGCCGCTATGATTGCTTCGATATTTGGCAAAGGGCCAATGTCGTCATCGGCCCATCCACCCGCCGTCGACGGCCAGCACGTGGCCGTGAATGTAGTCGCTCGCGCGTGAAGCGAGAAAGACCGCAGCCCCGGCGACGTCGCTGGGCTCGCCCCAACGACCGGCCGGTATGCGCTCCACGATCTGACGATTGCGCGCCGCATCTCGCTGCAACGCCTCGGTGTTGCTCGTCTTGACGTAGCCCGGTGCGATGGCGTTGACGTTGACGTGACGCGAGGCCCATTCGTTGGCGAGTGCCTTGGTGAGCTGCGCCACGCCTCCCTTCGACGCGGCGTACGCGACCACGTTGACCCCGCCCTGAAACGACAAGAGAGAGGCCACGTTGATGATCTTGCCACGCCCTTGAGCGATCATGCGGCGCCCCGCCAACTGACAAAGGCGGAAAACGCTGGCCAGGTTGACCTCCAGGACGGCGTCCCAATCATCGGTCTCGAACTCCACCGCCGGCCCACGCCGAATCATGCCGGCGTTGTTGACGAGAATGTCGATGCGACCAAACGCTTGCAGGGTGGCATCGATCAGCTGCGTGGGGATTTCTCGGTCCTCGAGATTGCCGCGCAGGGCGACGGCTTGCTGGCCGAGCCGTTCGATATGATCGCGCGTGTCGTCCGCCGGGCGGTGGTTGCCATGACAGGCCACCTTGGCACCGGCTTCGGCGAAAGCCGTGGCGATGGCCGCGCCGATGCCCGTGGCGGCGCCGGTGACGAGGGCAACCGAACCTTCCAATCGAAATAAACTGGGTGTCATGCTTCGCCCTTGGAGTTGATCTCTATACGATGGGCTTTACCGTCGAGAAACCATGGTGTCAAGACTCGTAACGGCAAAGTGGTCTGTCCACTTAGCACTACGCTGCCCGGTCGCCTTACCCGATCGCGAGCGACGCATTCGGCAGAAAGCGCCCGCCATCATTGGTTCGGCATACGCTTCCGACCGTCGTGCTCCCTTGCCGTCAGGGAGAGCGAAAAGAGCCGCTGCCACCATCCTGGGCGAGCTCGGTCGTCGAAGTTCCGGGGCGACTGGCGCGCCGTATCGGCGCTGCGGTCAGCACCGCGCCATCCTTCGTGTCGACGGCCACCACGATGGGAACGCTCGCCCCGAGAAGATGGTTGTCTTCGACGACGATACCGGTCGAACCGGAGCCCGTCACCTCCAGGAAGACGTCCGTACCCGGTGCTGCGAAAGCGCCGTGAAGGTAGCTCCGGTTGACGTTGGAAAGACGCACGACCGGCGTTCCCCGCCGAGGCGCCGCTGTCTTCACGTCGGAGAGTTCGAGATTCTCGGCACGCTCCGCAGAGATGGCCGGCCCGGTCTGGGCGTCGATGCGAACCCCCCGGAGCTCGACGTTCTTGGCATTCCGGATGGTCAATCCCTTTCTCGTGGAAAGTGCGATATCGGACAGGGTGACGTTTTCGAGCGGTGATTCCTCGAGCCCGAGGAGCACGCCTGCCGTCTCCGCGTCTCCGCTGATTCCGCTCAAATGAATCTCGCGAAAGTGCGGTGTGCGAAGCGACACCGCCTCGGGTGGCACGTTCGTATAGAAGAGGTTCAGCGTGATGGCCTCCTCGCGAATGTGACTCATCACGATGTTGCTCACGCGAACGTTCTCCACCGTCCCGCCTCGCCCGCGCGTCGACTTGATGCGAATGCCTCGATCGGTGCCGTCGAATACGCAATTGGAGACGGCAATGTTCTTCACGCCTCCCGACATCTCGCTGCCGATGACGACGCCGCCGTGGCCACGCAGCATGGTGGAATTGGTGATGGTGTGATTTTCCGCGGGACGGTTGATCTGTCGGGCAGGCTCGTCGCGACCCGATTTGATACACACGCAGTCGTCACCCACGCTGATGTGACAGTCGGAAATATGGACGTTCTTGCAGGATTCAGGGTCGATTCCGTCGGTATTGGGAGCGCCGTCCGGATTTTCGATGGTGACGCCGGTGATGGTGACGTCGTCGCAGTAAACGGGATTGATGGTCCAGAACGGCGAATTTCGAATGGTGACGTCCTTGATCGACACGTTGCGCGAGTCGAGAAACTGGATGAAGGGCGGCCGCAGAAAGCCCATCTCGATTCGCTTCGTGTCGTCAGGGAGCGGAATCGTCTGATTGAGCCGCGCGAATTCGCGTTGCCATCGGGAGTCTTTTTTCCAAACGCCGCTCGCCGCGTGATCCCGTTCGAGCGCTTTGAAATAATTCCACCACGCTTCCCCTTGCCCGTCGAGAATGCCCCGCCCATGGATGGCGATGTTCTCCAGCTTGTGGCCGTAAATGAGCGGGGAAAAATTGGTCACCGCGGTTCCCTCCCATTGGGATGAAACCATGGGAAGGTAGTCGTCGAAGTCTGGACTGAATCGGAGCACCGCCCCGGCATCGATGAGAAGCGTGACATTGCTTTTCATGTGAATGGGCCCGGTGAGGTACTGTCCCGCCGGGAAAAAGATGGTTCCGCCGCCGCCGGCCACGGCGGCGGCGATGGCTTTACGGATGGCGTCGGTGCTCTTCGTCTTCCCGTCGGAAAGGGCGCCGTACTCGCGAACGTCGTAGAGCGAACCCGACTTGCGGAGCGATTGGGTACAAGCCAGTCCTCCGCCGGCAAGAGCACCGAGAGCGAGGACCGCGATCAGAAGAGAGGTGGGCAGCGAAAGGATTCTTGCCGTCTGGCGAGCGAAAGAGGGGATCATTCGCGGGCGAGCCCGGCCACTTCGACGCTGGCCAGAACGAACGCTCCCACCCCTTTGGGATCGTTGGCGACGACCTCCGTGCTCGTATAATATTCATAAGACCCGTCACGATAGGGATTGCCGCCGAGTCCCGCCACTTTGCAGACGCTCTTGAGATTGACCTGCCCCTGCTGGTCGACCTCCACGAACTGATCGACGATGCCCTGATAGCCGCGCCGGGCGACCGGCTCGTAGGCTCGTTGGTCGAGCCACCCGCGCCGCACGGCCTTGGCGATAGCATAGACGAACATCGCCGAAGCCGACGCTTCTCGATAGTTCTTCTCGCGGCCGCCGGCGTCGAGCACTTGCCACCAGACTCCCGTGCTCGCGTCCTGGGCCGCGGCGATGGACGCCGCCAGACGCGCGAGCACATTCAGCACGGCGGGGCGATCGGGGTGGTCATTCGGAAGGAAATCGAGAACGTCGACCACCGCCATGGCGTACCAACCCATCGCGCGCCCCCAGAATTGAGGTGACATCCCCGTGGTCGGGTTGGCCCAGCGCTGCTGCTTGCTTTCATCCCAGCCGTGATAGAGAAGGCCGCTCTTGGCATCGCGGGTGTGCTTTTCGACCAGAAGAATCTGCATAGCGACATCGTCCAAGAGTCGCGGCTCATGGAACCGGAGGGCGAACTCGGCCAAGAAGGGCGAAGCCATGTACAGCCCGTCGAGCCACATTTGATGAGGGTAGATGCGCTTGTGCCAAAAGCCGCCTTCCCGCGTGCGGGGGTGGGTCTGCATCTGCGAACGAAGGAGGTGGAGCGCTCTCGCATAGCGTTCCTTCTCGACGGCGGTGCTCGCGTCGGCATGGAGCGCGAAGAGGACCTTGCCGCTGTTGATATCGTCGATGTTGTAGTTCTCCGGCGCGTACCCTTCGATTTTACCCGTCGGATCGACGAAGCGGTCGATGCTTCGTTTGACGTAGTCGATGTACCTGCGATCCTTCGTCTTCTGCCAGGCTTGCTCGAACCCCCGCAAGACGAGGCCGGAATCGTACTCCCACCTGTCGCCCACCCCTGCCGGCTGGCGCCGCATGACCGTCTCGCACATTTGCGATAGCCAGGAAGCGGCCCCGGTGCCGCGCTGCTGCGTGACGAGGGGTTTGGCCTCGAGGGTGAGCGAAAGGGGCGCCTCGATCTCGCGGGCGAATGCGACCACCTGCTTGTTCCAGGCGGCGACGTCGGCCACGTCGCCGCTCTTGTCCCAGGCGAATCCCGCGTAGTAAACGCCGGGCGCCGTCGTGGATGCCTGCGTCACCAACAAGGAATCGGTGGCCGTTTGCTGGTAGTCGACGATCTTGTCGCGAGAGGTGACGACGGCGCAGCCCAAATGGCCGTTATGTCCCTTGAGGGGCTCCCACGACACCAGCGTTCCGGCCCGTTTGTCCACCGACGCCGACCCGCCCTCGTGCCTGGCAATCCCGATGCCGAGCGCGAGCGGTGCGTCTCGCCCCTCGATTTTGAACGTACTTTCGAAGCGATCGAAATTCTTGCCGGCATCCAAGGTCACGCGTTTCTTTTCGGAGACCGAAAAGGCGCCGGCGTTCCAAGGTGCATAGGTCAGCTCGAACACGAGCCGAATGGGTCCGTTGGCCAATACGCGCGTACCGACGAAGTTGCGCGAGACGTGCAGTTTGCCGTCGGCCCAGATTCCCGTGCCGCCGCAGCCACGCGATTTACCGACCGAATAGAGGTCTGCTCCTTCGCCCGTGTCCTCGTGGTAGTTGTCCGTCAGATACCAGTCGTTGATCACCAACTTTCGCGTTCGTTTGCACCATACGTCGATGCCGCTGCTGGTGAGAGGTTCGCTCGCCCACGTCTCGAGAGCCGCCCCGTACATGCGGTGGGCGATGCGGTCGTTCTCCCAGGCGAAATCGTCGTGTCGCTCGCGGGCGAACCGACCATAGACCTTGAATTGCTCGCGCGCCGTGGGGCGCCGCGGGCCGGGCTGCAGAACGAAGGTTTTGGCCTCACCGGGCGCGAAATCGGACTGGAAGACGAGCTCGTCGGGCTTCTCGTCGCCGTCCATGTCCACGAGTTGCGAAACGATCGGCCTTTGTGCTTCGTCGGTCACGAGCAGATTTCCTGCCTCGACACCAGGCAAAAGCTTGCGTACTTGGGCGAGCGCGACGACCACCGTCTCCGAGGGGCGCGGCGACGGAAGGGGATTCGCGACTCTGACCGACACACTTGGCCCCGCGCGCGGGCTCCCCGCGTCGCCCTCGACGGGAGCGACCGGCGGGGTGCCGAGACCGATGGCGGGCTGGGCGCCTCCGATGGCTCCGCGACCGGAACCAGGCGGCGTGGGCGCACAGGCGGCCAAGAGAACGAGCGTGACCATCGCACGGAAACGGTGGGATGGCAGGTGGGGCCTCCTGGTTCGGCGTTTGGTCTCGGCGACCACGCGGCGCCACGTTAGCGCGGCACACGCCGCCCCGTAAAGCGCCAAGTGATCAGACCACTTTGAAAAGTGATCAGACCACTTTTAGCGGCGACCCTTGCATGACTCGTCGGCAGCCGGGCTCTCGATGAGCGCTAACCGCGATTCTTGCGCAACCGAAAAAAGAAACTCGCCGCCGCCCCCATCACGATGATGGCGACGATGGCCGGCACGGGACCGAGACGAAAGAGCGACACCACGCCGAGCAAGAGCGCACGCACCAGAGCGAAGACTTCGGCGCCGAGCCCCAACCCGAACCGCAAGAGGAGCCCCACGGCCAGAAGCAACCCGAGGCTGCGAAGAAGCTTCATCCCCGGACCCGGCACCACCACGGCCCGCGCGGAGCTCGGGGCTGCGCGCGGCGGCGAGACGCTCTTTGCTTGGTGGCGCTCGTAGCCCGCACGGAGGACGTCGTCCGACAAGATCTCGTAGGCGCGATTGACCTCGGTGAGCTTCTCGGCCGCAAGCGCTTCGAGTGGATTGCCTCGGTGCTTGTCGGGGTGGTAGCGACCTACGAGTGCGCGGTAGGCGGCGCGAATCTGCGTCGGGCTCGCGCCTCGGGCAAGACCCAATACCTCGAAGGGATCGAAACCCGGCGCGTCCATCTTCGTTGTGCCCGTTATCCGCCCTGGCGGCGACCCCTTCGCGACGCCGCCGAGGTGTGTTTTTTCTTTCTCGCAAGCACGTTGTCTGGCCAACCGTGCGGGATGTATACCGTAGCCCATCCATCAACGGAGAGGTCAACCATGGGTCTTCTGGAAGGTAAGGTCGCGGTCATCACGGGTTCGGGGGGCGGGATCGGGCGAGCGGAAGCGCTGCTCTTCGCCAAGGAAGGCGCTAGCGTCGTCGTCAACGACCTGGGCGGAAGCCGCGACGGGTCCGGCGAGTCGAAGAGCATGGCCGATCAAGTGGTGAAGGAGATCACCGCTGCGGGCGGCAAGGCAGTCGCCAATTACGATTCGGTCGCCACGCCCGCCGGGGCGGCCAACATCGTCAAGGCCGCCGTCGACAAATTCGGCAAGCTCGACATCCTCGTCAACAACGCCGGCATTCTCCGCGACAAAACGCTGCTCAAGCTGGAAGAAGCGATGTGGGACGCCGTCATCGAAGTGCACCTCAAGGGGTCGTTCCTGTGTTTGCAAGCGGCAGCCAAGCAGATGATCGCGCAGGGGTCGGGCGGTCACATCGTGAACACGACGAGCCTCTCGGGCATGATCGGCAACTTCGGCCAGAGCAACTACTCCGCGGCGAAGGCGGGGATTTACGGGCTTACGCGCACCGCTTCGATCGAGCTGCAAAAGCACCGCATCACGGTCAACGCGCTCGCCCCCATTGCGAAAACCCGTATGACCGAAGATTTGCCGATGATGCAGAACGCCGACACCCTCACCCCCGAGCACATTGCCCCCGGAGCGCTCTTTTTGGCGTCCGACCGCGTGGGGGATCGCACAGGTCACGTCCTGGCGATCTCGGGTCCGCGCCTCTACGTCTACAAAGTCGTCGAAAGCGCGGGCAAATTCAAGGAGACCGACAACGGCGTCTGGACCGCGGAAGAGATCGACGAGCAGTGGTCGGCGATTTCGAAGATCTGACGTTGGTCGGTTCCGGCGCGCCGCAATTGACGTAAGTTGCGGTTGCGACACGGTTGCCGCCCGTCCGCTCGTCCTTTGGTCGCTGATGCTTTTCGGTCGGTGACACGAAGATGACGAAGAAGTGAGCCGCAGAGGGCCGGTGTCCTTTGCGGCGCGGGAGCACGGATGCTAGCGTGCGAATTGTCGCTTCGTTTGCGTCGGAGTCCGTATGTCGCGCGAGCAAAATGTGCCGCTCCTGCTGTGGATCTCCACGGCAATCCTTGCGCACATCGCCACGGGTGGTGGCGCCGAACAAGTTGCACGCATCATCGAGGATCGCTCGGAACTGCAGTCGTTCGCCCGGATCATTCGCGGCAAGCTGCAACCTTCCCCGATCATCGAAATTGGTTTCGAGAACCTCCCCGCCGCGCCGACGGCCGAGCCCCCGGAGCTCCCGACGAGCCCGGACGCGATCGCCGAGAAGAAGCGCGAGAAGAAGCCCGAGATCGCCAAGGCCAAACCGCCCGAGAAGAAAGCGGAACCGAAGAAGATCGTGCTTCCGACCGTGATCTCGCCGGCCGCCCCTCCCCCCCCCCAACAGCCGCCTCCCGTCGATCACCGCATCGCCGTCAAACAGCACGCGACGCCCGATCAAGACGACAACCCCACGGCGCACTTCATCGCCGACGAGGCCAACCACGTCAAAGAGGAGTCGGTCGCGCAGATCACCGCCCACGACCGTGACGACACCAACCCGACGCCGGGGGGCAATCACTCCGGCGCGCCCGATCGCCCGGGCAATGCGGAACAGACCAAAATCGGTGACAGCGAGGACCATCCCGGCGACCCGACCCATGCCCCCGGCGAGAACGCCAACCGCACGGACACCGATCACGCCCAGAAGGGGATCGCCACCCAAACGCGCGGCGAATCCAACAAGAACCCGGCCCCCGGCCTCCAACCGAACCCCAAGCTTGCTGGAACGCGGGAGCCTGCACCGCGCGAGTCGCAGCCGGCGCTCCCTGCCAACCCGGGTGCCAGCGGGCCCGCGGCCCCCGACATGATCGCGTCGGAAAATGGTGGGTATCGTCTCGATCCGGCGCGCACGGGCGGGGACGGGCCGGCGGGCAAACCCGGCGACGGGCGCAAACGCCTTCCTCGTCCCGTGCCGAACTCGCCGCTCGGGATGCTCGGGCTCGGCGGAACGCCCACGCCGAGCGGCATCAACTTGAACCTCACCCAGGAAGCGGTGGTGGCCGTGGTCGGCCAAGACAAGCTGACCAAGGAACGCATGGCCGACGGCGAGCGCCGGCGCAGCGCCCATCGCGGCTCCTGGCAGACCTCGAGCTTCGAACGCTGGCGCGCTGCCATCGAGAACTACGTTTCGTCCGTGAAGCCCGGCAACCAGACGGCGCTCAACACCGCGCGAAGCCCGTTCGGTACGTACTTGGTGACGATCCACAATCGCATCCACCCCATCTTCGCCGAGGATTTCTTGGGTTCGCTCGACGGGCTTCCCGGCAACCATCCGCTCAACGATCCGACCCTGGTGACGAAGCTCGAGATCGTGCTCGATCGCGACGACGGACACGTCATCAAGATGGGCGTGGTTCGCACCAGCGGCATCACGGCCTTCGACATCGCCGCACTCGACTCCGTGCAGCGCAGCTCTCCGTTCGGCAAACCTCCCAAGGCCATCGTGTCGCCCGACGGCAACGTCTACTTCCACTGGGAGTTCCACCGCGACCCGGTCTTCGCCTGCTCCACCATCAACGCGCGCCCGTTCATGTTGAGCACGCCGCCCCCCTCCGAGCCCTCGACGCCGAAGCCCTCCTCCCCTCCGTTCCCGGGCAGCGATCCGCGCGAGCAGGGACCGCGCCACGGCTCCCTCGGCCTTCCGCCGAAGACCGTCTTTCTGGCGAGCCGTTCCTCGGAGTGATGCCCCGACGCCGCCTCGGCCTCGCCGCATCTCGAGTGGCCGCCCTCGCTGAATTGGCCGATCGCGATCTGGATGGCGAAGAACTGACACAATAGGATTAGGATGCCGCGATGAGGTCGCCAGCGTGAGCGGAGTTGGAGCGACGTGACCGTCGAGGCCGCGAGCAGAAACGAAACGGTACGGACTGCGCTGACGCCGCGATACGTCCAGCAGGTCGCCCTCTTGGGCGTAGTGGCCGTCATCTTCGGGCGTTCGGTCGCGCCGGCGCTACGGGGTGCGCGCGCGGGGCTCGACAGAGTCATCAGCTACGCCGATCTCTGGGGCGGCGTCGCGAGTTACCTCTTCGCGTTCATCGGGCTGTCGGCGCTCATCGTGGAGATCATGCTGACCTTCCGCGAGAAGCGCTTCAGCCTCGTCTACCGCGTGGCGGCCACGGTGCTCGGCCTGACGGTGGTCTCTCTGGTCGCACCCGCTTTTCGCGAGCCCCTTCCGGAGCGGGCCAACATCGTGGCCGCGCTGGCGAGCGGGCTCGTAGCCGTGTTTGCGAGCTACGAAGCGATGACGGTGCCCCGCACGCGCGCGCTCGGCGTGCTCCTGGTGACGGCAGGTACGGCGGCGCTGCTCCATCTGGGTGGGACAGTGCTTGCCTGGTATGCCGGAGAACACGCTCTTTACCGGGCGGCCGCGGTAGCGCGCCTGCTCGCGACGGCGTCGGTGCTGTTCGATACCATCGCGCTTCTGACCGGATTCGCGTGGCTCACGACCCGCACCAGCCGCACGACGGTGTGGGGTGCGCGCGTCGCGCTCTTCGTCGCGTGTGTCCTGGCATGGGGCGCTGCGCGCGGCGGGCCCCACGACGGTTCACCGCTGTGGCAAATCGTCACGTACCGCGCCGTGGAGCGTATCCTTGCTCCACCTCCGCCCTATGTTTGGATCCCGTATCGTTACGTTCTCGAAACTTGTGCGCCGCTGCTCGGTGTCATTGCCGTCTTCGCTCGCGGCCAGATGCCGGCGGTGATTGGCGCGCTGACGCTCGCGCTCATCGCGCGCCCCACGACCGACGTGCCGCTGTCGGCGCTGGCACTGACGTTGGCTGCCCTTTCGACCCCCCTCGCCGCCCGCGACGACCGCGGTATGTGGGCGGTCCTCATGGCAAATTCGGGGCAGAGCGCGGCGTTCGGCCCAAATTCGCCTTGACGCGGGGAAGCCGGTTTCCTACACCCCCGCCACACCTCTCTGACCCGAGTCAGAACCGCCATTTAGGAGGCTCTCCGATGCCTGGACGTCGCTGCCTTGTTCCCATGTCCGTAGCCCTGCTCGCCCTCGCGGCGGCTAGCTGTTCCAAGAAGGAGGCGTCCGAGTCATCCGAGCCCGCCGCCCCCGCGGCTGAAAAAGTCACGCCCGCGGCCGCGGTCGAAAAAACCGCGGAGCCGGCCGGGTTCGGAACCGTGAGCGGTACCGTCACGTTCAGCGGCAAAGCGCCCGAAGCCGCCGAGCTGCCCCGCAAGTCCGATCCTGTCTGCGCCGCCAAACCAATGAAGGCGAATGACCTCCTTCTAGGCGCGGGCGGCGCGATGAAGGACGTCCTCGTTCGCATCGCGCCCGGCACGGTGAAGGGCAAATTCAGCCCTCCGCCGGCGACGGTGCAGGTCAAGCAGCAGGACTGCATGTACGTTCCGCGCGTGCAGGGCGCTGTCGCCGGTCAGACCGTCGAGGTCGAGAACGACGACAAGACGATGCACAACGTCCACACCTACAAGGGGCAGGAAACCATCCTGAACCAGGGCCAACCGGCCGGCTCCCCCCCTATCAAAAAGGACAGCATCGCCAGCGAACCCGCCGTCCTCAAGTTCAAGTGCGACGTGCACCCCTGGATGGCAGGCTTTCTCGTGGTCACCGACCACCCCTTCTTCCAGACGACGAGCACCGACGGCGCGTTCAAGCTGGACAAGGTTCCGGCGGGTAAATACACGGTCGAGGCTTGGCACTCCAAGTACGGCCTGAAGACGGCCCAGGTCACGGTCGAACCCAACAAGTCCGCAGAAGCCAAGTTCGCCTACGACGGTACGGAAAAAGCCGAGTAAGGCGAGGGCCCTTCGCCTCGAGCAGCACGAATGCGCGAACATCGCTTTGCCATCGCCACGGCGATTGCGACCTTCGTGCTGCTCATCGTAGGGAGCTTGGTGCACGGGACGGGCTCGAGCCTCGCCTGCCCTGATTGGCCCCTCTGCTACGGCACTTTCTTTCCCAAGATGGAAAACGGCGTCGAGTACGAGCATTCCCACCGCCTGGTGGCGACCGGCGTCGGAATCATGACCGTGGCGCTCACCGTCATGCTCCTTCTGCGCAAGGAACGGCGACTCGTGAAGCTCGCCGTCGCGGCCACGGTGCTCGTGATTTTCCAGGGGGTTCTCGGCGGTATCACCGTTCTTTACCAGCTGCCCAAGGCCATCTCGATCGCGCACCTGGCCACCTCGATGTGCTTTTTCTCGCTCATGATTGTCATCGCTCAACGAACGGCGCCGTCGCCCCCCGCCGTGCCGCGCCGCCTCGGGGCAGCACGGCGATGGCTCGTCGTGGCATGGGGGGTCGTTCTCGCGCAGATCGTGCTGGGAGGGATGGTGCGGCACACGGCCTCCGGGCTGGCGTGTTTGGACGTTCCGCTCTGCAACGGATCGCTCTGGCCGATCACGTCGCCCGAGAAGGTGCAGATGATCCACCGCTTCGGTGCCGTCATCGCCAGCGCAGTGGTCATCTCCATCGCGCTCTTCGTCCGCAAGGAGGCGGAGGGGTCGGAGCTCGTACGCCGCTTGGCGCTGGCCCCTCTGCTGCTCGTTCTGGTGCAAGTGGGGCTCGGCGTGGCGAGCGTGCTGTCGCTGCTCGACCTGGCCATCATCACGTCGCATCTCGCCGTCGGAGCGGCGCTGCTCGGCTCCTTCGTACTTCTCTGGGGAATGTGCCCGGCGCCCGATCGACCCGGCCAAGCAGCGCTGCTCGGCCGTGATCACGCCTCAACCGACGCCGTGGCCGCCTCATGACGACCCCCCTCGTCGACGCTTTCGAGCCCAAGCAGGTGGGGACCGTCGCCGTGAGCGATCTGGTCGCCCTTACCAAGCCGCGCATCACCGCGCTCGTTCTCATCACGACCGCGGGAGGCTATTGGCTGGCGCCGGCCAAGGGAGGCCCGCTCGTGGCGAGCCTCGCCCTCATCGGCACGATCCTCATCGTCGCCGGTGCCAACGCGCTCAACATGTACATCGAGCGCGACATCGACGGGCGGATGGAACGCACCAAAGATCGCCCCCTGCCCGGTGGTCGACTGGCGCCACGCGTCGCCCTGTGGTTCGGCGTTGCCCTTTCGGTCGCCGCCGTCCCGATTCTGGCCATCGGCGTCAACGCGACGACGGCGCTGCTCGCCGTCCTTGCCAACCTCAGCTACGTCCTCGCCTACACGCCGCTGAAACAGCGCTCCCATTCTGCCCTCTTGGTCGGCGCGGTGCCCGGCGCCATGCCGCCGCTGCTGGGGTGGACCGCGGCCACGGGCACCATCGGCGCCGGGGGCCTCGTTCTCTTCGGCATCCTGTTTCTCTGGCAAGTGCCGCATTTTTTGGCCATCAGCATTTTCCGGAGAGACGAATACGCTCGCGCCGGACTAAAAGTGATGCCGAACACGCTCGGCCTGCGCGCCACCAAGCACAGCATCGCGCGCTATCTCTTCGCGCTCTTGGCGGTGAGCCTTCTGCTGGTCCCCCTCGGTGTCGAGCGCCCGGGGTACACGTACTTGGCCGGCACGCTGGGAACCATTTTCCTCGGCTGGGGGTGCTGGGGGCTTCGCGAAGAGGCCGGCGCTCGCTGGGCGCGATCGCTCTTCGGCATTTCCATTCTCTATTTGGCGCTCCTCTTTTGCGCGCTCATGGTCGAGGCCGGCCCGAGCGTGGTGTAGGACGTCGTGCACGAGGTTTCGCCCACCGCACGTCGTTCGTCCTTCGGGTCCCGGTTCTCGGCGCCGTTGTCGCGACGCAAGCTCGGCGCGGTGCTCTTCTTGGCCCTCGTCCTGTCGATGGCGATCGTCGCTTTGCGGCGTCGTGCCGCGCGCTCCCCCGAGCCGCCGCCGGTGCTGGGGCGCATGGAAGCGTTTTCCCTCTATGACCAGCGCGGCAAGACGTTCCAGCTCGGCGAGCTCGACGGCAACATCTGGATCGCCGATTTCATCTTCACCGGCTGCCAGGCGGCGTGCCCCATGCTCACCTCCAAGATGCGCGCGCTGCAAAAGCACGTCGAGGAACGCGAGCGAACGCTCGGACATCCGCTTCCCATTCGGCTGGTGTCGTTCTCGGTCGATCCCGAGGTCGACACGCCCGACAAGCTCGCCGCCTACGCCACCAAGTGGGGCGCCGATCAAGAGCGCTGGTTCTTTCTCACCGGTCCCCTCGCCGAGGTCAACCGCGCCGTGACCCGCGGCCTCAAGATACCCTTCGAAAAAGGGGGCGCCGACACCTCGGCCTTCGACGTCATGCACGGCGAGCACTTCGTGGTGGTCGACGGGCAAAGACGGATCCGGGGCTATTTCGAGACCGACCCGACGGGCATGGCGGAGCTCAAAGCCGCGCTGGATTCGCTGCTCGCCGAGAAAGGGTCCTGAGCCATGTCGCTGGCCGACGTGCTCCCCTCCATCAACGCCACGCTCAACGGCGCAAGCGCAGTCTGGATCGTCCTCGGTTACCGCTCCATCAAGAAAAAGAACATCGCGCTCCATCGCTTTTCGATGCAGGCGGCGTTCGTCACGTCGACGATCTTCCTCACCTGTTACCTGACGCGCGTGTACTTGACGGGCACCCACCGTTATCCCGGCGGCGGCTGGATGAAGGCGCTCTATCTCGCCATCCTGCTCACGCACACGACGTTGGCGGTCGTCACGGTTCCCCTGGTCCTGCGTTCACTCTTTCTGGCGCGGAGAGGCCGCTTCATCGAGCACCGAAAGATCGCCAGATACTCCCTTCCCGTATGGCTGTACGTATCCGTTACGGGCGTCGTCGTGTATTTCATGCTCTATCAGCTCGCTTAGGTGTTCGATGCGTGGAGCGAAAAAAACCTCGCCAAGAGTATTGCGCTGTCTAAAGACAAGAAGCATCGTCCGTCCGACGTGCTACTACACGGGACGCACTTGCCGCGTCGGCAAGGCGTGATTTTGGGTGGCAAACCAATGAGGCGTTCTTCATTCTCACGGCTCGTTGTGCTGACATCGTGCCTGGTCGGCGGGGCGATGTTTCTCTCTTCGCCGGCCGATGCCCAGCGCAAGAAGGCATCGTCATCCTCCGGAGCGGCTACCCCGAGGAAGAAGAGGTCAACGCCGGTGGCACCAGCACCGCCGCCAGTCGCGGACGAGCCGGTCGAGGCTGCACCCCCGCCGCCAATACCGGAAGAGCCTGCAGCCGTGGCACCCCTCCCGCCACCTCCTCCGGCGCCGGTGAAGCGCGGAGCTCGCCGCGGACCCCCGCCGGTCGCCGAAGAAACGACGACCGATCTCGGGCCCCCTCCGCAGCGATCGCTGCGCAAGAAGGCGGTGAAGGGCGGCCGGGCCACCGAGGTGGAAGAGGACGACGAAGGGCAGCCGGTCCACCGTAAAAGGCCGGCAGGCCGTCACCTGCAGCGCAGCCAAGACGCCGACGAGGAGGACACCGCTGCGACGAAGGGCGATGAGCCGGAACCGGACGGCGAAGAAGCGGCCCCCGAAAAGGAAGCGGAGGCCGAGCCGGAGCCTGAGCCCGATTCCGACGCCGATACGGACACGGACAGCACGGAGATCAAGCGGCGCCGTCCCAAACCGTTCCTCGTCGACATCACCGCGGCCCTGCGTGGCTTCCAGCGGCACTTCGCCTATGCCGACGACAAATACAACGAGCTGCCCAACTACGATCTCGGTGGTGCACCGGCGATCGCGCTCGATGTCGCGGTGTACCCCTTCAAGAACGCGAAAGGGACGCTCTCGGCGGGCTTCACCGGCAGCTTCGACTACGCGGTGGGCCTCGGAACGACGTACAAGGTGCCCACCGGTACCCAGGAAGGGACCAAGGGCACGACCGCGATGGGGTACGCGCTCGGCATCCGCGGCAACTATGCCTTCGGAGCAACGCTGACCAACATCCTGAGCGCTGGCGTCGAATACGGCGCGCAATCGTTCGTCGTGGATCACCCTCCGCCCGTGTTCGGCAACGCCAACATCCCGGGCGTCGAGTACAAATTCATTCGTCCCAACGTGCAGGGGCGATTCCCGGTCATGAGCAAGCTCTCGGTGATCGCCAGTGCCGGCTACCTCATGGTTTCGTCGGCCGGTGAAATCGTATCCGCGGAATACTTCCGCGGTGCCACATCGAGCGCGAGCGGGCTCGATCTGGGCGTCGGGGCCGCCTACGAGATCAAGATGAGTGCGAAGGGCACCCTCAAGTTCCTCGAGCTTCGTCCGATGCTCACGTTCCGTCGTTACACTTTCAAGTTCAACCCGGACGAGGCCAACGATCCCTTCGTCTCCAGTGGCGCTACCGACGACTATATCGGCTTGAATCTCGGCGTGGCGACTCGTTTCTGAGAGCGACTCGCGCGGCGCAGGGCGCTGCCGCTCTCTGCCATCGCGGCTCGAATGATCGATCGACCGGGGAGATCCTGGCGAACTAGTGATAGGGTCCGTGCGGAGGACAAGCGATGAACCGACGACGGTCGTGGGCTCTGCTCGCCTGCGTGGGCAGTTTTGTCGGATGCGCGCCGGCTGCGCCTCCGATGGCAACGGCGCCGGCACCCGTGCCGGTCGCGCCGGTGGTAACGGCCACGGCTGACCCCGAGCCGCCGCCGGGGTTGCATCTGCCGCGCACGGCCCTGCCCACGAAGTACACGCTCGAGCTCGATCTGCGCACCAGCGAATCGAAGCTCGCCGGGGCGGTGACGATCGACCTCGCCCTCGCGTCGGCGACCAACGTGGTGTGGTTACACGGCCGAAAGCTCGCGGTACGGGACGCGCACTTCGAGATCGGAGGAAAAGCGCTGCCGGCGCGCGTGGTCCCCGACGTGAAGAACGAGCGGCTCGGCTTCGTCACTTCGTCCCCGATGGCGGCGGGCGCGGCGCGCCTCTTCGTGCGCTACGACGCCGAGGTGCTCGACAACGCCGATCGCGGCGTGTTTCGCGAACAAGAGGGGGGCGACTGGTACATCTTCAGCCAGTTCGAGAATACGGAAGCACGCAGCGCGTTCCCTTGCTTCGACGAGCCGAACGTCAAGACGCCGTGGGACATCACGCTCGAGGTGGATGCGGCCCAGGTCGCGCTCGGCAACACCCAGATCGCCTCGGAAGCGATCCCGCGCCCCGGTCGCAAGACGATACGTTTTACCGAAACACAGCCGCTGCCCGCCTACCTCGTCGCGTTCACGGTGGGCCCCTTCGAGCTCGTCGATGGCGGCAAAGCCGGCAAGGCCAAGGTCCCGGTGCGCATCGCTGCGCCGCGCGGAGCCGCGCGCGAAGGGGCGTACGCCGCCCAGATCACCGCCGATCTGATCGGTGTCTTGGAGGACTATTTCGGCATCCCCTATCCGTACGACAAGCTCGACGTCGTTCCGGTGCCGACGCTCATCACGTGGGGCGCCATGGAAAACGCGGGGCTCATCACCTTCTTTCGCGAAGGGATGCTGGCCAAAGAGGGCGAAGACTCCGTGGCCTTCAAACGCCGCTATGCGTACATCATGGCCCACGAGCTCGCCCACCAGTGGTTCGGCGATCTCGTCACCATGGAGTGGTGGGACGACATCTGGCTGAACGAGGGGTTTGCCACCTGGATGACCAGCAAGGTCATCGCCAAGTACAAACCGGAGTGGAACGTCGACGTGGCACGCGTGCGCGACGACGACAAGGCCATGGTCAACGATTCACTGGTGAGCGCGCGCCGCATCCGACAGCCCATCGAATCGCCCGATGACATCGTCAACGCTTTCGATCCCATCACCTACGAAAAAGGCGCCGCCGTGCTGGGGATGTTCGAATCGTGGATCGGCGAGGAAAAGTTCCGCCGCGGCATCCACGACTATCTCAAGCGCCATGCGCATGGCAACGCGACGTCCCGAGATTTTTTCGCCGCCATCAGCGACAAAGCCGGGCTCGACGTGGCTCCAGCGTTCTCGTCTTTCCTCGATCAGCCCGGCGTCCCCCTCGTCGCGCCAGCCTCGGAATGCAAGCCGGGCTCTCTCAAGGCGTCCCTGGCTCAGGAGCGCTATCTGCCGCTGGGATCGAAGGGGGACCCAGCGCGGACGTGGATCGTGCCGGTGTGCATGCGCAGTGCGGCTCCGCGCCGGGAGACGTCGCGCTCACCCACGGCAGAGCCGGACGGCAAGGTGTGCGGCCTTCTCCAAGAGGCGAAGGGCGAGGTGCCGGTCCCCGCCGATGCGTGCTCCGACGCGCTCGTCCGCAATGCCGGCGCGCACGGCTATTACATCGCCGGTTACACGCCGACGGTACTCGACGCTGTCTTCCGCGACGGCGGGAAGAAGCTTTCATCCCCCGAACGGGTGGCGTTGCTGCGCGACGTGCGCGCGCTGCTCGTGGGAGGCAAGCTCAGCGCCGCTGACGTGCTCGGACGTCTCACCAAGGTGGCCAACGACCCCGATCCGGCCGTCGTGCGCGGCGCACTGGCGTGGCTGCAGGAGTTCAGCCCCGCCGTCGTCTCGCCGGAGATGGAACCGAAATTCTCCCGCTTCGTGCGCAAAACGCTGGGCGCGCGCGCTCGCGCCCTTGGGTTCGCTCCCCAGCCCAAAGACGACCCAGAAACGCGCTTCCTGCGGCCCATCCTGCTCACCTTCGTCGCCAACCGCGGCGAGGATCCGGCCATGGTTGCGGACGCGAAGGCGCGCGCTCGCCAGTGGCTCGGCGGGGACACGACGGCGACGGCCGACGAAATGCTCGACGCTGTCCTCTCCATCGCCGCCGCGCACGGGGACCGCGCCTTCTTCGACGATCTCCACCGCGCCGCCAAGCAGACCGCCGACATCAAACGCCGGCGCCGCCTCCTGCAGGCGATGGGGCAGTTTCGCGACGCGCCCATCGAGGAAGCGGCTTTCGACATCGCCCTTTCGGGTGAGTTCGACATTCGCGACGCGCTCTCCCTCTTGCATCACGATCCGACGATGGAACCAGTGTTTTTTCGCCTGCTCTCGCGACACTACGAGGCCATCCGCAAGCGACTACCGAGCGAGGTCGTGGCAACGCTCCCCGAAATGGTGCGAGGGCTCTGCAGCGAACCGGATCGCGACGCGGTCGAGGCGTTCTTCAAGCAGCGCAGCGAGCAAGAGCTCGGGGGGCCGCGGCGCCTGGCGCACACCCTCGAATTCATCTCCATCTGCACCGCGTTTCGCGCCTACCAAGAGCCGAGCTTGGCGAAGTTTCTCGCCAAGGGCTGACGGGGGGCCCCCCGCGGGGAGCCCTGTCCGGTCATGCGTTCATCCGGCTGACGAACGGCTAGCCACCGTCGCGTCGCGAACCGCCGGACCCTGCTCCGCCACCGGTCCCGCCGCGGCCGCCGGTGCCTCCCGTCCCGCCGGATCCGCCGCGGCCGGCAGTGCCCCCCGTCCCCGCCGCGCCGCCGCGGCCCCCTGTGCCGCCCGTTGCACCGGTGCCCCCGCTGCCGCCAGTCGCACCCGAGCCACCGGTCGCGCCGGAGCCCCCGCTGCCGCCGGTCGCACCGGAGCCGCCGGTTGCCCCTGAGCCTCCGCTGCCGCCAGTCGCGCCCGAACCGTCCGATCCGCCACCGCGACCAGCCGCTCCACCCGTCCCCCCATCGGGCGGATCCTCGTAGACGCCATAGGCGCACGCCAATGGAAACACCGCGAGAACCAGAGCCAAAACGACGCTTCGCGACCCAATGGTCCTGCCAAGAAAGAAGTCTCTCATGTTCACACCTGCTCGACCGGATAAGCAACGACCGAGCCAGCAACGAGAGAGCGGTCGAGTCGCTCGGGGTATTGCACAGTCCTGTGCCTGTGTCGAAACGCCCACCGGCCGATACGTCAAGAGCGCGCTATCGACCCTCGCGGCCGGAAATATCGGCTCGGGATAAAATAATTCACTGTGGTTTCAAATCACCACGCGCTCAGACGACATAGACAGTGACGAACATGACACCCCAGACGGCGCCGACGAAGTGCCAATACATCGCCCACAGCCGCACGGGCAGAAAGCGCGCTGCTGAATACTTGCCGACGAACGCCCCGCGACAGAGCCATGCCAGCGCCCCGATACCGACCAGAACGTGCAGCGCGTGAAAGCAGGTGAGGGCGTAGAAAACGGACGGATAGGGCCCGCCCGACGGTGTCAGCCCTTCATCGAGAAGCCTTCGCCACGTCACCATCTGAAGGCAGAGGAAAAGTGTCCCCAGGGCGAGGCTCGCCGCGAGCCCCGGGCCCACCCACCGCGTCTTGCCGACGCGTAGCCATCGAACCGCGAGCTGCAGCATCACGCTGCTCGCCGCGAGCACAGCCGTGTTGACGCCCGGAAGGGCAAGGGGCAGCTCGGGAAGATCGGGCGGCGGCCACGCCGTCGCGCGCGCGCGCACCATGCCGTAGGCGAAGAAGAGCGATCCGAACATCATCGCCCACGACCCGAGGAAGATCACCATCCCCAGGTACGCCGTCCACTCTTGGCGCGCTCGCGGCGGCGGATAAGGGACGATGGCACCCATCGGAAGTGTGGCGTCTTCCAATTGTAACCCCAGAGCTGCGTTCTGCCGCTAGCTGGCCGCGGCGGCCGGCTCAGCCGGAGCCTTGCCCGATTTCGGCAGCTCCTCCGATTGCCCAATCCAGTCGCGCCCCAACGCCTTCTTCACTTCGGGGTTGGCGTACTCGTGCGGGCCGCGATGCACCGTGGGGATGACGTCGAAGTTGTGGTGCACCGGAGGCGACGGCACCGTCCATTCGAGCGTGCCGATTTCCCATGGGTTCTGCTCCGCCTTCGATCCGGCGAATATGCTCTGGAACCAGTTCACCACGAAGGTGACCTGGCTCGCCGCGAGGATGAAGCCGAAGTAGCTCGTCCATCGGTTGAGCGGCTGCATGTGCTGCAGGAACGTGTACTGGTAGGGGTCGTAGAGCCGGCGCTGGTGACCGCCGTAACCTGCGACGAGCTGGCCGCAGAAGACGAGCGTGATGAAGATGACCGAGAACCAGAAGTGCCACTTGGCGAGGGTCTGGTTCATGTTGCGCCCGAACATCTTGGGGAACCAGAAGTAGATGGCCGCAAAGCTGGCGAGGAACGCCGCGGCCGCCATGGTGAGATGGAAGTGGCCCACCACGAACATGGTGTCGTGCAGGTAGAGGTCCGTCGAAATCGTCCCCAGAAAGAGCCCGGTCAGGCCGCCCAGACCAAACACGAAGACCGTGCCCAGCGCGAAGAGCATCGGCGCCGTGAGACGAATCGAACCCTTCCAGATGGTGTGGAGCCAGTTCAAAAACAGGAGCTCGGCCGGCACGCTGATGATCAAGGTCAGCGTCATGAACGACTGGCCGAGCAGCGGATTCATCCCGGTCACGAACATGTGGTGGCCGTAAACGACGGCGGACAGCACGGTGACCCCGGTCATCGCCATCACCGAGCCCTTGTACCAATAGGCCGGTTTGCGCGCGAAGAACGAGACCAGATCGGTGACGAAGCCCCAGGGCGGGAGGATCAGGATGTAGACCTCTGGATGCCCGAAGATCCAGAAGAGGTGCTGAAAGAGGATGGGGTCGCCGCCGCCGCGAACGGCGGAGGAACCGGCGATGTAGAACTGGGTGCCGAAGGAACGGTCGAGAAGGAGCAGCAGCGCGGCCGAGCCGAGCACCGGCACGAAGAGCACGTTGAGGATGGCCGTGAGCCAGAGTCCCCACACCGTGGCCGGCATGCGCATGTACGTCATGCCGGGCGCCCGCAAGCGGACCACCGTTGTCACGTAGTTGATGCCGCCCATGATGGTGGCGACGCCGGTGACGAAGACGGCGGCCACGACCAGCGTCTGGCCGGCGCCGGGGGTCCCGACGTTGGTGGAGAGGGGAGCGTACGTCGTCCAGCCTGCCGCCGCCGACCCGAGCTGCACGAAAAACGATGCGATGATCAGCCCCTGCGAGACGAGGAACGTCCAAAACGACAGCATGTTGAGGAGCGGGAAGGCCATGTCCCGCGCGCCGATCATGAGGGGGATACAGAAGTTGCCGAACGCGCCGATCATGATGGGCGTGATGGCAAAGAAGATCATGATGAGGCCATGCATCGTGAAGATGGTGTTGTAGTGAGCGGGGGTGATGGCTCCGCCCGACTGCTGAAAGAGCATCGAACCCACCACCGGCACCGGCTCACCCGGGAACGCCCACTGCCATCGAATGAGCATCGCCAGACCGCCGCCGAAGGCGAGGAAGAGCAGCCCTGCCCAGAGGAACTGTTTGGCGATGACCTTGTGGTCGGTGGAAAAGAGGTGCTTGCGGAGAAAGGAAGTAGGCTCGGGGTGAATATGCTGAAGTTCCATGGATTAATTCCTTGCCCGCCATTCCCAGCCCCAATGGGCTTCGGTGTCCTTCGGATCGTAGCCGCGTGTCGCGATGGCCGACTGCTCGTTCAACCAGTTCTTGAACTCGTCGGGAGGCAGCACGGTGAGCATCCCTTTCATCTTGTAGTGGTGCACACCGCAGTGCTGGGCACAGCCGATGTCGAAGTCGCCGGTCTCTTTGGCCTGAAACCAGAGGCGGTTGGTCATGCCGGGCATCGCGTCCTGCTTGACGCGCAAGTTGGGGAGATAAAAGCTGTGGATGACGTCGGGGGAGACGAGTTGCAGCAGCACCGGCGCGCCCACCGGGACGCGAATGTCGTTCAGCGTGATGACGTCGTCCTTGGTGTTGAACTTGCCGTCGGGGCCGGCGTAGCGCGCGTCCCACGCCCACTGGTGGGCGTTGACTTCGATCCGCACCGCCTTGGCGTCGGTCTCCAGCGCGTCGTGATTCCAGAAGAGCCGGAAAGTATCGGTGGTCGAGTTGTAGAAGAGGTTGCCGTCCACCACGAAGAAGATGACGGCGGAGAGGGCGAGCGCCGTCTTCACCGAGTGCTTGGAATCGCCGTGGTCGTACTCCGCGGCATGCTTTTCGTCGTGAGCGAAGCACGCCCACACCATCCAGATCACCATGATGACGAAAAGGATGACGACGAAGACCATCGTCACTTCGATGAGCCAGTCGATGTGGTGCCCGTGCTCCGACACGTCGCGCGGGAGCCCCATGCCGGATTCCGGTTTGGGCACCGCGCCGGCGATGCCGGACGCCGTCATGGCGAGCGCTGCTGCGAGGAGCGCCGTCACCTGCTTGATGAGCCGAGCTGTACTGTCCATCCCGATGCTCTCCGTCTCGATGTCGGTGTGCGAAGTTTGAATTCAGGCTCTGGCCGGTGCGGTGTCCGCCGCCGGATCTACGTGAGAACGACTGCTCGTGTCGGCGCTGGCTGCTTGGTCCTCGAGGGCGCGCTCGGCCTCTGCCTTGCGCACGATGCGCAGCACCACCGTGCTGACGACGTAGGGCGTCAGGATCATGGCCCCGAGCAAGAGCGGGATCATGAAGCCGCCCCCGCTGCGCGTCGTGCAGGAGGGGCATGCCCAGGCGGGAGGAGCTGCGCACAAAACGAAGACAGCGGCGAGGAACGCGCTCGCTTGGCACGCCGCGCGGGCGAGCCGGGACGTCACCACGGGAGCCGCCTCCACGCGCCTTCGGCGATGAGGATGAACGCGTAGAACGCCGGGATCGACATGGGGATGGCGATGCTGCGCCGCAAGATGCTCGTCTCGTGCTTGAGGTGCATGAAAAAGAGGCCCACGCAGGTGGCCTTGACGAGAGCAAGACCGGAGAGCGCGATGAAGAGCGGCGTCTTCGGAATGCCCATGTAAACGACGCCCACCTCGAGGACCGTGAGAACGAAGAGGACGACGAAGATCGTCCAATACTCTTTGCGGTTGACGTGCGATGCCATGGTCGAAACCCTCAGCTGTTGGGGACCAGATACACGAACGTGAAGACGATGATCCACACCAGATCGACGAAGTGCCAGAAGAGGCCCACGATCTCGATGTGGTTGTGCTTGCCGCCCTCGAACTGGCCGAGCAGGGCGCGGATGAAAATCACCGTGAGGTAGATGACGCCCGTCAGGACGTGGCAGCCGTGGAAGCTGGTGATGAGGTAGAAGGTGCTCGCGTAGGCAGAGTGGCCGAAGACGAGCCCTTCTTCGATGAGTCCGGGGCCGCCGATGCCGAAGTACTCTTTGAACTGGCCGGTCAAGAAGAGCACGCCCCCCAGGATGGTGAGTCCCAGGAACATGAGCATCTCCTTGCGCTTGTTTTCGACGGCCGCAGCGTGCGCGAGGACCATCGTGACGCTGGAGCAGATGAGGAGGAAGGTGAGGCCGGCGGTGAAGTTGATGCCGAGCTCGGGCTCGCCCGGGTGGATCCATTGCGTGCTTTGACCGCGGAGGATGCCATAACCGAGGAGCAGTCCGCCGAACGACAGCGCGTCCGAGCAGAGAAAGAACCACATCCCGATCTTGCCGAGACTGGCGGTACCGAACTGAGCGTCGGGCGGCCAAAGATCGTTTTCATCACCGTGCGCGTCGTGACCATGGCCGTGACCGTGGTGCGCTGCACCGCCGCCCTTCGGCGCGACTTCTTTCTCGGAGACAGCGGATGTGCTCATGGGGCCGGTTTTCCCTTGGGTTCTCAGCCGATACGAGCCATCTCGTTAATACGCGAGACTTCGGACGGCAAGAGTTTTTTCCTGGTGTCGGAGCGCGCGTTGGCTCGATTCGTCATGCCGAGGTCGCGCGAAAATTGTGCGCCATGCGCCGTTTGCTACGGCCACTCTTATCCGCTAAACCGGCGCGGTGTCCATAGCTTCGCCGAACCTTCCGCAAACCGGCGGGCGCGTCGCTGCTGCACCGCGGCCGGCGCCTCGGGAGAACCCATTTCAGCGTTGGGTGGCGGGCCTGCTCGGGCGCCGCGCCTTCTGGGCGCTCTTCGTGCTCGCCGCTTTCTCGTGGCCCGTTTCGCGCGTCATCCGCAAGGCAATGCCCCCCAAGTTGCCGGTGCTCGGAACGATCGAGGCCTTCGAGCTCGTCGATCAAGCGGGGCGCCCTTTCGGAACGGCCGACCTCCAGGGGCGCGTATGGGTCCTCAGCGCCATCGAGACGTCTTCGGCGTCGGCCGTCGATCTCGCCAAGGAGCTCGGAAAAATTCAACACCGCGTGCGTAATCTCGGCGTCGCCTTCCACCTCGTCACGGTGGGTGTGGATCCGGTCGGCGACGCACAGGATCGCCTGCTCGAGTTCAGCAGCCATCACCGCGTGAGCCCGCGCATCTGGAGCTTCCTGAGCGGCGACGCGCCGACGCTTCGCCGGGCCCAAAGGGCGCTGGGGCTCACACCCGCCGAGCCGTCCACCGCCGCAGCCCGCTCCGGCACTGCCCCCGCGCGGTCCGACGCGGGGACCGAGCCCCTCGCCGTGGTGCTGGTCGACGCGACGATGCGCGTGCGCGGCCGCTACGATCTCGCCGATCCCGAAGCCATCGACACCCTGCTCTATCACGTGGGGCTGATCGTCAATCGAGGCGACTGACCCGACGGCGCGTCCTACCGAGACGCTTGCTACAGGGACGCCGGTTTGCTACGAGCGGGAGCGATGATTTCCTCCTTCGCAGGCTCGCGGATTCTAGGCTCATTACTCGGTGCCGCCGTGCTCGTTGGAACGTCGATCGGCCTCGTCGCTTGCGAAGAGGAGCAGTTCTCGAAGTCGATGACGCTCGGAGGCAAACAGGTGTCCGCCGAGACGCTCAACGCCGGCAAGGAATCGTACACGCACTACTGCCGCGCATGTCACGGCGACAAAGGCGACGGACGTGGCGTGGCAGCTCTCGGCCTGCGCCCGCCGCCGCGCGACTTCACGCAAGGGAAATTCAAATTCGCCGCCGTGGAGAGCGGATCGCTCCCCAACGACGAAGACTTCCGCCGCATCGTGAAGAAGGGGCTGCACGGCACCGCGATGCTCGAGTGGGACGTGCCCGACGCGGAGCTTGCCAACATCATCCAATACATCAAGACCTTCTCCCCCAAGTGGCTGAAGGAAAAGCCGGGCGCGCCCATCGTCCCCTCGCCCAATCCTTGGAGCGGACAAGAGCAAGCCGCCATTCAGCGCGGCAAAGAGCTCTACCACGTGACCACGCAATGCGCGGGCTGCCATCCCAACTACGCGACCAAGGACGAAATCGCGTCGATGACGATGCGGCTCAAGAAGTTCCAGGTGACGAGCTTCCGCGACGACATGTACGGCTCCATCTTGAAGGAGAGCGAGTACCGCACCACGCTCGCCCCCATCGACGAGCCCCCCGCCACCGCGCACGCCAAGCACGAGACCAAGGGGGACGGGCACGGCGCCAAGGCCGAGGGCTCGAAGGCCGAAGAACACGGCGCGAAGCCCGCCAGCAAAACGGAAGCCGCGAAGCCGAACTACTACTACGTGAACATCCTGCCCCCCGACTTCACGCGCCAACCCATCCGCTCCGGCAGCGAGCTCGAGGATCTCTTCCGCACCATCGCCGCCGGCGTGGGCGGCACGGCCATGCCGTCGTGGAAAGCGACCGCCCCGTACACCGATCCCAACACCGGCGAGAAGTGGGAAGGCGACAAGGACATCTGGGCGCTCGCTCATTACGTCAAATCGCTGGTCAAGCTGAACGGCACCAAAGAGGCGGACACCCTTCGCGACAAGTTCGGGCGCCAACCAGCATTCAACCCGCCGCCACCTCCGTTCGAACCTGCCGCAGGCGGACCGTCATCCGCGGCGGGTTCTGCGGTACCGGCTGTGTCGGGGGCACCCATTCCCACCGCCCCGCCCCCCGCGTCGCCGAAGGCGATCCCGAAGATCGCCCCCGCCGCGTCGCACTAGCATCGCGCATCGAGGTGGCTCGAACCTGACGCGCGCTCCGCGCCGTCACAGGTCGGGGCCCCATCGTGTCGTCCGCGACAACCATTCACTTCGACCGAGCGCGGCTCGCATGCCCGAGGCTGGATCAACGCGCGATCTTGCCCGACGTGACCGGCAAGGGGACAGCGCCGCCGAAGCGATGGTGAGCCGATGAGACGTCGCGGCGTCCCTCTCCGTTGTGCCAGCTGTGCCGGACGGCACACCTCGCCGCCTTCGAAATTCGCTATTTCTGGGGACTTATCGCCTGGCCCGAACCTTGCTGCAACCTTGCTGAGGTAAGCCATCATGAGACTCGCCACGCCGCTCGATCGCTGGACCGCGCTCTTTCTCGCCACGCTCGGCTGCGCCCCGGTCGTGGGTTGCGGCGGTCGTGAAACCCAGTCCGAGGACACGGACGGAGGCGCGGGTGGATCCGGTGGCGACGGAGGATCGGGCGGCAGTGACGCCGGCACCGGCACGGGCGGGACGGGTACCGCCGGAAAGGGCGGAGGGATCAGCACGGGGGGTGGCCCTCCGCCGCCCCAACCGGGCCGCCCCTTTCTGATCGAGGGCACGGCTCGCCAAGCAACGGCTTGCGCGAACGAAGAATGGCAGATCGCGAATACGGCGCTCCCGACGGAGCATCTCGATGCCGCGCAGCGCCGTCGGTTGGCGCATGCGTGGACGCAGGCCGCGCTGCTCGAGCACGGGTCGATTGCGGCTTTCGCTCGCTTCACGCTGCAGCTGCTCGCGCTCGGCGCGCCGGCGTCCCTCATCGAAGCGGCGAACGCCGCCATCGCCGACGAGACGACGCACGCCCGATTGGCGTTTTCCATGGCCAGCGCTTACGCGGGTCGGCCCGTGGGACCGGGTGCTCTTTCCATCGAAGGAGCGCTCGAGGCGTCGTCGCTCCGTGACGTCGTCGTAGCTGCCATTCGCGAGGGGTGCCTCGGCGAAACGGTGTCTGCCGTTCAGGCCGCCGAGGTCCGCCAATACGTGACCGAGCCCGCGCTTTGCGCCGTGCTCACCACCATCGCCGACGACGAGACGCGTCACGCCCAGCTGTCCTGGCGATTCGTCCAATGGGCGCTCGAACGGGGCGACGAAGAGCTCGTCCAGGTCGCCCGCGACGAATTCGCGCGCCTGCGTGCCGACGTCGATCCTGTTCCGCTTCCGGCGCTCGACGCGGACGAGCTCGCGCTGCTCGCGGGGGGCGCGATGCCCGAGCGACTCGGCGCCCACATCCGCCGCGAATGCGTGAAGCACATCATCGTCCCCTGCGCCGCAGCGTTGCTCGCTCGACGCTCCCCGCACGCCGCTCCCCGCGCGCGAGAAGAGACGTCCGCCCCGCCCCTTGCGTCTCGATGAAACGCGCGACCATCGGGCTTAGCTGATCGGGCACCTCCAAGGGAAAGTAGTGCCCGCAGCCGACGAGCTGTCCTATCAGCACTTGGGGGCAGAGCTCGCGCAGCCGCGCCACGTTCGTGTACGTCGCGTTCGTGCCGACATAGAGGAGCGGGCATTTGACGTGGGCGGCGGCTGCGACGCTATCGAAGGCCAAAATGCCTTCCATCGCGGAAACAAGCACGTGCTGTGGACACGAAGTGATGAAGGTCACGAGACGTGCACGCTCCACGGGATCGAAATGGGGTCCCGTCAAGTGCGCCATCAAATTGGCAACCACGTCGCGGTATGCGTCCGTCCGGACACCATCCAAGATCGGCCGCAGTCCGGCGAGTAACTCGGGGGCCACGATCATCCCTTCCAGGACGACGGCCGCCGACATCCGGTCTCCGTGACGCGCGGCGAAGTCGAGGGCAATGACGCCACCCATGCTATGCCCAATCACGATCGGTCGCTCGAGCCCCAACCGATCGGCGACAAAGGCGAGATCGCCCGTGTAGCTCTCGATGGTGTACGACTGCTCGGGCGCGTCGCTCTCGCCGAAGCCGCGCAGATCGAGCGCGAGCACCCGGTGCGAACGCCGTAAATCATGGGAGAGCGGTTGCAACACACTGCGATCCGTTCCCCAGCCGTGGACCAGGATGATCGGTGGATCGCCACGACCAGCCTCTTCGTATCCGAGCGCGACGCCGTCTCGATGGATGCGCATGCCTTCTCCTTTCTCTTGGTTTCCGATCATCTTGGCGGGCAGGACGAAAGATGATAGCTATCGGTTCGTCGAGCCGACTGCTGGCAATCGGCAGTGTCCGGGTCGACGGATTGGGCATCTTTCAGGCTGACAGTTCGCCGAGATGCCTTACCATCTCGGCGGCGTCCCTCATGTTGCGACCCGTCCCTCATCGCATCGGATCTCCCTGGGTCCTTCTGAGCGTGAGCCTTGCGGTCGGCTTCCTGCCGCGATCGACATCTGCACAGGGTGCCGCTCTTCTGGATCGCGCCAAGGAGCAGGAGCGAACGTCGCTCTATCGGGAGGGCGTTTCGCTGGCAGAAACGGGGCACTGGGCGCAAGCCTTGAAGAAATTCGAAACGGTGGTCGCCATGCGGTCGGCTCCGGCCGCACTCGTAGCGCTCGCTACCGCCCAGGAGAAAGCCGGAAAGCTGGCGAGCGCCAAACAAACCTTTCTCAAGGCCCGCGCCGACGCCCAGACCCTCGGCGACACCGAGCTTGTGCAGAAAGCAGAAAAAGCGCGCACGGCGCTCGAAGACCGCATCGCGCGTATCGTCGTTCTCTTGCCGGCTGGCACGAGCGGCGCGGAAGTCGCGATCGATGGCAGCCCGGCAACGGCGGACCTCAAAGGAATCGAGGCCGATCCCGGCGAGCACCACATCGTGGTCAAGGTCGCGGGTCAACCTCCTTTTCAGCAACGATTCGCGCTGGCCGCCGAGCAGAAAAAAGAGATCGCGGTGCAGTTCGTTTCCGAGGGTGCGCCCGACCGGGCGCTGGGTAGCGTCGCTCTATCCAGCGACGCCGTCAGCAGCGGCCCACCCGTGGGCAGCTGGATTCTGGGAGGTGCGGGGGTAGCTGCCACCGTCATTGGCCTGGTGGTGCGCTTCAACGGACAGGCGCGCTACGACGAGGTGAGCGCGCAGTGCCCAGGCGAGAAGTGTGCGTCTCAAGCCGAAGCCGATGAGGCCAACGCCGCGCGCAGTCGAATGCTGTCCGGATCCATCGTCGCTGGTGCCGGCGTCGGACTGCTCGCCAGCGCAGGATTGTGGTGGGCACTCTCTTCACCGGCGTCCCGTTCGGAAGGGACCAAGTCTTCGGCGATGCCGATGGTGGTGGCTCCCACCCATTTGCACGGCGGAGCAGGCATGATCTTGCGCGGCACCTTCTGACGGACGGTGCGTCAGCCGGGATCGTCGGGAAGATCGGCACTGCGTTTTCTCGCCGGCAAGACGGGGGGCTTCGGCTTGCGGGTCGGCTCTTCGGGCGGCGCTTTGGCACTCGGCGCGGGGAGGACGCGCGTCGTTCCGACGATGGCCTTGAACGGGCGGGCCGACGAGGCGGGTAGCGTCGACGTCTTGGGACTCGTACTTTGCGCCGTGGCAGGTGCGCTGCTCGCGCCGCTCGAAGGTGACGCAGGTTCGAAGGAAGGACCCTGCGCTCGCTCGGCAGCGGTTTCCGGCCGAGAGGACGCCACCGATGACGGCGCTTGTGGCGGGCCCTGATCGGACGCGACGGATGCGGGCTCTGGCGATGCAGGCTCTGGCGAAGTCGATTCCCGTGGCTCGACGAACAGAGCGGCCATCGCGATCACGGCCGCAAAGACGCCGACGCTCCCGACGATCACGCTCCGACGAGCGAGGGTCGCGCGGGCGGTGACGGGCGACCAACCCGCTGCCGTGATCGTGGCAGCAGCTGGCAGCGGTGCGGTTCGGTCCCCACCGTGTTCGAAGGAATTTATCCGGCGGCCCACGCGAGCAAGCGACAGAGAATGCGCCGCACGGGGCGATCCGAACGGGGCAATCGCGGCCGCGAACGCCGCGGCGTCGGGGAAACGCCGATCGCGGTCCTTCTCCAGCGCCAACATGACGGCCGCCTCGACGGCTCGCGGGACGTCTTGCCGATAGGAGTCGAGGGGCGTAGGAGCATCTGCCACGATGGCCGCAGCGACGGCCGTGGCGGTCTCGGCAAGGAACGGAGAGCGCCCCGCGAGAAGCTCGTAGAGAATCACCCCCAGGGCCCAGACGTCGCAGCGCGCATCGACATGCTTGGCCGACCGCACTTGCTCGGGAGACATGTAGAGCGCAGTTCCCAGGACCGAAAATGTGCTGGTGACGCTGGCTGAAGGTCCCTCCTCGGCGACCTTGGAGATGCCGAAATCGAGGACTTTCACGACGCGTCCCCGTTCGTCGGCCGCGAGGAAAAGATTGCTCGGTTTGAGATCGCGGTGAATCGTCCCCTGTCGGTGCGCTTCGGCCATCGCGTCGCAGGCTTGCAGCAGGTAGTCGACGGCTTCGGTCACGGGCAGCGGCCCGCGCGCCGCGATCTCCGCCGAAAGGTCGTTCCCTTCGAGAAACTCCATCACCATGTAGGGGGCCCCGTCGTCCGAGGTGTCGACGTCGATGACCCGCGCGACGTGTGGGCTGCGCAGCTTGACCGCCGCCCGCGCCTCGCGCTCGAAACGCGTGACGATATCGCCACGTATCGCCAACTCGGGTTGCAGCATTTTGATCGCTACACGCTGACGAAGGCGCAGGTGCGTGGCTTCGTAGACGACGCCCATGCCGCCTCTCCCGAGCACCCGGGTGATCGTATATTTGCCTCCGATGACATCGCCGGGGTTCGGCAAAATAGGCGGCAGTGGCACGCCGCGGAGTATATCGGTAGCATCGTGGGAAATGCGCTGGTTACCAGCTTATCTCCTCCCGCTGGCGCTGGCTGGATCGCACTGCTTGCCTCCTCCACTCGAGGTCGAACCGTCTGACGGCGCCCCGGCGACGGATGGATCCCTTTCGGATGGCCGCCGCCCCACCGACGACGCAAGCACGAGCACCGATGTCAGCTCCGATCAAGCGGGCGGCGCCGCTGGTGCAGGCGGAGCGGGCCGCGCTGGAGCGGCAGGCAAGGGCGGTACAGCCGGCAATGGCGGCGCCGCGGCCGCCGCGGGCAACGGCGGTGCATCAGGCAGTGGCGGTGCGTCAGACAGCGGAGGCGTAGCGGGCAACGGTGGTGGCGCCGGCAAAGGCGGCGCAGCAGGCAACGACGGAGGCGCGGGCAGCGGCGGCGCCGCAGGCAGCGGCGGTGCGGCAGGCAGCGGCGGCGCCTCGGGCGCAAGCGGCAATGCGGGACGCCCTGTCGATGCGACGGGCGGTGCATCGGGGTCCGGCACGGGGGGGATGGACGCGGGCAGCGATGCCGCTCCGCCCCCGCCGTCGTGTCGTGACAGGTTTCCGGATGCCATCTTCTGCGACAACTTCGAGGATCCCCAGCTTCCGCTGTGGACCGTCTATCCCCCGCGCGAAGGCGGAGTGGATGGCGAAACCCGCCGCATCACGACCGGCACCTACCGTGGCAACGGGGCACTTTACAGCAGGAAGGACGGGCAAGGCGATGGAACTCCGGTCTACGCCGACGTGCTCGGCGGGCGAACGTCCGGTCATCTTTACCTTCGCACTTATCTCTATGTGCAATCCCCACTTCCCGACGTGATACCGGTCGGCAACTACGCGGCGAGCCTCCTCGTGCTCGGCGAGAGCAACGCACCGTTCGGAGGGTCGAGTGTGGGCCTCTGGCACGACGGGATCAGCTTGACGATCCACGGTGTCTGGTCGGACGAAGTCAAAAAGCCTTCCTACGTCATCCCAGCCGATCGGTGGCTCTGTTTTCAGATCGATTTCGAAATTGGCACGGCGGTCGTTCCACGAATCCGCGTCGACGGACTAGACCTCGGGGCCGTCGTCTGCCCGGTTCACATGACGAATACGTGCGATACGCGCATGCCCACCAGCTACGGGCGCCTGTGGATGGGAATCAACTGGTCGAGCTACGATCCTCCCACGTCATCGGCAGTGCTCTACGACGATGTCGTTGTCAGCACGAACGATGTCAGTTGTGACTGACGGCGTCGCCGCACCCATCGAGAGCTCTGCGCGTACGGGGAGGTGATCGGAAGCCGCGCGTGCTTCCGCGGTGTCTTTGGCCTCGAAACGGAGCAGAGCGTCCTTCGGATGAACCCATATGCGATCGAGCGCGAAGATGGGAAACCACGCCGGATAGGTTCGCTGCGCGCGACATTCGCCGAATCGCCCGTGCAGCCACCGCAGCGGCCGGCCCGAGACGAGCCATTCGTTGATGTCGCCGAGCAGCACGATCAAGCCTTCGTGCTGATCAGCCACCGTCTCCAGAATGCGCTGTACTTGGTGGCGTCGTTCGCGCGGCCGGAGTCCGAGATGCGTGGCAATCACCCGCAGATGCGTCCCCGCGACATCGAAATCGACGTCGATGGCGCCCCGCGGTTCACGGCGTCGAAACGTGAGGTCGAGCTTGCGCGCCGTGCGGATGGGCAACCGCGTCAGAAGCGCATTGCCGAAGTGGCCGTCGGCGCGTTCGATGGTTGGCCCGGAGATCGCCGTCAGACCGACCAAATGGGCGAGGACGTCCATTTGCAACGGGTCGCCGGCGGATGCTCGATGTGACTCCACTTCCTGAAGCGCAATGATGTCCGCGTCGAGGCTTTCGATCACGCGTGCCACTCGCTCGACATCGCGGCGACCGTCCCGACCGATGCAGCGGTGGATGTTGTAAGACGCAACTGCGAGCCGAGGACCGGCGTCGGCAGGCATCAGCTCTCCTTGGCTTCGCGCAGACGAGTCACGGGCTCCAGGCGTCCCGCCTTGCGCAGCGCACGGCGAAAAAGGGAAAGCGCACCCACGATCACGGCGAGCACCAAGGCGAGCACGGCGATGTTCTTGATGTCGGGATTGGCGAGGGTGTTCCCCAACCGATGGGCGAACAGCGTGAGACCCAAAATCCCGGGCAGAATACCCAAGAGGTTGCCCATGAAATACGAGCGAAAGCGGACACCCAGGGCGCCGGCGAGAAGGTTGATGAGCGAGAAGCTCCCCACGGGGATCAGGCGCGCACCGAAGATGGCCGCAAAGCTCCGGCGCCGAAGCTCGTCACGGAAGCGGCGCATGCGCGGTGTGCGAAGCATCCGCTCGATCACCGGGCGTCCGACGAGCCGGCCCATGCCATACGTCGCACATGCCGAGCTGACGCTACCCACGACGGCGAACACGAATCCGCGTGCCGGATCGAACACCAGCGCGGTAGCGGCAATGAGCAGCGTAATCGGAAAAAACAAGAATCCTCCCACGAGGAAGGCCGCCGTCACGTAGAAAAAAGAGAACGGGCTATCCCGAAGTGAATGCCCGGCGTCGACCAGCCGCTCGACGACCATCAGATCGCGCAGCGGCGTGAAGCGCCAGGCGGTTCCGAGCAGCAACACCGCCGCCAGCAACAGCGCATAGTGCAGCAGCGAGCGCCGCGCTCGCCGTCGGGAGCCGGCCGGGACGAACTCCTCGATGAGCTTCTCGGGCGCGATCGGTCGCTCGGGGTCGCACACCAGACCGTCCATCACCGCCAGATTGAGCGCCGGCTCGGGTCCTGGAACCAGGGGCCGAAGGCCGCGCGGCCCACCGGCAAACGATTCGATGGTGGCGATCAAGGATGTCGATTCGGCGGATCGCACTCGCAGGTCCGCCGGAGCTACGCCGAGGTGCTCGGCGAGCAAGCGTGTTCTTAGCGCGGCGATGGCACGCGCGTTTTCGTGCTGCCCGTCGTCGAACGCGCCGAGCGCAAGGTCACATTCCGTATCGAAGCCCATCGACCGGTTGCTGAGGTTCGCGGAGCCCACTTTGAGCAACGCATCGTCGACGATGAGAACCTTGGAGTGCACACCGAGGCACTGATCCTCGGGCAGACCGGGAATCACCGGGTAATAAGCGCGGAGACGGTCGTGATGATCGCTGGAGCGAAGACGCGCCAGCAGCCTTTCGCGCAAAACGCCCATCGAGCTCTGCTCGAGCCATCCCCCCTGATCGCGAGGGAGGATGAGGATCACTTCCGGTCCGTTCGGTTCTTCCAGACGCTTCGCCAGCGCATTGCCCACGAGGCCCGACGTCAGATACTGGTTTTCGATGAAGATGGTGCGCTGGGCCGCGAAAATGGCCTCCAGCGTCAACGTCTCGATTTCCCGCACGCCCTCCGCTCCCGACGTCGTAGCCGCAGCCGTGCGGGCGATGGCCACGTCGGTGTCTTCGACGTCCGCCATGAGGTCTGCCGGCCATGGATCGAACGAACGCTCGGCGGTCGCCGGACCCGGCGGCGGCAAAGTCTCACCCGTGGCGGCCTGCCACCGCGTCCGGAAAAGGTCACCCAGCGCGGAGGCGGTTTCGCCTTCCGCTGCAACCTGCACGTCGTGCATGGGTCTCGGAATGCTGCCGTCTTCCATCGCGCGACGTACGTCGTTGGGTCGATGCTCCGGCGTATCCCAGCGGGCGAATGTCAGGTCCATGCCCCCCACGAAAGCGACGCGATCATCGACCACCGCGATCTTCTGATGATGTGAAGCACCGACGGGGTGCTCGCCGTCGAGCGCGAAGCGCAGCCGCCGATGGCTACCCCATCCGAAATGGACGGCCGGCAACAGCTCGCGCTCGAAGGTGTAGATGACGGAGAAATCCCACGCCAGCACGTGAATGGAGAGCTCTGGTGTCCTTTCGCAGAGTGCGTTCAGGAAGGCGAGCAGGGTCGGAGGAAAACCATCATGAGGGGCATCCTCGGGCACGAGTCGAACGTGGGTATCGAAATCCCAGCC
This sequence comes from Polyangiaceae bacterium, assembly GCA_035318465.1. Lineage (GTDB taxonomy): Bacteria > Myxococcota_A > Polyangia > Polyangiales > Polyangiaceae > DASWDH01. The sequence continues at coordinate 73,981 of DATHES010000101.1, forward strand.
GGTGATCAAAATGGATCGCCGCGCCCGGATCGCCGCCTGGCGAAACGCGGCGAAGTAGGCTGCCCCATCCACCAGAAAAGCGAGACGGTCCGCGTGCGTCACCCGCCAGCAGTTCTTCTCGGGCTCGAAACGCACCTCAGTAAGGTAGGTCATCGCCATGAAGGACAGGGCTCATTCCGACCAAAGACCGGGTCATGGGCGTCGAGCCGAGTCTTTCATGCCTTTTTTGCGCGTAGCGATCGGCCCGCCAAAGTCCGACAGGGGCCACGCGCATCGGCCCCTGTCGGCATGTCGATTCGACAGCTCAGGGAAGAAAGCGAGAGACGAGCGACCATTTGGCAGACTTGCCCGCCTGCATGGCGAGGACGGCCGTGATGCCGAGGAGAGCGGCGCCTGCCAGGAGGTTCGCGGTTCCAAGTGCCGTCGAGGCGCGCTGCAGCTTTCGCGACAGCTCGGATGGGTCCTCCTTGCCGATGCCCACCTTTTCGATGATCGAAGAGCGGGACGACTCATTTCCTTGTCGCAGCTGGGAGGCGCCGTAGCCCGCCGCGGTGGATGCCAGGCCAGAGACCAAGTAAACGCCGGTGAGCGCGTCCTTGGCGAGGACCAGTTTACGCGCGGACCGTTTCACTTCGCGACCGGACAAGACCGAACGACCGATCAACCAGGTGACGCCCACCGATAGGTGCGACAAGAGGTTGATGGGAGTGAAGCGCTTCCATGCCTCGCTGATGATTTCGCTGTGCCCGTTTTGTGTTGGCATCGAATCCCGGGCGGGTCGGAGGCCCGCTTTGCCGAAAAGGGTGCCTCCCACGCTGGTAGCGAGTCCGAGATCATGGAGCACCCATGCTGTCGTAGACAACGTTGCATTCATCGGTTCACCTCCTTGGCGATACAAGGCGGCGCACGACACCGCTTGCGTCACGACTATGTAGAGGACGCGGATCTCGTCCGTCGACCGGACCGAAGACCGCGGTCGCGAGCACGATCGGGAGTTGGCTTCGGCTTTGCACCCATTTCCACGCGATAGCCGATGGATCCTTCACGCACACCGACTCGACGTTGTCCGCAAAGGGTGCTCCTTTGGTTGGACATTTTCGGGCCGTCGCCAAAAAGAGGTGGAAAATGTCTCGCACTCGGAATCGAAGGAATGTCGCAGAACCGCTGAACCCGCTGGCGCACGAGGAACCGAGCAAGGAGGATCGAACGGACCACAGCGTCATTCGGCAGGTGTCCCATCCGACGCGGGTCCGCACCCTTTCCACTGGCTTCCCCTTCGTGGGAGAGGAAGTGCTGGAGGCCGTTGGCTCGAACGGCACCATTGGCCGCGCCATGCACGACGTCCTCTACACGCCGGACGACGAGAAAGTGGTCACGCGGCTGGGACCCGAAGAAGAAGCGAGCGTCGCATTTCACTCCGACCCCGCACTAGGCGATGCCGGAGCAGAGTTTGCGGAAACGTTCGGCCGTGACTTTCTCATGGCGGCCACGATGGGGGAGGACATCCGAGAAATCGAGGGTGCATCGACCACGGATCCTTCCGAAGTGGGGGGACCCTTTCTCGAGGAGTCGTTCGTCGATGGACTCGAAGACTTGACGGAGGACGCCGAACCAGCCGACGACTGAGCCAGGTCAAATCGGCGTACGCGAGCAACAGCCGTTCTGACGGCTGCGCGCGCGACGCGCACTGCCGTTATCTCGCTCGTCAGGGAAGCTTGAATGACTTGAAGAACGCCGCGATCTGGCGGCTCGCATCGACATCGGCGGTGGACGTGCCATAGGGGCAGAGGCTCTGGCCGGGCCAGCAGTGTCCACCGCCTTCGATGGTGCACAGCGTTGTGCTCGCGCCGCCCGCGCAGCTCGACCAAGCCTCGCAGCGCACGTTGCCGCGCTCGAGGATCGTATCGGGACCGCGGGTGCAGGCATCGAGATCGGCCCACTTTCGCGCCGTGTCCGGCACGGTCAGCATGTCGGGCGACAACGCGCCAGTGTCATAGGCAACGAGCGTGTCGGCGGTCCCGTGAAATGCCAGGAGGGGAATGGGTCGCGCGGGCTGGCAGCCCGCCACGCCGATCTTGCCCGCCACCGGCGCGATGGCCGCAAAAAGGTCGGCCGCTTCGCATCCGAGGCGAAACGACATGAAGCCGCCGTTGGACATGCCCATCGAATAGATGCTCTTCGCGTCGATGCAGGCTTTCGAGGAAATTTCCGCGACCAGCGCGCGCGCGAACCCGATGTCGTCCCTTCCCGCACCACCGCAGCACGTTCCCGCGTTCCAGGAGGCGTCAGGGCTGTTCGGATAGACGACGACGAATCCCTCCTCGTCCGCCACCGGGTCGAAGTTGGAGAACAGCTCTTGTTGCTGAGCGTTCGAGGTAAATCCGTGCCAATTGAGAACCAGCGGCGCGCGCTTCGTGCCGTCGTAGCTCGGCGGCAGATGCACGAGGTAGCCGTAATCGACGCCCGCGAACGAAAGGGAGAAGGTCCCCGCCGCCAGCGAGCTGGGACCGCAGGGCGGCGGGATATCGCCCGTTCCCGACTCCCCTGCCCCTCCGTCAGGCGAGGTTCCCGGCGACAAGCCCTCATTTCCGCTGCTGCAAGCGGCGGCGCCCACTGCCAAAAACGTCAACGCAAGCTGGCTCCGCCGTCGAGCTTTCATGACTGCATCTCCATTCGCGCGGACTATACCGCTACCGCTCTGGCAATGCCCAAAGAACGCGCATCGTATGTCGAGATCGCGCCGAAATTGCACTTGTCAGCATCGCCAATCCAGCCGAGGCTGGGGGCGAACTGGGAGATCCGCAATGACGCTGAAAAGACGACAATTCATGGGATGGGCTGGCACGGCGTTGGTGGGCGGTGGGTGCGCGAGCGCTGGCAAGTCGACGCCGGCGGCAGCCACTGCGACGAGCCCCGCCGCGATGGACAAATGGGCCAAAGTCCGCGCCGAATTCGACCAGGATCCCGCGTACACGAACCTCACCGGGTTCCTGCTCACGCCGCATCCTCGCCGCGTTCGCGAGGCCATCGCCGCGCATCGCGATGCGCTCGACCGCAATCCGGCGCTGGTCCTGGAGCAGCAATTGGAGCTCTCGATAGCGGGCAAGGACAGCTTCGACTCGGCACCGCGCACGGCGGCGGCGCGCTTTCTCGCCGCTCAACCGAACGAGTTTGCCCTCACCGACAGCACGACGATGGGGCTTGGTCTCGTGTACGGCGGTTTTCGCATAGGCGCTGGCAAAGAAGTCTTGGCGACGATCCACGATCACTTTTCCACGCACGAAGCCTTGCGCTTGCGGGCTGCCCGAGACGGCGTGAAGGTGCGGAAGATCACGCTCTACGCACAGCCTTCGCGGGCTAGCAGCGACGAGATCGTCGGCAGCTTGACGCGCGAGATCGCTGCCGACACGCGGGTCGTGGCTGCCACGTGGGTGCACTCCTCCACCGGCGTCAAACTGCCCATCCGCGCGATGGCAGACGCCATCGCCGCGGCCAATCGCAAGCGCGCCGCGGCCGACCGCATTTGGTTCGTGGTCGATGGCGTGCATGGCTTCGGCATCGAAAACGCGACCATGGCGGACCTCGGTTGTGACGTGTTCGTTGCCGGCTGTCACAAGTGGCTCTTCGGACCGCGCGGTACGGGTCTGGTGTGGGCCAGCAAGGACGCCTGGGACCAGGTTGCGCCCACGATTCCGGCGTTCGAGGGCCCTCCTTATGTGGCATGGATGGAGAACAAGGCGCCGGTGGCCCCGTTCGGCATCATGCATACGCCGGGCGGCTTTCATTCGTTCGAACATCGCTGGGCGCTGCCCGCAGCGTTCGCTTTTCAGAGCGAAATCGGACGCGCCGAAATTCACGGGCGAGTCCATGAGCTCAACACCCGGCTCAAGCAAGGGCTTCGCGAAATGTCCCGCGTTCGACTGCACACCCCCGTGGACCCCAAGCTGTCGTCGGGGATCACCTGCTTCGAAGTGGAGGGCGTCCCCAACGAAGAGGTAGTCAAGCGCCTGCTCGCGCGCCACAAGATCATCGCCAGCGTTTCACCTTACGCCGTTGCCTATGCGCGCCTGTCACCGGGACTGCTCAACACGCCGCAGCAAGTCGACGAAGCGCTGGCGGCAGTCGCCGCCCTCTAAGGAAGGCCGGCTCGGCGCGCGCTTCTTCGCGCACGCCGAGCCACCGCGGGTCAATGACTGGACGGATCGACCAGGTCTTTCCCGGCCATGATGCAGAGCTTCGGGACTTCAGAGTCCTAAATGGATGCGCTGCTCAGCCGCCCGTTCAGCTTCTTGTAGACGCCGCGCATCTGACCGTAGATGGCGACGAATGTCTGGAATCGGTCATCGTAGAGGGCGCGGTGCTCGGGGCTCGGGACGTAGGCTCGCTTGATCGCGACCAGCTCGTGCACGTCGGAGAGCGAGATGTCTCCGAGGCCCGCCGCCGCGATGAGCGCCGCACCGCGGGCGTTGGCTTGAATGGGGTCCTTCACCTGGAGAACCTCGACGCCGAGCACATCGGCGAAAATTTGGCACCACACGTCCGAGCCAGCGCCCCCTCCGGCAAGATGGATCTTGCGCACGGGGCGGCCGAGGAACTTTTCGACCGGCTTCATGAGCCAGCGCGTATTCAGCGCCACGCCTTCCAAGAATGCGCGGATGACGTCGGCGCGCGTGTTGTGGAGGGAAAGGTTGTAAAGGCCAGCGCGCAGATTTCTGTCGTCCACCGGCGCGCGCTCACCCCAGGGCCAAGGCGTGTAGATGATCCCGTTGGCCCCCGCCGGCACGCGCGCCGCCATCTGATCCATCACCTGGAAGCAATTCTCGACTTCGTCGGCCGGCGACAGCTCGTCCTTTCGGCAGAGCAGGTTGTCCTTCAAAAACGTCAGATTTCCGCCGGCCGTCGCCTGCAAGGCAGTAAGGAGATAACGTCGCGGCATCGCGCAAGGGACCGACGCGAGCGCGGAGCTGGGATCCGTTTTCTTGAACGGAACGTGAGCGGCCACCCAGGAGGAAGTTCCCACGTAGAGGTGAGGAAGGAAATCTTCGACAGCCCCCGAGCCGATGGCGGCCGCGGTGTTGTCAATCGAGCCGGCCACCACTTGAACGCCGGCAGCGAGCCCCAGCGCCTCTGCGACGTCTTTTTTCAGCGGTCCGAGCACCGTCGTGCATGACACGATTTCCGGAAACTTGTCGGCCTCGATGCCGCTCATTTGGATGAGAGCGTCGCTATAGCGGATGCTATCGGGATTTCGGTTGTCGGTAACCCAGGACGTGAGGATGGAGTCGAACGTCGCCGCGAAGCGGCCCGTGAGGCGGAGGTTCAAGTAGTCCAGCACGTTCAGAAACTTGTACGTGCGCGCATACACCTCCGGAAAGCGCTCGCGTACGAGCAGCATGTGGCCGGCGGGGTCCTTTCCCGTGGGCGAAGGCATCCCGCCCGTCAATCGAATCCATCGAATCAACTTGAAGACGTCGGCGCCCGCCACGTTGATGAGCCCGCGATTTCTCCTGTTCAGATACGGTGCGCCGCGCATATCCATCCAGAGGATGCAGTTCATGAGCGCGTTTCCGTCGCGATCGACGGGCACCGTGCCCTCACCTTGCGTCGAGCAGCAGACTGCCTTCACGGCCTTTCGCGGCACCAGATTTCGCCCGAGGAGCCGTGTGGAGACCGCGAGGAAAGCTTGCCACCACTCCTCCGGCGACTGCTCCGCTCCACCGTCCGCCGTGAGCTCGAGCCCGATGCCCTGCGACTCGAGCCCGAGCACCTCCCCGCGGAGGGTGACCAGCGCCACCTTCATGCCCGACGTGCCGAGGTCGACCGCGAGCACGACCGGAGCGTCGTCGGCAGACATCAGCCCGGGCCGTCGACGGAGGAGAGAACCCGATCGAAGCGCTGGAGAGCATCGTCGATCACCGCGTCGGTGTCCGCCATGCTCGTGTACATGCGGCTGCCCGCGAGCGTCACCAGGCCTTCCGCCATGTACGCGGCGCCCATCTCTTCGATCATGTGCTTCCGCGCCTTCAATTCGCGCACCAACTTGATGGGGCTGCGGAGGTCGAGCAGCATCACTCCCGAGGTTTCGAGGTGAACGATGGAGCCCTGGTTATAAGCAACGAAGGGGAGGCGCCTTCGGTCGATGATCTCTTGCAAACCCTTCGTCAGCCTATCGCCGGCGCGACCAGCGATGACCGGGGCTCCCGTCCGTTCCATCTCGAGGATGGCGTAGTAGCCCGCCGCGCACGAAAGAGGATTCGCGGAGAGTGTTCCGCCGATGTAGGCACGAGCACCGGTCTTGCCCCCGAGGCCGGAAGCGAAGCGCTGGATGACGTCTTTGCGCCCGCCGACTCCTCCCGCCATGGGATATCCCCCGGTCACGCACTTGCCGAAGATGGTGAGATCCGGTTTCACGCCGAAGTAGCCCTGCGCGCCGCCCAGGCCAAGGCGGAACCCGGTGACGACTTCGTCGAAGATGAGAAGCGCGTCGAACTCGTCGCAAAGCTCGCGCACCCCCCGGTTGAAGTCGAAATGAACCGGGCGCGTCCCGCTCTCGGGCCCTACCGGCTCGACGATGACGGCTGCGGTTCCCCCGCGCACGCGATTCAGCTGCAGCTTGCGACGAAGCGCGTCGAGGTCGTTGGGGAACACCTCCTGGGTATGGTGGCTTGCTCCGCTCGGGATCCCCTTCGCCTCCAGGCGGCGCGTCCCGGGAATGTGGAGGCTGTACACCATCTGATCGCTCCAGCCGTGGTACGCGCCGCCGATCTTGATGATCTTCTTCTTGCCGGTGTAGGCCCGCGCGGCCCGGATCGCGGCCATGACACTCTCCGTGCCCGAGCCCAGCATTCGGAACATTTCGACCGCGGGCATGTGCTTGTTGATGAGCCTCGCCAGCTCGAGCTCGTACTGGTGGAAGAGTCCCGTGACCGGGCCGCAGTGTCGCAGAAGCTCGAAGACCTTCTCTCGCACGGGCGCATAGTTGCTCCCGAGCACGGTGGGCCCGCCCGCCTGGAGAAAATCGATGTAGCGGTTGCCGTCGACGTCCCAGAGATAGGCGCCCTCGGCCTTCTCGATCGCCAGCGGAAAGGGATAGTTGAAGGCGAGGTTGTGCTGGACCCCGCCGGGGATGTACTTCTTCGCTTCCTCGATCAGCGCCTTCGACTTCGAGCACTTGGTGTCGAAGTAGCCGAGCACCTGCGCCATGCTGGCCCGCTGCATGGGGCGCAGCGGCTGCTTGATGAGCTTCTTCAGCTTGTCGTAGATGGCGTCCGTGTCGTGCCACTCGGAGATACCGTACGCTTGACTCGACGACGGGCCGTTGGAAGTCGGGCGGCTCTTCTGACCGTGCTCTCGGGATAGGACTGCGTCCATGTTTTGGTCCTTCACTCGCCGCGCGTGCTGATCTCGCCGCGCTCGGCTTTACGTTGATCCGATCGGAGTCTTGCGTACGCAATCTCGCGAATAGCGAGGGGGATCTTGCTCACGTTCCTCCCCGTGCAGAGCGCCAGCAGGTAAGCGTGGGCGCACTTTTCGACGATTTCGACGTTGTGGGCGGCGCGCTCCAGGTAGTGCCCGAAGCAGAGCACGCCATGGTTTTTCATGATGTAGGCGTTGTTGTTGCTGCGGATGGCTTTGACCACGCGCCTCGTCAGAAAGCCGGTTCCCGACGGTCCATACGGGATGACCTCCACCGATCGACCCAGAAACCGGGCCTGCTCGTCGAAAAGTGCGGGGATGGGGGCACCCAGCACGGCGAGCGCGCTCGCGTAGACTTGGTGCGTGTGGACGACCGCGTTCACGTCGCGCCGCGTTTTGTAGACCCCGGCGTGGAGGGCGCTCTCGACGGAAGGATCCCGCTCGCCCTCCAGCACGTTCAAGTCGAGGTCGAGGACGCAAATGTCGTCGGGAACCATTTTCATATAGTCGTAGTTGGAAGGCGTGACCGCGAGGGCGTTGCGGCTCGGAATGCGCACCGAGAGGTTGCCGCCGGTGGCCATGAGATAACCCTTTTCACTCAGCATCTGCGCCGTATCCACCACCTCCTTCTTGAAAGAGAAGAAAGGGCTCTTCGCGCCGGCACCGTTGGCCTCTCCCGATTCTGAAACCCGTGTGTCCATCGAAATTCTCCGTGCTCCCGGCTTGACAACGACCAACACTAGCTCGACAATCTTGACGGTGTCAAGATTGTCCGCCGCCGCGCCCAAGAAGGGCCCGTATCACCACGGGAATCTGAAGAACGCCCTCATCGAGGCAGGCGTGGACCTGCTCTCCAAGGAGGGCGTGGCGGGGCTCAGTCTGCGTCGCGTGGCGCAAAAGGCTGGCGTGAGCCGCACCGCGCCGTACGCGCACTTCGCGGACAAGCAGGCGCTCATCGCGGCGATCTCCACCGAGGGTTACAGCCGTCTTTTCGATGCGTTCCGGCGCGTGGCCGAGCGCCATGAAGGCAATCCCGGGGCGAAACTGGTGGAGGGCGCATGGGCCTATTTGAAGTTTGCGCTCGATGATCCCGATCATTTCAAGGTGACGACATCGGGAGCCGTCGAGCGAGAAAAGGACTACCCGTCCTTCGTGGAGATGTCGGAGAAGTGTTTTTCGCTCGTGCTCCGGATCGTCGAAGAATGCCAGGCGCGCGGCGTCCTGCGACCCGGGCCGTCGGATCTCGTGGCCGTCTCGGTCTGGAGCCTCATGCACGGCCTCATTTCCTTGGTCTTGGAAAACCAGATCCCTCACGCGCTCCGCGATCGGTTGAGCATTCGTGAGCTGCTCGTTTCCGCGCTGAACCAGATCACGCTCATCGAGCTCCGCGACCCCGCGCCGCAGCGACGCCGCTGAATCTCGGCTTAGCTCGCGCGCGCCGCCGTCGCTTCTCGTTGGTTGGTCGTGGTCGCACTGTCGCCCCGATCCGAGCGGTCGAGGGGGCGGGCCACTTCACTTTCGATGGAGAATGTCTCGGTGATGCCTTCGTAGGGCACAATCTTTCCCGTCCAAGACTTTCGATCGCCCGTGTGGCGAATCCTGTAGATGCCGGGGGCGGCGTCCTTCGTGTTCCAGCTGATGGTAATGATCGAACACGTGAGGCCGCGTCGTGCCCATCGAAACGTGGTCTCGGGATCCCAATCGCGCGCCACTGGCGTGAAGGAGTCGCCGACGAGGCGCTCCACGCTGAGGAACGTGTCCTGAACGCGGAAGTTGTTGTTGGGATGTCCGCCCCAGAATTGCACGACGACGATGTCGCCGCGCGCGTACTTCGGCTCGGGCCTCTTGTGCACCTCGCCAAAGCGCTTTCCGAGCGGAACCTCGTCGAACCAAACCTTCGCGGCGAAGTTCACCGTTCGATTGGTCACATCCGGCGGGGTGGGACCGCGTGGCACGTCCTCGTTCTTGACGATGGCTCGACAGAGTTTCGCGAACTCCTGCTGGAAGCCCGCCTGCTGATGGGGCCCGAATTGCGTGCACGCGCCCTCGTACCACTGCTTCGCATACTCCTCCCGGGTCGCGATGTAGGACGAGTACGAGTTGGCGAGACTCGACACGACGGCGTGCTTCACGTCGAGATTGGCGAGCTCGCGGAGCGCGGTCGTCTTGAAACGCCGGCCGGCCATGGTCGTGACCTCGGACGGAACGGCGACGATGACCAAGCTGCCGACCTTGAGAACCTGGAGCGGCATGATCTGGGGCGTCATCGTCGGGCCGCTGAGATTCAGATGCGCGATTCCCGTCGGAAGGAGGATGGGTTTCTCGGCGTGGCTCCTCTTGTAGGCGGAACCGATGGTCTTCGGCCACGCAATCGCAAAGACGCCGCTGAAGATCGTGTACTTGAGCGCCGCGCGTTTGTCCTTTCGCCAGCTCAAACTGTCGACCGTCGTTCCGTTGGCAAAAAGAAACGCGGGGCTCGGATTGTCGAGAGGGCTGCCGGCAGAAAAGGAGGCGCCCATCGCCGCGGCGGCGGTCGTGGCCCCGGCGCTCTCGACATAGAGGGTGCGCATGTCGACCCATTCATGTCGAAAGTCGATGGACCCCGTCACGGGCTCGCTGGCCGTCTCGTAGAGCTCCTTGGCCTTCTCGTATTGGCGGAGCGTCGCGTTCTCGAGGCTCTTGTTCTTCTCGAACGTGACCTCCCCGGGCGCCTGCCCGAATCCGATGTTGGGGGTCACGTCGCCCGCGCTCGCCTGCGCGAAGGCGGCCACGAACGTCCGGGGAGCGAGATAGTCGGTCCCCTTGTCCTTCTCGAAGAGATACGCCGCCAGACCTTTGTTGTCGCCCGTGATCAACGTGTTGTCGGGTCCGATGCTGTCCGGGTGGACGCCGAACCAGTTGATCATGCCTATCTCTTCACCGCTCGCTCCGACGAGCTTCAGCAACGTGAACGTCTTGTCGGTATTGCCGTCGTACCGGGAGCGTTCATCGGCGGGATTGTTCTGATAAGGCTCCTCGGCGCGGTTCCCACCCACGCCTTCGAGGGTGCCCTGGTTGATGAGAATGCGTCCCATCTGCAGATTCTCGTGGGCGCGCCGGATGGATTGGTAGATGCCGTCCACGATGGTGTCGAAATGGGGCCGGATAAAGCCCTTGATGGTGACATCGTAGAGAAAGTAGCCGGAAAACCCGCCCGGGCCTCCGTGGGTGTGCGTCGCGGAAAGGAGGACGTTGCGCTCGTCGTAGTACTTGGACAGCTCTGGATCCGCGGCGAGCTTCTCCGAGACCTTGAGCTTCACCATCTGGAAAAGCATGCCGAGGTCGGCGCTGACGAAGACGACGCGCTTGTGCGCGTCCCCGACGATGAACGCCCGCGACCGCAGTCGCATGTGGATGCCGGAAGTTTTTTGTTCCGGCACGGCGTAGCCCATCATCACGATCTCGGCCGCGGGACCGGTGATGTCGTAAATGCCGGCGCCGACCCAATAGTCGGCTGGGGAGTGGGGCGTCCCGATGACAGGGGGCGCGCCCATGCGAGAGGTATCTTGTTCCATCGATGCGACGTCTTTTTAACACGATTGGGCCGATCGACCCAACGGGGGGGGCGCCGCCCCTCCGACAAGCTTGCCAAGCCCGCGAGAACGAACGCGAGATTGCGTCATCCGCGGCGCATCGTATATGGACTCCCGAGCTCGTTCGACCTCCGTCCGCTCTCCACCGAATCTCCGCTACACACCCCGAGGAAGCCCCGTGCGACCACTCGCTCTGCCTCTCTTGTCGATGTTCGTCGCGCTCGCGTCGGCGGCGGGTTGCCAAAGTGCCGGCGTCAATCCGAGCGCGGCCGGTTCCAGCAGGCGAACGCCGGAAAGCACGCAAGCGCAGCCCCAAGCGCTGCCCACGGGCGATCCCGTTGGTCAAAAGTTCGAGGACTGGGCGGCGGCCATCAACTCCGGCGACCGCGCGCGGATCGACGGTGTGTGGCGTGGGGCGAAGGACGCCGAGCTCCGCGCGTCGACGGATATGGGCGTCGCCGAACGAACGGGGGGGTTCGAGCTCCACCGCGTGGAAGACGCGACGGCGACGGAGATGCTGGCGGTGGTGCGGGCCCGGCGCAACGAGCGCTGGCTGTGCATTCTTTTCAATGTCGACTCCGATCCGCCGCACGCGATTCAGACGATCTTGCTCCGGCCGACGGGCGCGCCACCCGATCCCGCCAACACCGGGGCTTCGGTGGCGCCTTTCGACGACAAGACGCGCGGACAGATCGTGCAAGCGCTCGTGCGCGAGTTGAACCGCGCCTACGTGTTTCCAGAGAAGGCTCTCGCGATCGAGCGTGAGCTCAACGCGCGGCAGCGTCAGCACGCGTACGACGCGTTGGCGAGCCGCCTCTTGTTCGCGCGGACGCTCACCGATGACCTGCAGCGCATGACCCACGACAAGCATCTGCACGTGGAGGTGGCGTGTTCCCGCGGTGCCGCGCGGCCAGGACGAGAGCCGCGCACGTCACCGGTGGATGCCGGTGCCGATCGACCTCGCGTCTTCGGACAGGCGCGACGGCTCGACGGGAACGTCGCCTACATCGACATTGCGACCTTTGGCGTCCCGGGAGAACAAGCGCGCGACGACATCCGCGACACGATGAGCGCGGCCGCCGACGCAGCGGCGATCATCCTCGACGTGCGCCGCAACGGTGGGGGCGAGCCGGAAACGGTCGCTTTGGTGAGCAGCTACCTGTTTGGCTCCGCGCCCGTCCATTTGAACTCCCTCTATTGGCGCGTACCCGATCGCACCGATGATTTTTTCACCGATCCGCGCGTGCAGGGGGCGAAGTTCGGGCCGAAAAAGCCCGTTTACGTGCTGACCAGCGCACGCACCTTTTCAGCCGCAGAAGAGTTCACTTACAATCTTCAGGCATTGAAGCGAGCCGTCATCGTCGGCGAAACGACGGGCGGCGGTGCCCACCCCGGCGACCTGGTCCCGTTGCCCCACGGATTCACCGTCTTCGTTCCCAGCGGGCGCGCCATCAATCCCATCACCAACACCAACTGGGAGGGTACGGGCGTCAAGCCCGACGTCACCGTGCCGGCGGAGACGGCGCTGGAGACCGCCCACCAGCTGGCGCTCGCGCAGGTACGCACCGACGCCAGCGAGACGCGGCGCGACGGGGAGGCGGGGCCCTAAGACTCGTGATCGGGTAGCGCGAAGAACTGACAGCGTCGTGCTGAGCGGTCCTTATCGTTTGGGCGATGGAGGCGTGGTGGTCTCGGGCGCCGGCGGACTGGTCAGGCAACGCTCGACCGCGGAGCAGATCGCGGGCGGAAACGACGTCGGGCACTTCGGTGCACTCGTCAACGAGGTGCCGATCCTCGACCAGTCGGCGCGGCCACCTTCCGCGAATGACATCCAAATCATGTTGGCGCGCCCCTTGATGTGATCCACGCGCACGCCACCACCCCGTCCCTCGAACCAGCCGCGGGAATCGTCACTGTTTTCCCGGTTGTCTCCAAGGACGAAGACCTCGTTCTCTTGGACTACGTACGGACCTTGGACATTGCCCTTCCCGTGCTGGTGCTCATCGATCGGCTCGTGCTCGTCTCCGTGCTCGTGTCCGTGTTCGCGTTGACGAAGGGCGGCCTCGTCGTGGAAAACGAGGTACGCGCGGTCGCCGATCATCTCGACAACGACGAAGCCCGAACGCTCCTCGCCGGCGACCTTCACGGTCGCCGCGCCGGCAACGCACGTTGCGATTCTCCAACCGTTGATGAAGACAGCGCCAGCCTGGAGGACGATGGTATCGCCCGGCAGTCCCATGACGCGCTTGACGAGATCCTGCTCGGAGCGTTCGGGAGCGCGAAAGACCACCACGTCGCCGCGCTCGGGCAAGCGGTGTTCGAACCAACCGTACGCGTTTTTGCGAACGAAGAAGTGGTCGCCCACGAGCAGGGTCGGGGCCATGCTCGGGGACGGCATTTTGAATGCCTCGACGCAAAAGGTGCGCAGGCCGAGCGCCATGGTCATGCCGACCGCAGGGCCGACGACGGTGCCGGCCCATCCGAACAGCCACGATCGCCGCAGCGCCGAGCGGAGGCCGAGCGCGCTCAGCCAGAGCCACCACGCGAGAGCCACCACGGGCCCTGCGACAGGGACGATGGCGACGAGAAACGGCAATTGCGCATAGGCAAGTGTTTCCACGACCAGAGAGAAATGCGGTCGCTCCCGCGACGTCAGGCGCGCCAACCCATGCACCATCGCAGCGGTGAAGCAGATCCCGATCGGGGTGGAAATGGGCGCCGCGATGAGCATGGCGAGCGCGGTCGGCGCGTGCACCGGCTCGAGGAGATGCATGCCGAGCAACGCCAGGGGATCGGCCACGACGTGCACCAGGATCGCGAGCCGCACGGCCCTGCCCGCGGTGTGGCCCGACAGACGAGAGAACCACTCCCTCGGTGTGAAAAGCACGGCGCGCAGGGTTGCCCCGAGCGAGGGGCGTCGTTCGGGCTCCACAGGCGCGGTCTCCGTGGGGCCGGTCATCGCGTCAGTGTCTTCGAATCCCGCCTCTCGCGCCAAAGCAATTCGCTGGACGCCCCGCTCCCACGCCATCGTGGCGGAATTCAGCTTCCGCACCGCCCCCGCCCACTCGCGTCGGCCTCGGCCACGCCCTCCCCCGCGATCGAACGCCCCACCACGCGGTCACGTCTCTTCCCACGCACTGTGGTAAGACGGGGGGGCCTCGTGCGGGGAGGGTCCCGTCGATTGGCCGGAGATCGAAGCCGATGACCGCCGCCGCATGTCCTGCCATCTTCTACGCGGACAGCGCCTTCTGCGTTACGTTCTGGCAGAACCTCGCCATCGTCGACAGCCGCGGTCTCATCGACGTGCCGCATATGTTGACCTTGGAACGCGCTTACCAAACATTGGCCAGCCGATTCACGGCCGGCATCGTCTCCTGTGTCGTCATTCAGCCGGGCACTCCGGTTTCGCCGCCCGACGCTCTCCGGGAGAGCGCGCGTTTCATGAGGGAGCTCGGTAGCGCGATGATGCGCATCGCAGTCGTGATCGAGGACGTGGGGGTCGCGGCGCAGGTGTTTCGAACGGTGGTGCGCGGGATCAACATCGTCATCCGAGACAACAAGCTGGTGGTGCTCGGCGACTTGCCATCCGCAGTCGAGGTGCTGGCGCCCCTCATCGTGCCGGCAACGGACCAAATGAATGTCACCAGCGCGCTCACGGCGCTGTTGCATTCCGCGCGGGCGCGGTATGCGTCGCTTCCTCCCGCCTCGGTGCCGAACGAGGGGCCGAAGTCGTCGCCTTGGCTCCGAAGTTGACGGGGCGACGACGATGACCAACACGCCCCCCGTCTACGAGCCGTTCGGTCGACATACCTGGAGAGATCCCTTCACGGTGTATCGAAGGCTGCGCGAGGAGGATCCCGTTCACAAGAGCCCGCGCGGATTCTGGGTTTTGACGCGATTTCAGCACGTATTCGAAGCGGTCAAAGACACGGCCACGTTCTCCTCGGCACAAGGCTTGACGTTTCAAAACGAGCGCGAATTGCTCCATATCCCGCCCACGATCGTGATGATGGATCCGCCCGATCACACGCGGTACCGGCGGCTCGTGGACCGTGGTTTTACGCCGCGCCGCACCATCGAGCTCGAGCCCGAGCTGCGCCGCTTCGTGATCGAGCGCATCGAGAAGTTGAAAAGTGAGGGCGCGGGGGACTTCGTGGCGACGGTCGCGCGGACCCTACCGAGCTGGGTCGTTGCCCATTACCTCGGCGTGCCGGAAGCGGACCGTCATCGGTTCGAGGGATGGACGCACGCCTTCGTGCAGGCCAACGCCCAAGGGCACGGCACCGACGCGGGTGCGGCGCTCGGCGATCTGGTCGCCTACTTTTCGGAGCTCATCGAACGCCGGCGCCGCGAGCCGAGCGACGATCTCGTCTCCATTCTCTTGCGTGCCGACGACGAGGGCGCCGGCGTCGGGGTAGAGGGGATTCTCGGCTATGCCTTCGTCATGATCGCGGGGGGCAACGACACGACGACGGGTCTCTTGGCCGGCAGTGCCGAGCTCCTCACGCAAAATCCTCTGCAGAGGCAACGCCTCCTGGCCGACCCGTCGCTCATTCCCAATGCCGTCGAAGAGTTCTTGCGTTTGACCACACCGGTCCAAGGATTGTGCCGTGTGGCGACGCGCGACGTCACCATCGAGGGCGGCCCGACCATCCAGGCCGGCGAGCGCGTTCTTCTCTGCTATGCGGCGGCCAACAGGGACCCGCGAGAATTCGGCCCCCATGCCGAGGAGCTCGACGTCGGACGTTCCATCACCCGCCATCTGACGTTTTCCATCGGCGCTCATTTCTGCCTTGGTGCCGCTGCCGCGCGACTCCAGGGACGCATCGTTCTGGAGGAGCTGCTCGCGCGATGTCCGCGATTTGCCGTCGACGCCGAGGCCGGTGTCTTCGCCGACGGCGCATTCACCCGGCGTTATGAGAGCTTGCCTATCGTCATGGAGGCGTCCCCGGCCCATTGATGGCGCAGGCTTGGGGGCGAGGTGAGACATTGAAATGGCGCGGTCTTCCGTATTAGAAAGGTCCTTCATGCCCGCCCGTGAGTTCGAGCCCGCCGAAATCGTCGATTTCGAGACCATCGATCGGTTGCGTCCCACGCTTGGCAAGATCGTCGTTGCCTCGGGCGGTTTCGATCCCATCCACCCCGGTCATGCCAGCAACCTGCTCGCGGCAAAACGGCTCGGCGACACGCTGATCGCCCTCGTGAACGGCGACGCCTTCCTCAAAGCCAAGAAGGGCAAGGCGTTCCAAGATCTCAAAACGAGATGCCAAATCGTCTCCTTCGTGCGAGGCGTCGATTACGTGGTCCCGTTCGAGATCGAAAATGATCCAACGGTGTGCGAAGCATTGCGACGATTGCGGCCCCACGTCTTCGCCAAAGGGGGCGACCGAGCGGCGCCGCACCTCGTGCCGGAATACCCAATTTGCAGCGAGCTCGGGATCGAGATCGTCTTCGGCGTCGGAGCGGCCAAGGAATGGTCGAGCTCGGACTTTCTGGCCGAGTGGGGCGAGTACTGGGCCACCGCTCGCCGTTCGCGCCCCGCCGGCTAGCGGCGAGGACCGATCAGAGCACCCCCGAACACGTGTTGGCGTTGGCAATCGTTCGCGGGCGGCACGTCGCGTTGCATGTGTCACTGTCCAGGCATTCCTCGCCCGAACACGCCTCACCGGTCGCTTTTCTCGGCTGACAAAGCCCCGTCCCGAACTCGCAATAAGCGGTCGCCGCGCAGCCGTCGCTGAACGGACCGCACGGGCCCGAGGTTCGCTTGGCGACGCACACGTTGTTTTCGCAGAAAGCCTCTTCCGCGCACGGAGCGCCGCCGACGCACAATTGGTTCAGCGTCGGAATCGCCGCACAGAGGTTCGCCACGTCGCAGTAGAGCCCGTCCGTCGTGTGACAGGCGCCTTCGCCAGGGTCGCCGGTCACGCCGCTGCAATAAAGGAGACCCGACTTGAGGTCTTCGGTGCAGGTCGCGAAACAGTGGTCGCCGCGCTTGTTGTGCTCGAACCTCGTGCGTGAGCACTGCCCCGCTCCGCCGTCCAGTGGCGGTTCGCAGCTCGCGCCAGGCACGCATTCCGGCGTCAGCGTGCACATCGCGCCCGCAGCCAAGGTCCCGGAGAAGACCCTCCTGCACACGGAGCCGATTTCGCGGTCGTCCGCGCAGGTGCGGGCGACGGCGGTGTACGTGTCGACGCACGCACGAGCGGCATTACCATCGTAGGAAACGGTCGCCCCTCGGCGCTTCGCGACCTCCGACTGAAGGCTGCTTTCGGCCCTGGCATGGCAAGCGGCAGGAGCGTGCGGAAAGCCGGCCCGCTGGCAGCAGGGCCCGATGTTGTTGCAGACTGCATCGGCCAAGAGGCTCGCGAAATCATCGATAGGGATCGGGGGCCCATCACTGGAAGAATCACAAGCACCCAAGAACACGGTCATGAAAAGCGTCGCGACCCGCACGCTGCGCAACCTCCGCGCGTTGATGCGCAGGCTTTCGGAAACCGAGATCAGGGTTCGCGCTGATTTCTCCAAGTCACACCTCCACCCAACAGCGGCCATCGAAATGCCGATCGTATCCTCAGCCTACGACGCGATGGGTAGCCGCTCTACGCCCACCGCTCAACAAAACGCCGATGGAGAGGTGGCACCGGGACCGTCCGCCTCGAGCACCTTGTCTACCCCACCCCCTGCGACGCCCCGATGTGCGCCACGCCGACCGAACCCCTCGAGCAGGAACCTCCCGCGCCGGCCAAACCGGCCAGCACCCTTCGCCATCGAGAT
This sequence comes from Polyangiaceae bacterium, assembly GCA_035318465.1. Lineage (GTDB taxonomy): Bacteria > Myxococcota_A > Polyangia > Polyangiales > Polyangiaceae > DASWDH01. Next base: position 91,743 of record DATHES010000101.1, read on the forward strand.
GCGGATACAAATCTATCGGCAGCACGCCGTCCATCGCTCACCAGCCGACTCAATATCCCCACGCGCGAACCCAATAGGCGTGCGCAGGTGCCTCGAGGCGGCGGGCCGGAGCAGAGAGGCCGCCCGCGTCTCTCCCGCGCCATCCTCCCCCCGTTCCGTCGCGCGCTCGTCGCGGGTCTGCTCGCGCCGCTCTCCGTAGATACACCGGCGCGCGTAACCCACGTCTCTGCACGATGGGCGGCCGAACGCGCGACCGGCCCGCCGCCTCGAGGCACCTGGGCCGCCGCTGTCTCCAGGCTCGTTATCCAAATGTGCTCCCGGCCTTACGCGCGGACGCCTTACTCGTTACGCGCTGAGATCGAGATCGAGCCCGCCGATGAGCCCGCAACTCGGCATCCCACCGAAACCCGTCGCCGCGATGCCCATGATGTTGAGAAGCGTGGCGCCGAGACACTGGTGGGGTTGCGGGCCAGCGTCGACGAGGTAGCCCGTGCGCTTCAGCCTACCAGCGGCGCCGCCGAGCAGCGCTACGGGGATGTTCTTCTGATCGTGAGGCCCGGTGGCCTGCTCATTTCCCCAGACGACGAGCGACGTGTCCAGCGCGTTCTTCCCGTCGCCCTGCGGAAACGCCGCGAGCCGTCCCGCCAGATCCGACACCACGTTCGTGTACCACTTCTTGATCTCAATGTTGATGCGCGCGATGTTCGCATCGCCGCTGTCGAGGTGAGCCACGAAGTCGTGGGCGTCGGACGGCATGCCGGGGATACTGAGCCAGTCGTAGTGGAAGTGATCGCCGCCGCGCCCGAACTGAAACGAGAGCACACCGACCATTTTGCAGGCGGTGGTGTTGGCAATGAATTCCATGAACAGGCGCTCGAGCGTTTCGGCATTGGCTTCGTTGCCTTGACCACCTGTCGGGACGCCCGTCATCGAGGGTTTGACGCCCGTGCACCCTGCCAGCACTGGGCCCGTCCCCGTTCTTGCGCTCAGCCTAGTTTCGAAATCTCGAAGCGCGGTCAGATGAATGTCGACCTTTTCCCGCTCGTTCGGTCCGAGGCGTTTCTCAAGTGCCGTGAGGTCGCCGGCCACCGCGTCGAGCACCGACCTGCGCTGCGCGAGCCGCTTCTGCGCCCGCTCTGCATCCTGGCCGCCTCCTGCGGACCCGAACACACGGTCGTAGAGCGCATACAGATCGAGCTCGCAGGGGACCTGCTGGGCTGGCCCTGTCGCACTGAACGACAAGCGTCCGGCATTGATGGCGTTGTAGTTGACGGCGTGAACGCCGCAATGAATGCTCTTTAGCTTGGCGGAAGAGAAGCTCGCTTCGCGCACCAGACGTTGATCGAGCGAGATGCCGCCGCCAAAGGAGCCGCCCGGACCCGCGATGGTGTCGAAACCCGAATAGAGACCATGAAACCCCTGGTCGTGCTGGTTGCCGTGGGGGGCGTCGATGGCTTGGTAGTTGATGCCCTTGATGAGTATCGTTTTCGGGCCGAGCGCCGGATCCGTCAAAAGCTTGTTGAGAATGACCGAGTCCCAGGCTCCCGTGGTGGCGTCCCACGTCGAGGCGGTGGGCCAAAACGACGCCTGGTGGGTGCCGTTCGTCTGCATCAAGAGGACGAGCGGCGGCGGTGTCGATGCGGCGGGCGCCGCGAACGCGCTCTTGAGAAACGCGGGGACGGCGAGGGTAGCGCCGGCTGCCCTGAGCAAGTCTCTCCGCGAGAACTGCGGGCGAAAAGACGCGCTCATCGGTCCTCCTTGCGGACGCCGAATTGGGGACGGGCCACGTAGTCGAGCAGCAGATCGCGAAAATGGCCGCCGCTCCTGGCGAACGCCGCCGTAAAGGCGTCGACCAGGCACTGCTCGGAGGGTTCCGGAACGCGCGACTCGGCGAAGCGGAAAAATTGCCAGACGAAGCACGTCTCGAACATCGCGCTCTCCGCGACCTTCTGCGACAACTGTGCGACGCCGGTGAAGGGACCGTCGACGTCCGTGCTGACGAGGGCGCCGCTCGAATCGACGGGGAGTCCGTTTTCCGTCGTGCGGTATCGTCCGATCCCGTCCATCTCTTCGAGACCGAAGCCGATGGGATCGAACTGGTCGTGGCATGAGGCGCAAAACTTCTGCGTCTTGTGCTCTTCGTATTTCTGTCGCGTCGTTTTCGCCTTGTCGTTCGGATCGACGGGGCGTTGCGAGATCATTTCGACGACCTGCGGAGGGGGAGGCGGCACCGGAGCGCAAAAGAGCTGCCTGCGCACCAGAAGGCCTCGCTCCACCGGTCCCGAGTGCTGATCAGCGGCATGGTAAGTGAGCCAGCCCGGTAGCGAGAGGATCCCGCGCCGTCGGAGGGGGTCCAGCTGCGGCACGCCCCCCTGGATGGTCAGCTCCGCGCCGTAGATGGGAGCGAGCGCTGCCGGGATGTGCGTGCTCGTGTCGGTCAAGAGCGAAACGAACGTTCCTTGCCCACTGTTCACTTTCGCGTCGATGAACGCATCGAGTTCCTCCTGCATCGCGGCGGCGACTTCGACCGTGAACTCCGGAAACACCGTGGGGTTCTTGGGAGCATCGGCGACGGATCCGAGGTCTGCCCACCCTTTCACCAGGAGACTCATCTGCTGCGATGCGCGAGGCGTCGCCAGAAGACGCGTCACGGCGTTCGTCAGATCGTCGCGAAGCGACAGCTGATCGTCGTCCGCTGCCTGCAATAGCGCGTCGTCCGGTCGGGCTCCCGTGAGCAACAGGGAAAGCCGCGACGCGATCTCGTGCGGCGTCAGCGCGACCGTCGTCCACGACGCGGGCGCGTCGGGTCCGAGCTCGGTCGCGTACAGCATGTACGGCGACTGCAGCACGGTCTCGACGATGAGTTGAACCGACGTCGCGTAGGTGTCGCCGGTCGCAGCCGCGGTGAGCAGCCGCTCCACCTCGTCCGCCGTCGGCCTACGGCCGTAGGCCTTGCGAGCAAAGGCCTCGGCGAACGTCTGCAAGCACGCCGCCGAGGCGGACGCCGTGTCGCAAGGAGCGAGCTTGGCAGCGTCGACCGCCAGGCTCAGCTTCTCGGCGACGTTGGCGATCCCTTCCTGGAAAGCGGACGAGACACGAAGCGCGATGTCCTGGTTATCGAATCCGGCGATGTTCGGCTCGGGCGGCAACATCCCCGCAGCTTGGACGACCGCGTCGGGACCGAGCAGATCGCTCACGACGTTGAAGTACTCGCGCTGCGAGAGCCGACGCACCCTGCGCGTCGCCGCATAGCCGCACGCAGCGACGCCCGCATCCATGCCGCCCGCACCGGGAGGGCCCGGATCGCCCGAGTTGGTCGGGGTGCCTGGCGCAATGGGATTCTCGCCGATCTTCCCCGTGCATCCCGCGCAGACGATTCCAATAGCGACGAGAAGAGAACTCCGAGGAATCATCGAACGGCCATTGAGAATATGGAGGTGAGGGACCGGTTCTGTCACGGAGAATGAATTGAAGCGCGAAATCCGCGGCTCCATGGGTTGATCCGGCATCGACGCCGACGCCGTTCATCGAACATCCTCCGCAGCCAACGATCCGAAGCAACCTTCTCCAACCACGCAAGTATTGCGCCCCCACCATGCGGGCCCTTTGCTTGTAATTTCAGATGCCTGTACCAAGAGCCGCTCGTGAGGAAAGACGACTCATGCAGACAGTCGCATCAGGCGACGGCCCATGCACCGCGCTGGACCATGCCCCACCAGAACCGTAACCGACCCGCCCGTGGCTGCGCGGGCAGGTGGTCGGGGGCGAACGACGTTGTTCCGGGCTGGATTGCCCCAAGAGGCGTGCGCAGGTGCCTCGAGGCGGCGGGCCGGAGCAGAGAGGCCGCCCACGCCTCCCCCGCGCCATCCTCCCCCTGTTCCGTCGCGCGCTCGCCGCGAGTCTGCTCGCGCCGCTCTCCGTAGATACACCGGCGCGCGTAACGAACGCCTCTCCCCGATCGGCGGCCGAACGCGCGACCGGCCCGCCGCCTCGAGGCACCTGGGCCGCCGCTGTCTCCAGTTCGGCTATCCCGTTGGTCCCGCCGCCGTTATCCCGTGGTCCCGCCGCCGCCGTTATCCCGTGGTGCCGGATGGGCCGCCGATGCTCCCGTGCTTCTTCGGCGCCGGCTTGCTCTTGGGCGCCTTTCCCTTGCCGCCCTTTTCTGGCTTCTCCGTCTCGGCGCTCGGACCGCTAGCCGCGCCTTCCGGACCGCTTTGCACGACGGCGCTCTTCGCTTCCTCGCCCGCCTTGGGCCACGTCGAATCGGGCCGGAGCGTGAACAAGAAGTCGCGCAACATCTCGACCTGGTCTTCACCCGTCTTCGGCGGCGGGGCCACGCTCGCCTTGTCCCACGTCATCGCGGGACCGAAAGGTTCGGCCCAGAGGGTGAGCATCTTGGTGTAAGGCATCCAGTTCATCGGCGCCTCGAGCCATGCCTTCACCCATTCCGGGCGCAGACGCTTGCTCACGTTGCCGAGGTTCGGGGCCATCTTCTGCAGGTCTTCCCGGCCGCGCTGAACCGGGAAGTCCCCCACGTAGTGGCAACTGATGCAGTTCGCGTGCTGGGCCGAGTTCATGTGCACGGCGACGTAGAGCTTCTGGTCCGTCGTCGGCGCGTGCGTCTGCGCCGTCTGGTAGGGGTACTCCTGTCCGTCCCACCCCGCGAAGTAGCGGACGATCGCCGTCGTCTGCTCGCTGGTGAAGGGGAACGTCGGCATGCGCACTTGTAGCTTGTCACCCGGCACGTTCCCCTCGCCGTACACGAGCTCCGGATGCAAAAAGGGACGGATCGCATTCTTTAACGGATCGCGCAGGAAGTTGAAAAGCCATTCCGGTTGAACGCGCATCCCTTCGCCTGCCAAAAACGGCGGGCCATTCTGCTGATGCTCGACCTTCACCGCCGTCGCAAAGTCCCCGCCGCGGTCTTCGATGACGTGGCATCCGCGGCAGTTGTAGTCGTCCACGATCTGCCGCCCTTCGAGAATCGCCGCGTATTCGGGCTTGGCGGTGGGATTGAACTCAGGGAGAGGCTTGGCCTCCCCGAGGCCCATCACGAATACGGTGAGCGCTCGCATCTCGCGCGGCGACAGGTCGAAGTCGGCCATGCGCAGCTCGATACGGTCGCGGCGATAGATGCGCGGCGAATCGAGCTTCCACGTCAAGAACGTCTCATGCGTTTGCATGTGGTGATCGTCGATGGCGTAGCCGTAGTCGAGCTTGGAGACGTCCTTTTTGGCCCAGCCGGTCAGCTCGGGCGCGATGGGCGCGTAGTTTTCGAACCCGGCGATGCCGTGGCAGCCGAAGCACCCGTAGTAGGCCACGAGCTTCTCGCCGCATTTGTCGCGCTCGAGCTCGGCGCCGAGTCCGACCACGGCGCAGGGGATCTTCTCCTTGCGCTTGGCGGCGTTCGCGAGAAGGCTCACCTCCTCGGCGGTCACTCGAGCGGCGTCCTTCGGCTCGTCCTTCAACGTCACGAGGTACTGGGCGATGCTCGCCGCCTCTACGCGCGACAGGCGCAGCTTCGGCATTCTCGTGTCGTGCCAGTAGCGCGTCGGATCTTCGACCCAATAGGTGAGCCAATCGACGCTCATCTTGTTGCCGATGTTGGCGAGTGACGGCGCGACGTCGCGCTCGCGGTTCTTCCACGGGGTGGGCGGGTTGTCCTCGCTGGTGGCGTGGCAGCCGCGGCATCCGTAGCCGTCGAAGTACTGCTTGCCCTTGTCGGCGTTGGCCCCGTCGACGGCCCCGTACCCTTTGAGGGTGGGCCCCAGCGGTTTCTCGTTGCCCCGGGCGCCCGGGCGCGTCTCCGGACGCTCGCTGCGCTCGATGAGGAAGGCGGTGATGGCGATCGACTCGGCCTTCATGTCCGCTTCCCACTTGGTGTATTCCGGCGCCGTCTCGGCGTAGGGGAGCTTGGAAGCCGGGTCGATGGGCGCCGGCCAGAAATTCGGCATGCGCGTCTTGTGGCGCCATGCGCGCGGGTAGCGGACCCACTTCAAGAGCCAATCGGGACTCACCTTGGCCGTGATGTCGTTCAGCTGCGGACCGGCGTTGCGGTTGCCCGGGAAGCCTTCGAGGATGTGGCATCCTGTGCAATTGAGCTTCTTGAAGAGGTAGCGACCCTCCGTCAGAAGAGGCACCGGGTCGACCTCCTCGGACGGGTCGGGCAATACTTCCGGCAAATCCTCGGTCCCCTTGTGGGCCTCGCGGTAGGCGACGAGGTCCGTCTTCCTCTCGACCTCCGCTTTCTGCCGATCGAGCTTGGAGAGGACGTGCTTGGCCTTCGACTGGTGCGGCCGGAGATCGACGTCACCCGAGTGGCAGCGCAGGCACGAGCCTTCGATCTCGGGGACGGCCTGGATGAAGCGATCGCGGAAGTCGGGCGGAACCTGCAAGCCCTTGCGCGCCGTGGGCGGCGTATAACGACCCTTCTTGTCCCAGCTCTCTTGCGCTTCCGAGCGCACCGGAACGTACGGAGGCTCGGGGGCCACGTAGAGCGTGAGACCGCGATCGACGTCGGTCACGTTGGGGAAGCCGAGCAACTCGGCCAGCTCGGGCTTGGCGAACTTGAGTTTGATCTTGGGCCGCTGCTTCGCGTCGATGACTTCGACGGGGTTATTTTGCTCGAGACCAATCTCGACGCGGTTGTCCGTCTTGCGAACGACGGCGTGCCACGACTTCGCTTCGTCCTTCTCCAGAACGGCGGCGACCAGCCCCTGGATCTTGCCGAAGAACTCCGCCTCGTTCGCGTAGTCCTGCCACGCCTTGCGGTCCCTCTCGGAAAGGGCCCGGCCCTTGCCGAGCGCGGCTTCCTTCTCGACGACGATCTCGTGATTCTTGTGCGGGATCTCGATGGTCTGCCAACCGCCGGAACCGATCTTGATCTGGAACTGATCGTTCTCGTCGTCGATGACGATGTGGTTCAAGCTGCCGATGGGATAGAGAAGGTCTTCCCAGTAGTGGTCCCCTTCGTGGACCCAGCGCGGACCGGTGATCGACGTCTCGACGAAACGGGCGCGCGAGTGGGCCAGCTTGTCCGTCGATCGCCCCTGCCCCTGATGGCAGCTGGTGCACGCGAATTTCTCGACGGGGTGCGAGGCGAAGAGCGTCTTGCGGAAGGGGTGCGTGCGAAAGTGGCGCGGGAGGTTCGCGGCGGTGTAGTTCGCGCTGTCGGCGCCCATATGGCAGGTCTGACAGCGGTCGACCGCTTCGCGATCGACATCGGCCTCGGCGTCTTGCCACTGCGTGACGACCTGCTCGATCTGGTACGGCCCCACCAGCGAAGCGATGAGGTTCGCCGGATCGAGCCGGGGGTGCGCCTTGGAATCCGCTTTGGTGAGGCGGAGCTTGGCGTCTTCGACGGGGCGCTCGGACTTGGCGATATTGCGCTCGAGCGCAGCTATCTCGAGGTCGATGGGATCGAGATCGATCCACTGCAAACAGTGGCGCGTTTCGCGCATGCCGCTGGCTGCACACACGTCGCCGCGGACCTTGGCTTGCAGCTTCTCGTCCTTTTCGGTCGGAGCTGGGTCGGGGGGACCGTCGATGCGGTTCATGTCGTTGACGGCGCGATCGACCCGCTTCTGGTGTTCGATCTCGACCTTGACCTTGGCGACGACTTCGCGCTCGGTGTCACGAGCTTTTTGCCATGCTTCGCGAATCTTGGCCGGGAGCGAGCCCGTCGCTTTCTCGATCTGCCCAGCGCGCTTCGAATTGCGGGCGATCTCCTCCTTGAGGTGGAGCATGTCCGCGGAGACTCCCGGCTCCGGACGAAGCGGAGGCGGATCGGCCAGCAACTCGTCGGCCTTCTGGCGGCCATTCTGCCGATCGACCGTTTCCAGCGCCTCGCGCGCCTTTTCCTCGGCGGCGTCGCGCTCGTACTCGGCGAGCTGGCGGTAGTAATAGGCTTCGTCGAGATCGCTCTTGCCGAACGTCTTGCCTTGCTCGGCATCGGCGAAGGCGCGCGTCAGCTGGTTCTGCTTGGCCTTGGCCGCGGCGTATTTGCCGCTGGCCTGTTCGCGCTTGAGCTCCTCCTGGCGCGCCTTGAGCTTCTTGACTTCGGGCTCGGCCGCCGCCGCAAACTCGTTCTTGACTCGCTTGAGGCCCTGCGTCGCGAGCTCGTACTCCATCTGGAAGAAGGCTTCTTGCTCCTTCTGCCAAGGGACGCGGGTGACGAACTCCGCGTAACAGGCCCAAGCCGTCGAGAAAATGAAAAGCCCGCCGGCGATGAGCCACGTGATGGGGTACGTGCGTTGCTCGTCCCTCTTGAATCGCGCCATCGTTCCTCGATTATCGCTTCCAGTCGCGCTTGGACTGCGGGGGCGTCGCCGAGACGTGGAGGACGGACCTGCCGTCCTCGTTGTCTAGACGTTGATCATGCCCTTCCATTCCATGATGTACTTGACGTTGAACCCGAGGCGCATGAACACCTTGAGTACGGTTCCGACCATGATCATGAATAGCTGCGCCGTGATCTGGTAACGAACCATCCCGAGCTGCTGCAGAACCTCGCTCTTCTTGTAGCGCGCCTTCCAGTAGATCATCGGTATGACGCCGAGCCAGACGAGGAGGCAGATCGCGCCGAAGATCGTCCCCATCCCCGGATCGTGTATGCCGAACTTGTCGGCCAGGTTCACGTTGGTGATGGCCACCGTCTTGTGCACGTCCCAGTACTGGCCCGGCAAAAAGAGATACCAGCCCGGGCCGCGAATGAACGTGCCGATGATGACCAGGCTGACCCACATCACCAAAAACCCGAAGAGGAAGACGGAGATCGCGAACTTGCGATCCTTGAAGCAGTAGTAGCCGTTGCCCTTGGGATTGATGTCGATGTACGGGATGACCATGAGCCCCACGATGATGAGGCTCGGCAGAACGACACCCGCGAACCAGGGATCGAAGTAGACCAGGATCTCCTGAAGACCGAGAAAGTACCACGGCGCCTTGGACGGGTTCGGCGTCTTGGTGGGGTTGGCTGGCTCTTCCAGGGGAGCGTCGACGACGATCGACCAGATGGTGATGAGCGCCATCACGATCGTTCCCACCAGCATCTCGAGCCGCACCAGATACGGCCAGGTGTGGACCTTGTCGGGAACGAGCTTGGAGAGGCGTTCCTCGACCTTCGCCTTTACCTTGGTCTTGGTCGTCGCTGCCGGCGCTACGGCCGTCGTTACTTCAGCCATGATGATCGATCCTCCGGGCGGAAGTGTTCACGCAAATCGGGGAAAGGTAGGGCGTGCGCGCGTTGCTCATAGGGGACCCGAGATGCCGCCGTCTTTGCGCACCCGCCAGAAGTGCACGATCATCAGCACCGCGGCGATGATGGGGATGAAAATGCAGTGCAGCACGTAGAAGCGCAGCAGGGTCGCTGCGCCGACGAGACGCCCCGCCGTGAGGAGCGCGCGAGCATCGTAGCGCGCGTTGACGCCGAGAAATTCGGCGAACGGCCCTTCGTGTCCGAGGAGCGGCGTCGCGCGGCCCATGTTGGTGCCGACGGTGACGGCCCAGATCGACAGCTGGTCCCACGGGAGGAGGTACCCGGTGAACGAAAGCATCAGCGTCATCACCAGGAGGTTCACGCCGATGACCCAGTTGAACTCGCGCGGAGGCTTGTAGGAGCCCGTCATGAACACGCGGAACATGTGCAGCCACACCGCAATGACCATGGCGTGCGCACCCCAGCGGTGCATGTTGCGCATGATCATCCCGAAGGGGACGTCGAACTGCAGGTACTTCATGTCGTGATAGGCGTACTCGCCGGTCGGGCGGTAATAGAACATCAGGATGACGCCGGTGACCGTGAGGATGAGGAAGAGCAAGAAGGTGATCCCGCCCATGCACCACGTGAAGCGGAGGCGCAGCGCGTGACGGCGGATCTTGGTGGGGTGAAGGTGCAAAAAGACGTTCGACGACACCTGCAGGACGCGATTTCGGTACGTGTCCTGGTACTCGTGGCGGAACATGCTCTTCCACACGTACGAGCTCTTGACGATGTCGAACCACCCCTTGTTCGGCTCAGCCACGGCTTCCTCCGGCGTGCATCAACGTGAGTCTCATGCGTAGGGCAAAAAGGCGCCCGGCTTCTCGGTCTCGTCCTTGTCGAGTCGGAAGACGATGCCTTTGTCGACGAGGATCTGCCCGTCGTCGGCAATGGTGAGCTTGAAGCGCTCGAGCGGGCGCGGGGCGGGACCCTCGAAGTTGGTGGCAATGACCTTCCACCCGCTCGAAAATCCGCGGAACCCCGAGCCGTGACACGGGCATTTGAATTTGTCTTCGGTGTTGAGATAGCGCGGCGTGCACCCGAGGTGGGTGCAGAGGGCGCTCACGGCGACGAAGCGGTCGTCGAAGCGCGCCAGCCAAAAGCGGTAGGCGCGAATCCATTTGTCGGAAACGGAGCGCGGGGCGTATTCCTGCGGCCTGCCGAGCTTGAACTGACTCGGCGGCTCGAAGAGCACGCGCGGGTACATGAGGCGCACCCACGCCAGCGTGCCGACGCCGATGCTGGTCAGGACAGCACCCCAGCCGAGGAAGCCGACAAAGTCCCGCCGACTCGGCGCGATGCGCCAGATATGACCTTCGGGGTTGGTTCCGTCTTCTTTGTTGGCGGGCATGGGATGGGCTAGCGGGCTGGGAAGCGGGCACTTTTGGCTCGCCGCTCGGGCCTGGTGCTTCTACTAGAAGGGCCGGCGTCCCGTCAACGAGCAAAGTCGCCCGAATGCCCCAGAATCGCGGGGAATTTCTCGCGTATGTCCGTTCTTAGGGAACACGGCGCGGCGAAGCAAGCCCGAAACTGGAAGCACCGAATGGCAGAGCGCTTTTCCGGCGGGGCGGGGCGAAGCCGGCGTCAGCCGTTCGCGCCGACAGCCGAACGCGCTCCGTGCCGGAGGCACGGTGGGGGTGGGGCCCTGTTCCGGACTTGCTCCGGCGGGGCGGGGGCGAAGCCCCCGAAGAGAGAGGAGCGAAAGCACCGACGGCGTCAGCCGTTCGGTGCTTTCGCGATCGCGCGCCTCACGGCGGAGAGTCCTTCGTCGATGGTCTCGAGGGAGCAGGCATAGGAAAACCGGAGGTAACCGGGCGCACCGAACGGCGTGCCCGCCACGGCGGCGACGTGGGCGGCGTCGAGCAGCCCGAGGGCGATCTCCTCGTCGTTCTTCAGCTCCTTGTCGCCGTGCGCAGCCCAAGGAGCCCGCGGACGTCGGCGAATGCATAGAAAGCTCCGTCCGGCATGCGGCATTCCACGCCCGGCAGGGATCGCAGTCTTCGACCAGGCGATGGCGCTCCCCGAGCCGCGTACGAGCGTCCCGTGCGCGGGAGGTTTACGCCTTTTTGCTGCTCTCGTCCGGCTTGATGTCGATCTGCTTGGGAGGGTCTTCCGGTTGTTCCTCCTTTAGACCCTTCTTGAAGTTCTTGATGCCCTCTCCGAGCCCCTTGCCGATGTCGGAGATTCGGCTCGCTCCGAAGATCAGGAGTGCGATGAGCGCAATGATGAGGAGCTCACCACCGCCGATGCGTCCCATGCCGTACCTCTTTCGGGCTTTCCGGCGCGCATTCTGCGCACCTTTTCTAAGGGAGACCTAGCACTCGGGCGATCCCCGGGCAATGCGGTCGATGGGCACGTCTGCGCCAGCCGTGTCATCCCGACCACGGAAGCGGCCAGAAAACGCGGTGTCCAACGCTAGAACCCGCCTCCAGCACGACATTGTCAGTTCTTCGCCATACCGATCACGATCGGCCAATTCAGCGAGGCGGCCACGTCAGATGCGGCGAGCCGCCGCCAAAGCTGCTCGGATGAGCACGGCCGCGAGACGCTCGCCTTGCTGCTTCGTTGAAGGGGCGTTGGCGCTAGGCAGGGGCACCAAAACGAGAAAGTGATGTGACGGCGGTCACGGCCGCGAGACAGAGCAGGCCGGCCGCCGGCACGCTCAAATAGGTCCAGGGCGCGTGATCGCCCTGCTCCAGGCGCGACAACACCAGCAGCGACGCGATCGGGCCAGCCCCTCCGATGAGCAGCGACAGGAGTCGGTGGGCGATGGATCGGGCCAGCACGATTCCGGCCGCCAAGAGCGCCATCACCGCGCCAGTCAGCGCGAGCAAGAGCGCGCGCACCGGCGGCGTGAGGTTCGATCCGCGCCCCCAAGGCGCGAGGCCCCGCACCTCCGCTTTTTCGGCGCGCACGGAGATCGCCCCTTTCTCGCCGACCATCAGGCGCAGATCCGAAAGCTCGAGCGATCGCAAATCGTCGCTGATCGAGATATCGCGCGCGGAAAACGACCCTCCTCCGGTCGGCAGCTGGCCGGCCAGCCGCGGTGGCGCATCGGGAAAGCAGAGCCAGGTGAGTCCCACGAAAGGGACGTAGGCAGCGCGCTCACCCGCCGCACCGTCGCTGCACGATAGCTTCGATTCGGCCACCAGCGCGCGAGCGAGTCGGCCCGGCGCCGCAGCTTCCCTTCCCCACGCGAGGGACACGATGGCGCTGAGCAGCGCAAATCCGGCCGCCGCGACGAGCGTCGTGCGCACGATCCCCGCGGGGCTCGTGCCGGTCGCAAAGAGAGCGCGCGCTTCGCCCCTTTCGACGAGCACGGCCGCGCAAAACGCCCACCCGATGGGTGGCGCGGCCAGCAGTGTCGTCTCCAGACCCACCGTGAAAAGGGCGCGCGCGAAGGGCAGCGCCGCGCGAAGCGGAACGTGGGGCGCGACGATCCACGGCAGGACGCGCACGGCGCCAGCGAGGACCGCCACCCCGAGAATGGCGAGACTCGTCCACGCGGTGGCGCGCGCCGCATGGAGGGCAACGACATTCCCCCCCCCGACCCCCGCGCGACGCCCCATTCGAGCCACTGCTCCCTACTCTACACGGCCGAAAGGCGAAGCTCCCCTCGGGGACCGCGATCCTCCTTTGTGGGGGCGGCGCGGACCGTGTTAGGCTTCCTCACCAGCATCTCGCGTCCGGGGGCTCCAGGACCTTGGCCGAGACGAGCGCAACGTTTCTCGCGGCACGGACGCCCGGCGCCGCCTAGTGGGAGCGCAGATGATCAGGAAAGCTTCGTCGTCTTCATGCTTCGCGCGGTGGGGCATCGCGGCCGGAGTGGCTGGCATCAGCATGATGCAGGCGACGCCCGCCCTCGCGGAAGAGGTCTCCGCGACGGGCAAGGGGATTGTCGGCGGCGCTTTGCTCGGCGGTGAAGTGGTGATGCTCGTGGAGGCCGCGTTCGGCGTCAAATCGGGCTGGGTCTACGTTCTGAGCGGCGTGCTCGGTGCCGGCGCGGGAGGCTTCGGCGGCTCGCTCATCGAAAAGGACGCGGACGCCAAGGTCTCCGTCTACATGCTCGCCGGCGGGATGGCGCTCGTGATTCCGACCACCGTCGCCGTTCTGCAGGCGACGTCGTACTCGCCGCCCGAGGACTACACGGAAGACAAGCCCTCGGCGCCGTTTCCGGCGAGTGAGCCACCCAAGGCGGCTCCCGGCGGACCCTCGCCGACGGGTCCCTCGACGCCCGCCCCGGGGCCGACATCTCTCCGCTACCACTGGAAGGAAGCGAAGCTGAAAATCCCGGTTGGGTTGCTGGACCTCGAAGAGGGGGCCTTCAAGGTCGCTGTCCCGGCCGTCGAGCTGCGGCCCCTCTATCGCCCCGACGAGCTACAGAAGTACGGTCTGGAGCAGAAGCATGAGCTCCGTGTCCCCGTCTTCTCGGCCACCTTCTAGCCCGCGCAGCAGCAAGAGCTACAGCTGGCCGGCGCGCCGGCCCCGTCTTTCCTATTTGGCCGGCGCGGAGATCGTGGCCGTCGGGTGGGAATCGCTCTCGGGATTGCTCTTTGCGACCGCCGTGTCCCCCGCGGTCGTCGCGCGGCCTTGGCCGGTCCTCATCTTCGTCGCTTCGCTGGTGGTGAGCGCGCTCGTCTCGCCTTGGATGGCGCGCGGCGAGACGGCGCGGCTGCAGATGGTCGATGCCACGCGGGCCCTGGCGTGGGCGCTCGCTTTGCTTCCCGTCGTCGAGCTCACGGGCAGCCGCGCCATGCTCGGAGCGGGCGCCTTCGGTGTCATGGCGAGCGGCGTGCGGCGCGCCCTCTACCGGTCTGCGCGCGACCTCGAGAACGGCGGAATTCGCGCCCATGAGCTGGTGCGTACGCTGAATGGCCGCCTCGCCGAGTCGACGTTCGTGGTGGGCGTCGTCGCCGGACACATTCTGATGCTGTTCTTGGTGGCGTTCCTGCGCACGACCAACGATCAGATTCGCAATGCGTGGTGGCAGATTCTGCCCTGGCTCACGCTGGGCGGCACGTTGATGTTCACCCTCGCGGTTCCGCGCGTGACCTCGCTCGTCACCACCGCGCTCGCCGCCGGCCCCTCGGGACCGAAGCAGCTGCTCGCCGATGGCGCGACCCGCGCGACGCGTCTGCCGGGCCAGCTCGCGCTCGTCAATTTCGGCTTGTGGCTCGCATGTACGACGTTCGGCGCCTTCGGATTTCGCGAGCTCTTCGGCTGGAGCACCGCCGACGCCACCATCGTCGTCGCCATCGGACTGCTGTTCGCGTGGGGGATCTCCTTTTACCAGCGGGCATGGCACCTCGGCATCCTCGCACCGGCGGTGGACGAGCTTCGCTCGTGGGGCGCGGCGTCCACGGCCGAGCTTCACGGCGGCAGCCTTCGCCGCAGGATGCTCGTCGACTTCGGGCTGCCGCTCGTCTTCAGCTGCACGCTCTCGCTCGTATCGTCCCTCGGCCTTTACCGCGCCCTGGTGGGGCCCCTCGGTTCCAATGCCAAGGAAGTTTGGGCGGTCGTTGGCTCGTTCATCGTGCTGGTCATGACGTCGGGCGGCGTCATCGTCCGCGCGGCGCGGGAGCTTTCACGTCCCATGAGCACCCTCGCCGAAGCCGCGGACCGCGTGGGAGGTGGCGGTCTGGAAGTGGCGGTCCCCTACGTCGTTGGGCCCGACGAGATCACGCGTCTCGGCGCGAGCATCGAGAGGATGAGGCGGACGCTGGGCGCGACCATCGCCGAGCTCGAAGCCGAGCGCGCTGGCCTCGAGGAGAAAGTGAACGCCCGCACGGCGGCCCTGAGCCGCGCTCTGCTCGAGCTAAAGGAAACGCAATCCGCGCTCCTGCACGGCGAGAAGATGGCGAGCCTCGGACAGCTCGTCGCCGGGATCGCCCACGAGATCAACAACCCGCTCAGTGCCATCGCGGGTTCGATCGAATCTCTCGGCGAGCGAGCCGGGGAAGCGCGCCGCGTTCTCCAGCGCTACCGCGACCTCGAACCGGAGCTGCCTGCCGCGGCGCAGCAAGACGTCACGCGGCTTCGGCTCGAGGTCGACCTCGACGCCACGCTCGATGATCTGGACGGCATCGCACGCGTGATTCGGCGAAGTACGAACCGGGCGGTGCGCATCGTGGGCGACCTCTTGCACTTTTCGCGCGCCTCGAGCGACCGGGTGCCGACCGACCTGCACGCCGGCCTCGACGAAGCCCTGTCGCTCCTCGGGTCGCACTTGCGGCACGAAGGTGTGACCGTGGAGAAGGACTACGCCATCCTTCCGGAGCTTTTGGTGCGGGCCGGAGAGGTCAACCAGATCTTTCTCAATCTGCTCACCAACGCTTGGCAGGCGGTGAGCGGTCGGAGCCCGGCGGAGATCCGCGTCACCACGCGCTTGCTTCCCGCGGCCGTCGAGGTGGCCATCGAGGACAACGGGCCCGGCGTGCCCGACGAGCTTCGCACCCGCATCTTCGACCCTTTTTTCAGCACCAAGCCAGCCGGCCAGGGAACCGGCCTCGGTCTCTCTATTTCGGCTCAGATCGCTGCACGTCACGGCGGTGCGCTTTCGGTGGAGGACGCGCCCCTGGGCGGAGCGCGCTTCGTGCTGCGGCTCCCGCTCGTCCCTACCCCGAATACCCTGCAGCAGGAGGCCGCTACGGGGGGTAGCAGGTAACGCACCCACACGCGGCGACGCTTCGTTACATCGGAGCGCATTTCGCCGAGAATTGGCGGAGGTTTTGCGCGCTGCGCGCCTTCCCCAATGCGCCTTCCTGCTGATAGGCTGCCTACGTGGGTCTTACGTCCCGTTGGCGCGCTTGCCACGAGAACGGTTCGCCGTGATGGCAAGTCCTCATCACCGACAGGCAGACACCGACCACGACAGCCGACGGTCGACAGCGTCGTCCTAGGAGCAAAAGAGAGCATGGAACAAGTGGTCGTGAAGGGGGGAGGAGGCCGTTCCGGAGCGAACGATCCGATGCTCGGCAAGGTCGTCGCCGGGCGCTATCGGCTCGAGGCACGACTCGGCGAAGGGGGCATGGGCGTCGTCTATCGGGCCCGCCACGTGCTCATCGAACGCGTCGTCGCGCTCAAGCTGATCCGCCCGGACCTCCGGGGGGAAACGCATTTGCGCGCCTGGATGCTTCGAGAAGCGCGCGCGGCCAACCGCGTCGATCACGCGCACATCATCGACATCCACGACATCGGGGAAACCGAGGATGGTGAGCTCTACCTGGTGATGGAATATTTGGTCGGCACCGCCTTGGCGAGCGAGCTGGCGCGCGGCCCGATGTCGCTCTCCCGCGGCGTCGACATCCTCGAGCAAATGTGCGCCGCGCTCGCGCGCGCCCACGACCTCGGCGTCGTCCACCGCGATCTCAAGAGCGACAACATCCTTCTTACCGTGCGCGGCGGCCGCAAGGACTTCGTCAAGATCCTCGACTTCGGCTTGGCCGGCCTGGCGCGCGACCCGCGCCTCGCTCCCAAAGGCGCAGTGTTCGGCACGCCCGAGTACATGTCGCCCGAACAAGCGCGCGGAGAAGACGCGGGCCCGCAATCCGATCTCTACGCCATGGGCGTCCTCTTTTTCGAGATGCTCACCGGGCAGCTCCCTTTCCGATCGAGCGACCGCGAGACACTGCTGGAGATGCAGCGCACCTCACAGCCGCCGAAGCCGCGCTCCATCCGCAACGACGTCAATCCCGCCGCGGAAGCCATTACCTTGCGGCTCCTGGAAAAGGACATTCGCAAGCGCTACCAGGACGCCCACCACGTCCAAGAAGAGATGAAGGCGCTGCAGCGGTCGCTGCCGTCACAACAATGGGATGTCGGTGGCCAGCCGGATGCTCCCATGGCTCCGGCTCCGCCTCCTCCACCGCAGTCGCCGGGCGTCATCGAGTGGGCGAGCCGCGCCGCGCTCTTCTCGCGCATGGTCTCGCGCGCGTACCCCTCCGGCAATGCGCCCCCCGACGTCGTCAACGCCGTGCAAAAAGCCTGGGATCTGGCGGCCAAGGCGAACAAGCTGGAAGGCGAAGTCGCGACCCACACCCGTAAGCTCGAAGCCCTCGAACGCCGAGGTCGCGCCCTCCGCGCCGAGATTGGTCGTAAAGTGGAGGAACTCGCCCACGAAGAGTCGCGCGTGCTGCGCGAAGGCGCCGCTTTCCAGGAAGAAGCAGAAAAAGTGCGGGCCGAGTTGGTCGCCGCGGAAAAAGCGGCTCAGACGGCGAAGAGCCAAGCCGATTCCGCCGAGCGCAGCGGGCAGATGTCACGCGCGGTGTTCGAGCGCGCAGGAGCCGCCGACGCCATGATCGTCGCCAAGCGCGAGTGGCTGCAGAACCGCGAAGCGAAACAGGTTGCGCGTGAAACGACGGCGCGCGATCTCAGGCGGCAGATCGAAGAGCTGCGCGCCCAGCTGTCGAGGTATGCCGAGGCGCTCGAAGAGGACCTCGCTTCCGGACGGGAGAAGGTCTCGGCGCGCACGCGCGACGGTCTCACCTACGAGAAAGCATTCACCGAAGTGACCAACCTGCTGGTCGCCCACCTGAAGGGCAAACCGGAGTGCCGCGATCTGCTGATGGAGCTCACCACCACGGTCACCACGGCCAACGGTCCCGTGAGCCGCGCCGTACCCCAAGACGGCTCCCGCGGCGGCGCAACAGCCTAGCGCCGCCGTAGAATAGTCGCCTCCGTACCCGTCTCGGCGCGACGGTACCAATGCGTCGTCGGCGATCGATCCAATCGCCGGCATCCGGCCGGCGGCGGCATCGTCTTTGACCGCACCCCTTCGCGGCGTTACGACGAGCCGTGTAGATGCTGCCGCGCGAGCAGCCAACGCCGAAGCGACATGGACCTTCGATGAGCAGCAAGACCAACCCGACGCCCAGCACCCTCGACCGACTTTCGGCCAGCATCGCGCAGAGCTACCAGGCGGGGCCGCGCGCCATGCATCACATCGGCGGCTATGAGCTTCCTCAGCGCGCCGAAGTGGAATGGTGCATGGAAACCGTTCGCGCTCTGCTGCTCCCCGGCTTCGTGGGCGCGCCCTTGGCCGGTGAGAACCGGGAGACCGTCGAGGCCTACGTGCGAGAGCGGTTGGAGAACCTGCAGGGGAGGCTGTGTGCCCAGCTCTACCGCGGGCTGCACCACCGCTGCGCGGGGCTCGAGGAACGGACCGTCGACTGCGTGCGCTGTGCCGAGAAGGCGCGCGACATCTGCACGCGCTTCATGGAGGGGCTGCCCGAGCTCCGGGCCGCGCTCGCGACCGACGTGGAGGCCGCTTACGAGGGGGACCCGGCCGCCACGGGTACCGACGAAGTCATCTTCTGTTACCCGGGGCTCTACGCCATCACTTGCTACCGGATGGCCAATCGCCTCTTGCTCGATGGCGCGAGCATCATCCCGCGCATGATCACCGAGCATGCCCACGAGAAGACGGGCATCGACATCCACCCCGGCGCCGCCATCGGCAAATGGTTCTTCATCGACCACGGCACGGGCATCGTCATCGGCGAAACGACATCGATCGGCGAGCACGTGCGCATCTACCAGGGTGTCACCTTGGGTGCCCTCTCCGTGCCGAAGGGCAAAGCGCACGCCGCGGAATCCAAGAAGCGACACCCGACCATCGAAGACGAGGTCATCATCTACGCCAACGCCACCATCCTCGGCGGCGAGACGGTGATCGGACGTGGCGCGGTGATCGGCGGAAACTGCTGGGTCACGGCTTCTGTCGAACCAGGCGCGCGCCTCACCGTGGAAGATCCTTCGCCCGGCGTCAGACGCGTGGCCACGTTGAAAGCGCCGTCGTAAAGGTCGCGGAGCGCACGACCGCGAGCTTAGCGGGTTGCTGAAAAAGGCCCGGTCTCGCCAGCGGATGCGTTCCGGTCGCTAGTTCTCCCCCCGCCGCCGGCTCCCGCCGCCGGCTCCCCCCTCACGCGTGAGGGGGGCTGGGGGAGAAACAGCAGCAACAACCCTTCGGCGGCCTCTTTCAGCAACCGGTCAAGGACTGGCGACGACGAAGCCGGCCAAAAAGCCGCCGAGAAGGCAGATCAACGCCACCACGACCAAGATCCACATCGGGACGTGCGTCCCGTGCGGAGCCAACATCGGGATCTGCCCCGCACGCAGGGTGCTGTCTTTCGACCGCGACCCATCGAAAGCGGGTGGGTGCATCGGGGTCCGCACCACCTCGATCTGCGCGTGCGCGCCGCTGCGCGCGACCGCGTGGGCGAGCTGGGGGGACATGTCCGTCACCGAGACGCCCAGGGCGCCTCTTCCGGCCGCGGCCGCAGCGTCCATGATCGCCGCTTCCATCTCGGCTGCAGAAGCAAAGCGTTGCCCAGGTTCGCGCGCCAGCGCGCGCGCGAAAAAACCGCGCCAGCCGGAAAGCTCGGGTTTGCCCTGGTCGACGGCGAGCGGGTCACCCGACAGCACGAGGGTGAGCGTCGCTGCTTCGGTCGGCGCGACGAACGGCTCGCGCCCCGTGAGAAGCTGATAGAGGAGGACGCCCACCGACCACAGATCGCTGCGCGGTCCGATCTCCCCCGCATGGCGGACCTGCTCGGGGCTCATGTACGACGGAGAACCGAGAAACGCGCCGCTGCGTGTTCGCGTCATCATCCCCCCGGCCGCCTCCATCACGCGGGCGATGCCGAAGTCGAGCAGTTTGACCACCGGCGGACCGTCCGGTCGCGGGATGAGAAAGACATTGGCTGGCTTGATGTCGCCGTGCACGATGCCGTGACGATGCGCCTCGGCCACGGCGCTGAGCAACCCGCGCACGATGGGGACGGCGATCTGCGCTTCGTAGGCCAATCCCGGCCGCAGGTAAGAAGCGACCGACGCGCCGTCCACGAGCTCTCCGACGACGTAAGAAGAGGGCTCCTCGGGGGGAGCATGACCGTAGCAGCGCGCGATGTTGGGGTGGACGAGGCGCGTCGCCGTCTGGGCTTCAGCGTAAAACTGGCTGCGCACACGCCGCTCGGCGGCATACTCGGGACGCAGCACCTTCACGGCGCAGCGACCCGCAGAGGCGAGATCCTGCGCTTCGAACACCGCCCCGAGCCCGCCCTCCCCGAGCAAGCGCACCAGACGATAACGCGACGAAAGCACCGCGCCTAACATCGATTCCGAGCTCGTCGCGGGGATGCCGGTCGCCATGAAGGAACCTCCATTTTACCGCCACATCCGCCGCCGTGGGTCGAACAATTCGCGGTACCCCGGGATGGGGCGCCCCTGTTACGGATCTCCTTACCGCGCGACGATGCGGGGCAGCTTGAGCGCGGTGTCGAGACGATCGCGTTCGTAGAGGAAGGCGTAGGCGGCGTAGCTCGCCAGTACGCGCTTCGTGTACTTCTTGGTCTCCTCGTAGGGGATCTGCTCGACCCACAGATCGAAATCGTCCGATTCGCGGCTGGCGATCCAGCGGACCGGAGCACCGGGACCCGCGTTGTAGGCGGAAATGGCGAGCGACGGATTCACCGGGAATTTGGCGCGCAGATCGGCCAAGAAGCGGCACCCGAGGGCAACGTTGGTCTCCGGGCGAGAAAGAAGCGTGTCATCGAAGGCGATGCCGACATCCTTGGCCACCTTGCGAGCGGTGGGCACGATGAGCTGCATGAGGCCGAACGCACGCGACGGGCTCACCGCTTCCGGATCGAAAGCCGACTCCTCGCGCATGACGGCGTAGGCGAGCGACGAAGGGATACCGTTTCTCGTGGCTTCGCGCTCGACCACCTCGGAGAACGCGCGCGGGAACGCCATTTCCCACGCCTCGCGCCAGCGCCCGGCCGGATAGTGCGCGAGCCAATCGAAAACGCGGAAGCGGGGAAGCGCGTGCGACAATTGCGGCAGCCCAGCGCGCGCATAGAGGGCGGTCGCCGCCCACAGCGCGCGGCCGTTGGCGCCCTCCTTCAGCAGTCCCAACTTGGAAAGCTCGCGGCGGGCAAAGTCGTTTTCGCCCTGGCGCAGAAGCTCGGTCGCGCGGGCAAAACCGGCGGTGTGGAAGAGCTCGTCGTCATCGATGACGAACCTTCCGGCCGGCTCACGCGCGAGCACTTCGTCGAGCACGGCCCTCGCCGCCCGCTCATCGATCTCGGAAAAGCGCGCGTAGGCATGGAGCATGTAATAGGAAAGCGGATAGTCGCGAATGACCTGTGCGTAGGCCTGCTTGCTCGCCGCGCTATCGCCGCCGCCCGCCAAGACCCGGGCCAGGTAGTACGGAATCCGCCCCGCCGAGCTGGATGGTCCCTCCTTGATCTTGAAGTTTCGCGCGCTCTCGAGCAAGACGAGCGCCGGGCTCCAGTCGCGCCGCACCATCTTGCGCAGCGCCAGCCGGAAGAGGGCTTCGGTGACCATGTCCCCCTCGGGGTAGTCGATGGGCATCGAAGCCAGCATGGCCGCGTAACGGTTGTCATCCCCGAGCTCGAGCGCGCACTCGGCGCCGCGCAGCCGCGCATCGTCGGCATAACGGTGCTCGTGAAACTCGTGCTCCACGCGGGCAAAGCGCTCCAGCGCTTCGTCACAGCGGTTGGCGGTCGCGCTGGCCTTGCCCCCGAAGTAGAGCGCCTCCACCAGGACCTCGGGGTACGGCTCGCAGCGCGCGATGGCCGTACCGTAGGTATCGGCGGCTCGGGCGCGGTCCTTCTCCTTGGCGAGGACGGCGCCGAGAGCGACGTTCATGCGGCAGCCGACCTCCGAGGCCGCCCCCTTCGGGCCGAGCACGGCTCCGAGCGCGTCGAGGGCCTTCTCCGCGTCGGCGTAGTTCTGCGTCTCGACGAAAGCGTTGGCGCGTGCCAGCTGGTCGGGAAAAGACAATGCCCTGGCATAATCGCTGGCCAGCATGGCGCCGTTCTTTCCCCGTGCGACGAGGGGACGCGTGCGCGACGACTCCGGAACGAGCGCCAGCGCCCGCCGTTCCATGTCCAGAGCCCGGTTCACGCCGCCATTCGACGTCGGAGCCTCGACGATGATCCGCCGGACCAAGAGCGCCGCTTTCTCCGCACGACCGGCGTCGGGCGCCCCCTGCAGCATCGCGTCGGCCATATGCAGCGCAACCTCGATCCAGCGCGCCGGGTGACGTGACTCGGCGAGGTACTCGCTCCAGATCTCGATGGCTCCTTCGAAGTCGCGTTTCAGCTCGAGCCCTTCGGCCACGAGCAAGCGCGAAAGAGGATAGACGGCGCAGTCCTCGGGGACGGCGCGCGCGCGCGCGAGACCTTCATCGACATGGCCGATGCGAATCAGCGCCTGCCCTGCGCCCAGCTGACTGTACGGCGTGAGCGGTCCTCCCGCTTGCGTCACTTCGTCGAAAGCGCGGGCGGCGCCGGCGTGATCGCCCGCCAACGCTCGCAGGCGTCCGAGCTGGTAACGCCAGCGTAGCGCGTCCACGACGTCGGTGGGCGGCGCGAGGACGAGCGCATTTTCGAGCACGCGCGCGGCGCTGACGTAGTCGAGCTGCACGACGAACGCTCTCACTTCGCCGAGCGCTGGTGCATCGAGAGTGAGGGTGACGGTGCCCGGGTCGAAACCTTCGATCGGCTCGGGCGCGACGCGCGCGCTGCTCACCACTGCGGTGCTCGGTGTCGACGGCAGCGCCGGTGCGCCGCGCTGCGCGCGAGTCATGCAGCCCGAGAAAGACGTGAGAAAGCCGATGGCGGCGGCAGCGGCGGCACATCCGATGGGAAACCTCACCGCCCACCTCGCTGGCCAATTCGGTTGAGGTGCGCCTGTTCCGCGTCTTCGTCCTCCCGCGCTACGACCTCTGCCGTTCGCGCGCGCTGCCACTCCTCTTGGTGCTTGGCCACGAGCTCCGCCGAAGTCTTGGCGGTGGCCAAATCTTGGCGACGCTCGGTGGCTCTGGCTTCGGCGGTGGCTTGTTGGGCTCGGGCTTGCTCCACGGCCCGAGCTTGCTCGGCGCGGTCGATGTCGGCGGCCAAGGCCCACGATGCGCCGCGCGCGAGATCCGACGCGGTAAGCTCGCCGCGCGACAATCGCCGTTCCTCCTCGGCCGCCGTCGTGGTCAGCGCGCTTTCGAGATCGCGCTTGCGCCGCTCCGACCGCTCTGCCTCGTTACGAGCGGCTTCGGCGTGGCGCAACGACTCCGAGAGCGCACGCACCTTGCGGTCGACGTTCTCTTCGCGGACTCGCCGGAGCGGGTCGAGCGGATATTTTCGCGTCACGACAGCTTGATCCTAGCGCAGGGCAGCGCCGAAGACCAATTGCCACCACCCTATTGACGTCACGCTCCGCTGTGCCACTCCTGCAGGCTCCGAACCTCGGAATCGCTCCCCTCTTCCAGCGTTTGCACCATCGCCAGTGCCGCCGAAATGGTCGTAAAGTACGGAATGTTGGCAAGGAGCGTTTGCCGCCGAAGCGAGTAGCTGTCGCGCACCTCCTTGGCGCCTTGCGTCGTATTGACGACAAGCACGACGCTCCGGCTGCGCATCGCGTCCACCACGTGAGGGGACCCCTCCCCCACCTTGTTCAGCACTTCCGCTTGGATCTGCGCTCTTTCCAGCGCCTTGGCCGTTCCGCTGGTCGCGGCGATGGTAAAGCCGAGGGCGACCAGTCTTCGGGCGACGACGCAAGCGGCGGGTTTGTCGTCGTCTTTGACGGAGATGAAGGCGCGCCCGGAACGCGGCAGGCGGTGGCCGGACGCCAAAAGCGATTTGCCGAAAGCGCGCGCGAACGTCCCCGCGATGCCCATCACCTCCCCCGTCGATCGCATCTCGGGGCCGAGGATGGTATCCACGCCGGGAAACTTGGAGAAGGGAAACACCGATTCCTTGACCGAAACGTGGGCCGGCACTTTCGCGTCGTCGATGCCGAGCTCATCCAAGGTCTTGCCGGCCATCACCTTGGCGGCGATCTTCGCGAGCGGCCGCCCCGTCGCCTTGGAGACGAAGGGCACGGTCCGCGATGCGCGCGGGTTCACCTCGAGGACGTACACGCGATCGTCTTGCACCGCGAACTGCACGTTCATGAGCCCCACCACGCCGAGCTCGAGCGCGATCTGACGCGTCTGCTCCTCGATGGACGCGACGATCGAAGAGGAGAGCGAATAAGGCGGGAGTACGCTGGTCGAGTCGCCGGAGTGGATGCCCGCCTCCTCGATGTGCTGCATCACGCCGCCGATGACGACGCGGGTTCCGTCGCTCAGACAGTCGACGTCGACCTCGATGGCGCCTTGCAAGAACTCGTCGACGAGGATGGTCTGCGTGCCGGCCTCGCGCGCCGCTTCCACGGCCAGCGCCACGTAGGCCGCGAGATCGTCGTCCGAATAGCAGATCATCATGGCGCGGCCGCCGAGCACGTACGACGGGCGTACCAGCACCGGGTAGCCGATCTCCTGCGCCACGCGAAACGCTTCGGAAATGCCGCGGGCGATGCCGCCGCGCGGCCGGCGCAAGGCGAGCTTCGACAAGAGCGCGTCGAACCGCTCCCGATCTTCGGCGCGGTCGATGGCATCGGCGCTCGTCCCGAGTAGCCGGATGCCGGCGTTGCAAAGGGGCACCGCGAGCTTGAGTGGTGTTTGCCCACCGAACTGCACGATCACGCCTTCGAGCTTGCCGCGCTTGGCTTCCTCTTCGCAGATGGCGAGAACGTCCTCGAAGGTGAGGGGCTCGAAATAGAGCCGATCGGCAGTGTCGTAGTCGGTCGACACGGTCTCCGGATTGCAATTGACCATGATCGTCTCCAGGCCGAGCTCGCGCAACGCGAGAACGGCATGGACGCAGCAGTAGTCGAATTCGATCCCCTGGCCGATGCGGTTCGGCCCCCCGCCCAGGATGAGCACCTTGCGTCGGTCGGAGGGATCGCTCTCGCTCTCGGTCTCGTACGTCGCGTAGAGATAGGGCGTGTGGGCGACGAATTCGGCGGCACAGCTATCGACGCGCTGGTAGACGGGGCGAACGCCGTGCTGATCGCGCGCGCGACGGACGTCCTCGGCCTTGGTGCCGGTGTGCGCCGCAATGCGCGTGTCGGTGAAGCCGAGGCGCTTGGCGTCGCGCAGAGCTCCCGCAGAGAGCCCGAGCTTGCTCTCAGCGTCGACG
Source organism: Polyangiaceae bacterium (assembly GCA_035318465.1). Lineage (GTDB taxonomy): Bacteria > Myxococcota_A > Polyangia > Polyangiales > Polyangiaceae > DASWDH01. Next base: position 117,042 of record DATHES010000101.1, read on the forward strand.
ATCCTGCGGATTTGGGCCAAGAACCAAGGATCGATGGCGGTGAGCCGGTTGAGCTCGTCGTCGGTCATGTGCACCGGCCCGCGCATGGCGTCAGCGACGTAAAAGAGCCGATCGCTCGTCGGCGTGGCCACCAGCTTGGCCAGCGCTTCACGCAGCTCGGCCGGCGTTCGCGTCTTCGCCGCGGCAGCGGCCGCCGGCGCGGGAGGAGCGTCCATGGCGAGGTCGCGCGCGTGCTGCGGCGTTTCGGCCAGCGCCACGTAGTCGACCTTGTCGTAGAGGCTCACCAGGCCGTCGCGCCCCGTCTCCAGCGATCGCGCCGCTTTTTGCAGCGCTTCGGGGAACGTTCGGCCGATGGCCATCACCTCGCCGACACTCTTCATTTGCGTGCCGAGCCGGCCGTCCGCACCAGGGAATTTTTCGAAGGCGAAGCGCGGCCACTTCACGACGACGTAGTCGATGGTCGGCTCGAAGGCGGCGCTGGTGTGGGTGATGTCGTTGGTGAGCTCGTCGAGCGTGAATCCGACGGCGAGCTTGGCGGCAACTTTGGCGATGGGATAGCCGGTCGCCTTCGACGCGAGGGCGCTCGATCGCGAGACGCGCGGATTCATCTCGATGACGACGAAGCGGCCATCCTTGGGGTTGACCGCGAACTGCACGTTCGAGCCACCGGTCTCCACGCCGATTTCGGTCATCACGGCACGGGCCGCGTCACGCAGACGCTGGTATTCGCGATCGGTCAGCGTCATCGAAGGAGCCACCGTGATCGAGTCCCCGGTGTGCACCCCCATCGGGTCGACGTTCTCGATGGAGCAGACGACGATGAAGTTGTCCTTCTTGTCGCGGATGACTTCGAGCTCGTACTCCTTCCAGCCGAGCACACTCTCCTCGACCAGCACCTCCCGGCTCGGACTCTGCTCCAGCGCCCATCCCACCTTGGGTTCGAGCTCGGCCGCGGTGAACACGATGTCGCCGCCGCTCCCCCCCAAAGTGAAACTCGGCCGCAGGATGGCCGGGTACCCGAGCTCGGCCACGATGCGGCGCGCTTCTTCGATCGAATGCGCGTACCCCGAACGGGGCGACGCCAAGCCGATCTTCGTCATCGCCTCCCGGAAAAGCAGGCGGTCTTCTGCTTTGCGGATGGCGGCGGGAGAAGCGCCGATGAGCTCGATACCGAGCCTCTGCAACGTCCCATCGGCGTCCAGCGCGAGCGCGAGGTTCAAGGCGGTCTGCCCGCCCAGTGTGGGCAAGAGAGCGTCGGGGCGTTCGCGCGCGAGGATGCGCGCCACCGTCTCTGGCTCGAGCGGTTCGACGTAGGTCCGAAGCGCGAGATCCGGATCGGTCATGATCGTGGCCGGGTTGGAATTGACGAGAACCACTTGGTAGCCGACCGCGGCGAGGGTCTTGGCCCCCTGGGTGCCCGAGTAGTCGAACTCGCAGGCCTGCCCGATCACGATCGGCCCCGAACCGATGATCGCGATTTTCTCGAGGTCGGTTCGGCGCGGCATGACGGCGGGCTCGCAGTAGCACAGAAGGCGCTTTCGGTGGAACCCATCCCGCATCGACGCACCCCGGAACGCTCGGAAGTTCGGCGTCGCGCGACGCGTGCCTCGGAGCGCGCAGCGGCGGCTCGCGCCTATTTCCCTACGCTGGCGGCGAGTTTCCTCCAGGTTTCCCAGGAAATGCGGTGAAACGGCGAGGCTGACCTAATCTTGCCACCCAGGTATGCTGGAAAGCGAGCTACCTCCGGTCGAAAGGCAAGCCATGGCGAACACGAAGGCGGTGTTGGGCGTCGGTCGATCTCGTCGGGGACGGCGGCATGGGCGACCCTTGCTCGCGATCGGACTTTGCACGGCGCTCATGGCCGGCACGCTGCCGCTCAGCGCCCAAACCGACGACGAGAATGCACGCCGCCATTTCGAATCGGGAGCGGCCTACCTCCAGCAGAGCGACTACGAGAACGCGCTGCGAGAATTCCAAGCTGCGTACGCGCTCTCCAAACGGTCGCCGTTGCTCCTCAACATCGCCAACGTCTACGAGCGCATGGGCAAGCTGCAGGAAGCGGTCGACGCGCTCACCAAGTACTTGGAAGAGGATCCGAAGAGCCCGGAGCGCACGACCCACGAGACGCGCATCGCGAATCTCAAGAAGCGCATCGAGGCGATGCCGCCCCCCTCCCCGGCCCCCAGCGCGACGCTCCCTGCAGCGCCGAGCGCGCCGCTGGCGCCCGCGGCAACGGCCGCGCCACCACCGCCGCCGCCCGCCCCGCCACTCGCCAGCGGTCCCAATCGCGCACCGGCTTTCATCGCATTCGGAGTCGGCGGCGCGGCGGCGATCGGCGCCGTCGTGACCGGTCTCGTCGCCAAGAGCAAGTACGACGATGCCGACAAGAAATGCAAACCGAATTGCCCCGACGACACGGTGAGCTCGATCCAATCGATGGCGTTGGTGAGCGACGTCTTGACCGGCGTGGCCGTGGTGGGCGTTGGCGTCGGCGCGATTCTACTTCTTACCGCCGGCGGCTCGCACGAGACCGCCAGCAGTTCCAAACCGTCGATCGCGGGTGGGGTCGGCCCGCACGGCGGCCGACTCGAAGCGACCTGGCGGTTCTGACGGCCCAGTGCCGCCGAGCCGCCCCTCCATGCGAAGGATGATGCGAGTGGAGTTGCCCTCAGCGAAGGAGCTACGAATGCGATCGGTCCGCCTTGCTTTGGCCTTGTCCTTCGTAGGGGCCTCTGCATGTAGTCTTCTTCTCGACACCGAAGCCCTGCAGAAAAACGGAGCGGCCGGCGGCGCGAGCGGCACTGCCGGTGCGAGCGGCACTGCCGGTGCGAGCGGCACCGGCGGTGCGAGCGGCGCTGCCGGTTCGAGCGGGGCGGGCGGCGGCGCGGGGGATGCCGATGCTGGTCACGATGCGGGCACGAGCTGCAACGGTGACCTCGATTGCCAACCCGTCGACACCGTCGACGGGTGCACCCGTTACCAGTGCGGCACGGACAAGACGTGCCTGCCGCCGCGCTCTTACGCGGGCCTGGCCGTGGCTTCGGTGGCAGGTGACGCCGAGATCGCCGACCAAGCCGACGACATTGGCTACCCGAGCCTTGTCGCCGATGGCACCGACCTCGTTCTCGGTTTCTGGAAGCGCAACGCGACCACGAGCAGCGTCGTCATCCGCAAGTACGACGAGCGCCCCGAGATAAGCCCCGTCTCGGCCGACCTCAATGCCATCAGCTCGAACAGGTTCGAATCGCTGTCGTCGAGCCCCGGGCTCGCCATCCGCGGCGTTCCGCGTCGCATCCGGCTTCTCGGCGCCGCCAAGCCGGTCGGCGCCGCAGCGACGGGGATGTACCAGATGGATGTCGATCTGAATTTGCGCGTGTCCGTCATGCAACCCACCAGGTTCGACCTCGGCATCACCGGTTTCGACGCGAGCCCGCGAGGCCCGGCGCCGCGCCTTTTGCCGGCCGCGCTCGGCGAGCCACCCGGCATGTGGGTACAGCAAGGCAAGCTCTATTACTCCGATGCCAGCAGCACCAGCGAAGCTTTCAGCACCAAGCGGGTGATCGGTTTCGCGCCCCTCGCCGCCAACAATGGCGTTCACGCCGCCCTCGAAACGACGGAACTCGGCAGCACCGACGATCAAGGGCAGACCGAGCTCTGGACACGCGGCAGCAACGTGCTCACGGCGCTCATCGGCGATGTCCCCGGCGGCCGGCGGCGGGGCGTGGCGACGACGGCGACCGGCGAAGCTGGGTTGCCTCTCAACTTCATCATGTGGTCCTTCGAGCGGGCCGGCACCCCTTCGCTCCTTTACGCGGTGTCGAGCTGCGAGGCGGCGCAATGTGTCGCCGCCGGCGCACCGGCGGGCAGCGGTAGCGCGCTGCCCGCGATCAGCCCCGCTGCTGCTTCCGCGCGGGTCACGGGAGGCATGGACCGCGACATCGCCGCCGTCTTCCAAATCACGGCCCCCGACGCCGCCCGCCCGACCGTCATGAACACAGCCATTCTCGGGGGAATCACCCGCCTTGCCACGACGATACAGGACGGAGGGCCGAGTCTCGCCGGCATGCCGATGAACCCCGCGAGCTTCTTCGTCACCCTCACCAACCTGCCCCCCGCCAGTTTGGGCCCGTCCTCGGTGGCGATGACGTCGGGCGGCTTGATGATGGTCGCCTGGGTCGAGCGGGGTCCGAACCAGGCCCTGCTCAAGACCCGGCGCTTCCAGGTGAAGACCTGCCCGTAGCACGACGCTGTCAGTTCTTCGCCCTACCCGAATCGCCATCGGCCCATTCAGCGAGGCGACCACGTAAGATGCGGCGAACCGCTGTGAAAGCCGCTCGGATGAGCACGACCGCGAAGCGCTCGCCTTGCTGGATTCTCTGAAGGGTACGTAAGCGGCTTGACAGAAAGTGAAATTCGCTTCAAAGATTCGCCCCCCGCTTCTCCGAGGCCTCTTTCAATGCCTTCCGCCGGCGCGCCCAACCACGCGTTGGGCCGATCAGGCAGCCCCCGAGAGCGCGGCAAAAGGAGCCTACCGTGCCCAAGATGAAGACCAACCGAGCGGCCTCCAAGCGATTCCGCATTTCGGGATCGGGCCGTGTCCGCCGCTCCAAGGGCGGCGGCAATCACGGGATGCAAGAGAAGTCGCGCAAGCGGCTTCGGCGTCTGCGCCAGAACGACATGGTGAGCAAGTCGTTCGAAAAGCGCATCAAGCTCATGCTCCCGTACGGATGAGGTAGGACGCGATGCCCCGAGCCAAACGTGGATTCAAGGCGCGCCGCCGCCGCAACCGCATTCTCGACCGTGCCGAAGGTTTCTGGGGCGGCCGGTCACGCCTTTTCGCCGTCGCCATCGAGGTCGTTCACAAGGCCTGGCAATACGCGTACATCGGCCGAAAGCGCCGCAAGCGCGACTTTCGCCGGCTGTGGGTCGCGCGCATCAATGCCGCGGCGCGCGCCAACGGCACGACGTACTCGCGCCTCATCGGCCAGCTCAAGCGGACGAACATCACCATCGACCGCAAGATCCTCGCCGACATCGCCGTGATCGATCCGCCGGCCTTCACCGCGCTCGCCAAGCTCGCGCAAGGCGCTCGCACCTAGCGCCCGGTGAAGGACGACCCCGCAGCGGAAATCGAAGAGGGGCTGAAAAAGCTCGGCGACAACTTCCGTCAAGCGTTCGCCGCCGCGACGACCGAGCAATCGCTGCGCGATGCTCACGCCCGCGTTCTCGGCAAAAAAGGGGAGCTCACCCAGCTCTTGCGCCGTATGGGCGCGCTCCCTGCCGAACAGCGCAAGGTCGTCGGAGAAAAGGTCAATCAGCTGAAGGCGGAGGTCGAGACGGCCTTCGTCGAACGGCTGGCGACCATCGACCGCGCGACGCGCGAAGCCGATCTCAACGCCACGCCCTACGACATCACGCTGCCGGGGCGCGTGCCGGCGCCGCGCGGCCACCTGCACCCGCTGACGCAAGTGAAGGACGACGTCCTGGCGGCGTTTCGCGACCTCGGCTTCGTCGTCGCCCACGGTCCCGAGGTCGAGCTGGAGGACTACAACTTCACCAAGCTCGGTTTCCCTCCCGATCACCCGGCGACCGACATGCAGGACACCTTCTGGATCCGGCCTGGCCTTCTTTTGCGCACGCACACCAGCAACGTCCAGGTGCGCGAAATGCTCGCCAACAAGCCCCCCCTCGCCGTGGTCAGCGCCGGGGCCGTGTACCGCAAGGACGAGGACGTCACCCATTCGCCGATGTTCCACCAGGTGGAAGGCTTTCTCGTCGACGAGGGGGTGACCTTCGCGCAGCTGAAAGGCGTCCTCAACTCGTTCGCCGAGCGCATCTACGGACCGAAGACGCCGGTCCGCTTTCGCCCGAGCTACTTCCCCTTCGTCGAACCGGGCGCCGAGGTCGACATCGGCTGCGTCTTCTGCAAAAAAGCCGACGGATCGCGTCCCGGCTGTCGCATCTGCAAGTTCACCGGATGGATCGAGATCCTCGGGTCGGGCATGATCCACCCCGTCGTCTTCGAGCACACCGGCATCGACCCCGAGCGCTACACGGGGTTTGCCTTCGGCATGGGCATCGAGCGCGTGGCGATGCTTCGCTACGACGTCCCCGACGTTCGTCTGTTCTTCGAGAACGATCCGCGGTTTTTGGCCCAGTTCTGATCGCCGCCCGATCCGACCACGACCACGTGATCGGCGGAGCGAATCGCAGCCTGCTGGTGCGTGACGAGAACGATGGCGCGGGTCGCGCGAAGACGCCGGAGCTCCGCCAACATCCTCTCTTGCGCCGTCGTGTCGAGCCCCGCCGTCGGCTCGTCGAGCAACAGCACGGGTAGGCCGGACGCGATGGCCCGCGCCAGCGCGATCCATTTGCGTTCGCCGCCCGATACCGGACGTCCCGAGGCGCCGAGCTCGACCCCGGCGCAATCGCGCGCGAGCCTCTCCGCGCCCATCGAGCGAAGGACGACCATCGCGGCGCGCGCGTCCTCCGAATCGAAGAGCACGTTCTCTTCCAATGTACCGGCGAGCAGCGGCGCATCCTGCGGCGCCCAGGCGAACGGTCGCGCCGAGGGTCCCACCCCCGCGCGCGATAGCTCCACATCTCCGTAGCGAATGGATCCCATCGCGTCCGGCTCGAGGCCCAAGAGCGCGCGGAGCAACGTGGTCTTGCCCGAGCCGGTCGGCCCGACGATGGCTACGATCTCCCCGGGACGCACGACGAACGACGTGCGCGGCGCTTCACCGTCACCGCGTACGACACCGAGCCCACGCACCTCGAGCACCGCGCGGTCCCAGCTTCGTATCGTCGGCGCAGTCGACGTCAGCGTCGCGACGGGCGGCGAAGGCATCGCGCGCGCCGTTCGTTCGAGCGATGCCAGCGCCGCGGCCCCTCGTTCGAGCGCCGTGCGCGCATCGCCGAGATCGCGTAGCGGACGGTAGGCCAGAAAGAACGGCACCGCGAAAGCGATCAGCGTCCCATCGCCGAGCGGCAGCGAAAGCCACCGAGCGAGGCCCACGCAGGCAACGAGCGTGACGGCCGCCAGCACCTCGTTGGCGCTGGAAAGGGCAGCCCTCGAGCCCTCCGCGTGGCCGGCAGCTCGAGCCGCCTGCGCGGCCAGCCCATCGAGCGTCCGGCAAACCGGCTCCGCCGCGCCATAGGCGCGCCACACATCCATGTGCGCGACGAGCTCGTCCACCTCTTGGTGGATCCCTTCTGCGGCCAACGAGGCACGGGCATACGACCGCTTCCAGGTCCCTCGTGCGAGCGACAGGAGGGCCCCAAAAGGGGCGAGGACCAGCGCCGCTGCCCAGGCCAGTTGGCTGCTCACCAAGGCCAGAGCCAGGCCCAGAGGCGCCAGGGAAAGGCACGCCCGCAGCCCCCCGAGAAAACCGTCCTCGACGCCCCGCTCGACGTCCCGCACGCCCACGGACAAGCGGGCAGCCAGCGGGCCGGCCGGGAGCGTGCTTCCCGTTACCAGTAGGCGTGACGCTACATCACGGCGCACCCAACCTGCGACGTTTTGCGCCAACCGCGACTGAAGTGTCGCGCCGGCCGTCGCGCCCGCCCCTTTCGTCACCGTGGCGAGCACTCCGACCAAAGCCAGAGTCCACGGATCGGGGGCCGCGCCGAAAAAGAAGGAACGGGGAAGGGAATTCGCAACGAATGCCGTTCCCAAGGATGCCGCCGCCATTGCCATCAAGGCATGGCCGATGCCTTGCAGTGTCGCTGCAATGACGAACCAGGAGAAAAGGGCCCGATGGACTAACACCTTCCGGCAAAGTCCGCCGTAGAAGAAGAAGACACGAATCAAAGCGGGTTTTTCAACCGTCATCGCCGAAACTATCGGAAGCAAACGATATCCAAGGGAGTTGATAGACGAACGGATCGATCGAGGGAAGTTGGCCGACCCAACTGCGCTTCGGCGATCCTGGTCGGCAAAGGATCGACGCAAGAATTATTTGGATCGAAATTTGCACCCTAACAATCTGAGATCTTAACGTTTTTATCCGGTCGGACAGAGCGAGAGCGGGAACTCACAAGATGACTTTCGAGGACACCGGACCCAGATTGGTTTTTGTGCTAGAGGGGGTCCCCTTCTGGGGAGGGGGGATCTCCAGCGGGAATGTCTCGATAGGTATGAAGGTTGTAATCGGACGTTCCTCTTCCCCCATCGTCGAACCAATTGCAGTCCCGGTCGTCCTATTGCGCCACCGGAGGCCCGCACCCAAAGGGTGCAGGGAGCAGCTATGATTGATATGAAAAACCGCGCCACCGCCGCAAAGCTAACGCCTCTCGACGACGATATGGCGGAGCACCCGCCCGTACGGCTGGCGGGGAGCCAGTCGTCGACGCCCCCTCCGAACGACGCCGACGGTGATTTCACGCCGGAGCTGCTGACCGACCCGCCCCAGGCCGCGGCCGCACTGAGCGTAGCCCCGGAGCCCTCTCCGCAGGACCTCCGCGCCATCGAAGAAGGCGGCGGCGACTCGATGCTGGCTCGGTATTTCCGGGACATGGCTGCGCACCAGGTGATGGGCCCCGACGAGGAGCTGCAGACGGCCAAGGCCGTCGAGCAGGCCGAGGTCGATCATTGGGCCGCGCTCCTTTCCTTCGTTTCCATCACCGATCTCATCCTCGACTCCATCGAGGACGAGATCCGCCGCGCCAACGACCCCGAGATTCAGGCTCCGCAGATCCCGGACATGCGCCGCGCGCTCAAGACGCTGAAAAAGCAGCGCGCCAAGCTGTCGCCCGATCAGGAGCGCCGCTGGACCAACCTCTCCGCTGCTCTCGCGCGGTCCATCCGCCTGCCCGACAGCGATCGGCTGTGGATGGCGCGGGCCAATCGCATCGCTCGCGACGTCGTGCGCGAGCGCGACATCGAAGACGACGAGGACGTGACGCGCTCGGTCATTCAGGTGACGCCGGCCTACCGGCGTTACATCGAAAAGGTCGAGTCGACCTACATTCGCCAGCACGACGCGAAGAACCGCTTCGTCAAGGCGAACCTCCGTCTCGTGGTCTCCATTGCGCGCCGCTACAACCGCGGTCGCTTGCCGCTCATCGACCTCATCCAGGAGGGGAACATCGGCCTCATGAAGGCCGTCGAGCGGTTCGACCACACGCGCGGCTACCGCTTCTCGACGTACGCGTCGTGGTGGATTCGTCACGCCATCAGCCGCGCTCTCGCCGACAAGGGTCGCGCGGTGCGCATTCCCGTGCACATGCTCGACACGTACAACCGCGTGGCGCGCACGACGCAGGCCATCATCGCCCGCGTCGGCCGCGAGCCCACCATCGACGAGCTCGAGAAAGAGACCGGCATCCCCCGCGAGAAGCTGGAGAAGGTGAAGGACTTCTACGCCGAGACCCCGTTCTCGCTCGATCGCCCCGTGGGCGACGAAGACGGCCGGCGCTTCATCGACTTCCTCCAGGAGGAAAACGCCCTCTCCCCGTACGACAACCTCGCCAACCAGAAGTGGGCGGACGAGGTACGACGGCTGCTCGGAACGCTCACCCCCATCGAGTCGCGCATCATCCGCTGGCGCTTCGGCCTCGACGACGAGGACGAGCTCACGCTGAAAGAGATCGGCGACAAGTACAACCTGTCGCGCGAGCGAATTCGGCAGCTCCAAGAGCAGGCGCTCGGGAAAATCCGCAAGCAGATGCGGGATTTCTGAGAAGCCGAGGGACACGGCGGCCCATCGCGACCGCGGACTGGCTGTCTAGACCCGATGACCTAGTTGGAGCAGAATAGGTCATGAAGCGGGTTCGTGTAACCGCTGCACGAGGGGGCGGACTTCCGCGTGATGGCGGGAGGCTGCATGCTCTTGGCGCGTGACAGAGCAGACACGGGCAAAGTGGCGGAGCGGATCCGGCAGGGATCGATGATCCCGGCCGGCGTTCAAGTCTTCGTCGCGCTCGAGCCGGTCGACAAGCGTTTTGGGTTCGAGCGTCTGAGCGGGATGGTGCGTGAGCGCATGGGGTACGAGCCGCGCCGCTCGCTGTTCGTGTTCGTCGGCCGACGACGCCAGCTCGCGAAGATCTTGTTCGCCGACGAGCGCCAAGCCAAGCAAACCGAAGCGACGTTGAGGCGTCTCCGGCCGGCCGAAAGCAAACGGCTCGTCGTCGCGATGCAAAACGATCGAGCCCTCTTGAGGGAACCATGAACCACGCGCTCGACAAGCGCGGAGCGTCACTCTTCAGCTGCGGGACATCAAAGGCTAGGCGCTGCTCGACACTGCCGATACGAAGAGCGGCGACGGCACGCCCGGCAAACCGCCTGCGGTTCGGCAGCGACGAAGGCAAAAAGCCGTACCTCTACGAGGTAACCATCTTCCGTACATCGAGCCGCCTCTTTTGGTCGAGACGGGCGGTCCCAAGACCAGATGGAGCGCACGCGCGCGAGCCTCGACTGGATGCTCGCGGGTCTCAGGGTGCGCTGCAACACGGTCGTGTCGCCCGTGCTCACGTCGCGTACCTGCAACCGCTGGTAGCGGCGGCCGCGCAGGGCGGGTGCGCAAAGACGGCAAACGGCACGTATGGTGGAGGGAGGTCATGCGGGCCGTCTTTCATCCTGGGAAAACGGGGGGACCCGCACGTGAAACGAGCCGACGCTCGTTTGTCAGAACGGAAGGCCCTGCGTGTCGACGCGGAGCTTGCCGCTATTGATGGCAACGGACAAGGCTCGCGTCATTTCCAGCCAATCGTCGCTCCCCAGTTGCGCGTACTGCTCTCGGAGTAGCTCGCGATCGTGGTCGGTCCACGTTGCGAAGTGAATCGCGTCGTTGACGATGGCCTGGGCGCGGGCACGCGCTTCGGGATTGGACACTTGCTTCGGCGCTTCTTGTCGATCCTCGGAAGCTGCGGGTGGCGGTGCCGCGCTGGCCGTCGCGATAGGAGCTGGCGCAGGCAGCGGCATTTGCGCCAACTCGGCTCGCACCACCGCGGCGATGTCCACGCGTGTGAGCGGCGCTTCCGCCGCGAGCCTCGCGGGCTGGGCTTCTCGAACGACCGCTGCGGGAGCCGAACGATAGGTTCCCGCAGCGTACCCCACCGCGGCCACGGCGGTGACCAAGGCGGCACCCACGATGCCTTTCATGTCACGGGGTAGTGGGGCGATTGTAGGAGCTGTTGTCGACTTGGATCGTCGTGCAATTGCCGCCGGCGTCGTACCAAACCGAGATGTTCGAAAGGGCACTTATCGAGGCCACGGCCTGACCGAAGCCACCCGTGGAATTGAAAGCGCAGGTTTTCGTAACACCCGCCGAGTTTTTGGCGGCACAAAAACCCGTGAAACCCTGGCTGTTGCCACCAATGACGCAGCCAATGTACTGCTGGGTATCCGCCGACGCGCGGGCGTCCCCTGGTGTGCCCGCAAAATTGTTGCCGTTGATGACGACGGTGTTGGGCAGCTTGCGACCCGCTAACGCGTGCGTGGCTCCGGCGACCACCCCGAGACCCAAAAGGATTGCGACGGCTTTCTTCATGATTTGACCCCTTGATAAAGATCGCCCCTTGGCCTTGGCGCGCGTCGCCAAGGTCACGGTCGATGCCCCGTACCAAGCGTCGTATCCACGCTGAAGCGCGCGTCGTCAACGCGAAAATATTAACAGCGCGGTTGGAGAGGCAAAGAATTCAGCTGAAGGCCGAGAGGACGACGACGACGTCGGAGCCAGCGTCACGACGGCACCGAGCAGCGGTGAGCGTTGTTCCCGCGGCGGTTCGCCCGCAGGAGTTTATGCGGGTCCGCGTGCGGCGACCAGAGCCGGCGTTTGCGGAGATGACCGTGGAGGAGGTCGGCGGGGGCGCGGATCCGCGTAGTGCGTGGGGTCGACATGGGGCTGCTCGGGGACGTCGTGCGTGTGCTGCGCTCGAACCTAGAACGCATGTCGACGGGCTCGAGCGCGACGAAGACTTGAACGCCGGCCGGGGCCATCGATCACCTCCTTGCCGGCACCTTCGAATACGCCGACGAGGACGCCACCGATTTCGGGTTCGGCCTGGCCCGAATCCTTGAGGCGTCGAGCTCCTGATCCAGACGTCGCTCCCTCGAGCGCATCGGCGTCGACGGTGGAGATCGCCGCGAGCAGCGCGATGACGGATTCACCGGGCGAGCTGCAAGCGCGCAGACGAGCGCCCGGCGAGCGAACGCGAGCCTTCAGGAGGGCGGTTTTCGAGGAGGAAGTACGCAAGGGATATCGACGTTGACTCGGCTGATTCCCGTTTCTGGGGAGAGCCCTTCGCACGTGACGGGGCAAAAGACGAGTTGGGTCGGCGCCTTCGGGTTGTCGTAGTACCAGCCTTCCGACCTACCGCAGGCGGCGGCATCGGCCACCGGCGGCACGGGCGTCGTGATCTTATTCGCTTCGCGGCTGATTCTCGCCGCCGCCCAATCGAGCTCGCGCTGGGAAGGGTCGAGAGGCTGCGTACACGCAATCTTGGTGCCGGCCACTGTCGTCGTCGTGGTCGTCGTCTGCACTTGCGTGCGAATAGCGTTGAGCGCCATGAGCAGCTGGTCGGCTCCGGAGCTCGTGACCATGAACGCGGTTTTCGTGCCGCCGGCCTGTGCGATCGTGTTCAAATTTCCGGTGCTCGGACCGATTCCGAGCACGTAGGTGGACAAGGGAGGCATCTGCCCGAATGCTCTCGCCGCTTCGTCCGCGACCGCCTGAACCGTGCTGTTGCACAGATTCGGCTCTCCGTCCGTGGCAAGAACGATAACGACCCTGCGGGTGGGGTTCGCCATTTGGTAGCTGGTTGCGTATTGAATCGCCCCTTGGATGGCGGGCAAGGTCGGCGTGTTCGGCAGCGCCGTCTGGCTGGCGAAGGCAGTCTTGACGGGCGCCGCGTTGCCGGGAAGCGGGGCGACCGGAACGATGGCTGCCGCATAGTCGGCCACCGTGCACGAGCCGAGAACTCCGAAAAGGCCGGCGACCGGGAAAAAGGCCATGCCGACTCCCATGCTCGCAGTCCCCCCGTCATCCGTCGGCACGCTGGCGTCAGGATTGGACGCAGAATCGACGAACTGCCCAATCGCGGTGGTGAGGGCGGTCCAGCGGTCCACAGTATTGCCCTGGTCGATCTCGAGCATCGAGGTGGACTTGTCGACCATGAAGTAAAGATCGACCGGGACTTGGACCACCTTCTCGACCGTAGTCGTGATGACCTTCACCTCGGTCTCGAGCCGGATCGTGCTGCAGGCCTCGGCCTCCTCGAGCAGCTTGGCATCCAAACCACCTTCGGGAAGCGTGATGACGATCGAGGTACCGCCGCCCCCCGTGGTCGTACCGCCAGTCGTACCGGTGCCGGGGCTGCCTCCGCTCCCGCCAGTCGTCGTAGGATCTGCACCGGCCCCCGCGGTCCCATTCCCTCGGGTGGACGCGCCCTGCGGGCTGCACCCCGCGTACAGTGCAGAAATAACGGCAACCCACAAACCAGCCGGCAATCGTAAAACCATGCTTCCTCCTTTGGAACCCTCGAGTGGAGGCAGTCGAACGACGACACGAGCGATAGGCTCGGCGCAAACGCAATGAACGTATTAGACCTTTATTGATTGATGGTCAATTTGCAGAACGATCGACGACGACACCTCCTTCTTCGGGCGCGCGCCATCGTCGCGACCGCGGCGTTCCTGATTCGCCGGCGTCGGCGCTCCGATCCGCGTGGACCGACGACCGTGGCCGAGCAGTCATTGGCGTCGAGGGCCAGTCGATTTGACGAGATGGGTGATGATTTGGGGCTTGGCTCCGTGGCCATGGGCGCGTGTTCTGAATCCACGCCAGATCGATGAGCGGCTTCACGTCGCCACGCGGTGCCTCGATGCGCTCCTCATGGCGCGTCGCGACCAGGCTCGTACGACTCATTGATCGAAGACCGACCGTATGCGCCATCCGAACCGCGCGCGGAAGCACAAAGCACTTCTTCGAAGAGCACGATCTCCCACCCTTGATCTGCGTTGCGACGCCTCACCGTCTCGTGGGGCGTCCTGACGTGCGACTCGGGCTAGGTCCTCCGCCGATGTTGACGCTACCAGCTGCGCATCCATCCGTGTATCGATTGACCCTACGGTCTAGATCGAGTCTGAGCGGGGACTAGGGCTGACAATCTTGCTTCACCTCGACGCCGCGCTGCTGCAGGGCCCAGATGTTGGGGATCTGCGTCGTGCAGTCGACGGGATTTTCGAGGACGTCGAGCGCCCCGCCGTTGTCGAGGGCCATCATGCGCACGAAGGGGGCAAGATCGGTGATCGCATTGCGACGAACCGCCAGAATGTGGATCTGGCTCGTTGCGAGCGGCGACCAGTCGGTAATCGAGTTGCCGGACAGGTCGAGCGTCTTCATCGATGGGCTGAGCCCGATTTTCGTCACCAAACAGTCCCTCAGGTTGAGGTTGGTCAAGTTCGGAAGGGATAGCAGCGGGGTCATGTCGGCGACGGGACTTCCCGTGACGGAGATGGTTCTCAGGCTCGGGTTATTCGCGAATGGCGACAAGTCGCTGACCGACGTTCCGATGACTGTGGCCGACGGCGCATTGCTCGCTCGAAGGGCGCTCGCGAGCGGGGAAATGTCCTTGATGAGCTTACCGCCCACGATGACCCGGGTAAGCTTCGTTGCGCCAGCGAGGGGGGAGAGATCCACGACCCTGTCGCTATGAAAAATGAGCGCGCCCAGGTTGGGAAGAAGAGCGAGGGGAGCGAGGTCGGCGACGGCGTTCGTACCGAGCGAGAGATCGGCGAGGTTCGGTATTTTGCCGAGTGGTGACAGATCCAAATTCGCGAACGGGGCGCCGTAGTCGACATCGTGATTCGGCGAGAGCGTGAACGCCCGCAGGGCGGGCAGCATGGTCAGAGGGGACAGGTCGAGCGAGCCGAGCGAACGCAGGTCGGGCCCTGTCGCCTGGAAATCCTCCAAGGCTGAGAAGCATTCGAGGCCGCGGAAGGACGTAAGGGGGCTCGACTCGGAAAACAGCACCATCAGCCTCGTCACGCGGGCCGCGTCCTCGGCCAAAATGGGGAGCGGTTTGTTGATGGCCGTCAAGGCTGCGGTCTGGATGTTGAAATCGTGGACGATGACTTCTCCCGTGCACGGTGAAGCGTCGCCGGTGGGAGGGATGGGACCTCCGCTATCGGCAATCGCGCCGTCGATCGGACTCCCGCCGCCCTCGGGAACCATGGCGTCCAGGGTCGGGCCGCCACCGTTCCCACCTCCGCCCGGACCTGACGCGTCGACCATCGTGCCGCCGCTGCCGCCAGTTCCGCCGCTGTCGTCGGGATTCGGGTTGCCGCCGGTGCCCGCGCTTCCGCCGCCGTCGTCGGGATTCGGATTGCCGCCGGTCCCTGCGCTGCCGCCGCCGTCGTCGGGATTCGGGCTGCCGCCGGTGCCCGCGCCGTCGGCGCACGCTGAGGGGGCGCATGTTCCGCCGCTGCCCCATGAACCTCCGGCACCGGCGCCGCCGGCACCGCCCACGTCCGGACCGCCGCCCAGGGACGAGGTTCCGCTGCCGCAAGCAGCCACGAGTAAAAGGGTCGCGCTCCACGCTCGGCTATCGGCGATCGATTTCATAGTGGCTAATCCCCGGCGCACGACCTTTTGATCACGTTCACTTTCAGCTTCACGGGCGCGGCCCACCGGCGCCCGAGCGCCGCTCAAGGGCGCTGCAAAAGTGCACGCGCACGGCCAGCCTGAGCGCTTTGGGAATACGAAGCGAGAAGGCGTGCCGCTTCCCGCTTGGCAGCCGCAACGCGCCCGAGGCGGTCTTCCGCTTCCATCCGGACAAAGAGGACCTCGGGATGAAGACCGAGCTCGGGATACTGCTCTTCGTAGTTCGCCAGCTCGATCAACGCGCGCGAAAACTCGCTGCGTTTCATCGCCCCCCAAGCGCGATCGACGAGAGCGACCTCTTTGGACAGGCGAAGGAGCGTCTGGCCGGCAGGGATCTGCGCTTTCGGGTCGGCTGCCAACTCCTCGGGCACGGCGAGCGACTCGCCGAGCGCCCTCTCCTCGGCAGGCTGCCCGGCCCAGGCGACGGAGGGATCATGCGGCGGCGCGGCGACATCGCTGCGCGGCGGCTCGAGCGCGGTGCGCGGCGTCACGCCTTGACCGGTCGCGACGGACGTACGAACCGGGAGCAACGCGGGAGCTGGCGGCGCAGGCGCCGGACCGTTCGGAACCGTGCGCGGTGCGATCTCGCCATCGACAGGGTCCGCGATTTCGACGGCCTTGGCGAGCGGCTTGGTCACCTCGATGATCTCGGGGGGCGGAACGGTGCCCTCCATGGTGCTCGGAGAATGACCGAAGGGCGCGCGCGCGGCGGGCTCGCTCGTGGGCGCCGCGAGGTGGGGCGTTTCGAGCGCATCGCGGGTCGGGGCGCGACGCGAGCCGATCTCTGCGGCACCCAACGTGACGAGCGCGCCGAGGCTCCCAATGCCCACCCATTTGGCGGCGAGTACGATCGAAACGGACCCCGCCCCCGCCTTGGCCAGAGCCGACCCGGCGACACCCGGCGCCAGCGCGCCTGCGCCGGTGCCTGCTGCTTCACCGGTAAGCGAGGCCACGGCAGCGCCCGCCCCCAAGGTCGACACGGCGCGACGCAGGCGCGCACTCGACGGGCGCTCTTCTGACCCGGCGCGCAGCAAAGCCGAGGCGAGCCCCGATCGGTTCATCAATCGGACGGGATCGCTCATGGCTTAGCTCCGGGGGATTTGCGTCGGACCTCGAAGCGCGCCACACGCGATTCGAAGTCCGCGCGCGCGCGCCGCAGGCGCGATGCGACGGTGCCGAGAGGAATGCCGACGACCTCGGCAATCTCGGTAGTCTGGAGGCCGTCGATCTCGTAGAGCACGAAAACGACGCGGAGCTCGAGCGACATGGTGCCGACGATGGCGTCGAGGATCTCGCGCGCTCGGCGCCGGTCGATCAACTCCTCGAGGCCCGGTTCCGCAGCGGCGTTCAGCGCGAGGTCATCGAGCTCTTCTTCGCCACGGCGTTGCTGGGCGCGGCGATGTTTGTAGGCGCTGTGAACGGCCGCTTTGTAGAGAAAGGCCCGCTCGCTTCCCGGCAGGATGTCGTCGAGCCGTCGCGATGCGACCAGAAAAGCTTGCTGTGCAACGTCGTCGGCGTCGGCATCGCTCAGCCCGAGCCTGCGAAGCAGACGCCAGACATATGCGAAATGCGCCGCGGCGAGCGCCGATAGCCGTGCCACACGCTCCGGAGCCGAGGCCACCGCCGAATCGTCGAAGGCAATGGATCGGGCAACTCCCACCATTCTGGTTATCCCCGATGGGGGCTGTCTCGATCAATGAAAGCGCACGGCCGCGCCCACGCCGGCTCCCGCTCCGATGGCGGGCACGTCGTAAATCAGTTGCATCGGACCTTCAAAAATGAAGCTGTGCCGTACCAGCGGAAATCCGAGCGCCGCTTGTGCTTCGAGTGCAAGAAACCCGGCGGCTTGCCATCGAAAGAGAAACCCCGCTTCAGCTGCGGACCAGAAAATGGCGGCGGATTGAGGCTCGGCGAGAGACGCGCTCTGCTCGCCCTTGCCGCCCAGTTGTCCGACGTCGATCCCGACGCACGGCGCGAGCTCGAGGCGCGACCCGAGCGCGAGCGACACCGGGCATAGCGAGACCTTACCCGCGAGCAGCGTGAATGCGGCACTCCGGTCACCGATGGACGTCGACCCCGTTGCCCCGCGCAAGCCGAGGCGGACGATACGCAGGGGTGCAGCCCCCGTCATCTCCCCGAAAGCGCCCATCGTGTACGCGCCGCTCGGAGCGCTCCACGAATCCCACCCCCCGGTGATGCCGGCCCCCCATCGAACCGAATCGCCGGGTTTCTCCGTCACCGGCGCGGCATCCGCCGACGCCATTTTCTCGTTGTCCTCGCGCGCAGGGGGCTTGGGAGAGTCCGTATCGGCGTCGAGCGTCGCTTCGATGGCGAGCGCGGTGATGAGCGCAGCGGCAGAGACGACTTCATCGCACGTTTTTCCGAAGACCTTGCGGACCACCGGCTCGGAGCGGTGGCTCGTGAGTTCCACGCGACCCGAGCTCTCGCCCTCGGAGGCCGTCACCGTGACCACGAAGCGCGCGGGCTCGCCGTCGTGCGCCAGCTCGGCGCGCGGCGTGCGCGACCGCACGCGCTCCAAGAAAGCGATGCCATCCGGACAAACGGCGGGTCCGCGGTAGACGATGCGCGGCCCTTCGGGAGCGCCTGCGGCGTTGCTGGTCGCCCCCAGCGAGATGAGCACTGTCGCTCGCCGCTTCATCCAGCTGGAAATTGACCGCGCCATCGGCTTCGGTCGGCGCCCACCGAAGCGCCGAGATCGAAGACGACCTTTAGCATAAAGCCGACCACCCGCGGCCCATCGCCAGCCGCATGGACTGGCTCGAGCCGCCGCGCCGCGCGACCGATCTTCTCAGTTTCGCGTGTCGGGGCGGCGCGCTTCGCCGCCGCGCGCGTCATTTTTCCATGCGTGCTTCACCATGGCGTCGATGAGCTTGTCCATGGCGGCGCGCGTGCCGGACACTTTGCCGGCGATGTCGTTGACGATGATCGCGAACGCGAGGGGCGATTTCCCGGGCGGACCGAGCACGTAGCCGGAGAGCGCGGAGGTCGCCTCCAGGGTGCCGGTCTTGGCGCGCAGGATGCGCCTGTCCTTGAGCTCGCGAAAACGCTTGTGCAGCGTGCCGTCCACGCCGCCGACCGCGAGCTGGGCGACGTATTCCGACGAGAGCGCAGGGTCGCGAAAAGCGGCGCGCAGGAGCTTGACGGTGCTGCCGGCGGTAACGCGGTTGGCGTCGAAGAGGCCGGAGCCGTTCTTGATGATCATGCCGTCTTCGTAAGCGCCCACGTCTTTCAGGTATTTGACCACGATGTCGGCGCCGTCACTGCTTTTCCCGGGGCGCCCCTGGCGTTCGGCACCGAGCGTCTTCATGACCATCTCGGCATAGAAGTTGTCGCTGTCTTTGCCGAGCTCGTAGAGCAGCTGCGCGAGGGGGCGCGAGCGATGCAAGACGAGCAGCGATTTGGCCGATTCGCCGCCGAGCTGCACGGTGCCCTCCACGGCGATGCCGGCGCTGTGCAGCAGCGCTTTCAAGGCGTAGCCCGCCAGCAGACGAGGGTCGTCGGCGCGACGGGTGAAACCGATCGCATGGTCCTTTTCGGCGATGACGCCGCCGACGCGCGCGATGAGCCGATTTCCGCTGGGCGCGAGCTCGAGCCTGACGCTTTGCGGTGTCCCTTCGGCGGCCGTCTTGACCGTACCGTCGATATCGACAAATCCGGGCGGATCGAAGGCGACGAGCGCCGGTGCATCCGCCGTTGTCGGTCGAACCGTCATGCGCACGGTGTTGCCGTTGAGAGCGAGGGCGCTCACCGGCGCACGGAAATAGGCCCACTCGTTCGGTTGTTGCTCGAACGCGGGGGGGACGAAGCTGTCGTCGAAAAAGCGCTGGTCGACGAGGATATCGCCTTCCACGCGCCGTACGCCGATCCCTTTGAGATCTTGCACCATGTCCCAAAGGTCCTCGGTGACGAGCGAGGGATCGCCGTGGCCCCGCAGGACGAGCTTGGTGGCGCTTGCCGCTTTTGCTTCGCCGTAGAGCCCGGTCTCGAATCGGTAACTGCCGTGCAGCACCGAGAGCGCGGCCGCGGCGGTGAAGAGCTTGGCCGTGGAGGCGGGATTGAGCGGGCGATGATCGTTCTGCGCAGCGAGCAGTTCCCCCGAACCGACGTCGAGAATGGCGACTCCGAGGTGGCCACCGTACTCCGCGATCTGGTGGGTCAGCGCCGTGACGGCGTCCTTGAGCGCGGGGACGGCGTTGGGCACCGGGGTGGTGAGTTCGGCGGGGAGCGAAACGGCGGATGGGGGCGCCGAAGAGGGGATCGAACCATTGGTGCGCGCGGCGGAGGCGGCGCTCGCAGCCGCGCGGGAGGTCGGGACCGAAGCCGACGGGGCCGCCGCGACGGAGGCGCTGGCCGATGCGGCCGGTGCTGATCCGGACGGGTTGTTGCAGGCGCAAGCGAGCACGAGCAGCCCGAAAACGCCCCACGCCGGGACAACGCCGAGAGAGGTCACGCCTCGCATGACCCTAGGCCGTACAACGGCGGCGGCGAGCCGAAAAGAGAACCTGACGTAAGAGCGTCAGGGGTGCTAAAGAGTTCGCCCCATGCGCCCGATTGCTCTTGCCGCTCCGTGCGCGATGGTCCTCCTCGTTCTCGGTGCCCAGGCCCGAGCGGAAGAACCCGAGTCCGAGGACACGGCGAAGAACCAGCCCGTCAAGGCGGAGAGCGCCAAGAGGGAGAGCGCGAAGACCGAACGGGACGCACCTGCTTACCCGCCGCCCGCTGCGCGATGGGGCGTCATCGGCGTCGGCCTGGCGACGACCGCCCTCTTTTACGGCGCCGGCGCAGGGATGTCGTACGCGTTTCCCGACGCGCCCGGCGCTCGCGACCTGCGCACGCCGATCATCGGTCCATGGGTGGCCATTTCGCACAACGGCTGCGCCGCCGACGAACCCGACTGCAGCCAGGTGTGGGTCGTGATGCGATCGATCGCGACGGCGATTGGCGGCCTTGGACAAGCGGGGGGCCTTCTCGTCGCGATAGAAGGCATTTTCATGCCCACCCAGTACGCGCCACCAGCGTCCGTGCGCCCCGCCCCCAAAGCCCCCGCCGAGCCGGCACCGTCGCCCGATCCGCCGAAGCCCAATGACAAGAACCTGTTTTGGATGCCGACGCCGATGGCGCTCGGCACGGGAGGCGTGGGCGTCGGCGTGGTGGGACGCTTCTGAGCGCCTTACTTCCCCCACGTGTCGTGGTAGCCCGCGATTTCGAGATTCGCCGCCTGCGACGTAGCTGACAAGGGAGCGAAGGTGTCGATCATGACGGCGAGCTCGTCGGTGGAGGGACGCCCGATGCTCCCTTCGTAGGCTCCCGGGTGGGGGCCGTGCGTAATGCCGGAGGGATGAAACGAGATGGCGCCGGGACCGACGCCGCGGCGACTGGTGAAATCGCCGCGCAGATAGAGGAGGATCTCGTCGCAGTCGACGTTGGAGTGCGGGTACGGGCAAGGGATCGCGTCCTTGCCGTAGTCGAGCATCCGGGGGACGAACGACCCGATGGCGACCTTGCTGCCGACGAAGGTGCAGTGCACCGTCGGCGGCAGATGCCGCGCGCCCGTCTTGGGTTGGAATTTCTCGATGGGGAAGGCGAAGGGATACGCGAAGCCGTCCCAACCGACGACGTCCATCGGGCAGCGCGGCAGATCGTGCAGTGAAAACGCATCCCGCTTCTTGGTGAGAAGGGCGCTCGGCCCTTCCACGGGCTGGCCGGGACGGGCCACCGGCGCCGCAGGACGTACGAAGTCGCGGTGAGTGTAAGGAGCGTCCATTCGAAGTTGTCCGACGACGTTGCGGTACGTGGCAGGGATCTCGAATCCGGATCGCCCTTCGACGCCCAGGAGACGCAGTTCGCCGGCCGGATGCCAGCGGTGCACCATCGATCGCGGAATCAAGACATAGTCCCCGGAACCGACATCGAGGTAGCCGCAGCTCGACTCGAGGCGGGCCTTGCCTTCCTGCACGTACCAGAGCTCGTCGCCGTCGTTGTTGGCGAAGTACACCTCGTCGGCGACGCTCGGTCGCGCGAGCCAGATGGTGGTGTGCTCGTTGAAAAAAAGAGGCGTTCGCTCGTAACAGAGCATCGATCCGCGCGTCACGCGACCCGAGTCGTAGAGGCGCCGCTGCAGCGGCTCGCATGCTTCGCGATCGACCTTGGGCACGGCGAAGCCTCGTTCGCTGGTGCGGACACGGGTGGAGGTCGGCGCCGGGTTCGAGTGATAGAGGTAGGTGAAAGCGCCGTCGAAACCTTGGCGCGTGATCATCTCCTCGTAGTAGATGCGGCCGTCGGGGCCGCGCGCCATGGTGTGCGGTTTTTCGGGGACCAAGCCCAGCGTGTGCCGATCGATCACGTCTTATCCCGCGGGTGAGTTGGCGTGGTTGTGCGTGTCTTGCTCGCGTTCGATGCTCTCGAAGAGCGCGCGGAAGTTACCGTAGCCGAATCCCTGATCGCCGCAGCGCTGAATGAGCTCGTAGAAAAAGGGACCGGCGCGATCGTCGCGATAGAGGCTGGCCGCCTCACGCATGAAGATCTGCAGCATGTACTTGTCGTTCTCTCCGTCGATGAGGATCTCGAGGTCGTCGAGATCCTTGAAGCTCTCTTTCACGTTGCGGATGCCGAGCTTCTCGAGGCGCTCGGGCATGAAACGGTAATAACTCTTGTGCGTCGGCAAGAAGGGGAGCCCGCGCCCGGCGAGGTCGCGCACGGCGGGGATGATCTCCGGCAGCCGCATGGCAAGGTGCTGGATTCCGGGGCCGTTGTTGTCGTAGCAGAAGCGCGCGATCTGACTTTCGCGGAACCAGGGGCGCAAGGGCTCGTTGGACGCGAACTTGATGTCCCCTTGTCGGTCCCACATGACGATGGAGCGAAGGCCGGTACCGTGGGCGTCGGCGTGGGTTTGCGTCGGGGGATGCGCCTCTCCCTTGGCGGCCTTCATCTCGCGCGTGAAGTCGGCCGTATGAAAGCTGATCCGCCAGAACTCTTCCATCCCCAGGACCTCGCGATAAAAGAGGATGAGCGGCTGCATGGTGAGGGCGTTGGCCGTCACGTGATCGACGCACTCGATACCGAGCCGATTCGGTCGAGGGCGCGCCGACAGTTGCTCGAAGCCAGGGCCGAACGCAGCGTAGTCGGTGCGCTCGATGTAGCGGAAGGCCACGTCGCCGAGCGGTGTGGCAATTTCGAACGAGCGATAGCGCCCTCCCGAAGCGTCGCGGTCCTCGATGGGATCGGCGAGGACGGTGGCGCCGCGCTGCTCGAGGAGGCAGAGCGTGCGGTCGAGATCTTCGACGCGGAACGAGAGGCTCATGATGCCCGCCGGATGGCGGCGCAGGTAACGCGCGGCGCGGCAGTCCTCGTGAAGCGGCGTCGAGACGCATACCCGCACGTCGCCCGCGCCGAAGACCGTCGAGGCCTGCCCGCTTCGCTGGACCAGGAGTTCCCCCGCGCGCGCCACCTCGTCGAAATCGAGCTTTTCCCGGTAGAAGATCCGGCTTCGCTCGAGGTTCTCCACCGCGAAGTGGAACGAGTCGAAGCCGATGATGCCGAGCGACTCCATGGTGCGGTGCCCCTTTCCCTACGGTGGGCGTTCTAGCACCCCTTTTCCCGCTATTCGGGGATGTTTTTCGGTGTGGCGACCGGCCGGCCGAGAAAGCGGGGCGTCGGGGCTCGTCGCGACGTCACCAGCACTGGGATCTCATCATTTACCACATCGGTGCGCTCTTGTCCCTCCTTTGACGTCACGCAAAGTCCCTCTAGAATGGCCCTGTTCAGCGTGCGAGAGGGCCGTCCCGCGCGCTGAGATCGTCGGTCGCCCGTAGCGCCGATAGAAGACGGACTTGGTCCATCCACGACGTAGGGAGCGCGAAGGAGGCGAGCGATGAGCAAGCGGACAAAGTTCGTCATGGTCACGGGCGGGGTCGTCTCATCGATCGGCAAGGGGCTCGCCTCTGCTTCGATCGGAGCTCTGATGGAAGCGCGCGGCTTGCGCGTCACGCACATCAAGCTCGACCCCTACATCAACGTTGATCCGGGCACGATGTCCCCCTACCAGCACGGGGAAGTTTTCGTCACCGACGACGGCGCCGAGACCGATCTCGATCTCGGGCACTACGAGCGCTTCACGCACGTCCGGATGAATCGGCACAACAACTTCACCACCGGGCGCGTCTACGAAGCGGTGATCTCCAAGGAGCGGCGGGGCGAGTACCTCGGGGCGACGGTGCAGGTCATTCCGCACGTCACCGACGAAATCAAAGCGCGCGTGATCGCCGGCGCGGGCGACGCCGATCTGGCGATCGTCGAAGTGGGTGGAACCGTAGGTGACATCGAGTCGCTACCGTTTCTCGAAGCGCTGCGCCAGCTCAAGGTCCAGCTCGGACCGCAAAATTGCGTGAGTGTGCACGTGACGCTCGTCCCGTACATCGCTGCCGCTGGGGAGCTCAAGACGAAGCCCACGCAGCATGCGGTGAAAGAACTGCGCGAGATCGGCATTCAGCCCGATATCTTGCTTTGTCGCTGCGACCGGCCCCTGTCGCGCGCCATCAAGGAGAAGATTTCGCTCTTTTCCAACGTGCAGGTGGAGAGCGTCATCGCCGCCATCGACGCTTCCTGCATCTACGAGCTTCCGCTGCTCTTCCACGCCGAGGGCCTGGACGAGCAGCTCACCGAGCGGCTCAACATCTGGTCGCGCCAGCCGGACATGTCGGCGTGGATCCGCATCGTCGATCGATTCAAGAAGCCGTCGCGCGGTGCCGTCAAGATCGGGGTGGTCGGCAAGTACGTCCATCTGCGCGACTCGTACAAATCGCTGCACGAGGCGCTGGTGCACGCCGGCCTCGCGCACGATTGCCGCGTCGACCTCGAATACATCGACTCGGAAAACATCGAAGGGCTCGGCCCCGAAGTCGCCCTGGCCGGCCTCGATGCCATTCTGGTGCCGGGCGGATTCGGCGAGCGCGGCACCGAGGGAAAGATCGCGTCGATTCGCTTCGCCCGCGAAAGCAAGATTCCCTACTTCGGAATCTGTCTCGGGATGCAGCTCGCGGTGGTCGAGTTCGCGCGTCACATCTGCGGGCTCAAGGACGCGAACTCGACGGAGTTCGACAAGGCTACGCCGCACCCGGTCATCGACCTCATGGCCGACCAGCGCACCACCGTGGACATGGGGGGTACGATGCGCCTCGGCGCGTATCCGTGCATCTTGCAGGCAGGGACGGTGGCTGCCGAAGCCTACGGAACGACCGAGATCAGTGAGCGCCATCGGCATCGCTACGAGTTCGCCAACGCCTACCGCGATCGCCTGCGCGCCGCCGGACTGGTCTACTCGGGCACGTCACCCGACCAGCACTTGGTGGAGATGATCGAGCTGCCCGACCACCCCTATTTCGTGGGCTGCCAGTTCCACCCCGAGTTCAAGAGCCGGCCCGTCGCAGCGCATCCGCTCTTCTCGCGGTTCGTGGGGGCGGCGCTCGAGCGCCAGGCCTTTCGCGTGAGGAGCGGGGGCAAGGCGCAGACGAGCGCGGAGTCAGGGGCGCACGCCAATTAGGGCCTGCCCCTGAATCCGGCCCGCTCCCGCTCCCGGTCCCGCCACCCGATTTCATCCATCCTGGAGGACCTTGGCTAACTTGACGAGCATGGCCACAACTCGATCGAGGGTCTCCTTGCCACTGCGACGGGTATCGTCGCCGAGGAGCTCCAGTCGGTGGCAGACATCGAGAATTGCGGCCGATTCGGCGGCAGAGCCAACAGCCGACACAATCGCCACCAGCGCCGCGTGGTTGTGTAGCGCTTTCTCGTAGCGAGTGGCGAAGCGACGGGCCTGCTTGAGGAGGTTGAACGTGCACTCGATCTTCGAGCGCGCCTTTTACAGCTCCTTGTCGTACGGCAGCTTGATGCTGCGGCTCCTTTGCAACGGATGACCGGCGCACCCTGCTCGGCGAGGGCAGCCCGCCAAGAGATCTAGGGGCTTAAACACCAGGGAGTCCCCACAGAGACCCTGGCGGCCCTGGCGACGGCACTGGTGTCCTGGCGGTTCTTCTCGTGCGATGGGAACAAGGCGGTTACCTCATCGCGTGGGTGGACACGGAGGATCGCCCTTGCGCCGCGGGCGTCCGCGAGCGCGGCCCCCGAAAATTGCAGGCCGCACGCCAACTAATTCCGCCCTTGAAAAGGTGACTCCCTCCACTGAACTAACAAATCGGTCACTTTCGCGGGCCAGGTCGACACCCATCGACCCGCCACAGCGACTTGGAGTGAACGCATGGCGCGAATGGCGTGGCGATGGTTGGTTGGATGTACGCTGGGCGGCTGGCTCGCGGTTGCGTGCGGAGAGAGCACGCCGCCGATCGAACGCCCACCGCCGGGGGCGGCCGGGTCGACGTCGACGTCCACGTCGGGAGGAAGCGCGGGTGTGGGGGGAGCGTCGGGTGGCTCAGGGCCAGGGGGGAGTGGGCTCGGTGGAACGGGCATCATCACGCCACCGAAGATGGACGCGTCCGCACCGCCGCTCGACGCATCGCCGACAGACGTCAATACGACGGATGCTGAGCGCATTCCGCCCTTTACGAGGAACGACTGTCCAGGCCCGCTCACGCCGACCGAAGCGACGGCACTGAACGGCGTCCCCACGCCGGATTCCACGCTCCGCTGGCTCTACCCGTACGACGCCACGGTGTGGCCGCGCGGCCTCGTCTCGCCTGTCCTTCAGTGGGCCACGCCCGCCAATGCCAGCGACGCGTTACGGGTGCATATCAGCGGCAAACACTTCGATTGGGTGGCGTGTCTGCGGACGACAGGCCCGGCTCAGCTCGAAATGCCCCAGGCGGTATGGGACCAGCTCAACATCTCCAACGACGGCTCGACCGATCCCATCAGCGTCGAGCTCGTCGTGCTGGTCGGCGGGCGCGCCGTTGGACCCATCACCGAAAAATGGAACTTCGCCAACGCCAAGATGAAGGGGTCCATTTTCTATGGCTCCTACAACTCCGCGCTCGCTGCTTCGCAGAACATCCAGGGAGGGGTCGTGCTGCGCCTCTTGCCCGGTGCTCGCACGCCGGAAGTCTTCTTGAGTCGGGCGCCGCTCTCCGGAGAATGTGTCGGCTGCCATACGGTCTCGGCCAACGGCTCGCGCTTGGTGGCCGACGTCCATGGCGGGGGCGGGATCACCTACATCGGCAGCTCTATCTTTGCGCTGACGCCCACGTCGACGCCCAACCCGCCGGCCATCCAGACGACCGTTCCTCAGTCGGCCTTCTCGGGATTTCATCCCGACGGTTCCGTTTACGTCACCCACGCCGCGCCGTCCGCCGGCGGCCCTTTCTCGGCGGGCAACATCCCCGGCACTTGGGGCGTCTCGCGTTCTCAGCTGATCAAGACCGATACCGGCCAAGTGGTCGCCGACAGCGGCATCGTGGAAAAGGCGATGATGCCGAACTTCTCCGCCGACGGGCGCAAGCTCGTCTTCACCGATGCGGCGATGGGAGGCGGCAAAGCCATCGCCACCATGGACTTCGATCCCGCCACCAACAAGTTCTCGAACTATCGCCAGGTCTATTCCCACGCGACGCTGTTTGCGTCGTGGCCGTTCTTCTTGCCGGACGGCACGGGCATCGTCTTCGCCCTCGGCACGGCCGACAACTTCGTCAGCTCGCTCGGCTCGATTCTCCAGCCGCAGGAGAGTGACGTCCAGTTCCTCGACCTCGCGCACGGTGACAAGGTCACGCCGCTGGCTTCGCTCAACGGCTTCAAAGACGTCGCGCAAACGCAGACCTATCTGCCCGCCGGCACGCGAGACCTCCACAAGAACTTCTTTCCCACCGGCGTGCCGGTCGCGGCCGGCGGACAATTCTGGATGTTTTTCACCAGCCGCCGCACCTACGGCAATCTCAAAACAGGCGACGTCAATGCTGCCGAAGCCAAGCAGCTCTGGGTCGCCGCGCTCAAGATCGGCGCCGAGGGCGACATCAGTTACCCTGCCTTCTACTTGAGAGGGCAGGAGCTGCAGAGCGGCAACGTACGCGCCTTCGCTGCTCTCGAGCCCTGCAAAGCGGACGGCCAGACTTGCGAGACCGGTATCGACTGTTGCGGTCGATTCTGTACCGACAAGGTATGTGCGCCGCCGAAGGGCTGCGCCAAGATCGACGAAGGGTGCAAGACGACCGCCGACTGCTGTCTCCCTCCCATGGATGAGCGCGTGGAATGCATCGCCGGCTTCTGCGCCATCATCCGGCTGCCGCCACCGAAGTGAAGGCCCCAGGTCTCCGTGGATAGATCCACGATTTGCAGTTCTGCCATCTTGCCGCGATAGGCACGCGTATCCCGACCGGCACCATGCAAGATGGGGTGCTAGGCCGCGGCGTTCGAGGGGGCAGGTTGCTGATCGACGACATGTCGCGGCGCCTTGCGCACCTCCCAGACGAGACCGATCTTCTCGAGCCCTTTCAAGACGTAGTAGCTCATGTCGATCTCCCACCAGTAAAAGCCCTGATTGGCGCTGTTCATGTGGTGGTGATGGTTGTTGTGCCAACCTTCGCCCATGCTGATGAGCGCGAGCCAGACGTTGTTGCGGCTGGTATCGGTCGTTGGGTAGCGACGCGAACCGTAGACGTGGGCGAGCGAGTTGATGGTGAACACCCCGTGCAACAGAAAGCAGGTGGACACGACGTAGCCCCACAGAAACCCGTCGAAGCCGCGCACGGCGACGGCGATGGCCATGCACGTGAAGACGCCGAGGACATGCCATTTCTCGAGCCAGACGAGCTCCGGATACTTCGCCAGATCGCGCACTTGGTTCCAATCGGTTTCTTCGTGGTCGCGGCCGAGCCACCACCCCATGTGCGCGTACCAGAAGCCGCGCTGCTTCGGGCTGTGAACGTCGTTCTCGGTGTCGGAGTATTTGTGGTGGCGACGATGCGCCGAGCTCCACCAGACGGGCCCCTTTTGGGTGGCCGACGTTCCCAGGAAAGCCAGCAGAAATTGAAAGGCGCGCGACGTCTTGTACGTGCGGTGGGAAAAGTAGCGGTGATAGCCGGCGGTCACCGCGAACATGCGTACGAAGTAGGACGCGACGGCCATCGCCACGAGGCCGGCATCGGCGCCGCGCCAAAAAGCGTATGCCGTGCCGCCGTGAATGAGCACGATACCGACGGCGTTGAAGAGCTGCCCGAACGACCGGGGCTTTACTTGGCTCATCCGGATCCTCCTGCAGAAAGGCTCGGGACTCCGCTTTTCATCTGCCACGCAAGCGTCAGCTTCTCTACGGTACGCCGTCATAGTTCGGTCATGGAAACGACCCGATGGGCGGAGCGCGCCGCACCTCGCTACTGCGACGATCGATCTGGCACCGAAAATCTGACAGAGTGGTGCGGGTTGGCCG
Source organism: Polyangiaceae bacterium (assembly GCA_035318465.1). Lineage (GTDB taxonomy): Bacteria > Myxococcota_A > Polyangia > Polyangiales > Polyangiaceae > DASWDH01. The sequence continues at coordinate 146,034 of DATHES010000101.1, forward strand.
TGGAAAAGCGCGCGATACCGAAGCAACGCCTCGACTGCCGGGCGCGGGCCGTGCTTTCGACGGGCGGGCTCGCGGCGGCGATCGGTTTGCTCGTGGCCACCCTTGGCGTCGGATGCGCGGCGCCCCTGTCCGTGAAGGCCGCGGCCCGTGGCGATCGGGTCGCCCTCAAGATCGCGATGGGCGAGGAGAAGGCCCGGGGGAAGCTCGACCAGAAGCGGGTAGCGGAGGTCGCCAAGGCCGTGGCGGAGCGAGAAATCCGGCAAGCGCAGGGACCCGAGGCGCTGGCCAGGATCGACGAGGCGCGCGCATGCTGGCGGCCCTTGGCCGGTTCGCTCGAGCAGCGCGCACAGCGTTCCGATGACCCCGGAGCCGGTGCGACGCTGGCGCTCATGGATGGTCGCAATCGCGCACGTGATGGTGAAGCGCTCGTACGTAAGCACGCCACGTCCTCGAACCCGCTGTGGCGGGCGGTGGCGGCGCGCGCCGCGGTGGGAGTCAAGCTCGGCAGCGCGCGGCGAACGTTCTACGTCGATCCCGACGAGCGGGTTCGCCTGGCGGCGCTGCGGGCGGCGCTGGAGCTGTCTGACCCCGCCGATTCCGCGGCGCTTCTGGAAGTGGCGCGCCTCGACCCGAACACCGTGGCCCAGGCCATCGCGGTGCGCGCGGCCGCTGGGGTCGCGAGCGCCGATGTCGTCCTCGCGCTGCGCGATCGGTACGCAACGGCCGACGAAGGGCTGCGCCAATCGATCGTCGATGCGTGGGGTCGACCGGAGCTGGCCAAGGCCGGAGGGCGCCGCGAGATCGTGACCGTCGCCGAAAACCAAAGCGGCGCCGCCGCCATCGAGGCGGGCGCCTGGCTGCTGCAAATGGGAGGCGATCCCGAGGCGCGGGCCGCCGGACAGCGGGCACTGCTGAGGGCCATGGGGGAAGGGTTGTCGCGCGATCGCGTGCTCGCCATCGGCCGCGCACCCATCGCCGACCGCGACGTTTTCGCGGCCATGCAAAAGGCCGCCCGCGACGCCGACGTGCCCGTCAAGATCGCCGCGCTGATCCGTCTCGAGGAGGTAACCGAAGAGCGAAGCAAAGCATCAGCCGAGCTACGCAAGCTCGCCGACGGTGGAGCGCGCGACGCCCTTTTCGCGCTCGCCCGCGCCGGCGATCCGGTAGCGGTGGAACGGGTGGTCAAGGAGCTTTCGTCGACCGACGCCGAAGTGCGGCTGCGGGCGATGAACGTGCTCGTGACGGCAGGCCGCTTCGCGAGCGCCGCCGATCTGCTGGCCGATGCACACCCCGGTGTGCGCATGCGTGCCTCGTGCGCGGTGCTCTCCGCGCGTTCGCCGTAATCTTCCCGTCATGTAAAGGGCGCGCGTGGCGCGCGCGTGGCGCACATGACCGCCGTGAAAGGCGCTCTTGTGAGAAACGAGGGGTTGGGGTTATAGAGAAAGGCGAATGAGAAAAGCGCGCTTGTCGTTCTTGTGGGTGCTCGCTGTTTTCGCGGCCACGGTAGGCTGCATCAAGAGCACCATCCTCAACGGGCAAATCAAAGGCACCCGCGAGGGCTCGGTGGCCGTCGACACCCTGAGCGACTTCGAGGTCGCGCGCGGCATCGCCTTCGCCGGGCTGGGACAGTTCGAGGGGATGCACCAGCTCGCGCCCGAAAACGAGGACGCCCTTTTCCTTTTGGTCAAGGGGTGGACGGCCACCGGCTTCGGCTTCATCGAGGACGACTACGAGATCGCCATCGACGCCGATGACGAGGCGAAGGCCGAGTACCACCGCGCGCGGGCCCGCGCTGCTTACGATCGAGCCATTCAGTACGGAATCGCCCTCTTGCAGATGCGCGCCCCCGGCTTCGAGAAGGCGAAGAACAACGCCGGCTCGATCAAACAATATCTCGCCTCGTTCGAGAAGCGCGATGCGATGAACCTCTTGTGGGTGGGACAGGCGTGGCTCGCGCGCGCCAACATGGCCAAGGACGACCCTGCCATCGTCGCCGAGCTCCACGTCGGAGAAGCGCTCATCGAGCGCAGCGTCGCGCTCGACGAAACGGCCGCCTACGCCAACGGACATGCCGCGCTCGGTTCGTACCATGCCCGCACCGCGATGGCCGAGCTCGATGCGGCGCAGAAACACTTCGCTCGCGCCATCCAGCTGACCCAGGGCAAGGCGCTCTTGCCGAAGTTCCATTTCGCGCGCTCGTACTACTGCATGAAGGGGGACAAGGCGAACTACGAGGCGACACTGCGCGAGGTGGTCGATGCGCCCGACGCGCTGCCCGAGCAGCGCTTGCAAAACACCATCGCCAAGCGGCGAGCCCGCCGTTACCTCGGTAAGTCGCGCCTGGCAACCTGCGGCTTTTAGCGCGACCGTGCCGGCTCGCAGCGAGAGACTGACGCCGCCATGCTGAGGGAGACCGCGGTGGTTGGGAAGTCGGGGTTCGGAGCATGGCTTTTCCGATTCGACACTGCCTGGACGCAGTTCGAATCGATCCTGTGCGCAGCGGTGCTCGTGCTGGAGGTGGCCGCGTTCACTTTTTGGATCGTTCTGAAGGGTCTATCGGCCACCAGCTCCACCACGAGCCACTCCGGCCTTATTTTCCGGGCCGTCACGACGGCCATCGTCTTCGGAATCCTGGCGTATCGATTCGCGCGTCGGCAGCCACCGCGGAGGGCGGTCGCCATCGCGCTGGCCGCCTCGGCGGCGGGGCTCGTCGTGGGGCGCGCTTCCGGCAACGCCGGGGCCGGCTATTTTTCCAACCTGCTCAATTGGCAGCAAGACTCGTCGTGGCTCACGCTCTTGGGCGGTCTGCGCGGCGTGGGGACCGAGCTCACCTGGTGGCTCGCCATGGTGGGCGCATCGCTGGCGACGGGCGGCGGCAAGCACATCAACATCGACGCGCTTCTGCGGTTCTTGCGCCCGCGGCTGCGGGTGCCGGCCATCTTGGTGGGGTGGGTCATGTCGGCCGTCGTTTGTTTCGCCGGCGTGTGGGGATTTTTCGATCACATCGCCATCGGCAGCTTCGGCGCGCCGGCCGATGCCCCTGCTGGAGAAAAGATCTCCCTCGTCATGCGCGAGGGGGGGCGCCACATGTTCCTTCTGCGAAGGCAGCTCTCGCTCGATCTGATGACGGCCGGTCACGTTCTCAAGGGTGAGCGCTATGACGGATGGCTGCGCGGCGCGGAGTGGAACACGTGGCTCGCCGAAGGCGGATGGGACGCCTACTACAGCGAGCAGGAGCTGGCGGCCATCACCATGCCCGAAAGTGCCGCCGCGGAGCTTCACCCTCCGCTCGTGGTAGGGCCCACGGGTCACAGCCCGCGCGGAATGATCACCCGCGATCTGCACCTCATCTTCCCTTTCGGCTTGCTCATGATCGGGATTCGCTTCGTGGTGCGCGTTCTGCTCGTTCTGCTCGGGCAAGCCAAAGCGGAATCCGATCCTCACGCCATCGCCAGCGCGCCGAAGCTCAACCCCGAAGGGCAGGCGGGAGCCTAGATGCGCGCTCTCTTCTGGCTCGTCGGGCTCCTCGCCCTGCTCGGCACGCCCATCTTCGCGCTCATGGGCGGCGCCAGCGAGCTCGCTTGGCTGACGCACCCCGACGCCACCTACCGGCATCTGCGTTACATCGCGCCCACCGTGCTCGACGAGCGCTTCGCCGGCTCCCCCATCCTGGTCACCATCCCCCTCTTTACGTTCGTCGGGTACTTGATGGCGGAATCGAAGACGCCCGACCGCATCGTGCAGGCGTCGCGCGCTTTCTTCGGGTGGATGCCGGGGGGACTGGCGCTGGTCGCCATCGCCGCCAGCGCCTTTTTCACCACGCTGACGGGCGGATCGGGCGTCACCATCGTCGCCATCGGCGGCCTGCTCTACCCGGCGCTGCGCAAACAGAACTACCCCGACGACTTCTCGCTCGGCCTGGTGACGACGGGCGGATCGCTCGGGCTCCTGCTTCCCCCTTCCCTGCCGATCCTCGTCTACGCGCTGGTGGCCGGGATCGATTTCAATCGAGCGTTCAAGGCCGCGTTCATCCCGGGCCTGCTCATCATGGTGCTCCTCTACGGCTACTCGGCGTACGTAGGTATCAAGGCCAAGGTGCCACGCGACCCGCCGCGCCTCGCCGACATGGCGGCAGCACTATGGCTCATCAAGTGGGAGCTCCTCATCCCGGTCGTCATCTTGGGTGGGCTGATGACCGGTCTTACGTCGCTCGACGAGAGCGCCGCCGTCACCGCGCTCTACACCTTCGTCGTCGAAGTCTTCATCTACAAAGACCTGTCGATCAAGAAGGACTTGCCGCGCGTCGCCATGGCTTCGATGGGCCTCGCCGGCGCCGTGATCCTCATCTTGGCGATGGCCAATGCGCTCATCAACTTCGTGGTGCAGGAGCAGATCCCGGGCCGGATCCTGGAGTACATGGTGGGGCTCGGCATGACGCAGAGCTGGCAGTTTCTCATCGTCCTCAATATCTTTTTGCTCGTCTTGGGGATGGTGATGGACGGGTTTAGCGCCATCCTCGTCGCCGTACCCCTCGTTTTGCCCTTCGCGGCCAGGTTTCATCTCAATCCGTTCCACATGGCGGTGATGTTCCTTTTGAACCTCGAGCTCGCTTTCTTGCTGCCGCCGCTCGGCCTCAATCTTTTCATCTCCAGCTTTCGCTTCGATCGACCGGTGGTGTCGCTCTACCGGGTGGTTCTCCCCTTCGCGGGGCTCGTCGCCATTGGGCTCGCACTCGTCATGTACGTACCTTCCATCTCCACGGTGCTGCTCCTCGGCGACATGGCCGCCGCTCGCGCGGAAGCGAAACGAACCAACTCGCCGCCGCGCGAGGCGTGGCAGCTCGAATGCGTTCAGGAGGATCCCTCGCATCCCATGCCCTGCACGCCGGAGGAAATCGCTCTTTATGGCAACACGTACACGGTCGGCTCCCTGCCGGCCCCGAGCGAGCCGACTGGCACCCCGGAACCGAGCGGCGCAGAAGGTGACGACGATCTCTTTCGTCAGATGGTAGGAGGAGCGGCCAGCGCACCTGGCGCCGCGCCGTCCCCCGCCTCGACCAGTGAAGACGACCTTTTCCGCGAAATGGTGGGCGCCGGCGCGGCCGGGCATGCGGCTGGTGCCGAGGGTACACACGCCCCCGCGGTCATGACCGACGACGACATCTTCCGGCAAATGGTCGGCGCGGGAGCCGACGGCGGCGCCCACTGAGACGTTCGGTCCCCCGCAAAAACCACAGCTTTTTTGGTCAACGCTGCCTCGGCCGTTAAGATCGGGCGCATGAAGTCAGGTTGGGTCTTGCGTCCGGGCGCCGCGGAATTTCCGCACGAAAACGCGCTCCTCGACCGAGGAGCCATGTGGATCGGAGCTGCGCTCTGCGGCGCGGAAGAGGACGAGACGACCGTCACGGCCGCCGAACCGCGGGGCCTGCGCACCGAGCCGAGACCTTCGCCGGACGCGCCTGCCTCTTCGGACGCGTCGGGCGAAACCGAAGACGGTCCTCAGCGCGCGCACGACGAGCGTGTCGAAAGCTACGACGAACGGGTCGAAAACTTCGTTCGTGCGATCTCCGAGGTCGCCCGCGCCCACGGCGCCGCGGAAACGGCGGCGCACGTCGAATCACTCTTCAAGTTTGGAACACCGGCGGCGCTCGAGCTCAGCCCGAGCGCGCGGGCCGCACTTCTCGACGGCAACATTCTCGAGGCGTCCGAAGGAGGGATCCAGGCCACGGCGTGGTTTGCCCGCACGAGCTCCGCTTGGCAAAGCATGCTTCGCGGCGAGGCCGGCAACCTCGCAGTGTGCGGCGAGTCGACGTTGGACGGCTGGACGGCGGATCTCATCGCCTGTCTCGTCGCCAAGCCGAGCATGGCCTCGGCCATCCGTCGCGATTTGCGACGCCGCGGGATAGCCGCCTTTGGAATGCTCGACTCGTAGCGGCTCGTAGCAACCACGCTGACCACGACGGCCGGGGTCCGGCCTTCGGGCCGGCCGGCTCGACTAGCGCTCGAGCTCGAACGGGGCGATCCAAATGATGTCGCCGTTGTTGTCGTTGGCCAAAAAGAGGCGCCCGTCCTCGGCGAAGGTGACGGCCGCGGGACGCCCGTGCATGAGGGTAGTGTCGTCCCAGCCCGTTCCGAAATTGCGCATTCCGCCGCCGACACCGCCGAGCGTGGTCGAGGGCATCAGATCGCCGGTATCGAGATTGACGGCCACGCTGACGAGGCGCGCCCCCTGCCACGGGCCCGCCGTGCCGTGCAGTGCGACGAACGCGTTGCCCTTGTACGGCGTGGGCCACTTTTTGGGCTCGAAATCGAAGCCGAACGGCGTGTCCCCGATCAGGAACGAGACGTCCTCGGGCACGGTCTTCGAGCAGTCGGCCGTCTGCTTGACCTCGACATGGGGCACGTCCCTGGTCGCGCAGCACGGATACCCCCAATCGTCCCCCTCGCGGATGGGTACGAGCTTCTCGCGACCACCTTCCTCGGCCGAGTAGTCCTTGGCGAGCTCGATGGCGAAGCATTTGTTGGTGCCGCGCTGGCAGCGCACCGCGATGGGATTGCGGAACCCTTTGGCGATCGGCAGTCCACCCGGAGAGCCGTCGAGTCTGACGATGCCGCCCTTGAAGGGCCGTTGCAGATCGCAGGCCTCGCCCTGATCGCCGCCGTTGCCGACGTAGATGGTGCCGTCGTCGGCTTCGTCGAGCGGCTTCGGCCAGTGCAAAAGGGACTGGTGGTACGTGATATCGGCGACGATTTCGCGCTCGCCTCGCGGAAACCTGTCGCCAACTTGGTAGGGAACGCGGACGATCTTGGTGTTGTCCTGGTAGTAAAAGTGGGTCTTCGTGAACAGCAGCCCCTGGGTCTGCGGAAGCCGGTCCTGAAAGATGCTGACCGAGTCGGCATAGCCGTCGCGGTTGTCGTCGGGCAGATAGACGATCGAAGACTGGCCACCCGCGCCGCCTCCGGTGGTGATGCCGATGGGCGAAGCGACGAAAAGCTCACCACTCGGGGCAAACCGCACCTGACGGGGGTTGCCGACCTTGCCGTAGTAATGAACGCAGAAGTTCGTCGGAAGCTTGAGGAAGGCGAGGGACGGCGGAATGGTGGCCGTCTGACCTCCCGCCACCATCGTGACCCCTGTCGTCTCGTAGCGGACCGACCCGGGCAGGTCGCAGAATTTTGCAGCCGGGTGAACCACGTCGGGCGGCGTCGGCGGGAGATCCATGGCGTCGGCGGGGGGTGGCACGCCCCCTTCGCGCATCCCACCTTCGGGCATGGACGAGGGTGGCGAGCTGGAATTGCAGGCGACCGCGACCAACGTGGCTGGCAGCAGCGTCCAAAAGGATCGCGACATGGGCAAGACCTGCTTGTTTTCGACCTGAGTTCGACGCACGACTCCCCGGTGGGTGGGTAGGGGGTCCCCCATCGTGATCAGTTTTTGGGGGCGCGGCAAGTCGAGCACGTAACTCGGCCTCCGCGGGCCGACGCACCGCGCCCTGGCGGACCCGACGCCACCTGGGCGACCGGCGGGCCCGCTTTCACAGCTTGATGCCCTTCCAGTCGCCGCTCGCGAACTTCCAGGCCATGGCCGCCGAGAGGAGAATGACGTAAACGACGGCCGCGCTCCAAATGCCAACGAGGCCGCCATTCAACGTGATCCCGAGGATGTAGGCGAGCGGGACGAGGCAAGTGAAGTGCAAGATGAGCTCCACCACCATGACGAAGCGGCTATTGCCCGCACCAAAGAGGGCCTGGGTGAGGATCATGCCGACGGCGATGAGCGGCGTGCAAAGGCCCATGATGCGCATGGGCATGAGCGCGGCGCGCTGCACGAGCTCACTGTGGGTGACCAGTTTGACGATGGCATCGGTGAAAATCACACCTTCGAACAGCCCGACGACGCCAAAAACAACGAGCCCGAGGCGCACCGACGCCCAGCCGAACATCGCGGCCCGGTCGGGGTCGCGCGCGCCGAGCGATTGACTGACGAGCGTGGCCGTGGACGTGCCGAAGGCCAGGCACGCCGTAAACGTCAGCTTGAGAACCCCCTCGATGCAGGTGGTGGCGGCGCCGTTGACCGCCTCGCTCACCCCGCACGCTGATTCGGCGATCCCGGCGGGGGCGATCGCGTCGAGCTTGGCGACGATCCACACGAACAGCATGAAGCCGGTCATCACCGCGATGGTGGCGATGGCGCTCGGGACCGAAATGCGGAGGATGTCGTGGGTGATTGCCTTGGAAAATCGCCGCAAATCGAAGAGGCGGAAGCCCCTGTAGTCGGGGAGCAGCGCGTAGCCGATCATGATGAACAGACCGACGTAGGTGGAGACCGCTCCGGCGAGACCCGCACCCTCCACTCCCATGCGAGGCGCCCCGAGGTTGCCGAAAATCAAGGCATAACAAAGCACCACGTTGAGGACGTTCATGACCATGGCGCTCACGAGGTGAACGTGCGTTTTGCCGATGCCGTCGAAGAAGGCCTTGAAAGCGAACGTCACCGCCATCGACGTGATGCCGAGCAGACGCCAGCGCAGGTAGCCATCGGCGGCCTCGCGAACCCCGTCGACTTTGAGCGCGCCGAGGACGAGCGGAAGGACGAGGTAGCCGGCGATGGTGAAGAGGATGCCGGCCACGGTCGCGAAACAGAGGGCGTTGACGAGTACGGCCCCGGCGTCGGTGGGGCGTTTCTCGGCAAATCGGCGCGCGGTGAAGGCTTGCGTGCCGACCGAGATGGCGGAGAGCGAGCCACCGAAGACCCAGAGGAGAATGAGCGACGGCAGGAGCGCGGCCTGCCCGTTGGAAGATTCGGGGCACGGTAGGTGCGCGAAAAAAATGATGTCGACTTCGTTGACGATGCTTTGCGTGAGCATCGCCAGCACGGTCGGCGTAGCGAGCCGCAGGATGACCGCATACGGCGAGCCCGATGTATCGACGTGCGCCGTCGCGGGGGGGCCAGCGCTAGCCATCTGGGCGGGTTCTTCTACGCGACGCGGGGCAGCCTGACAAGCCGGGCCCAGCGGCCCGCCGGCTCGCTCAGGGTTGACTTGGAATTTCGTTAACGATTTCTTGACCCTGCGGCTGCTCGACCCGCGCGGAGGTGGCTTTGGGGGCCCCGCCGCTGCCGCCGCGGTAGTCGGCGATGAGGGCTCGGGCCTCGTCGCATTCGGGGTGGGCCTCGAGGATGTCCTCCAGCATGCGCCGAGCGGCGCGCGGTTTTCCTCCGTACGCCAGCATCCGCGCATAGAAGAGCCGCGGTTCGACGGTGCTGTCGACGAGCGACCATGTTTCGGCTGCCTGAGCCGCTTCTTTCCACTCCCGCGCCGCGGCCGCACTCTCCGCCCAACCGCGCAAGACGCGCGCGTTGCGCGGATGACGCTGCACGAGATCGCGGTGGATGACGAGCGCCTGGCTGGAAAGGCCGTCCTCGAGCGCCGCTGCACCCGCGCTGAGGCCCGTCGACACCGTGTCCGTGGACCCCGGGAAAGAAGCAGCCGGCAACGCGGCGATCTCCGACTTGGCCGTGGCCGCGGGCGCCGCGGGGTTTGCCGGCAGCGCGCTCGCCCTGGGCGCTGCAGAGCTCGCACCCACTGCGACGCGGGTGGGACCCGCGCTGGCCGCGCTGGCCGCGCTGGCCGCGCTGGCATGGACGGCGAGGAGCGCGGAAGGACCGGTGACGCTGCCCGCGGGGTTCGCCGCGGCGTGCCCATGGTTCACGGCGTTGCCCGGCGTACCTGGGCTCGGCCCCGCCGTGGTGGTCGTGCCCGCGTGCACGACGGAAGGCGCATGGCTGGCATTCGTCCCGAGGACGCCATCGTTGGCGGGCCCACTGGTTGCCACGTGCGCCATCGTTGCGCCGTTCTCGTCGTTCTGCTCCTCGGGCGCGGCCCCGTTCGGCGCGATGTCCATGGCGCCCGGCTCGTCGGCATTGAACTCACGAACTTCGGGCGGCGTGTCGGTCGTTCCGGCGAGAAGCCGCATGGCGCGCCCACCGAGCTCGGTCGCGGCCCCCATCGCCCGTTGCGAGACGCCCGAGACGAGGACCTCGCGCGGTCGCCAACCGGCATGCCGGGGCGGCCATTCCAGCACCCCGAGCGCGGCGAGGGCAAAGACTCCCGCACCGGCGATGCCCGCATACCCCACGAGCCTGGAAGCGACGCGCCGGCGTCGCGGTGCCGCGAGAACCTGTTCGAGCTCCTGGCGCAGCTCTTCGGCGCTTCCGTGACGATGGCTGGGGTCCGGCGCGAGGGCCTTCAGCACGACGCGGTCCAGGGCGGCCGGCAGACCGAGGGTCCGCGATCGCACCCGCATCGGTTCCGGCGTGGTCTTGCGCTTCATTTCCACCAGCGCGACCGCCGAGCCTGCCACGAAGGGGCGCCGCCCCGTGCAAAGCTCGTAGAGGACACAGCCGAGTGCATAGACGTCGGCCCGCGCGTCGACGACCCCCGACCGACCCTGCTCGGGCGCCATGTACTCGGGCGTGCCGGTGATGGCGAACTCCCCCTCGCCGTCCCCCGGTTTGTGCGCCTCGGACGCCATGCGCGCGATGCCGAAGTCGAGGATCTTGAGCTCCCCCGCATGACGTCCGCGGAGCCCGACGTCCCCCGTGACGCCCTTCGTCACGAAGAGGTTCGCCGGCTTCAGATCGCAGTGCACGACGCCGACGGCGTGTGCCGCCGCGAGCCCGCGGCAAGCGAGGATGCCGATCTTGACCGCCTCGCGCCAGTCGAGCCGAACCTCCTGGATCAGGCGTTGCTCGAGCGTTTCACCATCGAGCAGCTCCATCGCGCAATAGGGGCGTCCGTCGGCCGATTCGCCGAAGTCGTGGATCATCACCAGGTTCGGATGGGTAACGGTGGCGATCGCCTGCGCCTCGCGCCGGAAGGCGGCAACGTCCGTGATCATGGCGCGATCTTGGGACAGCACTTTGAGCGCCACGCGCCGCAAGAGATCGACATGCTGGGCTTCGTAGACGGTGCCCATGGCGCCGCTGCCGATGGTCCCGAGGATGCGATAGCGCGTACCGACGAGCACGTTCGGGTCCCCGTCGGTGATCGACTGCAGCGGGCTGCGCGGCGGGGGCATCGAGGGAACCGGAGACGAACCCAGCGCGGGCGCCTTGGGGCTCGCCTCCGTCGCAACGGCAGCGTTGGGAGACGACTCTTCGGTGCCCGCCCACCGCGCGGCCTTGACGAGCGAGTCGAACTCCGCCCGCGATTTGCCGGGCTCGGCGGGGTAAAGGCGCTGCATCATGTGCCCGGTGCGCGCACGCACACCGCGCTCGCCGTTCGGCAAGGGACCGCAGGTGGCGAGCAGCTTGACCAGATCGGACGCGACCTGACGCGCCGATTCGTAGCGCTCTTCCATCTTGTGCGCGGTGAGCTTGGCGATGAAGTCGTCGAGCCGCGGCGGCGCGCCCGCTTGTTTGGCCACCGGCGGAGGGCGTCGCTCGTCCTTGGCGACGAGTGCGAGATGCTCGGTCGGATCGCCTTCCAGGAAACGGCGTCCGGCGAGCAGCTCCCAGAGAATGATGCCGAGCGCGTAGAGGTCGACGCGCGAGTCACCGCCGTTGCCCGCCGCGATCTCGGGAGCCACGTACCCCGGTTTGGCGAACACCACCCCGGAAATGGTATGGCAGCGCCGGTTTTCGGCGCGCGCGGTGCCGAAGTCGATCAGCTTGAGGTCGCCGCCGTAGCCAATCATGATGTTCTGCGGCGAAAGATCGCGATGCACGATGCCGAGCGGCTTGCCGGTGGAATCGGTGCGCTCATGCACGTGCGCCAACGCTTCCGCGGCGCTCACACCCATGGCCACGGCATCGGGCCATTCGATGGCGACGCCGGCATGCGATGCCCGCGCCCGCACTTCGCCGAGGCTGCGCCCCTCGACAAACTCGACGACGACGTAGGGTTCTCCGGTCGTATCGGTAGCGGCCTCCAGCACCTGCGCCACGCCATGGTGCTGCAGCTGCGCCTGCACCCGCGCCTCGTCGAAGAACCTGGCCAAGAACGACTTATCGGCGGCGTGGTCGCGGCGGATGATCTTGACGACGCAGGGGCGCTCCGCCCCTTCGATGCCCGACGTCGCGGCGAGGTAAACCTCCCCCATACCCCCCCGGGCAAGACGCCGCAAAAGCCACAGCCGACCAAACGCCCGGGGAATACGTTCTTCCCCAGCTTTGTTCCAAACGACGGACGCTTCCGAGGCCATGCCCGGCATGGTGCCCGGGTGGTCCCAAGTGGGCCAAGTATCAGGAAGATCCAATCTGGCAGGGAGAAAAGGGCGAAAGTAGTGCTAGGCTCCGCGCTGCTTTTGACCATGGGCCCTCGCCTCACGATCCGGTGTTTCGTTTGGGGCTTTTGCCTCGCGATCGCACTTTTCGGCGCTCGGTCGGCCCGCGCCGCGGCGCCCATCTGCGATGAGACGGCCACCTCCCGCATCGCGCCGCCGCCCGTTCTTCCCATCCGAGACGTGAAGTTCGAGGCGGGCTTTCCGTGTGACGTGTCGCCCGTCAGCGATGCACCGGTCACGGTGGCGCCGATCGATCCCCATGCGCCGGCCAGCCCGGTCATCACCTACGAAGCGGTGGTGACCGAGGCATGGGTCCGGCCGATCGAGGTGAGCGTCACCGCGCCGATGTCCGGTCGAAGCCTGGTGGGGGCGGATGCGTCCGTGCCCGCGAAGCCCGGGTTCACCCCCGGCGTGTTTCGACCGCCGCGCGGCGCGTAACCCGCGCAGCGGACGGCCGACCGCGACCGCCCGCTGCCTAGCAGGGCCGAGCTGCACGGCCCCGGCCCCATGGCGACCTTGGAGGGAGAAGTTCGGACGACGCGCGTGCGACAACGCCGTCGAGAGCGCCCCTTCTGACGAAAAGCACGCGGCCCGGCGCGCTTCATGCGCCGAGCCTCCCCAATGAAGAAAACGGAACAACAAGCGAAACCAAGAGGGTTACGAACATGATGAACAAGGGAACAGCCGTCGTCGGCTTCATCCTCTGCTTTTTGGCAGGGATGGCGCTCATGTACGGCGTCGATCACAGCCGAA
>DATHES010000102.1:0-2984 GCA_035318465.1 Polyangiaceae bacterium
TCGATGGCGCCGGTGGCATTGTCGAGCACGTAGGCCCCCACGCACTGATCGGGGCCGCCGAACTTCGACATGAGGATGAGATCGACCCCCGTCCGCTCCTCGAGGACGCGGATACGCGGGTTATTGGCGATCGCATCGAGAAGCGCCCGCTCCACCTCGCGCCCGGTCATGTCCGCGGCGTGGGCGACGCGCCTTGCACTGTGGCCTCCCTCGCGCGCGAGATCGAGGTCGGCGTCGGTCTCGGGGGAGCGCGCGCTCGTGAACTGCACGCCGATCTCGCGCAGCATCGCGATCCGCCCTGGCCCCTCGCGCACGCAGAGGTCGACCACCACGTCGTGGCAGAGGCCGGCCCCTGCCGCCATCGTATCGGCGATATGCGCGGCGAAGGTGTCGCCTTGGGCGAGCACGCTGGCAATCCCCCCTTGCGCGTACTTGGTGTTCGACTCGTCGCGACCGCGCTTGGTCACGATGACGACGTCACCGTGCTCGGCCGCCTCCAGCGCAAAAGACAGCCCGGCAATGCCGCTACCGAGCACCAAATAGTCGCAAGCGAGGGGCATCCGGCGCCTTTCGCTTTAGCACGACGAGAAGGGCACCGGGCAAATCCCGGCGTTGTGGCGCGCCACGCTGGCGCATTTTGCCAAGCGTGATCCGAGGCGTGGCCAGGTGGACCGTCGACGTCGAGCGTGCCAACACCACGTCCCCGAGGCGCGCGGGAGGTCGGCGCCACTCCGGACTTGCTCGGGGGGCCGGCGGGGCAGAGCCCCTGCATGGCGATTCATGATGTCGGCCGGGCGGTTCTGGCCTATAAAACATCGCTCCAAAATGTAACGTCGCACGCCACGTCCCCGCTGCACCACGCCGGCGCCCCGCTTTCGAAGGCGACGGAAACAAGAATTCTCTCGGAGGTACTCTCAAGTGAAGATCCTGGTCCCGGTCAAACGGGTTAGTGACCCAGACAACGCCAACAAGATCAAAATCCCCGCCGGTGGCGCGAAGATCGACACCACTGGTCTCGAGTGGAAACCGAATCCCTTCGATGAATACGCCGTCGAAGCCGCTCTGCGCTTGACGGAAAACGGCGCCACGCCGAAGCAGCGCGGCGGCGAAGCGATCGTCGTCACCTTCGGCCCCCCCGAGACGGTCACCACGCTGCGCTCCTCTCTCGCCACCGGCGCCGACCGCGCCATCCGCGTCGACAGCACCGACGAGAACCTCGATGGTGCCCTCGTCGCCAAGAGCCTGCGTGCCTTGGTCGAGAAGGAAAAGCCCGATCTCGTGCTCATGGGCAAGCAAGCGGTCGACGGCGACTCCAACCAGGTCGGTCAGATGCTGGCCGAGCTGCTCGGTTGGCCCATGGCGACGTTTGCCGCCACCATCAAAGAGGAGGACGGCTCGCTCCTCGTCGGCCGCGAGGTCGACGGCGGTGTGCTCACCTTGCGGGTGAAGCTCCCTGCCGTCGTCACGGTCGACCTTCGCATCGTCGCTCCGACCAGCGTTTACTCGAAGCAGACGGCGCCGACGTTCAAGTACAACGACGGCGTACGCTTCGCCGCCCTCCCGGCCATCATGTCGGCCAAGAAGAAGCCGCTGCTCGAGATGAAGGTCACCGACCTCGTCCCCGACACCGCGCTCAGCATCAAGTATCTCTCCTACGAACCGCCTCCCGCGCGCAAGGCCGGCGTGAAGGTCAAATCGGTGCCGGAGCTCGTCGACAAGCTCGTCAACGAGGCCAAGGTTCTCTAACCATCTTCCAGCAGCAAAAAGAGGAACTCGAATCATGGCCAACGTTTTGGTCGTTGCAGAATTCGGCGAAGGAAAACTGAAGAAGACCACCCACTCCGCGATTACTTTCGCGGAGACGGTCGCCAAGGGCAGCAATGGGTCGTTCTCGATCCTGCTCATCGGCGGCGGGGCGAAGGCCGCGTCGACCGAGCTCGCCGCCTTCGGCGCCGCCAAGGTCTTGGTGGCGGACGATGCGGGCCTCGCCAACTACGTCGCCGAGCGTTACTCACCCACCGTCGTGGCCACCGCCAAGACGGGCTTCGACGTCGTCGTCACCGCCGCGGGCGCGTTCGGCAAAGATCTGATGCCGCGCGTCGCCGCAGCCCTCGGCGCCGGCTATGCAACGGACATCTCCTCCGTCAAGGTCGACGGCGCCAAGCTCACCTACAAGCGTCCGATGTTCGCCGGTAACGCGTACGGTTACTGCGAAATCACGACGCCGATTCACGTCGTCACCGTGCGCCAGAGCGAGTTTGCGCCCGCACAGCCGAAGGGAGGCAATTCGCCGGTCGAAGCGATCCCCGTGGCTCCCCCTTCCACGGGCGCCGATCGCGTCACGTTCGTCTCGCTCGACCAGGTGAAGAACGAACGCCCCGAGCTCACCGAGGCGTCGGTCGTCGTCTCCGGTGGGCGCGCGCTGAAGGAGCGCTTCAAAGAGGTACTCGATCCTCTCGCCGACGCGCTCGGCGCCGCCGTCGGAGCGAGCCGCGCCGCCTGTGACGCGGGTTACGCGCCGAGCGACCTCCAAGTCGGTCAAACCGGCAAAGTCGTCGCGCCCAAGCTGTATTTCGCGATCGGCATTTCCGGCGCCATCCAGCACCTCGCCGGCATGAAGGGGTCGAAGGTCATCGTCGCCGTCAACAAGGACGCCGAGGCCCCGATCTTCCAAGTAGCGGACTACGGGCTCGTCGCGGACCTGTTTCAGGCAGTGCCGGAGCTGGTGACCGAGATCAAGAAGCGCAAGGCGGGCTGATGGCGGAGGCTTGCCGCAAGAAACGCAAGAAGCAGGCTGCGTAGGCGAAAAAAGTCCTGGAAGTTCGCACACTCTTGACTTTGATGCCCCCGCCGACCATGCTCCGCCGCCGCGCTTCCCTCGGGGAGGCATCGCAAAAGAATCGCATCATCGGGGCGTAGCGCAGCCTGGTAGCGCACACGGTTCGGGACCGTGGGGTCGGAGGTTCAAATCCTCTCGCCCCGAC
>DATHES010000103.1:0-49852 GCA_035318465.1 Polyangiaceae bacterium
ACTTCGAGCCGGCTCGTCAGCCCGTCGGTAACCTTCAGCAAAATGGCGTTGACGATCCAATGTGTGATCAGCGAAAGCAAGAAGCCGATCCCCAAGGTGGCGATGCCGAGCACGTAATAGAGCAGCGTTCCGAGCAAGAAATTGACGATGCCGAAAACGGCCGCCACGACGATGGCGTCACCGAGGCTTCTGACGTGAAACCCTGGAACCAGCTTCGCCGTGAGCCAAAACGCCAAGGAGAGGATGAGCCATTGTAGAAGGAGGTGCACCCCCACACGCTAACCATCCGCTGAGCGCTGCCAAGGCCCTTCCTGTGCTAGCCTCGGCGCCCTCGATTCGAGGAGGAAGTAAGAAGATGGGCCGTTACGTTTACTTGTTCGGAGGCGGAAAAGCGGACGGGGATGGCACCCAAAAGGACCTTTTGGGTGGAAAGGGCGCTGGCCTTGCCGAAATGACACGCCTCGGCATCCCCGTGCCGCCGGGATTCACCATCACCACCGAGGTCGCCGTCGATTACGCATCGCGCGGACCCGAGCACGGACTTCGCGACGAAATTCGCGCCGAGGTCAAAGCCGCACTGACGGCCGTCGAGTCGCTCATGAAGCGCAAGCTCGGCGGCGCCGACAAGCCGCTCCTCGTCTCGGTGCGATCCGGGGCGCGCGCGTCCATGCCGGGCATGCTCGACACCATCTTGAACCTCGGGATCAATGACGATGTTGCGCGCACGCTCGCCAAGGAAACGGGCAACGAGCGCTTCGCCTTCGACGCCTATCGACGCTTCATCATGATGTACTCGGACATCGTTCTGCACGTCCCGCGCGCGAAGTTCGAAGAGCACCTCGATGCCATTCGCTACGAGGTGGCGACGAAGAAGGGCCTGTCGGCCTCCCAGTGGAACAAGGAAGAGCTGAAACGGCGGCTGCCGGATTCCGAGATCCCCGCCAGCGAGCTAGAAAAACTGATCGGCATCTACAAAGACATCGTCACGCGCGAAACGGGCAAGCCCTTTCCGACCGACCCCGAGATGCAGCTCTGGGGCGCCGTCCGCGCCGTCTTCGAGAGTTGGAACAACACCCGCGCCAAGACCTACCGCAAGATGCACGGTATCCCGGAGAGCTGGGGCACGGCCTGCAACGTGCAGGCGATGGTGTTCGGCAACCTGGGGGACGACTCGGCCACCGGCGTCGCCTTCTCGCGCAATCCTTCCACCGGCGAAAATCGATTCTTCGGCGAATGGCTCCCCAACGCCCAAGGAGAAGACGTCGTGGCCGGCATCCGCACGCCGCTCCCGCTGAGCCGGGGAGCCGAAAGCGCCCACGACACCGATTCCGGCTCGTCGCTGGAAGTGAAGATGCCCGAAGTCTTCAAGAAGCTCGTCGAAGTGCGCGATCGGCTGGAAAAGCATTTTCGCGACATGCAAGACCTCGAGTTCACCATTCAAAAAGGGCAGCTCTTTCTGCTGCAGTGCCGTAACGGCAAGCGCACCGCGCAGGCCGCCGTGCGCATGGCGGTGGAGATGGTGAAGGAAGGGCTCATCTTGCCCAAAGAGGCGATCCTGCGCGTCGAGGCGTCGTCGATCGATCAGCTCCTGCACCCCGCCCTCGACCCCAAGGCGGGAAAGACGCTCCTCGCGCGCGGTCTGCCGGCGAGCCCCGGCGCCGTGAGCGGCGAAGTCGTTTTCAGCGCCGAGGACGCCGAGCGCCGCTCGGCGCAGGGCATTGGCGTCATTCTGGTGCGCGTCGAGACGTCGCCGGAAGACGTGGCCGGCATGAAAGCGGCCCGCGGGGTGCTCACCGCGCGCGGCGGGATGACGAGCCACGCCGCCGTCGTCGCCCGCGGCATGGGCAAATGCTGCGTCGCGGGGTGCTCGGCCATCAGCGTCGACTATGCCGAGCAGGTGATGCTCATCACCGTCTACGAAGACGACGGCACCAAGAAGGATACGCGCCGCATCAAGGCGGGCGACGTGATCACGCTCGACGGGTCTTCGGGCAGCGTCTACCTGGGGAGCGTCCCCACCGCGCCCGCCGCCCTGAGCCCCGAGTTCGCCGAGCTCATGGTGTGGGCCGACGCGGCACGCACGTTGCGCGTGCGCGCCAATGCCGACACGCCGCTCGACGCCCGCACCGCGCGCAACTTCGGCGCGGAGGGCATCGGCCTCTGCCGCACCGAGCACATGTTTTTCGACGGCGCGCGCATCCCCGTCATGTGGGAGATGATCCTGGCCACGACGCGCGCTGCGCGGGAGAAAGCGCTGGACAAGCTCCTCCCGTTCCAGCGCGGTGACTTCGTCGGCATCTTTCGGGAGATGAAGGGTCTGCCGGTCACGATCCGCCTTTTGGATCCGCCGCTGCACGAGTTCTTGCCGCAGGAGTCGGCCCAGCTCGAGAAGCTCGCCCGCGACACGAACACGCCGCTCGACGAGCTGAAAAAGCGCAGCGTCGAGCTGCACGAGTTCAATCCCATGCTCGGGCACCGCGGCTGCCGACTCGCCGTCACCTATCCCGAGATCTACGAGATGCAAGTGCGCGCCATCCTCGAGGCGGCCTGCGAAGTGGCCGGCGAAGGCTTGGAAGTGCTCCCCGAGATCATGATCCCGCTCGTCATCACGCGGCCCGAGCTCGACCGGATGAGGGAGCTCGTCGACCGCGTCGCCAAGACCGTCTTCACCAAGACGGGACGCACCGTGCCCTACTTTTTCGGAACCATGATCGAGCTGCCGCGCGCGGCCTTGCTCGCCGGCGATCTCACCACCAACGCCGATTTCTTCTCCTTCGGCACCAACGACCTCACCCAGGCGACGATGGGACTCTCGCGCGACGACGCCGGCAAATTTCTCCCCGTCTACGTCGAGCAAGGACTGCTCCCGGCCGACCCTTTTCAGTCCCTCGACGTCACCGGCGTCGGCGCGCTCGTCCGTCACGCGTGCGAAAAGGCCCGCGCCGTCAAGAGCACGATGAAGCTCGGCGTCTGCGGGGAGCACGGCGGCGACCCGGCTTCGATCCGCTTCTTTCACGAGCAGAAGCTGGCCTACGTCTCCTGCTCCCCTTTCCGCGTTCCGATTGCGCGTCTCGCCGCCGCGCAAGCCGCGCTCTCCACCGTTGCTGGCGACACCACCGCGTGACCGATTCGGCTAGGGTTCTTCACCGGTTGGTTCGGGCGGCTCGGGGGCGGGGTCTTTGCGCCGCAGACGCCAGGCATCGCCGGGCGAGGGTCGGGGCGCGATCTGCCAGCGCCGTCGCTCAGAGCTGCGAGAGGAAGTTCCAGACGCCGGTCGGCGCCCAGTTTTGAATGACGTGCCCGCCGTCGAACTCGCACCACGTGACCGGCTTTCCCTGGTCGCACCCTTGGTACGACACGCACGGGCTCGGATCGGCCGGCGTGGTGGTCGCGGTGCAATGGTTGGCCTTGGTCCAGAAGTCGCGGCTCGCCGTGCCCTGCGAGAACGCCACCGTGGTGTCGGTGTTGCCGTGCGAGATCCACACGGCCACCTGCCCGACGCACGCGCCGCGCGGACCGCTCCCCGACTGCGGCGCGATGGCACGGAAAACATCGCCCATCGCGCAGCCGAGCGTGTTCGACATGATGCCGCCGTAACTCATGCCCACCGAGAAGACGCGCGCGTTGTCGACGCAGTAGCTCTTTTTGAGCCAGTCGACCAAGGCGCGCACGAAGGCGACGTCCTGGCCCCCGGTGTTGGGCCAGCCCGTGCCGCCGTCCGGCCCGAGACCCTGCCCCGAAACGAAGATCGCCGTGCCGGCGGCGAGCGCGTCGAGTCCGTAATACCCGCCGTAAGGTCCGCGGCCACCCGCGACTTGCGCCGCCGTACCGCCGAGGCCGTGCCACGTCAGGATGAGGCGATACGGACGGTTCGTATCGTACCCGGCGGGAACTTTGACGATGTATTGCCGCTGGGTACCCGCGACATCGATGTTGAAATTGCCGCTCGCGGGCCAGGTGGCGACGCCACATCCGGAGCTTCCTGACGCATCGGCCATGCCGCCGCCTGTGTCCGTCGGTGGGCCGGCGTCGACGATCGAACCGCCGCTTCCACCCGCGCCAGCGGTGCCACCACCGCCTGTGCCCGTCGTTGATCCGCCGCTCCCGCTCGAGCCACCCGTCGCACCGCCGGTGCCACCTGTCGTCGCGCCGCCGGCGCCGCCCGTCGCGCCACCGCTGCCGCCCGTCGCACCACCGGCGCCGCCCGTCGCGCCACCGCTGCCGCCCGTCGCGCCGCCGCTGCCGCCCGTCGCGCCGCCGCTGCCGCCCGTGGCCACGCCGCCGGATCCTCCGGTGGCCGTGCCTCCCGTTGCACCCGTTGCGGACCCGCCGCTGCCGCCCGTTCCGGTGGGCGATTCACCGCCGTTTCCGCGGCCACCGACGACTGTCTCCTGCGATCCCGAGCAACCCCACGCGCCAAGCGACGCCGCGACGAGGCATGCGCCAATCGTCGCGAGGCGGCGCAGGCGATCGGTCGCGCCGACCTCCGTGCGCAACCGCGGCAACGCATGCGGCTCGCTTCGCTTTTCTCTGGCCATGTTTTCGCCTCCTGGGATCGCTTCACTGAAACAGTTACTCATCCGCTGAAGAACAGTTCAGAGTTTGTGACGCTGCGCGTCTTTCCCGCGGAGGCGCATTTTTGAACTCATGGTGGGGGCTCGCCGAGCCATCCGTAGCGATCGAGAAAGTCCAGGAGACCGGGGTCCATCGCCGACACCGGAGGCAAGAAGGCTCCCGCGCGCGTCCGCTTCCAGTAGTCGTCGGTCGCGTCGCCGAAGCGGGTGAACTCATAGCGATAGAGCTCGGCGCGGATGTATTTCGGCGGGCGCGACGGAAAGGGGTTCGACGCGAGGAGCGAAAGGGTCGACTCCTGACCGAGAAGCAGCTTGTAGACGAGGTGCACGACCCAGGGGTCGTGTCGGTAGTCCGACATCGCTGCGAACCACATCTGCCAGTCGATCCGATACTGGTACGGCGCCACCACGCATGGCCGGCGATCGAGCCGCCCCGGTTTGCAGCGAAACTCGTAGGCGAGCCAGGCGGCGGTTTGGGGATCGTCGTCGTTCGTCCCTTCGAGGAGGATCTCGTAGCGCTCGCGCCCCACGCTGCCGAACGCGCCGTAGGTGTTGACGAGGTAGAGCGGATCGAAGGAGCTGTTCATCCGCTGCGACGGCGAGAACATGTTCAAGACCGGGTTCAAGCTGAGCACGCCGACGATGACGGCGTAGGTGATGACCGTGCGACGCCGCGCCTTGGGGAGGGGGTGCGCGACGGCGAGCGGCTCGAGCTTGGCGCGGAGCCGCGCCGGACAGACGCGCAGCCAGGCGCGGTCGTCGAAACAAGCGAGGGCGATGGTGATCGTCAGCCAATTGAGCCACGACAAGTTGCCGCTCACGATGAGCAGCAGTTGAAAGGCGATGACGGAAAGGGCCCCCCATTGCCGGAAGCGCCGCGGGCAGAAAAGAAGGAAGGGCGCGACGATCTCGGCAAAGTGGTTGAAAAGGACGCTCCCTTTTTGCACGACGAGCGGCAGCTGATGCAGATAGGGGCTCAGCGGATTGGGCAAAGGCTGCGTCTCGTAGTGGGTGACGAGACACGTCAGATCGCGCCAGCAGGTGTCACCGCGCAGCTTGATGAGGCCCGCCCCGAGCATCAGCCGAAAAACGATCCACCACAGCAGCCAGATGGCGACGCGCGGCGGCGACTCCTTCTTGGGAAAGGGCCGCGGATCGAGCGGGGGCGCCAAGAACGCGGCGAGAAAGCCGGTCTCGAGAAGGAGCGACTCCCACCCGTACCCCCAAAAGAGCTGCCCCGCCTGGACGATCGACAAATAGAAAAGCCAAAGCAAGAAGAGGATGACCGCGTTGGCGAAACCGGACAAAACGAGCAGGCCGAGGGCAAGCCCGGCATACGCAACGCCGTCGAGCGCGGCGTCGGAAACGCCAAACCAGAAGAGCGTCGGAAGGCGTATCGCCGCTTCGCCGCCGAGGGTCTCTTTGACGCGCTGGAGAAACTGATCGGCAGGGAGCAGCCCCTTGTGGCCGACGAGCGGCACCAGCTGGTTGCAAGCGACGGCAAAGGCCACCGTGTAGATGAGCCCCAGAAACCGCAAAAAGACGAAGCGCGTGAGCCGGTAAGTGCCTTGGTTCGAGACGGCGAGCCAGCGCGGTCGCCATGCGTCGACTTCTCCCGAGGCGGCACCGTGCTCACCGGCGTCGACCAGGGATTCCTCCGGGGCGTCAGAGGACGGAGCCTCGGCGCCGGCGGAACCCACGACCTCGCGATCGAACTCGGGAGCGCTCATCGCGCCGCGGATTCTGCACGAGAATGATGCCGGCGTCGTTACCGCGCTGCGAGAAGCCCCGCCACTTTGCCGAGATCGCGCACGAACTGCTTCATCTCCCGGTGCCGCGTGTCATCGTCGGACGCGCGCAAAATGGAGGAGGGGTGCACCGTCGCCAGGACATGCGGCGCCAGCGGTGACGGCACGAATTTCCCCCGATCGACGGAGACGCGAAAGGCCTTGCCGAGAAGCGCTTGCGCCGCCGTGGCGCCGAGGCAAATCAGCACCTTCGGCTTCACCGCGGCGATCTCGGCGAGGAGCCACGGAAAGCACGCCTTGATCTCGGCCGCGTTGGGCTTGCTGTGGATGCGGCGCTTGCCGCGCGGCTCGCACTTGAAATGCTTGACCACGTTGGTGACGTAGGTTTCGGCGCGGTCGATGCCCGCTTGCACGAGGGCGTCGTCGAGCAGCTTGCCGGCCGGTCCGACGAAAGGTCGCCCCGACAGATCCTCGTCGTTGCCCGGCTGCTCACCGACGAGCATCACCTCGGCGCGCACCGCTCCCTCGCCGAAGACCGTCTGGGTCCCTCGTTCCCAGAGATCGCACGCGCGGCACCCGGCGGCGGCATGGCGCAGCCGAGCAACGGTGGCACGCGGCGGAACGGGGGCCTCGGGCAAGACCCCGCCACTTTACGTTCCGGCGGCGCGCCCCGCACTCGGACCTCCGGACGCCGAAGCGGGCGAACCTCCGCGCCGCATGCGCGCCAGATGCAACCACGAGGGGCCCTTCAGCCCGCGCCGCCGCACGATTGCGTTGATCTTGGCGCCGAAGCGGATGCCGAGCTCGGGGACGACCCATCCTTGCCGTTTCGGCGCTTGCTCGGCAAGAAGGCGCAAGATGGCGTCGCGGTGGCGCGCGCGGCCGACCGTCATCGTCTCGCGGTCCTCCATGAAGACGATGAAGACCGCGACGTCGGGGTTCAAACGTTCGACGAAGGCGAGCGTCTCTTCGACCTCCTCCGCTGTCTCGTCGAAGGCGCCCAAAACGAAGGTGTGGCAATCGTGAATGCCGTATTCGCGAAAGAGGGCCCGTGACGATGCGATCTGCTCGATCGAAAATGGCTTTTTCAGCTGGGCGAGCATGCGCGGCGTGCCGCTGTCGGATCCGATTTCGACCCCCGCGCACCCCGCCCGCGCCATCGCACCGACGACCTCCTCGTCGAGGGCAACGGGCGACGCGTAGCAGACCCAGGGCATCGGGTTGCCGCGGCGCTCGATCTCCCGGCACACGGCGATGGCGTGCGAGCGCGGCACATTGAAGACGCTGTCGACGAAGAACATGTGCGTTACGCCGGGCACATCGGCACGCGCCACCATTTCGTCGGCAATCGCCACCGGGTCACGCACGCGCACCTTGGTCCCCTCGAGATCGGGGTAGTCGCAATAGGCGCAGGCAAACGCGCACCCCCGCTTGGTCTGCAGGTTGTCGGTGCCGTCGAATGCGTAGTAGCGAGGATCGACGAGGTCGCGCGCGGGGAGCGGGAGATCGTCGAGATCGCTCGCCGGCCACGACGCGCCGCCGTAAAGCCGTCGCGCACGCACCATGCCCGGAGGTGCGACGGGGGCGCGGTGGATGCGCGCCGGTCTCTCGCCGCGCGCAAGCCGATCCACGAGGTCGCGAAAAGCGCGCTCCCCTTCCCCCACGACGCCAAAGTCCGCGCCGAGCCGAACGAGCAGCGTCTCCGGTTGCAGCGAGTAGGCCGGCCCTCCGAGCACGATCGGCGCCTTCGATGACGCGCGGATCCACGCCGCGAGCTCGCCGTACTCGACGAGAAGTCGATCCATGCCGTCGTAGGCGTTGGTGTGCAGGTTGCGTAAACCGACGCCGATGACTTCGGGATCGATGGCGATGATGGCGCGCTCGACCGCTGCACGCGGATCTTCCTCGAAGCAGAGATCGAGAAGATGAACGTCGTGCGCATCGCGCAGCGACGCCGCGACGGCGAGGGGGCCAATGGGAACCACCGGCGACGGCAGTTGCTCGCGGTTGGCCGACACCAGAAGGACGCGCATTGCCGCGCATCCTAACCCGCCGACAGGTCCAACGCGTGCGGCGCGCCGCGCGACGGCCACCTCGCGCTCGGAGTTCACCAAGCTGTGGTTCAGTGTGTGCGACGGATGCTGCGTTGCGGCGACTACACCGCGTTGCGTTTCACAACGGTTTCCGGCGTGTCTCGTATTGACCTACGCGGCACGACGTGGGATGTGGGCATACGTACTTCTTTGGCGGGAGAAGCCCCGCACTGGTGTACAAGTATTCCGCTTGTAGACAATTTTTCCGCTGCGGCGTAGGCGACAGACCTTTGGGGTTGCCTCGTCAGGAGGTCACGTGTGATGAGGCGTTCGGCATCTCTTCTTTCGCTGGTAGCTATTGGAACTCTCGCGGGACAAGCCGCTGCGGTAATGCCCAACACACCGGCGGCGGGACCCGCGGCCGGCGTCCTCCAGGTGAAAACGGGGGACCCCCTTCGTGCACTGGTCGTCGGTACGGGCGCTGCGCCCGCCTCGGCTGCTGCTGCCTGGAGCAAGTTTCAGCAGCTCGCGGGCGGGACCTGGACGGGGCTCTGGGATGAAACGACCGGTGTGCCGATGGCCGTGCACGGGTCCGGCATTGCTGCGCCAGGCTCGGTGCACGACGACGCCGAGGCCGAGCGATTCACGCGCGCGTTCATCGCCGAAAACATTGCCCTATTGGCTCCGGGTGCCAGCCCGAGCGACATCCGGCTCGTCGACAACTTCACGGACGGGGAGTTTCGAACGCTCGGCTTCGTTCAGACGCACGGCGGGATGAAAGTCCTCGATGCGCACCTCATCTTCGAGTTCAAGAACGATCGGCTCTTCGTGTTCGGGTCGACGGCGTTTCCCGACGTCTCGGTTGCCGCGACGGCAGTGAACGCCTCTCTTGCGTCCGTCAAGTCCGCCGCCACGAGTTGGATGGCCGATCTCGGGCGCACGCTCGTCGCGGACAAAACCGACGAGGCCGTGATTCTCCCGCTCGTCCGCGAATCGGGCGCCATCGAATACCATCGCGTGACGCCGGTCGAGGTGCGCGAGCCGAATGCGATGGGCTCTTGGACGGTCTACGTCGACGCGGCCACCGGCGCGAACGTCGCCCGCAAAGACAACCTCGTCTATGCGGACGGGATCCTGAAGTACAAGGTGCCCGAGCGCTCCCCGGGCCTCATGACGCGCGTCGATCGGCCAGCGGCGCTGGCCAACATCTCGGTGGGCGGGACGATGGGCAAAACGGACAACTACGGCAAGGCGACGTGGACCGCGGCGGGCGATGCCACGGTGACGGCCAATTGCGCGGGATCGCTTGCCCTCGTCAACAACAGCAACGCGCAAGGGGTCAAAGTGACCGGTATGGTCCCCGTGGTTGCCGGCGGCCAAGGCGTTTGGGACCGATCGACGGTCGCCACCGAAGACGCACAGCTCACCTGCTTCACGAGCATCAACGTCGTGAAAGAGCACGTCGGCCGCTTCGTACCGCGTGGGGGCACCACCTCCGCGACCGGCGGCAGCCAGATCGCGTGGCTCGGCAATACGCTCACCTGCAACGCCAACCAGCCACAGACTTGCAATGCCAACTGGAACGGGTCGACCGTCCAGTTCTTCGCGGCCGGCAAGAGCGGCGCCAACAACTGCGAAAACACGGGCCGCATCACCGATGTCGTCTACCACGAGTTCGGTCACGGCTTTCACCAGAACATCGTCACCGGCGGCGGGTCGGTCAACGGATCGATGGGCGAAGGCGTGGGCGACACGCTCTCCGCGAGCATCACCCAGGACTTCCGCATGGCGCCCGGGTTCTTCGTGGACCGGCCGACGGTCGGCATCCGCGATCTCGATACGACGGATGCGACGTGGCCCCCGCCCAATACCGAGGTTCACGCGGCGGGCATCGTGTACGGCGGCTGGATGTTCGACCTGCGCAAGAACTTCAAGGCGATGTACGGCGACAAGGAAGGCAACTGGCAGTGCGATCGCCTCTTCTATGAGTCGGTGCGCCGCGCCACGAGCATCCCCACCAGCGTCACCCAGGTCCTCGCGGCCGACGACGACGACGGCAACACCGCCAACGGGACGCTCCATACGTGCGCCGTCTACGAAGCCGCCAAGCGTCACACGCTGTTCGCGAGCGGCACCGGGACGCCGGCCGAGCCTCCCGCGGCTTCACTCATCCCGGGTGTAGCGCCGCCGACCGTCACGGGCACCACGCTGTCGCTGAAGCTCCTCGGCAACAACTTGTGCCCCACACCGGTCGATCTGCAGTCGGCCGTGGCGACGGTTCAGCCCCGCGGCTCGACCACGCCGACCACGGTGACGCTAGCCAAGGGCACCAACGAGTACACCGGCATGCTCCCCGCCCAGGGGGACATGGTGGGCACGTACTCGGTGAAGGCCACGTTCGCCAACGGCAAGGTCTACACCTTCCCGCAGAACGCCGCCGACCCGATGTACGAGTACTACACGGGCACAGTGCAGAACATCTACTGCACCGACTTCGAAGGGACGACGGCGCCCGCCGACTGGACGCACACCGCCACCCCGACCACGGCCGACGAGTGGGAATGGGGCACACCGGGCGAGATCGCTCTCACCAACGATCCACGCGCGGCCTCTTCCGGAACCAAGATCTTCGGCATGGACCTCGGTAAGTGGACGACCGACGGCCTCTACGCGACCGGCACGAGCAGTCTGACCAGCCCTGTCGTCAATACCGCAGGGCGAGGCTCGGTTCACTTGCAGTACCGCCGGCAGCTCAACGTCGAGACGGGCGCGAACGATCAGGCCAACATCTACGCCAACGCCACCAAGGTGTGGGGCAACGCCACCACCGGTAACCACGTCGACAAAGAGTGGCGCTTCCACGACGTCGATATCACCGCGGCGGCCGCGAGCGGCACGGTGCAGATCAAGTTCGAGCTCATCGCCAACGCGACCACCAACTTCGGCGGTTGGAACATCGACGACTTCTGCATCGTCGCCACCCAGGGCGACGGCGGTGTGCCGCCGATCCCCGACGCCAGCACGCCCGACGCCAGTGTGCCCGACGCCAGCATCGACGCTCCTCCCTCCATCGATGCCGCTGGTGACGGTACAACCGGCGCGGGCGGCACGGCAGGCGCGGCAGGCGCGGGCGGAACCGCTGGCGCAGCAGGCAAAGCCGGCGCAGCGGGAGCCGCTGGCGCGGCCGGCGCTGCGGGCAAAGGCGGCGCGGCAGGCACCGCTGGTTCGGGCGGCGCGGCCGGCCAGAGCGGCAGCGGAGGCGCAGCTGGCGCGACCGGCATGGGCGGCTCTGCTGGCACCGGCGCCGGCGCCGGAGGCAAGGGCGGCACGGGCGGCAGCGGTACGGGCGGCGCGAACGTCGGTGCAGGTGGCACCGGCACCAGCGACGACGGCTGCTCCTGCAGGATTGGCCCTGCTCCCACCAGCACGAACAACTCGATCGTGTGGCTCACGGCGCTTCCGCTCGTGGGTCTCGCGCTCCGAAGGCGGCGCCGCTGAATCGCGCGCTTCGTTCGGCGCGGTTCGTTTCACTCGCCGTGCTCACATTGTCGATCGGCGCCTGCGCCGGCTCCCGCAAGGGAGCCGACGCGGGCGGCGGTCCCGCGACGACGGGTGGACCGGCAGTTGGGCCGGGCGCCGCGAACACCGCGACCGGCGGTAGCATGTCGGGCCCGGGTGCACCCGTCGCCACGGCGCCGCCTCCGGGCCCGAGCGGTCCGGGCGCGGGACAAGGTCAACCCTGCGACGACGGGAAATGCGCGCCCGGGTTGACCTGCGTCAGCTACTACGGCTTCGCCGGCCCGGCAGGTCCGAAATTCACGTCGTGCGAGATCAAATGCCAGATGGGCGGCAAGCCCGGTTGCCCAGCGGGACAGAACTGCATCACCATCTCCGATGGACCCGGCACGGTGTGTCGCCCCCAGGACATGTAACTCGTCTAGAATCGCCGTCATGATCGTCGGCATTCTCGGAGGAACGGGCAAAGAAGGCGCCGCGCTTGCGCTTCGCTTGGCCAAGGCGGGCTACGCCATCGTGATCGGCTCGCGCGACAAGACGCGCGCGGTCGACAAGGCGGGCGAGGTGGCAACGGCAAGCGGCGGCGACGTCACTGGCGGTTCCAACGCCGAGGCCGCGGAACGCGCCGCCATCGTCATCGTGGCGGTCCCTTTCGCGGGCCATCGCCAGCTGCTCGAGGAATTGAAATCGCTCCTGGCGTCGAAGACCGTGATCGACACGGTGGTGCCGCTCGATTTCAAGGCCGCGCACACCTACGCGCCGCCCCCCGAGGGCTCAGCGGCAGAAGAAGCGCGCGCCGTTCTCGGACCGGGATCGCGCGTCGTCGCCGCGCTGCACCAGATCGCCGCGCATGAATTGGCCGCGCTCGATCACGCCATCGAAGCCGACGGGTTTTTCTGTGGTGACGACGGGAGCGCGAAAGAAGAAGCCGCGGCGTTGATTCGCGCGCTCGGCGTTCGCCCCGTCGACGCGGGAGCGCTGAAGAACGCCCCCATTCTCGAAGCGATGACGCCGCTCCTCATCGAGATCAACAAGCGTCACAAGGTCAAATCGTCGGGGATAAAGATTACGGGAATTTGATCGCGTGCACCGTGTCGGACGCCAATTCTCGCAATACGTTCACGCCAGGCGCGCGGCGGGTAACAGTGACGCAGCCACTGCTATCGACGTTTCCGTCGACGCATCTTTGGATTCGAGCACGATGCGACGGCGGAGCCGGCGGCGGACACTGCAGACGGGTTCCTTCGCGATATGGCCTCAAGAAGCGCCCGACAGATCACGGTCGGGGTCGCCGGTACACCAACATGCAGCCCGCGCTGGCGCACGAAAAAAACGCGAGGCAGTCGTGCCTCTACGGCAAGGCACGACACCGTCGCGATGTCCGGTCGCATTGGTATTTGTCGCGGTGCGGGCATTCCCACAAGAACTCGCATCGGCAAAAAGAGAACGGGACGCATTCTCCGTAGGCCCCGTACACGACCGAAGCCATCTCCCCCTCCGCGCAAGTAGGTTCCACTTCGCTGCATCGAAGGTCGGTAGGATCGCAGTTGACGCCGTCATCGCAGGCCCCGATATGCTGATAGGGGCGGTCGGGGCAACTGTCTAATGCAAAAAAGGTCACGTCGTCGCAACCGCAATAAGCGACGACGTCGGTTGGACACGGATGCTGTCCCGGAGCGGAAGCGTGGGTCAGGCATTCCCAGCGGCTGTCGCAATTGTCGCCGACGCAGAGAAGTCCCGGCGTGCATGGTACGCTCGACGAGCAGGCGTTCTCGTCATCGGCGTCGGGCATATAGACGTCCGGCCCAACGGCTCCGCATTCACTGGAGTCGGCGGTGCCCTCCTTGGTGATGTCGAGCGTGGAATCCGTAGCGGCCTCGGTAGGCATCGCGGGAACCTCGGATGATGCGTCGCTCGGCGTGACATCCGCGTCCATTGCTGCCGCGCCTTCGCGATCCGATCCGCCATCGAGCAGGGCAGCCGGACCCCCTGCAGGGGAGCAAGAAAGGGTGATCGCGCCAGCAAGGGTCGTGAGCCATCGCCGCATCCGAGGCGCCGAAACATGCCGGTGTCTCGGGCCTTCCTCACCCTGCAGCAACGCCGAGCACGCCCTGGTCCTGGTGATTGCGCACTGTGATAATGCTTTCACGCGCCTCGAGGACTCCTTCCCGGACCCCAACGGAGCGGTGATTGGCAGCGCTGATGGCTCAGCAAAATCGCCAAGTATGGATGGTTGGGGGAGAAGGCGATGGTGGGGCGGGAAAATTCCGGCGCAGAACGATGCGCGTGATGCAAGCGTCTTGGAGTTTTCGCCAGCCAGGTGGAAGAAAACGCGGAAAACGAGGTCCCTCACAGCTCGTCGACGCGCTCCTCGATGCGGGGTCGCTTCGTGCCCGCGCCGATTGCTGCGCGTGACGGGACGTCGCCACCACGCGGTGCACCGTAGCGAGCCGCGCTCAGGGGTTGGGCGGCAACAGACCGCAGCGTCGCGTCGTCGTATCGCATTTGTACTGTTCGCGATGTGGACATTGCCACACGAATTCGCACTGGCAGAGGCTGTAGGGCACACAGCCGCCATAGTTCCCATCGACCACCGAGGGAACGTAGCCGGCCGGACACCGGGGTTCGGGAACGCTACAGCGTAGCTGGGTGGGGTCACAGCTCACGCCGTCTTCGCAAGCGCCGACGCGCTCGTAGGGGCGATCTGGACAAGTACGAATGGCCATGAACGTGACGCCGTCGCAGCCGCAATAGGCCTCGGAATCCGTGGGACACGGGTGCTCCCCTTGCTCTTGAGCGTGCACGAAACATTGCCAACCGTCGTCACAACCGCCTCCGACGCACAGGAGACCCGGAGGGCAGGGCTTCGTCGAGGTGCAGTCGATCTGATCGCCGCCGGCCGGCGCCATGAAACCAGGTGGCGGCGCTTTGCGAACGCTCTTCGGCGCACTGGCTTCGTTACAGGGGCTCGAATCGGGCGGGGCTGAGGCATCATCGACGTCCGCCGTCGCTGCGTCCGTAACCACGCTCCCTTCCGCGACCGGGTCCCCGTCGCGCCCTTCTCCATCGACCGGCGCATCCTCCAAGGTGTCGAGGGAAAGGTCCGGGGCGACGTCCGACACAGCGTCTCTGCCCGCTTCCTGCTCGTCGAGGGATCCCGAATCACAGCGAACGCTGTCCAAGCGCGCTCCCGCCGCGATCCAGGCGCGAATCACTTCGATTTGCTCCTCCGAAAGCGGCTCGCGCGGCGGGGGAGGCATGCGGTCCGACAGCTCACAAGTCTCCGCGGCGGTCAACTTGGCCATGACGTAGCTCGTGGCCGGTGAGCCGGGCACCACGCGGACACGTGCCGCATTGCGGCAGTGGTCGAGCCCCTTCTTGTTGATCCACGCGTCGTAGATGTTGGTTGCCGTCGACAAATCCATGCCGTGCTCGTGGGTCAGCGGATCATGGCAGCCGCTCGTCGCGCAATTGGGAACAACGATGGCAGCGACGACATCGGGTATGCAGAGCGCGGCGTCCAGCGTCGTAGGCGCTTCGTCCGATGTTGCATCTTGCAACATCTCTCCTGCGTCCTGCGTACCCGCTTCCGACAGCGGCGTTTCCGTTTTCGAAGCAGTGCAGCCCAGCTGACCTGCGGCGAGGACGGCCGTAAGCCACCACCGTACCCACGTCCGAAGGAACAGCCATCCGCGAAGGCAACCGCGGTCGATTCGCCACACGATAAGCTCCTTACCAGCCGCTTGGTTCGACGTCTACCAAGGGGCCGCCCTGAAGCGGGTCGTGCCGGCCACGCGATCATGTGACTTTGCGCACCGCTAACTTCCGCACCGAGGGATGAAGCGTGCGTCATTGCATGCTCCCCTGTTCAATCAATCTGCTGACGAGATCCAGTGCCACCGGTGCTAGGCTGCGCCGCGTTCGGTCGAGGGTGGTTCGATGCCTCCGAGGCCCAACGGCGCGCCCATGCGACTTTCGAAGATCGCTATCCTCATTGCAGTGAGCTTCCCCGGGGCGGCGCTTGTCGCTTGCAGCCCCTTCGATGAAGGTGTGGCCTTCGATGCCGGCCCACCCATCAACCCGCCCGCGGACGCGCCCCCCATCGGAGACGCAACCACCATCGACGACGTCGTGGTCACCTCCGAGGATGGAACGAGCCTCCCGCACTTCAGCTTTTTCTATACGAGCCTCGCAGCCATGCGGCGCCTCTCGGGAAGCCAGAACGGCTTCGGCGGCGATCTTCGTTTCGGAATGCCCACTGGGATCGAGGGCGCCGACAAGATCTGCCAGACCATCGCCGCGGGCGTTGGATTCGGCGATAAGAGCTGGCGAGCCTTTCTGAGCGCAACCCGAGGTCCCGACGGCCAGACGGTGCATGCCATCGAGCGCATTGGAGAAGGCCCATGGTACGACCGAAAGGGCCGGCTCATCGCACGGGACCGCGCGGGCCTTTTGGGCGCCGACCGGCCAATCGGCGATCCAGAAACCGTGAACGATCTGCCGGATGAAATGGGTGATGGAACCAGCATTCTCGGAAGCACTTACGACGCGGTGACAGGGTCGAACACCGCCGGAAGACTCTACTACCCCGAGCCCAAGAACACGTGCCTCGACTGGACGAACAATACCCTCGAGAACGTGTTGATCATGTGCGGGCACGCCTGGCTGGCGACCGGCGTTGCGAACTGGATTCAGGCACACCCCGAGCGCAGCTGCATCCCCGGCGTCAACATCGCGTCGAACGGCACCAGCGACGGGTCCAGCATCGGCGCGGGAGGAGGCTGGGGCGGGTTTTACTGCTTTGCCCTCACGCCCTGACGCTGACCAATGACCTTGAGCCCCGCGCTTTTGATGACGCTCGTGCTCGGGCTTCCGCCCGCGCAAGCCGCAAATCCCCCGCCGCCGAGCAGCGCCGTACCGAGCGACGTGCCCGCTCCGCTCGAGCCGGCGCCGGAAAAACCGCCGGAAAAACCACCCGAGAGCGCGCCGCCGCCAGCTCCACCGTCCGCCCCGGCGCCACCCTTGGCCGAGGAGTCGAGCCACGAGGCGTCGAGTTCCGATCGCTACACCGTCGATATGATGTTCCAGCTGCGCTACCAGCAGACGAGCGTCGACATCGTGCCTGGCCTCGACTCGCTGGTCCGCGAACAATTTCCGAACCCGTCGGTGGCAGCCGAGACGATCCGAGCGATCCGGGACACCGCACGAGCTCAAGACGGCGTACGAATCCACCGCGCCTTTCTGCGTCTCGGCACGCGTCCCATCGAACGTCTGCGCGGCGAGACGGTCCTCGACTTTGCAAGACTGTTCAGCGAAGAAGACAAGGGCCAGTTTGTCCGCACCGCGTTCGCGGACTTCACTCCTGTCGACAGGGTGTCGCTCCAGCTCGGGATTCTCGACATACCCTTTTCGCTTTTCGAGCTCTTCGATCACTTCAACGAGGCCAAGCTCGAGCTTTCGGAAAAGGGACCCACGCACGAGCTCTTGCATCACCTCGGCCTCGCGGGCCGGGACATTGGCGCCGTCGTCGAAGTCGCTCCCCTTGCCGAGAGAAAGTGGCTGGAGCTTCACGGCGGTGTGCTCAATGGCGGCGCATCCGGCGGTCAAAGTTACCGGGGCCCGGGCCTTCTCGCGCTGCGCGCGATCAGTCACCCGGTCGAGCAGGTGCAGCTCGGCGCCGGCCTCGTGTACCGGCCGAGCGCGATCGATGCATGGTGGGAAGAGCTTCGCTTTCGCTATCAGGAGTACGATCAAGGGCTTGCCTATAGCGCCGATGTGATCGTGAACGCCGGCCCCCTCGTCGTTCGTGCTGAATGGCTGGCCGGTGACCGAACGGACAACGACGTCCCCGTCCCTCTCAAGCAGCGACGCGGTGACGCCCGCACGTTCATGTCGGCTTGGGGGATGGCAGCTGCCCGCCTTCCCGTGGCCGGCGTCCATCTCATCCCCGCTTTTCGTCTGGAATGGCTCGACGTTGACCGCGAGCACACGCAAACGGGCAGCATGGTCCACCTGAGCGGAGCGGTCACCCTGGAGCTTTCCGAACGACTCCGCTTGCTCGGCGACGTCTCGCGCCACTGGGTGCAATACGGTACGAGAAACTGGGAATTCGATCGGATCCGCTACGACACGGACTACACGGCCGTCACGGTGCAGTTCCAGCTCCGGCTCTGACGGCGCCCTGTCCGTCAGCGCCTTTGGACACGCTCGCCTGCGACTCGCCCGAAAGGAGGTGCTCGCTGTCCGCTGACCGCCAAGACGGCGGCGCGGGTTGGCGCGCCGCCTCCCTCCGCCTTTCAGCGAGGCGGGTCGCTCACGGCGGCGAGTCGTAGTTGCGCTTCACGAAGCACAGCCCGTCGGCATTGAGGTGCCCTTCGGTACTCTCGTTGTACGCAGCGAAATCGTAGTAGTCCCTGAGCCCGGTCTTGGGATCGCTGTTCGTTGCATGGGGAACGCCCGCGGGGTCGAATGACATCGGTCCGGTGAACTTGGGATGGACGTCGATCGGCGGCTCGCTGCAGTATCGCCAGTTGACGGCGTTGTTGAGACCGTCCCTGTACGCCGTATAGTCGACCGCCTTGGTGTGCTCGAGCGTCACCGTCGGAACGCCTCCATCCTGTCCGACGACGCGCGCCGCAAACTGATCGAAATGCGAGGGCGAATCGTGGAGCACGCTGTCCCAGAACGGATGTTCGGCGTGGAAGGTGATTTGCCCGATCACCGCGGCGTTGGCATCGAACGCGATGCCGCGCTGGCTCTCTTCATTGGGGAAGGGCGTGCCCATGTTGTCTGGGTTCTGGCAATTGAGGTAGGTCACGGGCGTCTTGAAGCAGAAGCGGAACTTGACCGCGGTCGGCCAGGTCGTGTGACCGGCATTGCACGTCGTGTCCCCTTTGAACGTCGCCGTCCCCACGTACATCGTGGTGCAGGCGTTCTGCACCATTTCCGCATAGTCGACGAGCGCGGCCGCATCGAGGTTCACGTTCATCGCCTGGGCGGTTGCTGCCACGGCGTCGTATCCGAACGCGTAGCGCGTTCCGTCGGTGAGGAAGGCACTTCCATTCGACTGCGTCGTGAGCGCAGCGATGGGGGCGGCGCGCTCGCCCGGGCTCTTTCCTGGGACGTTATTCGGTCCGTCGCGATGCATATCGATCGCCCAGGGGCCGTTGACACTCGCAACGACCGCGCCCGTTTTCGACTGGTCGCCCATGTCCGTGTCTGGGTTCGCCGAGAGGGTGAGCTTGTCGACCGTCACGAGAAGACGATCGAACCTGACCTCCCAACCATCGTAAAATTGTAGGTCGTCCGGGCTTGCGGGGGGGTACGGGAATCCAGTGAGCGCGAGCGTCTCGCCCGATGCGCTGAAGAGAATACCCCCCTTGCCCGGATTCATCGGCGGCACATGCGTACGAAGCGTGATCCCGCCGTCGGACGCATCAATCGGCGGACTCACATCAGGCGGATCGGCGTCCGGGATACCACCAGCGGTTCCACCCGTCCCACCCTCGGGAGGTCCACCATCGACACCACCTCCGCCTCCGGTGCCAGCGCTGCCAGCCGCTCCCGCACTGCCGGCCATGCCTCCGGTCCCGCTCGCTCCCGCACTACCGGCCGCGCCTCCTTTTCCAGCCGCACCGGCCGTGCCACCTGCACCGCTGGTTCCGCTCGCTCCACCGCTACCACTGGCGCCTGCCTTTCCGGCGGTCCCGTCGCCGCCGCTGCCCCCTTTTCCGGCAGTTCCGCTGCTTCCTCCTGTTCCTCCGGCAGCGACGCCGCCGTCGGGCGGAGAAGTCTCGTTTTCATCCTCGCAACCGGGCATCGTGGCAAAGAGAACTCCCGCCACAAGCCAATACTTGTGTATCGATTTCATATTGTCAGTCCTTTCGTGAAACTATGAATTCAAAACAGTCGTCAATCCGTGCAGCGCCTCCGTTGTCGCTGCAATTGGAGTGGCTCCCCTCAGGGGACCCACTCGAAGGTGTAGAGCGCGCCTGCCGCCCTTAAATTGTTGTAGAGATTCTTGCTTGGTTGGTCAGTGCGGGTGACGTCGTCGGTGAAGCCAAATCCGTCGCCAAAAGCGGGGAGCGCCGAGAAATCGACATTGATGAATAGAAAACGTGGATTGATGCGAAGGAGCAGCGACCCCGTCTTCTGTAATTGGATGGACACCGGAATGGGCGTCACGATGCGCTTCTTGCAAATCGGATCCGCGCCGATCTGGGTGGCATCCGTGCTGGTCTGGATGCGATTGGTGCCGATGGTGATCGTGCCCGTAAAAGGTTTCCGATCGCCGTCTTTCTCCGCAGTTCCTTCGATCTGTAAAATGGGCGTGACGTCGTCCTGGCGATCGATGCGGCCGCCGGTGAGCCAAACCTGCGCCACGATCGCGGGAGGCATGGTGGCTCCCTCGCCGAGGGTGGGGAACGGCTGGGGCTCGGGAGAAAGCAAATCGACGTCGAGGCCGCTCGTGACCTGGCCGAGGTACGTATCGGGCAAAATGCAGCTCGTATTTTGCACGCCGGACACCGGCATACTGCGATTCAAGTAGACGGCGCCCACATGAAGCTTCGCTGTCGTGAGCGTCACGTTCCATCCGAGTTCGGTCCCGAGGTCGCTCACGAACGCGAGCGGTTGTCCGGCTTGGGCGTCCTCTGGGCCCGAAGCGGCTGCTTGGAAGGTGATGACCTCGCCGCCCGTCGTACCCACGCAGGAAATGCAGAACAGCCCCGTTACCAGCGCCGAAGCACGCATTCTCATGACGCTCCTCCCAGGTTCACCGCGAAGGTCATGAACACGCCGCGGGGCGCGCCGGCGGTGAAGTGTCGCACCGGGACCAGCGTCGGTTGCGGATCGCTGCGAAAGTCCGAGACGAAGTTGTATTCGCCGAGGCGATAACGCCGATCGAGCAGGTTGGTGACGACCAGCCCGAGCTCGAAGTTCTTCCACCCGAGCGTCGCCGACGCGTCGACGGTGAAGATGATCTGGCTCCGTTCGCCGAGCGGGAGCGGGCGGCGCCCGACGTACGTGATCCCCGCGCTGAGCGCGCCGCGCGCCTTGCTTCCCCCCATCGTGAAGGGGAGATCGCTGAACGTCGCGGTATCCGACCGCAGGACC
This sequence comes from Polyangiaceae bacterium, assembly GCA_035318465.1. Taxonomy (GTDB): domain Bacteria; phylum Myxococcota_A; class Polyangia; order Polyangiales; family Polyangiaceae; genus DASWDH01. The sequence goes on from DATHES010000103.1 coordinate 20,986, forward strand.
ACGTCGGGTGAATAGGCGACGAGCAGGTGGGTGTCGTCGTACGCCGATTTGACCAGAGTGAGGTTGGCGGCTTGGTCGAACCACGATCCCGTGAGGCGCGTCGCTCCGACCCAGCCGGTGCGGGTCGTCCCCATCCCGAGCACGTTCCTTCCGGCTGTCTCGCTGAAAATGAGATCGCGGTCGACGTGCGTTTGAAAAAAGATCGAACGCGCGACCACGGCGACGTTCTCGACATGACCGGCGTACGCGACGCCACCTTCGTAAGCGCGAATGCTGGCGAAGGGCGTGTCGATGTCCTGCGTGATGTAGCTGGGGTCGATCGATCGCACGCCCTCCCCGTAGCTGGCGGTGAAGGTGAAGTTGTCGACCGGACCGAGAATGAGCGACGCGCGCGGCAATACGGCGGTGCTGGCCGTCGACGATCGTTGGTTCGTCTCGCGATGCAGGCCGAACTGTTGTTGATCGAGGCAGCTCGCATCGCCCGGCGGATTCGTTCGCGAAGGCCGCGACACGTCCTGCACCGCGCAGAGGTCGTTGACATTGAACATGAACAGATCGGACCTCACGCCACCGCGCAGCCCGAGCCATGACGTGAGACGAAGATTGCCGTCGACGTAGAGGCCGATATCGCCGAGCTTGGAGGCAAGGTTCGTCTCCGTCGCGTAGGGGACGCCGTCGCCCGCCTGCAAGCGCTGCTGCGACGACACGACTTTGTCGCCGCGCGCAAAGTAGCCGAATTCGAGCTCTTGCCTTTGACCGAAGACGACGCCCGGCAGCTTGCCGGAGCCACGCGCGCCGAACGTGAGCCCCTCCTGATCGAGATCGAGCATGTCCCCGCGCTGCTCGTGGATACGCTGCGCGGGCTTCTGAACATCGAGAAGAAAGCCGGTGAAGTTCGGGCGCGACCGCATCCCATTCGAAATCACGAAGAGTTGCTGCCCGACGTGCACGTCACCGATCTTGGTGTCGAGATCGCCGGAGAGCGAGACGCGCGTCGCATCGCCCCCCTGGCGCGTTTGCTGACGGGCAAACAGCGTCAGGTCATAGCTGTCGTAAAATCCAATGCGCTCCGAACGATAGTCGTCGTCACGGATGACGCCGGCGGAGTGGTAATTGGTCCCGTACACCATACCGGTGATGCGATACGAACCCTTGTCCCCCAGCCGGCCTTCGTATTGGCCCGATGCCGTCGCGCGCTGAGCGTCGCGATTTTGACCAAAACCGTCGGTCTTGTAGATCTCCGCGGCGCCGAACGTGCGGGCACTCGCCTCCGCGGGTCCGTAGAGCAGGAGCAATCGCTCCGTCCCAAAACTGCCGCGCAGGTACTTGGCGGTGAAACCCCGCTTCTCGAGGCCGAGCTCGTAGTTGGCGCTACCCGCCACCGCAAAGTTTCCCTGTCGCGGATCGAAAGGGCCCTCCACTACGCGAAGTGATTCGACCGTCTCGGGAATGATGAAATGCGTATCGGCATAACCGTTTCCGTGCAGGTTGCCTGCTTCGTTGATGGGCATGCCTCCCACCGAGAACTCGATGTCCTGCCCTTCGCGCGCATCGAAGCCGCGCAAAAAGACCTGCTCCGCGTGGCCCTCACCGCCTTCGTTGGTAAGGAGGATCCCCGGGGCCAATTTGAGCATCTCCGTCGCGTTGCCGCGGGGGACCCTCGCCAGCTCGCCGACGCGAAGGTTGAAGTCACTGGCGCCGCGGCTCGGCGGAATGGGACGCCCCTGCACCGTGACCTCCGCGGCATTCGGCTGATCGGACCCTGCACTTGCCGCAGCTCCCACTTTCCCTGCCGTCGATGCTGCCGCCGCGGAAGGGGGAGCGCCGGCTGACCCCGCCGGAACCGCAGGCTGCGACGGAAGCTCGTGCTCTTCACCCGGCTTCTGCTCGACCACCTCCGGCGGAGCTGCCGGCGGCGCAAAATGGAACGGGATGCGAATCCGACTCGATACGGGGTTTCCGTTGCGCTTCGCTGGAACGAAAGTCCATTGGCGGACCGCCACGATGGCGGCCTGATCGAGGTCCTCCCCACCCGACGATGCGACGTCGACGGCCGACACGTGGCCGTCGACATCCACCGTGATCGTGAGAACGACGTCGGCATGCCGCCGTTCGGCGAGCGCCGAAGGCGGGTAGACCGCCTCCACGTGCGTCAGCACGGACGGGGGCACGACGTTGGGAACCGCCCCTCCGGGCACCTGACCCCACGAGCTGGAGGTAAAGAGCAACATCGTCAAAGAGACGATCCAGCGCCAAGAGCGGAGGCTTTCGAACGCTTGGAATGAGAAATGATGCGACATGGTCCGATCCGTGAACGCGCGGACATCCGCGCCGAGAGGCTGCAGGTCCGAGGTGAATCCCGGCGGTTGGCGAGAAAGCGTGCGCAAGCAGGCCCCGCGCAACGGGGGCGCAGCGCAGTCCGGTAGAAGCGCCCATCTCGTACGCCGCAACGTCGACACATCGACGGCGATCGCCCTGCGTTCGCGAGCACCGCGCCCGCGATGCGTCCGCGGGTCGAGGCGCCGGCTAGACGAGCACTGGCCGGGCTTGGAGCTAGCGCAGAGCGCTAGCTCGCGACGTGAGGCGGCGACGTCTTCGGCGCACTGAAAAGAATCGTACGTAGGTAAGCGAATTCGCGATGATGGATCCCGTGAGCGGCGACTTCCGACAGCGCCGCGACGACGTGCGTGCAGGGCAGGAGGCCGGCGCTGTGCTTCGCCAAGGTCCCCACGGAACAGTGGCTGTGGCTGGCCCGGTCCCCATCCGAATCGGAACGGATGAGCGACGTTGCCGCGCCCTTCGCGTCGCGCGCGGCCATGTCCGCGTCCAGGCCGGCCGGATCGCCGGAGAGGCGAATGTCCCCCGTTTCGACCAACTCACCGTGCTCGCACACGGCGTGCGGCGATGAAATTTGGTGGAAAATCGCGAGGAGCGGGGTGACGGCGAGCACCGTCATCGTCAGCGCCGCCAACCACAGATACCCGCCGGGACGACGTCGAAGCGTCGAGGTCACCGTTCGCGATCGAGAGTGGCCGACTCGCATTTGCAGGTCTATCTCGTCCCTATTCGGCAAACGACGGCATGTCAAGAGGGCGCGTTCGCGAAGCGTCTTCAACCATCGCCCGGCCCTTCGGCCCACCCGAGCACCGCCGCGCTCGCACGGCGCGTGCACCACCGTCGGTAGGCGCCGTGGAGAAAAAGGCTGTGCTGAAAATAGCCAACGTCTCCGAAAGCGCGATCTTCCAACGATAGGAGCATGCCATGCGTTTACGATTCGCTTTCGCGATTACCCTCGCTGCAACGTCCATTGCGTCCATCGCAGCCGCCGACGTGATCGTCGTCCGAGAACGTTCCGAACCCATTCGCACCACGTACCCCTATCGCACGGGAGTGGAAATGGGTGGGTTCGCGGGCGTCGGGTACGGCGTGGGCGTGGGCGGGCGGATTGGCGGCACCACCGATCCGGGCGTCTATCTGGGCGGGTCGTTCACGTATTACACGCAGAATGCGACGTTCGTCGGAGGAGAGATTGGCTACAAGTTCTGGCCGGGCTACCGGTGGGAGCTCCGTCCTTATGCCTTCTTGGGTCCCGCCTTTCTGCGCGTGGGCAACGAGGGGTTCGGGCGGCGCACCGATCAGCCGGAAGTAGTGTTCGCGTTCCAGCCCGGATTTTTGGCAGCGGTCCATTTCGGCCCGGCGTACATCTCCGGCGAGGGCCGGGTCTACGTTGCGCCGAATCCAGGCGCGCTCGCTTTTCTCGGCGGCGTGGGCGTCAATCTCTGACGTTCACCGCGGCAGGAACACGTGAAAGGTGGTTCCTTCGCCGAGCGCGCTTTGAACGCGCAGTGAGCCGCCGTGATCGCGCACGATGCCGTACGCGATGGAAAGGCCGAGTCCCGTCCCCTCCCCAACGCTCCTCGTCGTGAAGAACGGATCGAAGATCTTGGGGAGGATCTGGGGCAAGATGCCAGGTCCTTCGTCTCGCACGGTGATGCGCGCGTAGCAACGTTGCCCCTTGTCCCCAGTTTCTCGCAGGACGGCTTGCTCCTCGTCCACGCTGACCTCGATACGACCACCGGTCGGCATCGCCTGGATGGCGTTGGTGAGCAGGTTGCTCAGGACTTGCTGAATCTCGGAGCGGTTCACCTGTGATTTGATGTCGCGTCCGCTGACGACAATCTCTACGCCCGCTTTTTTGGCGAGCACCCGCAGCAACTCGATGGTCTCTTCGGCCAGCTGGAGCAGATTCTCGGGGTGGGTCTCCGTCCCGCTGCGGTGCCCGAAGTCGAGCAAGCCGCGGATGATGCGACTCATCCGGTCGGCCTGCTCCCCGATGATGCTGGCCGACCCCTTGGCGCCGGCGAGATCGATGCGCCCGGTGTAAATGAGCTCGGCGCGCCCGGCGATGACATTGAGCGGTGTGCCGAGCTCGTGGGCGACGCCGGAGGCGAGCTTGCCGATGGTGTTCAAGCGCTCGGCGTGACGCAGCTCTTCCAGGGCCGAGAGACGGAGATTCATCTCGTTGTCGATGCGAAGACGCAAGCTCGCCATCGTGTACGAGAAAAGGAGAAAGATGAGCGCCTCGCCGACGAGGTTCCAGAAGAGCGCGAGGAGGGTGACACGGCGCGGGTCGATGAACAGCCCGGTGAAGGCCGATGACGCCACGCAAAAAACCACCATCGCCAGCCCGTACTTGCGTCCGCGAAACCAGGTCACGAGGGCGATGGGAAGAAGGTAGATGAGGGTGAACGCAATTTCGGCGGCGGTGAGCGCGTCGCCGAGGGCCGCCAGGAGCGCGGCCCCGACGCCGACAGGCAAGGCGTTCCTCTCGTTCACGAGCCCGTAGAGGCGGGACCTCATGATTTACCGGGTTTGCCCCCATCGATCTGATAGCGCTCGAGCTTACGCCACAGCGTCGTCCGATCGAGACCGAGGATGCGCGCTGTCACGCTCTTGCTTCCGCCGACGGCGGCGAGGATCTGCAGAATGTAGCGCTTCTCCATCTCCTCGAGGGTCACGAGCTCCGTCTCATCCGTCAAGACGACGTGCGATCGGCGGTGCGCGGCGACTTTTTCCGGCAGATCCTGGACCGTGACGTGATCGTGCTGGGTCAGGGCGACCGCACGTTCGATGACGTTCTGCAGCTCGCGCACGTTGCCCGGCCAGGGATAGCCTAGGAGCTTTTCCCCCACTTCCGTGGTCATGGCCATGACCGGTTTTTTGGCACGCTCGGCGAACTCGCGAAGAAAGTGCGCGGCAAGCTTGAGGATGTCGTTCCCGCGCACGCGCAGCGGCGGCAGGCGCACCTCGACCACGTTGATGCGAAAGTAGAAGTCCTCGCGGAAGCGCTTTTCTTCGACGGCCGTTTCGAGGTCGCGGTTGGTGGCGGTGACGAGCCGCACTTCGAAGGGGATTTCCCGGGTGCTCCCCAGCGGCCTTACGGTCCGCTCCTGCAGCGCGCGAAGGAGCTTGGCCTGTAGAGCGAGGGGCAGCTCGCCCACCTCGTCGAGAAAGAGCGTGCCCCCGCTCGCTTGCACGAAGAGCCCCGTCTTGGACACCTTGGCATCGGTGAACGCGCCGCGTTCGTAGCCGAAAAGCTCACCCTCGAGGAGATTTTCCGGTACCGCGGCGCAGTTGATGGCCACGAAGGGGCCGGCGTGCCGCGGGCTCTCCATGTGGAGAGCGCGGGCGACGAGCTCCTTGCCTGTCCCGCTCTCGCCCGTCACCAGGACCGATGTTTCGGCAGGGGCGATGCGCGCCAGAAGATCGTGCACCTTGCCCATGGCGGAGCTATCGCCGACGAGACCTCCGAATCCAAGTCCGCTGCGCGACTCCTTCAGCGCTCGGACCTCTTGGCGGAGGCGCCGCCGCTCGACCGCGCGGGTGAGCGCCAGCCCGAGCGCGTCGAGCTTCACCGGTTTGGCGAGAAAATCGTAGGCGCCTGCGCGCACGGCTTCGACGGCGGTCGCGTAGTCCCCGAATGCCGTCAGCACGATGACCGGCAGCTCGGCGGTCGTCTCGCGCACACGGCGGCAGAGCTCGAGCCCGTCCATCCCTTTCATGCGCAGGTCGGTCACGAGCGCGTCGTACTCCTGGCGCACGATCTGCGTGAGCGCCTCCTCTCCCGACCGCACCGCGGCGGCACCGAAGCCGACGCCGACGAGACCTTCGACGAGATAGTCGCCCATCGCCGCTTCATCGTCGACGAGAAGCACCCTGCCTCGGTTCAGCGTCGCTCCGGACATGCCGAGACTGTAACTCAGAGCGCAGCCGAGGGTCGCTGTTCGTCACGCAGGAAAGGACCGGTCAGCATGAGGAGCAGGGCTGCATTGGAAAGGTCGGAGGGCGAGAACGGCTTGACGAGAAGGGGCACGCGCAAGAGCTTCGTTTCGCGCAGCAGATCCGTCGTCGGACAAGCAATCATCAGCAAGAAGGGAATGGGGGATCGCGCGCAACGCAGCCGGCGGATGATCTCGATGCCCGGCAGCCCGGGGAGGTCTTGATCCAAGACGATGAGATCGGCGCCATCGAGCGGCGGGATGGTAGAGCCCGCCGCCGCGAGAAGATGCAAGAGCTCGGACGCCGAAGAAGCACCATAGACTTCGTGTCCGTCGTCGAGCAGTCTGCCCATGACGAGCTCGCGCAGGGCGTGATCGTCCTCGGCAACCACGATGCGCGCGGGCGCTGTCGGCTGCCAGAGGTCGCCTGCGCTGCCGGTGGGGCTATCGTCGGGCTGTTGCATTTTGACCTCCTCGGGAATGCGGATGGGCGGCGATGAGACTCGCTCTTGCTCCCCCTTGGCTTGCACTCCGTGTGCCCGCGCCGAACACGCCGGACCTGCGCTTTTTCTTCCTTTTGCGATCGACGAAACCGTCGCAAGGCGCAACGCGTTGCAAGCTGCAACGCATGTGTGTTTGCATGAACTTCCTCGCTCGATGGGTTGCCGAGGACGGGTTTCACGGGTTTGGCTTCACGCGGTGGTGCTGCCAGTGTCGGTGTCTTGGCGACCTCGTCACCCTCGGTGGGAGATCGACATCGGGGGCCAGCTTTAAGGAACCCCACGACGACCGTACAGACCTGCGAGCTCATGAAATCTTTTGTTGGGGCGGACACGGACCGCGCTGCCGTGACCCGCATCCAGCACGGAGCTGTGTCGCGCCCACCGACGGCGCGGGCACGTCCCTCGGCCATCAAGGTGGTACCGAGTGCCGCGGGTACGACGGTCCATGCCTTGAAAAACGCGCTCCAAGAGCTCGTCGGCGTCGAGCTTTTGACGAGTGCGCTGGCGACCTTACCGTCCGACGTGGTCGAGGCCTTCGAACCGGTCACCCCGATGAACTGGGTTCCGGTCGAGGTGATCTATACGGTCGTCGCGCGGGTGGCCGAGCATGCCAACCGCCCCTACGACGAGCTCATGGACGAGGCCGTCCAGCGCGCGGGAGAGAAAACGCTGCGCACGGCGTGGCGCATGCTCCTGCGCGTGACGGCGGACAATGCACTCCTGACGCGGGCCCCCATCCTCTACTCCAAGTGGCGAAACATCGGACGACTGGAAACCAAAATCGTGGCGCGGGGGAAGGTCGAGCTCTTCCTCACCGAGTGGCCCGGGATGAGCGAACGAAGTATTCGCTCGCTCGCCGTCACGATAGCGACCGTGCTTCGCCTGGCGGGCCGCAAGGGGGTCAAAATTCAGTCGCAATCGACACCCGACGGCGCGAAGTACGCCGTGGCCTGGGAAATCAGCGGCAAACCCGGTTAGCCGACTTTCCTCAGCCTTTGGTCACATAGGCGATGGCGGCGGCCTCGTCCGTGAACAGGACGGGCTTGGCGTGGTCGATGGTGCGGGCCACGCGCTCCGATTGCATCACACCGACCGGCGTAGCGATCAGAAGTGCGCGCCGCGCGAAGCCTTTCGCGAAAACATCGGTTTGCTGCACGACGTGTTTGAGCAAGACCGGATCGGTGGTCAGCGGTGCGAGCCTCCAATCGAGCAGCAGGCCCAACCGAGCGACTTTGATGTCACCGAGCGCTTTCGCGCATTCGCGGACCGAAGTTGCCACGCGGTGAACGGAGCCAAACTGCCGATCGCTGCGCACCAAAAGAACGTACTTCAGGTCCGTATGGCGCTGGAGCGAGAGATACGGATCATCGTGCAGGACGAACATGGAACGGTCGGTAGCGTTTCCGATGGCAGCTCCCCATCGTAACCGAACTCCGCCGATAAGGGGGACGCGACGCGAGAGAGGGCCCTCACGGCGAGCTGAAGCTGAAAGACGTGGGGTAATACGAGCCCGAGGGCACTGTCGACGGCGTCATTCCCAGGTCCGCGCGCGCCGCTCAAGAATGCTGCGCGATTCGTCGCCTAGGCGCGGCGGTCGGCTTCGAGAACGCCCTCGTAGAACTAATCGCTCGCCATTTCGCGGCGTAGGAAAATGGCGCCGCTGGTCACGATCTTGTCGCCCGGGTTGATCCCGCTGGCCACGGTCACCTGACCGTCGACTTCGGGGCCTACCTCGACGATGCGCTGGCGAAACACGTTGCCCTCCGATGCGACGATGATGCGGGAGTGCTCACTATCGGTGAGGATGGCGCGCGCGGGCACGACGATGCCCGTGCGCCTGCCAGTGGCCGCGAGGTCGATCTTGGCGAACATCTCCGGTTTGAGGCGAAGATCGGAGTTTGGAACCACGCAGCGCACCTTCACGGTACGGGTCAAGGCGTCGAGGACTTCGCCGACGTGATCGACGGTTCCGACGAACGTTTCGCTCGGATAAGCCGGCACGCGGATGGTGACGCTGGCTCCCCGCCCGACCATCCCGAGATCTTGCTCGTAGACGTCGGCGAGCACCCAGACCGAGACGAGGTTGGTGATGGTTAGAAGCGGCGACACCGCGTCGGCGCGCACCTCTTGTCCGACGAAGATGCTGCGCTCCACGACGGTTCCGCCGATCTGAGCGCGGAGCAAGCCGGGGCCCGACGGTCCGAGGTTCAGCGAACGCAGCTGCGCGGTGACGCGAGCGGCGTTGGCCTTGGTTTTCTCGAAGTCGGCGCCCAGCTGGGCGAGGTCCTTTTCCGAAACCGCGCCCTCTTGCATCAATTTCTGGGCGCGCTCCAAGCTCTTTCGCGCGAGAGCCAGATCTTGCTCTGCTTTTTGGCCATCGGTTTCGATCTCCGCGACCCGCGCCGAGGAGAGCTCGACCAAAGGTTGGTCCTTCTTCACCGTGTCGCCGAGCTGGGCCAGGATCTTGACGACACGCCCGTCGATGGGCGACGCCAAACGCTGGGTGTGATCCTCGTCGAGGGCGACGCGTCCAGTGAGGTGTAAACTGGGCCGCGTATCGCTTTCGCGCACGACCTCGACTTTGATATAGGCGAGGCGCGGATTGCCCGGATCGAGGCGAATGAAGTCGCGGCTGCGTGGCTCCACTTCGGTGGCGGTGGCGGTGGAGCTGCACTGCGAGCACCCAACCGCGGCCACGCTCACGGCAAGAGTGAACCATGCAAATGCGTCGTGCCACTTCATGTCAATCGCTCCCCGTGGCGCGACGCAAGTCGACGCGTGATTGTCGGTAGTCGTATTTTACACGCACGTATTGCACCTGCGTCTCCAAGAACGTGCGCTGGGCCTCGAGCAACTCGAGCAGGGAGATGGTCCCGGCTTGGTAAGATATCTCGGCCACGTGGCGCGCGCGGTCGGCCCGATCGAGCATGCCGCCTGCCTCGAACAGGCCGAGCAGCGCCTGGGCGCGCTCGACCCGGCGTACGGCGTCGCTCACCTCGTGGCTCACGACCACGTCGAGGCGCGCCATTTCATTGCTTGCGCGATGCAGCTCCCAATCGGCGCGCCCGACGTTGGCTTGGTTGTGATCGAACAGCGGGAGCGGCAACGCCAGTCCGACGCTGAGCGCGTCGGCATTGTCCCCGGAGGCGAGGAACTCACTGTGCGTGTAGGAGACGCCGACGGTCAAATCGGGCAGCGCCTCGCGCCGCGCGGAACCGAGACTCGCCTCCGCAAAAGCGTGGGCGCGATCGGCTGCGCGCACATCGGGTCGACTCTTCATCGCGCGGGCAATGAGGGGCTCCGGCGCCAGGTCCATTTCCGGCAGGACTTCGTCGGTGAGCGCGAGCGGAAGCTCGGCGTCGGAGGTGAGGCCCAAGAGCGCGGCGAGCTTCTTGCGGGCGAGATCCAGCGCCGCGTCGGCCGACACGACTTCACTCTCGTATTTGAGCCCCTCCAGCTCGAGCTTACGAAACTCGGCCTCCGACGTTTCGCCCGCCGCGTAACGTGCGCGCGACAGGCGGATGGTCTCGCCATAGCGGTCGCGCATGTCGCGACGGAGCTGCCGCATGCCTTGTGCGCGCCCGACCTCGATGAACGCCGAGCGAACTTCGCGGGCGATGGCGCCGAGGAAATCGGCCACTTCGAACCGGCGCATCTCGACGCCGCGCTGAGCCGCGCGCAAACGGGCGCCCCGCTTCGACCAGATGTCGACAATCTCGCTGATGCCAACGTTGTGAACGGTCTGCTCGAAAACCCCGGGACGAACGGGCGCACCCTGTGACACGTTACGCGGATTGCCATGCCCGACGACCAGGTTGCCCACCGAGTAAGAGAGGACGGGATTCGGGTAGATCTCGGCGGCGATCTCGGCGATCTGCGCCTCGCGGATTCCGAGGCGCGCCGCAATGACGTCGCGGTTGTGCACGAGCGCGAAGGCCACCGCGTCTTCCATGCTGAGCGACGACGTCAGCGCACCGCCCGCCGCAGAAGCTCCGCTCGTTGGCGTAGCTGCACTGGCCACGGCGACGCCGACGACCGCGAAAACGAGCGCCACGACGAGTGTCATGCCAACTGGCCGCCTCACGCCGCCTCCGCTGTCGCCCGCGTCGATCCGAACCACCGATACGTGAGCTCGTACAGGGTGGGGAGGATGAGCAGCGTGAGAAGAGTCGAGGAGATGAGCCCTCCGATGATGACGATGGCAAAGGGCCTTTGCGTGTCCGAGCCGATGGCGTGCGACATCGCGGCGGGGAGAAGGCCGAGCGAGGCCAGCAGCGCCGTCATCAGCACGGGACGCAAGCGCTGCGAGACGGCCGCGAGAATGGCATCCTTGGCGTCGTGGCCGTGCACCGCGTGCGCCTGACGGATGTAGGTCACGAGCAGCACCCCGTCCATGACCGCCACCCCGAAGAGCGTGATGAAGCCGACCGCGGCTGACACCGAGAGGACGGTTCGCGTCAGATAAAGCGCGAACACTCCCCCCACCGTGGCGAACGGCACGTCGAGCAGCACGACGATCGCCGGCAGCACGTCGCGGAACGTGAGGTAGAGCAGCAGGAAGATGATACCAATCGAGATGGGCACGATGACCATGAGCCGCGCCATCGCGCGCCGCTGGTTTTCGAATTCCCCGCCCCAGGTGAGAAAATACCCTTCGGGAAGCCCCACCATTTTGCGGACGCGACTCTGCGCTTCGTCGACGAAGGACCCCATGTCGCGCCCTTCGATGTTGCATTTCAGGGCGAGAAAGCGCCCCCCTTGCTCGCGGTTGATCTGAGTTCGGCCCGAATCGACGTGCACCTTCGCCAACGCGCCGAGCGGTAAGCGCATGCTTCCCACGGGGATCTCGAGGCGGCTCACGGCGTAGACGTCGCCTTCGGCGGGGCTCGGTAACTTGACGCGTACGCCGACCTTGCGTTCTCCCTCCCACAGCGAGGTCGCCAGGCGGCCGCCAAAAGCACTCTCCAGCGTCTCTTCGACATCGCGCACCGGCACGCCGACGCGCGCCGTTGCATCGCGGTCGATGTCGGCCACGATGTGCTGCGCCTTGCCGGCGCGGTAAATTTCCACGTCGCGTGCGCCGCGAACCTGGCGCAGCACGCCGGTCACCTCGGTCAGCTTGTCGTGCATGAGACCGAGGTCCTCGCCGTAGATCTTGATCACGATTTGCCCGCGGATCCCGCTGATCGACTCTTCCACGCGGTCCTTGATGGGCTGGCTGAAACTGTAGTCGACACCCGGGCGCTGCTCGAGATCGGCCCGCATCGCGTCCACGACCTGCCGCTTGCTTCTCCCCGTCTTCCACTCGACCTCTGGTTTCATCAGCACGAAAGTCTCGCCCTGGTTGGGCGCCTCGTCGTCAGTGCCATCCTCGGGGTGTCCTTGCTCGGTGAGCACGTCGCGCACTTCGGAGAACTTGAGCAGCGCGAGACGCGTTTCGTGCAGCACCTCGGCTCCGCGCTCGAGCGAAGTTTCGGTGGGCATCGTGACGGTGATGTGGATGTCCCCCTCGTTCATTTCCGGCAGAAACTCGGTGCCGAGGCGCGGAATGAGCGCCACGGCGAGGGCGAGAATTGCGAGGCCCGACAGGCAGGTGATTGCCGGAAACCTAAGCGCACGGCGCAACGCTTCCAAGTAGCGCGCCCGCAAAAAGACGAGGAACGCCGGTTCGACCTCTTTCACTTTGCCGTGACGGAGGAGCACGGCCATGAGCGCCGGCACGCAGGTCAACGTGAAAAAAAGGGCGCCGGCGAGCGCAAAGGCATAGGTCAGCGCAACTGGGCGGAAGATGCGCCCCTCCACGCGCTCGAGCGTGAAGATGGGCAGCATCGCCGCCACGATGATGGATAGCGAGAATAGAATGGGACGAACGACTTCTTGAGCGGCTTTGGCGACGACCTGGGGAACCTCTTCCGGTCTTGGCTTCCGCTCCGCGGTGTGGCGGTACACGTTCTCCACCAAGATCACCGCGCCATCGAGGAGGATGCCGAAGTCGATGGCCCCCATCGACAGCATATTCGCGGGGACCCCCGAGTAATGCAGACCGACGAAGGCCACCAAAAGCGCCAGGGGCATCGTCATCGCCACCGCGAACGATCCCGAGACCGCACGCAGGAAAATCCAGAGGACGAGCGCGACCAGCGACGCGCCTTCGACCATGTTGGAAGCCACGGTGGAAAGCGTCGTGCCGACGAGCTTGGTGCGATCGTAAAACGGAACGATGCGCATTCCTTTGGGCAAGACGTCACGGTTGATGCGCTCGACCGCCTTGTGCACTTCTTTGAGCACATCGCCCGGGTTTTCGCCGCGCCGGAGGAGGATCGTCCCTTCCACCGAGTCGATGGCTTCTCCGCGTGCGACGGCCCCGCGGCGGGGGGTGTACCCCTCCACGACTTTGGCCAGATTGCGGACGAGGACGGGCGTCCCCTTTTGAACGACGACGACGACGGTGTTCTCGATATCGGCAATGTTTTGCAGATAGCCTCGGCCGCGGACGACGAATTCGGTCTCGCCGAACTGCACGTAGCCGCCCGAGGTTGCGCCGTTGGACGCGCTCACCGCGGCGATGAGATCTTTCAAAGTGAGGCCGTTGGCGCGAAGCAGCCCCGGGTCCGCGAGCAGGTGGTATTCCTTCTGGTAGCCCCCGAAATTGACGACGTCGGCCACGCCGGGTACGCGCACCAGGTTTTTCTCCACGACCCAGTCCTGCCAACTGCGAAGCTCACTCGGGTTGTGGCGATCGCTTTCGAGCGTGTATTGGTAAACTTGACCCACGGGGGTGTCGTTCGGTCCCAGGGAAGGGATGACGCCTTCCGGCACCTGGGCGGTAGGTAGGCGCTCGGCCACCTGCTGTCGGGCGAAGTAGATGTCGACACCGTCCTCGAAAGTGACGACGACTTGGGAGAGCCCGAAGGAAGTGATCGACCGCTGTACCAATACATGGGGCACACCGAAGAGGGCCCGCTCGACCGGAATGGTGACTTGCTTTTCGATCTCTTCCGCGGCTTGTCCGGGAAAGAGCGTGATGACCATCACCTGCACGTTGGTCACATCGGGAAACGCTTCGATTTTGAGACGAGTCAGCGCATGTAGACCGAACACGGCAAAACCAACCGTGAGAACCAGTGTCGCGACACGGCGCTTGACGGCGAGGTCGATGAGACGTTCGAGCATGAACAGTGCGGGCTTCGCAGGCGGGTCGATCTACCAAGGCAAGCCGCGTGCTCAGGAACCGCAGCAGCGAGCGACACCTCGGATTCACATTCCTTTCCGGAAGATCCGCCTCACTACGCCAGACGGAGGAGGCTCCGCGGGACGGGCGCCGGTGAAAGAAACTTGGACCCGCCTAGAAGAACGACAGAGCACGGCGTGAGCAGGTCGAAAGCCCGCAGCGCCGCGACGACGGAGTTTCAGGGCTGCCCTTTGTCCTTGTCCCTAGCGAGCCCATAGTCGGCGATCTTCTTGGCGACCGTTGGGTAAGAGAGTCCGAGCAGGCGCGCGACCTGGGTGCGGTTGCCTTGGGCGAATGTGAGTAACTTGGCGATGTACTGCGCCTCCAACCGCTCGAGCGTCGGCGGCTGCCCCGCGTCGTCGAGCTTGACGGCGAAGAAATTCGGCACGTCGTTGGCGTCACGGGTGGGGCCGGAGAGAATGATGTTCTCGGGCCGGATGGTTTCGCCAGCGCAAAGAATGACGGCCCGTTCGATGAGGTTCTTCAACTCGCGCACGTTTCCGGGGTAATCGTAGGTAGCGAGGGTGCGCTCGGTCGCCGGCGCAAGATCGAGTTTCGGCTTCTTCATCTTCGACGCGAACATGGCGAGGAACTTTCGTGCCAAGGGAATGATGTCGTCGCGCCGATCGCGCAGCGGCGGAAGACGGAGATGGAAAACATCGAGCCGGTGGTAGAGGTCCAGACGGAAAGAACCGCGTTTGACTTCGGCGGCGAGGTCCTTGTTGGTCGCCGCGATGACACGCACGTCGACCTTGAGATCGCGGGTCCCACCCAGGCGGCGAAAGGTCATTTCCTCCAGCACCTTGAGCAGCTTGGCCTGCGTGCCAGGGCGCATCTCGCCAATCTCGTCGAGAAAGAGCGAACCCTGGTCGGCCGCTTCGAAGAGACCGCGCTTTTGCGCCTTGGCGTCGGTGAAGGCACCTTTTTCGTAGCCGAAAAGCTCGCTTTCCAGGAGATTCTCGGAGAGCGAAGCGCAGTTGATCTCAATGAACGGCTGCAGGCTTCGGCCTGGAGTCTTCTGGTGAATGAGGTTGGCCACCAGCTCTTTGCCCGTGCCTGATTCACCCTGAATGAGAACGGTGGTGTCCTCCGAGAGCGCCACCTTCTCCACCATTTGCACCACTTCGCGTATGGGCGCTGATTCGCCGAGAACCAGGTCCCCTCGCGCCGCGCGCTCGCGCTCGGCGAGATTGCGAACGCGGCTGCGCAGGCGCTTGGCCTCGATGGCTCGACGGAAAGTGACGATGAGCTCGGGCAGGCGCACCGGCTTGGCGAGATAGTCGAAGGCACCGAGCTTCAGCGCTTGCACCGCGCTGTTCACGTCGGCAAAGGCGGTGGCCATCACGACCAGCGTGTCCACGCTGCGATCGCGCGCCTCCCGGATCAGCTCCTCGAGGACCTTCAAGCCGTCGGTATCGGGTAAATTGCGATCGAGGATGACGAAGTCGCTCGGATCGCGCTGCCACAGCCGGAGCCCGGCGTCGCCGCTCGACGCGCTGGCCACGTCGAAACCTTCCGCCGTCAGCGCTTCCTCGACCACGATGCGAAACGTCTTCTCGTCGTCGATGACCAGGACACTCGGTTTCATGATGGACTCGCTGTCAAGGTGAGCTTCAAGATCCGCTCCGATGGCGGCAACGTCAAGAACCGAGGCGCACGCGCAAGAGGGCGCCGCCGAGATCGCTTTTGCTCATTGCTTCGAGCTTACCCCCGTGCGCCTCGACATAGCGGCGTGAGGTGGCGAGCCCGAGCCCGGTGCCGTTGGGCTTGGTGGTAAAGAACGGCTCGAAGAGATGGCCGCGCGCGTCCTCCGACATGCCCGGCCCATCGTCAGCGACTTCGAGGATTGCCTCCCCTTCGTTCAAGCGGCCTTGCACGCGCACCTTGTGGCCGGCCTCGACGGCGTTCTTGATGAGATTCACGAGGACGCCCTGAATCTTCTGCCCATCACAAGAAAACTCGAGGCGCGCCGGCATGTCGATGGTTACCTCGGCGGCCCGGTCGGCAATGAGATCGGAAAGGAGCTCCACCGCCCGCTGGGAGACGACGGTGAGATCCTCCATCCTCTTTTCGATGAGCGGTGAGCGCGAAAACGAGGACAACGAGTCGACGGTGTCGCGCAGGCGGTTGATCTCGGAGAGCACGCGCGTGCGCAAGATAGCGACGCGCGGATGGCTGGGACTCTCCAGAATGAGCTCGACGGCCATGCCGAGACCGTTGAGCGCGTTCTTGAGCTCGTGCGCGATGGCGGCCGACGCCTTACCCATCGCGGTGAAACGCTCGGCATCGACCAGTGCTTTTTGCGCCGCTTCGAGCTCCGCGGTGCGCTCTGCCACCCGCCGTTCGAGCGACGTCGCAAAACCACGCAGCTCTCGATCGCGCTCGGCGATGGCGCGCTCCATGCGCAAGAAGTCCTCGACGAGCGCGCCGAGCTCGTCACTGCGCACCACCCTGGCCTCGTCGCCGGGCGGCATTTGCTGCCCTTCGGCAATGCGCGCTGCCCCGGCCCGTAGGACGTCGAGAGGACGCGTCAGGTAGGCTGAAAGAGACAGCCCTGCCCCCGAGGCCACCACCGCGCCGAGCAGGAGCACGCCGGCCAAAAACCGAGCTTGCCGCCGCAAGTTCCCGGTCAGCACCGACCAGGGCCGGCGGAAGATGACGATGAAGTCGGAGCTCGCTTGCACCGTCGCGAAGGCGAAGAGCGAATCTTCGCCGTCGGCCATGCCCGAAAGCGTGCCCGATTGCGCCTGGTGGGCGGCGCGCACGACCGCCGCCCATTCCGAGTCGGGGACTACCGAGACGCGATCGGTCGGAAAGATGACGCGACCCGTCTTGTCGACGAGGAGCGCCTCGGTGCTGGACGGCAAGTCGTCGCGCAGACCGGGGATGATGATATTCGCTTGCTCGAGCGCGATGACGCCGATGAGCGCTCCCACGAAGCGTTTCCGTCGCAAAATGGGATGGGCAATGTTGAGAATGCGGCCGGCAGCCGGATCTTCGCCTAGACGGAAGAGCACGTCGGCGCTGGCGTCGGGGCGCGCTTCCTTGAGGGCGCGAAACCAGGGTTTGTCGCCCAAATGACAGTTCTTGAACTCGGGCCGATCGGGCGCGGCGCCGACGCAGTCGCCTTCTGCAGAGACGAGCAAGACGGCGGTGTTGTAGAGCACCGAGTGATGATGCGTATCGGCGAGGAGCTGCAGCTCGGGCGCTGGATTTTGATCGTTGAAGTCGACCTGCGGCAAGAGGGCGAGGCGTTCGAGCTCGCTCTCCAAGATCTCCAGGTTGTCGCGCAGAGCGAAGGCGCGGTTTTCGGCGAACAGCTGGTGCTCGCGGGTCAAGCGCTCACGCGCATTCGCCGCCGATTGGTAAATGAGAACGCCACCCGTGACGCCGATGGACAGCACCAGGAGCACGGACAAGAAAAGGGAGAGCTTCGTCTGTAACTTCAACGCCGAGGTTGTACCACGCGCTGTTGTGCTGCGCGCTAACGCCCCCGGCGGGTTGCGCGCCGCCAACTGAAAGAAACTTCTCGTCGATTGAAAATTTGTTTCAGTTCCGAGACCGGTGCTGGGTGACACCGTGGAAGGCAAGCGCGAAATGACCGTGAATTCTGGGCACCGGCGCGGCCAAGCCCTGGCACCAATCGTGCTGCTCCGACAATGGCCCCACCTTGCAGCGAGCCGTGCACGATGCACGCCCGTCGTCAGGGCGAAGGCTTTCTCGTGGGCACACGCGTCCCATTTTCCCAACGGAGAGGCACGGTGAACGAGTGAAACAGTGGACGGTATCGGTAATCATTTTGGCAGCGACGAGTGGATGTCTCGGTGCGGGCGAGGACGCGACGACGGACGGCGGTGGGATGGAACATACGGGCGCCCTTCTTCCGTGGAAACCAGGAAATTCGTGGACCTATCGGGTCACCGACGACGACGGCGTCACCACCAAGGAGACGACCATCTCCGCTGCACCCGAACCGGTCGGCCTCGGTCCGCTCGAGGACACGATGGCGTACCGCGTGATTGCCAAGAAGTCCGATGGAAACGATCAGACCATCAGCTGGCAGATGCCGCTCGGCGACCTGGTCGTGCGCTACCGCGAGCAATCCTATGCTGCGAGCACCGGCCAGGTGGAGCTCGAGGAGTATTGGGAGCCGTACAAACTGCACATCGACGGCTCCGACGAGCACACCAGAGCCGGCGCGATGTGGACAGTCGAGTATGACGAATCGAAAGTGAAGGTCGTCGACGGGATCCTCGGCGTGCCCAACGTCAGCAAGACCGTCGACGCCTGGAAGGTGCTCAATCCGAGCACCGATCACGTCGCAATCACCGTACCGGCAGGCACGTTCGACGATCCGGTCATCATCCAGAAAGCCGGCGGCAGCTCACTGAAGACCTATTGGTATGTGCGCGGTATCGGCAAGGTGAAGGAATCGGGCGGGCAAACCGAGGAGCTCGTGAAGTTCACCGTATCGCCGTAGTGCACGTACTTTGCGCCCATGCATCGGGCGCCGGCGTGCTTACGCCGGTCGCTAGGGGGGACGTCCATGCGTTTTACCGTGAGGAATCGATGGCGAGAATGGGTTCGGTAGAGAGACAGCGCGCGCGCATTGCGCTCGGCGCGCTTTGGACCGTCATCTCGTACGTATCGACGGTGCAAGCCCAGGACGCGCCGGATCGCGCGCCCGACGATGCGCGCGTGCCAAACGCGGCCACACCTCCCACGGGTCCCGACGCGGACGCACCGGCATCGGACATCGAAGAGACCAATGTCGCCGGCCATGGGCGCGGCAAGAAGGGCAGTCGCGTCGTGCCCGGGGATCCTTTTGGCGAAGAGCAGGGCGGGGCCGAGCTCGGTCCGATCTCTCTTCGTGCCATGCTTCAAGCGCGTTACACGGCGACGTTTGCTTCCGCGAGCACCAGCGTTCGTCCCGACTATGTCGTGCGCGAGAATTATCTCGCTCAGCAAGGGGACGGCTGGGGCTTGAACCGATTTTTTCTCCGCGTCCAGGGAGACCCTTCGGAGTTGGTCGGGCTCAAGGCCATTCTCGATTTCGCCGAGCTCGCCGCTGGCGATGCTGAAGGCACAGTCAAACAAGCGTATGCCATCATCAAGCCCATCCCGAGGCATCTCAAGTTCGTGGCCGGCCTTTTCAAGCTCCCCTTCTCGACGATGGAACTCGACCCCATCGCCCAATACGAGCTCGCGGATCTCGGGCCATCGGACGCCTTGTTGAAAGATCTCGGATATGGCGGGCGCGACCTCGGTGCGGAAATGATCGCCTCGCCCCTTCCTCGACCCGACGATTTGCGCGTCGTGTTGGGAGCGTTTCGCGGGCACACGCAGGACGAGAACGATTTTCTGTTCGGCACCATCGGGGCGCGCATCGAAAGCGAGCCCGTCAAAGGCTTGCGGCTCGGCATTGACATGGTCGATCACGTGCGTGACGTCGTCTATCGACGTCCTTTCGATACGAAGAACAAACACGTGCTTCCCAATCCTCCCGACCCTTTCTATCCGACACAGAAGGATTGGAGCGCGGGCAGGGCATGGAGCGCCGACATCTCGTTCGAACGCTTTCACCTGACCGCGCGCGTGGAAGGGATGTTCGGCGATCGCGTGGATATCGATGAGTCCTACGGAGCACGGACGTTCGCCTCTATCTGGGGTCTCGTGGCGTATCGGTTTCGCGTGGGCCCCGTCCACCTGATGCCGGCCCTGCGCGCGGAGTGGCTGGACGGTGATCGTGAGCACAAGATCGGCTTACGCCGCGCGCTCTCCGTGGGGATCAACCTGATTCTGTCCAAGAATGCGCGGCTTCTCCTGGACGCGACCCGCACCGACGTGGAGAAAGGGAGTCCGATTCTGGATCAGCCCAAGCCGCTGCAAGTGCCGCCGTTCTTGGATCTCAACGACACGCGGCTCGTGGGGCAGCTACAGATCCTGATGTGATTTCAAGTCATCGCCGCGTGGTCGCCTCTTCGACACGGAGCCCCTCTCGCGGTAACCGCAGGTGTCCGGGCAATGTCCCAGGCTTGCATCCGACGCTTGCGGCGCCCGCAGCGATCGAACAAAGCTCGGGCGCGATGAGTCTTGCCCAGCGCGTTTCACCCTACTTCACCTCTTCGGTCCGTTCTCGAGGCGACAGCTACGCGGTCGGCGGGCGCGTCACCATCGTCCGAACTTCGCCGACCGAAGTTGTCGCGGCGGTGATCGGAACCCGCCGGTACACCGTCGTCGTTGCCGTAGCGGGTTCGAGACTGACGGCGTCGTGCGATTGCCCCTATGCCGATACCGATCTTTGCAAACACGTCTGGGCCACCCTACGAGCTGCCGATGGCGGCGGACATTTATCCGTTGCGGTTCGAACGGGATCGTCCCTTTCGTTGGTGCACCGACCATCCAGCGATTCTTTCTTCGATGCCAGCGAATTCGATACCAGCGAAGCGGACGACGGCGCCGCGAACGACGACATATCACCCGCGCGACGGGGACCTTCGCGCCACGAGCCGCTGCGCGTTGTGCCCACGGTCGGCTCGGATCCTCCGACCATTCGCGTGCCGTCCACGGCCGGGCCTCCCTCACGCAAGCCTGGCTGGTCGTCGCTACTCGCCGAAGCCCAGGGCGCCGCACAGCGCGTGCGCGATGGCCGCGAACGATGGTCAGAACGCGATCTCGCTTACGTGCTCGAGTCGGTGGGTCCGACGCGAGTTGCGTACGTCCGGATCCAGGTTCTCGAGAGGGGCCGTGGCGCAACCGGCAAATGGAAGCCCCTTTCCATGCCCGCAAGCTCGGTGGCGTTCTTACCGCGCGACGGCGACCGGCTCGCGCTCGGGCTCCTCGCGACGGGGCCCAACCACTTCGCGTACAGCGGCTACGGCGCGTCGTATGAACGCATGATCGCGGCGAAGATCGATTTGCCGCTCGCCACCGCCGCACCGGCTGTTTTAGAAATGCTTAGGACCGGTCGCGCCTACCTTGCTGGCCCGCTGGGCGCCGCCGCACCTCTCGCCGCACCGAATGAAACCGCCATCGCGTTCGACGACGGTCCCCTCTGGGAGCCATGCATCGACGTCGATCCCGGCGCTGATGGAGCCATCGAGCTTCGCGGGTGGCTGGCGCGCGGCGCAGAGAAAATCGACGTCGTCGCGCTTGATCTCGTCGTGCCGGGCGGCGTTGCCGTGTTCCGGCGCCGGGCCGTCCGTTTCAAGGACGAAGGGGCTTTCAGCTGGATCAGCTTGCTCCGCGCCGAGGGCGTCATCGAAGCACCTGCCACGGACGTCGGGGCGGTCGTGAGCGAGCTCTATTCGTGCCCTGCCCCGCTCGCGATTCGGCTCGCGCCCGAGCTGAAATTCGAAGAGACGACGGTCGCTCCCAAGATGTACGCGCTCTTCCGGTCGCCGAGGCAAGTCGCGCAGGGTGGCGGTTTCCGCCTCGAGGCCGGAGCCGATTACGACGGCGTCTCGATATCTCTCGGCGATCGAGCACGGGTCGTCGTCGACGCCTCTCGCCACCGAATCCTGCATCGAGACACGGTCGCCGAGACGAGCGCCCTTCAGACGCTCTCCGGGCTAGGCGCTCGGCCAGGCCCCTGGTATCAATCCACAGCCGCAATCCCCGAATACAGCGTCGCGATCGGGCGCTTTCCCGCTGCCGTGCGCGCGCTCGTCGGCGCGGGCTGGCGGGTCGAAGCAGATGGCAAACGGCAGCGCGCCGGCGGAGATTTTCGTCTCGAGGTGACGAGCGGCATCGACTGGTTCGACGTCTCAATGAAGGCGGAGTTCGGCGGCGTGAGCGCCACCATGGCGGACGTTCTCGCCGCGTTGCGGCACCGCCGAACGACGGTGCTCCTAGGCGACGGGAGCGTTGGGATCGTTCCAGAGGAATGGCTGAGCCGCTGGGGTGTGGCGCTTGCGGCGGGGGATATCGTCGACGGGCGGCTGCGGTTTCGCCGCGGTCAAGCTGCGATGCTCGACGTTCTCCTGGCCGATCGGCCCGAGGTTCGGTGCGACGAAGCATTCGCTGCCCTACGCCGTGAAATCGCGCGTTTCAGTTCGATCGAACCGGCGCGGGTGCCCGCGGCGTTCGTGGGCAAACTGAGGGACTACCAGCGAGAAGGGCTCGCCTGGATGCGATTTCTCAGAAACCTGCGGTTTGGCGGCTGCCTCGCCGACGACATGGGCCTCGGCAAGACCGTGCAGGTTCTGGCGATGCTGCTCGCACGCAAAGCGGAGCGCCGGCGGCGGCGAACGCCTTCGCTCGTCCTGATGCCGCGATCGTTGATGTTCAACTGGCGCGAAGAGGCGGCACGATTCGCGCCGGATCTGACCGTCCTCGAGCACAGTGGACACGATCGCCTGCCCGCCGGGCGCCATTTCGACGACTACGACATCGTTCTCACGACATATGGGACCTTGCGACGCGACGTGAGCGACTTTGTCGACATCGAGTTCGACTACGCGATCCTCGACGAGGCCACCGCGATCAAGTCGGCCAACTCGGCGGCAGCGAAGGCGGCGCGGCTCCTCCGCGCGTCCCATAGGCTTGCGCTCAGCGGTACGCCGATTGAAAACCATATCGGCGAGCTCTGGTCGCTCTTCGAATTCTTGAACCCAGGCATGCTAGGAACGGCGAGCGTCTTCAAGAAGCTCGCAGGGGACCGACAAGAGCTCGACGAGAACGCGCAAAAGCTCTTAGGACGCGCTCTTCGACCCTTCATTTTGAGGCGAACAAAGACACAGGTCGCCAAGGAATTGCCAGCCCGCGTCGAGCAAACCATTCACTGTGATCTCGAGCCGGACGAGCGCAAGTTCTACGACAAGCTCCGCTCCCATGTTCGCGCCTCGGTTCGCAAGCGCGTCGAGCGCGACGGCATCGCACGGTCCACGGTGCACATCCTCGAAGGGCTCCTCCGCCTGCGACAGGCCGCATGCCATTCCGGGTTGATCGACAAGGCCCGGTCCTGTAAATCGAGCGCCAAGCTCGATCTCCTCTTTGATCGGCTGAAAATGCTCGAGGGGCCCGGCCAAAAGGCACTCGTGTTCTCTCAATTCACTTCACTCCTGACAATTGTCCGTTCACGCTTGGATGAGGAGGGCATGGCGTACGAGTACCTCGACGGCTCAACGCGCGATCGAAAAGCCGCCGTCGACCGCTTTCAAACAGACGCCGGGTGTTCGCTTTTTTTGATCAGCTTGAAGGCCGGCGGCATGGGGCTCAATCTGACGTCCGCGCGGTACGTCTTCTTGCTCGATCCTTGGTGGAATCCGGCAGTCGAAGCCCAGGCGATCGATCGCGCTCACCGAATCGGACAGCAGGCGACGGTCTTTGCCTATCGCATCATCGCTCGCGCCACCGTGGAAGAGAAAGTGGCCGAGTTGCAACAGCGTAAACGCGCGCTCGCGGACGCGCTTTTGGCCGAGAGCGCCGACGGTCTCCGTGGGTTGACACGCGGGGATCTCGAGATTCTGCTGCAATAGATGCCGAATCATTCGCTGCACACGTGCGGCGCGGCTCGGTGTCTGCATCGCGACGGGATACACGCTCTGCGAGCGCGGAGGTAAGAAGGCACGCAACCAACGGCAGCCGAGACCGATGATGAACCATGAAAACGTTCATCGCGGTCTCGGTTGCCCTCCTCGTGTCCGTCCTTTTCTCGGCGTGTACGCCACAAATCATGGAAAGCGTCGCCAGCCAACCTTCCGCCATCTTTGCGCGCGAGTCGGTCGACGCGCTAGCCGCCGGCAAGCTCGACGACGTCCGCGCGCGCTTCGATGAAGTCAACGACCACGAAAGGTTCGAAAACGACTTGCGCAAAGTCGCTACCACTTATCCCAAAGGGCAGCCGGCGGAGATCAAGCTCGTCAAGTTTCGCTCGAAGGACCTCATCGAGGGGGCAGGCGGGCGATACGACTACGTGTTCGATTCGCTCTATGGCGACATCCACATTCTGACGAACGTGACCGTCGTGACGGCAGGCGACAACTTCAAGCTCCACGAGCTCACGGCCCGAAGGCAGAGCGACACAGCGATGGCTCGAGCCCAATGGAGCTTTCTGCATTACTCCTTCATCGCCCTTGCCTTTACGAATCTCGGCGTCGTCGGCGCGGCGCTGGTTCGCTGGTACAGAACGCGCAAAACGATCACCCGACGCTGGCTCTGGCTCGCGGCGATCGTGCTCGGCGTAGGCTCTGCCTCACTCGATTGGTCGACCGGTCAGCTCTCATCCGTCACCCCGTTGCGGCTCCTCGCGCTCAGCGCGGCGTTGGGACGGGACCTCGATGGCCCCTGGCTCTTGGAAGTGGCGATCCCGCTCGGAGCCGTCGCCTTCTTGCTCGGGCTAGCCACGCGCATGCCCGCCGCGCAAACGACCCCAGCGCGCCCTGCAACGCAACTCTGAACCACGACCCTCCGATGAGGATGGAGCGTGCGCCTCTCCGGTTTCACGCTTTGGCGATCGCCCGCTCTTCTGCCCTGAGCCAGGTGGCAAACGGTGTCTTGCCGCGAACGTCGGGCATCTCCGTGGTCAGCGCGCCGGACCGAAGCTCGCGGCCGACCTTGCCTGGCAAGGGCAGCGGGAGGAGCAGCGCGTGCTGGCGCGTAATCGACAGCCAGCTCCTCGCCAGATCCCGGAGATCGGCCACCTCGGGCCCACCGACCTCGATGCGCCCGAGGCGCGGTGGTGCCTCGGCGACGTCGGCAATCGCGCGCGCCGCCTCGACACATGCGACCGTCTGAAGCCGCGCATGCGGAACCGGGACGACCCGCCAGCGCCCGACGGACGAAAGCGCCATGGCGACGAGCTCGTGGAACTGCGTCGCACGCACGATACTCCACGGCACGGTCCCCTGCTCGACGACCCGCTCTTGGTCCGCCTTGGCGCGGAAGTAGCCCACGTGCACGCGTTCGCAGCCGACGATCGACACGCCGACATGGTGGCCCACGCCGGCAGTCCTCTCGGCCGCGAGCAGACGCCGCGAACCTTCGATCAGAATTTGCGCCGCGTGTTTCGGCGACGAGCTGTTGCTCGCATCGACGACCACATTGCAACCTTCCAAGGCATGGCCCAAGCCCTCGCCCGTCCTCAAATCGATCCGATACTCCGGCGCGTTGCGGCTGAGCACCCGTACGTCATGGCCACGCGACCGCATTTCTTCGGTCACGCGCCGTCCGAGCGTCCCCGTCCCTCCAACGACAGCGATTCTCATGATGCCTCACAAGATGCCGAGCACGCGTGTGCAAGGGCGCGAGTTCGAATGAATATCGACTCGCAAAATGATGTCACGACTTCGAGAGGGTCGGCCTTCGAATGGACTAGGGTCGGCCATAAGGCGCACGCCGCGGTGTTCTTACGCGGGCACACGCCTGCTTGAACGTTGTCCGCGGTCCGCTGAGCGGATGAGGTGGGGGCAATCGAGCCATCCAATCTGGATACGGAGGTGGTGTCGCGTCGCACCAACGAGCGCGTGGGTCGTGGCATCAAAGAAATGGCCATCGAGGGGGCTATCTGGAAGCCCTACCTCCCATATCCCGACGTCACGCTGCACGACGGTTTCATCGCGCAGTCCACGGGACTGGCTGCTCCGACATTTGTGTGGCGCCCCGTACAGGATAGAAAATCCATCCCTCCGCCCGTACACCCTCAAGCTCGACACCAGGGGCGTGCCGATCGCCCAACCCTGGATTGATCGGCCCGCAGACGTAGTAGATGGCTGCGTGAAGCAGCGAGGGATGAACTTCACCGGAATCCCGCTGTTCTTCGTGCCCATCAACCTCCGTGGAGGGCGTATGGTGTCAAGCGTACCGAAGCCGGCGATTCTACCATCGGATCGTCCCCATCCGCGGCATCGGCCGGTTACGATTGCATGCACAGTCCGGCTCAGCCCTTCTCGTCGGCGGCTTTCTTTGCCGTGGCCGGGCGCGCTTCCACTTTCTTCGGACCCTTCAGTGGAAGCGATAGCTGCGGATTCTTCGAGAAGATGCGGTCCGCCGGAATGATGTGGTCCCAGAGCCCGAACACGGCACCGAGAACGTGGTCAAGTTCCCGCGTGGCGAGCGTCCGCGCGAGATCGCGTGGTTCGGGAAGGCAGTACGCAGCGCGCCGAGAGCCCTCCAACGTGTGGAGCACACCCTGCGACCAGCCCTCGCCCGCATACACGAGGCAACCGGGGATCCAGAGCGCCTCGAGATCGAGCAAAGCGTAAGGAATCTTCTCGTCCGTCGTTCCTGCCACCTGCTGGTACTTGCACTCGAGCGCCAGCGCCCGCTGGTCCGACGCGCGGAGAACGAATACGTCGATCTGCCGGCTCTTCCCGATGATCGTCTTTCCGAGACAAACCTCGGTGTACACGATGAGTGCCATCGAAGCGAAATTGGCTTCGATATAAGCGGCAATCAGATCTCGATAGTCATGCGGCCGCACCGCCTGCAATCCTATCGGCGATCGACGTTGGCAACCAACTCTCCGTACACTGCGCGGGGAGCAACTGCGCACTGCGCGCTCCGCCAGCCGTCAACCTATTCTTGGCGAGCCGAAATGCCTCTGCGCTAGTGTCTGCTCCAACAAAGTTCCGACCTGCCTGAACCGCAGCAACTCCAAAGGCGGCCGACCCCATGAACGGATCGGCAACCAAATCGCCCGCGGAGCTGCTCTGGTGGATCAGCACGTCGGCAACAGCCACGGGTTTTTCGGTTGGATATCCATCGTGAATCCGCGGTGCCTCGATGATGTCCGGTACGCCGAGATCGGCTAGCCGTCGCTTACCCTTCTCGAAGAAGAGAATGCACTCATAGCGAGCTCGATAGTGGTAGCCCATTCCGATCCTGCGCTTGTCCCAGATCAGTGGCTTCCAAAATTTGAAACCGCTGGCCTCAGCAACGGGCTTGGCGACGAACATCGTCTCTGGATCGCAGAAGAGGTACAGGTGAGCGTTTTTCTTCAGCACCCGAAAGAGTTCGCCGAACAGCTCACCGAATCTGGCGTTAGGGAAAATCGTAAACCACCCGTTGCTCGACGCTTTGCTGCGCTTCAAACGGGTCGTCGTGCCAACAGCCCGATGCTTCTCGAGCGACTCATAAGGTGGATCGGTGATCGCTAGGTCAACAGAGGCCGCCGGGAGCGTTCGAAGCCATGATACGGCGTCGATCTGGCCGAGTTGGTAGAGAGAGGGCATCCAACGACGCGTCGCCCAATTGCCAGAGGATGGCCAACTTTCCTGCCGACTCGTCGACCGCTGGTAGAGCCGGGGCCCTACTTGCGGCGCGCCCAATACCCCGGTTTCCGTTTCGCGTGGGCCACCGCGAGGACACGAACCTCGGTCTCGGTCACTCGGTAGAAGATGACGTAAGGGAACCGCTCCATCGGCCGCTTGCGATACGGGTACTCAGGCCGCCACAGCGGCCACGCTTCCGGGCGATGGAACAGGTCCCTGAAAGCTTTCTCGAGCTCGACTGCCAGCTCAACACCCAGCCCCGGGCGCTCCGATTCGTACCACTCGAGGGCTGCCCCGATTTCTTTTTCCGCCGGACGCCGGACGACGAAGCGACGATTCACGCGCCGGTGAAGCGAGCGAAAACCCGCTTTCGGACTTCGGCCCAATCCTCATCTGGCGACGACTCGGTCCCTTCACGGCGCTCGAGTTCCGCCAACCAGGCTTCGTCCCAACCGGGCTCGGCGGGTCCGCCAACGCTGGCAATGATCTCGGCCGCCAGCCCGAGGCGCTCTTCCTCAGGAAGAGCCATCGCGTCGTCCAAAAGCTTTCGGGCCGCCCGGGTCATTGCCGTACTTTAGCACCCCAGGCTTTTAGACAACAGCCGCTCTGCCACCCCGTTCTCGCTTCCGAGGCGGCACGGCCGTTCGCTAGCCCCGGGGCACCCGCCGTGCGTCCAGTTCACTTCCGCGGTCTCGCGCACGGCGACGGCCGTATCATGTTCGCGGACCTGCTGCGCCGCCCAGGCCTTCACGTCGATCGCTCGAGTCTCGAGGGGGCGCTCGACGGCCAACGTCTCGCGGTACTCGCGCGCTTCGGCCACCATCGTCCAGGCGGTTTGAATGCCCAGGCGATCGACCTCAGTGTGAGTTTCGTGCAGGGTCATCGTGCAGGGTCATTGTTCAACCGCGTGTTTCCGCTAGGGCGCGGTCAACATTTCTAAAGAGGCAGCGAATACGCCGGATGGTTGGTTAACCTGACCGCCCTGGAGTTGCCCCTGTCAAACCGGACACGTGGGTTCAGGCAGATCGAGAGCGGCGGAATTGCCGCGGGGAGAGCATGTTGAGGCCCTTGTGGGGATGATGTTCGTTGTAGTCGGCAAACCAAACCGGCAATCGAGCGAGCACGGTGCGCGCATCGGGTAGATCGGCGAGGTAGACGTAGTCGCGCTTGAAGGTTTTGACGAAGGCCTCAGCCATGCCGTTGGACTCGGGCGAATACGCCGGCGTGTTGCAGACGAGAAGGCCCGAAGCGGCTCCGAAGGATCGCGTCTCGTGCGCGGTGTAGGGCGGGCCGTTATCGCTGAGCCACTCGACAGGGTGCGCGGTGTGCGTGCCGTCGAAGCGTGCCTCGACGGTCATGGCCATCAAGTCACGGACGTCGCGGCCGTCGAGATGGCGGTCGGCAGCCACCCACGCGATCGCTTCGCGGTCGCAGCAATCGAGGCTGAAAGCGGCGTAAACTCGTTCACCGTTCCAACACCGGATCTCGAATCCATCGCTGCACCACCGCAGATCGCTCGCGAGGGTAACGACCTTGCCCTCGTGTCGTCGCTCGGGTTGCGAGCCGTGCTTGCGAAGCATGAGCCCCGCGCGCTTCATGATTCGGTAGACCCGCTTGTGGTTGATGCGCGGGCGGTCCGGCTCG
>DATHES010000104.1:0-65620 GCA_035318465.1 Polyangiaceae bacterium
TCAGCGCAGCAACTTGGAGAGGGTGCGGAAAACATCGGTGCCGGCCCGACCGAGCCAATCGAAGACGACCGTTTCGATGCTGGTCGGGATAGCGCCTACCCTTTCGCAGAGCGCGAGACCCACCGCGCGATCTTCGTCGCGCCTCGAAGCGACGCCGTCGACGGGCACCAGCACCTCCAGCCCTTTCGCGCGAAGATCGCGCACCGTCTGGTAGACGCACACATGCGTCTCCATCCCCACCACCACGACGGACTTGGGGGAGAGCTGCTCGAGCCGACGCTGGAACTCCGGCACTTCGGCAGCCGAAAATGCCGTCTTTTCCAGGCGAACGACGCCGAGGTCTTCGAGTTTTTCGAGGACGGGCGCGATGGTGGACTTGAGTCCCTTCGGGTATTGCTCGGTCGCGAGCACGGGAGCACCGAGGAGCTTGGCTGCCGTGAGCAAGAGCGGAACGCCGCGCGCGAGGTCGGCCATGCGAGCGGGCGCCATCGCCGACGCGAGCCCGTCTTGGACATCGATCACCGCGACCAGCGTTTGCGAAGGAACGAGACGTTGCATGGGAAGGTCTCCTTGCGGGGCGTCAGCCCCTGTCGAGGTCCTCGGGAAGGACAACGAGCCGCTCGACGCGGGCGCCGCTCGCCAGTGCGTCGACGATGTCGGGCACGTCTTCGACGGTGACGCGTCCGTAGAAGAAGTGGTCCGGCTCGACCAGAATGGACACGCCGGTCGCGCATTGATCGAGACAGCTGGAGGTACATGCGCGCGCCTCGACTTTGGCGAGGTTGCGTTGATAGAGCTGCACCTTCAACGCCTCGTGCACCGCGGCAGACCCTTTCGCGGCGCAGGAACCCTTGGGGTTGTCGTCGGGCCGGCGGTTGTTGCAGACGAAGAGGTAGCGACGGCGTTGGGGCATCTCGCCCACGTTTTCGCCCCGCGAGCGGCCCCGGTCAAGCGCCCCTTTTCCCCGCGCGCGCACCTGCGACGTCGGTGGGAGAAGGAGCGAAACCCCTTGAGATCTACCTTCATACCAGGAAAACTTCCGCCAACCCGAAACGGAGAATCGAAAATCATGATGCTACGCGCACGTCGTTCCTTGGCAGCTATCCCTCTTTCGCTCGTGATCGGCGTCGTTGCTTGCGGTGGCTCGGAACCGCCCCCGGCGCCGCCGCCGCCTCCACCGCCTCCCACGGCGGAAATGCCGCCGGCCCCACCTCCCACGCCCGAGCCGCCTCCACCCGAAAAGCCGACGCTTCCCGACGTTGCGTTCGGGCCCGCCACGCCGTCCGATGCCCCCAAAAAGGCACCGAAAGTGACGATCAAATCACCGACGGCCGAGCAAACCGTGGCAGCGGACAAGGCGAAGGACTTCGAGGTGAAGCTCGACGTCAAGGACTGGGCGACGGAGACCGGCGGTCCTCACGTGCATCTCATCCTCGACAACAAACCGTACAAGCCCATCTACGATCCCAAACCGGGGATCAAACTGTCCGAGCTCCTCGGTGGCGATTCGATCGCGGAGGGGGAACACCTGCTGGTCGCCTTTCCGAGCCGGATGAACCACGAGTCGGTGAAGGCACAGGGGGCGCTGGCGATGGTGCATTTCTGGGTGGGCAAGAAGGGCAAGTCGGAATGGAAGGCAAAAGATCCGATGCTCGTCTACAGCCGCCCGAAAGGCGCTTACAACGCGTCGAAAGCCGATCACGTACTCGTCGACTGGTACCTCGCCAACGCCGAGCTCGGCGAAGGCAAGTTCACCATCAAGGCGAACGTCACGGGGCCGGGCGTCGAAGGGGATGGTCGATCGCTGAAGATCGCGGAGTGGAAACCGTACGCGCTCGATAACTTGCGCAACGGCGAATACAAGATCGCGCTCGAGCTCGACGACAAAGACGGCAAGGCCGTACCGGGCGCGTGGAACGCGACGACGCGCACGATCACCATCAACCGCGACGCGCCGGAAGATCCGCCGATGATGCCTCCCGCGCCGGCCGCCGAGAAGGACAAGAAGAAGGACGACAAAGCGGCTGCCGACAAGCCGAAGGACAAGCCGACTGACAAGGCCGCCGCCGACAAGCCCAAGGACGACAAGAAACCGAAGGCCGAGGAAAAGAAGTAGCGCCCAAAGAAAAGCGCCCGCGCGATACAAGTCGCGCGGGCGCACGGTCAGCGCCTCTCGGAAAAAGACGTTGAAGTTAAGTATGCAACGAGGCGCACGCGCGCGCGAACGCGTCGCACGGGCCGCAGGCTCGCCGCGTCAGTCAGTTGAAATCGATCGACGATTCGACGGCAGCGGGAAGCGGACTCAGCCGCCTCCCGCGTCGTCGAGGATGAGGATCAGCCGCCGTCGCCGCCGGTGTCGCCAGGGGCGTCCGTGCTGTCGCCGGTGGCATCACCCGTCGCGTCGCCCGCGTCGGTATCACTACCGTCCGTGCGGACGTCGGAACCGTCGGTGGGGGGCGTCGTGACGTCCCCGCCGTCTCCGCCGTCGCTACCGGCTCCGCCATCGGTGCCGGCTCCGCCGTCGGTGCCAGCCGTGCCGCCCGTACCAGCCGCGCCGGCTGTGCTGCCGCCCGCGCCAGCGCCGCCGCCTTTGCCGCCGGCGCCCGTACCAGCGCCGCCGCCTTTGCCGCCGGCCCCTGCCGCACCGCCGCCGCCGCCGCCGGCTTTGCCAGCCGTGCCGCCGCCCGCGCCAGCGCCGCCGGTCGTGCCGCCCGTGCCGCCGCCGCCTTTGCCAGCCGTGCCGCCGCCCGTGCCCGCCGTGCCGCCGCCGCTGCCGCCCTTACCGGTCGCGCCAGAAGAACCACCAGAGCCACCCGTGCCGGGCGGGGCGTCGTCGTCATCACCGCAAGCGTTGGCCAACGCTAGCGGCACCAGAAGAAGCGCTACGGGAATCAAATGAAGCTTACGCATTTGTCATCTCCTTCCCCAGTTTTCTCAAATAGGGTGGGGCCTCCCTAAAATCCGTTGACGCTGGTCAACCGCGGCCGCGCTTCTACCACACGACCCGATGGGCGGCGAAAGATAAATCTCACTGCGCCCTTCTGGGCCCGCACCAAGAGGCGCCAACTCGCGCAGAATCACGGCCGTTTTTGGAGCGCCCGACCAATGGCGGGCGCCTCCCAGGCGACGAGCGGAGCTTTTTCGTTTTCCCGAATCTCAGGGGATCTTCCGAGGCGGCGACGCGGCGTACCCGCAGCGCCAAAAGGGTCGAAGGCAGCGATACTGAAGCCCATTCGGAGGAGAGGAAGCGTGCTACTTTCCCGCCGAGAGGCGGTTCGGATGCTCACCCAGTTTCTCGCTGGAGTGCTTTTCGCGTGGGTCCTCTCCTACATCGGCATCGGGCTGTCTTTTTGCATCACGTACCTCGTCCATCGACGGGAGCCCGAGCATCTCGTGTTCGGTTTGAACTCCCTGGCGATGGCCATCCATTCCGTCGGGCTGATGCTCGCCTACGCGCACGCTGGGGAAGCGGACACCCTGTTTGCGATGACGATGACGATGTTCGCAACGATCCTCGGTTCCGTGCTGGTCCTGCATTTTGCGCTGCTCTTCGCGAAGGTCGAAGCACCCATGCGCTGGATGCGTTTCGTGTACGGGGCAGCGGCCGTCTTCGCCGTCGCCAACGCTTTGGGTCTGCTGATCGACCTGAAAAATCCCGTTCCCGTGCCGATGCGGCTGGGCAGCATCATGATCGAGCACCTGCAGGTCGTGGTCACGCCGTTTGGTGGCGTGGTGACTGCCGCGATCGCACTGGCCGGTACGGCTTCGCTCGGGCTGCTGCTGCACGCGACGCTCGGCGGTCGGCGGGACGGCATCATTCCGCTGCTCGGCGCGGCCTGCATGAGCGGCACGACGATTCACGATGCCCTGCTCGCCCTCGGCGTAGGCGGAGGCGTCTGGCTCAGCCCTCTCGGTAACGCTGCCTTCGTCTTCGGCGTAGCGGGCGCCTTCCTGGTGCGATCGTCGCTGCTGAGCAAAGAGCTCACGGATCAGTCGCTCGAGCTCCAGCGACGCTCCGGGGAGCTGCGTCAGTCGTACGAGGAGCTGCGTGAAGCGCAGCGTGAGCTCACGCGCAAAGAGCAACTCGCCGCCGTCGGTGAGCTGGCGGCCGTGATCGCCCACGAAGTGCGCAACCCTTTGGCGATCATCTCCAATGCCGTCGCAGGGCTGCGCCGGCGCGAGACGGCGCCGCAAGACCGTGAAACGCTGCTCGCCATCCTCAAGGAGGAGTCGTCGCGCCTCAATCGCTTGGTCGGCGATCTGCTGCGCTATGCGCGGCCGGTCAACGTGCAGCGCCAGCTCGTCTCGGTGCGGGAGATCATCGAGCGCACGCTCACCTCGACGGCGCTGCGCGATGCGATGCCCGTCGAGATCCACGAGGACGGGGAGATCCACTCCATCTGGGGTGATCCGGGCCTCTTGCGGCAGGTGTTCGACAACCTCATCGAGAACGCGGTGCAAGCCATGGGAGTCCCCGCCTCGGACTCGGGCGCCGGGAGCTTTCCTAGGCAGCGAACCCTTTCCATCTCGCTGCGCTCGGGGCGGCGCGATGCGCTGGAAGGAGTCCACATCGACGTGCAGGACACGGGGGAAGGGATGGATCCGCACGTGCGGGTGCGCGCGAAAGATCCGTTTTTTACGACGCGACCGAGCGGCACGGGGCTCGGGCTTGCCATCGTCGACCGGATCGTCGAAGCGCACGACGGCGAAATCTCCATCACCAGCCGCACGGGCGCCGGCACGACGGTGAGCGTGTTTCTTCCCATCGGCGCGCCTCTTCCCCCTTCGTCGGGCGCGCTGCTCGTCGCGCGGGACGACGCCGAGATGCCGCGGGGTGCCTTGCCAGAACGGCGATAGCACTACCGTCCATCGGTGCCGCCATGACGCGGCCGATGGGACAGTGCTAGACACCTTCGCATGAGTCCGTCGCGCAGCGACATCGTGGCGCTCGACAAGCGGCGCGTCTGGCACCCGTACACCGAGATGGGAAGCTACATCGCCGCGACCGACCCTCTGGTCATCTGCAGGGCCGCGGGGGCCCGCCTTTTCGACGTCGACGGCCGCTCCTTCCTCGATGCCAACTCGCAATGGTGGGTTTGCACGCTGGGGCACGGCCACCCGCGGCTCGTGGCGGCACTTCGTCGTCAGGCAGAAGAGCTCTGTCACTGCTCGCTCGCCGGCATTGCTCATCCCGAAGCCGCGCAGCTCGCCGACGAGCTTTGCGCCGTCGCTCCTCCGGGGCTCGAGCGCGTTTTCTTCAGCGACAATGGATCGACGTCGGTCGAGGTCGCCATCAAATTGGCCGTGCAGTTCGCGGCGCAAAACGGCGCGTCCAAGCGTCGCCGTTTCCTGGCGCTGGAAGGGGCATTTCACGGCGAGACCGTGGGGGCCACGAGCCTCGGCGGCGTGGAAGTGTTCCGCCGCCCCTTCGCCGGCATCCTCTTCGACTGCGTGCACGTCGCGCCACCGGCGAATGGCGCGGCCTACGCGCGCGCCTTCGAGGAGCTCGACCGAGCGCTTTGCGCCGCGCCCGACGAGATCGCGGCGGTGGTCCTCGAGCCGCGCGTGCAAGGTGCGGCCGGCATGCGTATCTACGCCGACGAGTACCTTCGTCACGTGCGACGGCGTTGCGACGAGCACGGCATTTTGCTCGTCTTCGACGAGGTTTTCAGCGGGTACGGACGCACGGGACCGATGTGGGCCTGCCAAGCGTCGGGGACGCGGCCCGATCTCTTGTGTCTGGCCAAAGGATTCTCGGGGGGCATGTTTCCCATGGCCGCCACGCTCGCCAGCGAGGCTATTTTTCAGGGTTTCATCGGCGACAAGAGCCGCACCTTCTTCTACGGTCACACCTATTGCGGAAACCCGCTCGGAGCGGCCGTCGCGCGCGAGGTCCTTCGCATCTATCGCGATGAACGGATCCTCGAGCGCGCAGAGCCCAAAGGGCGGGCCATCGCTGCTGCGTTCGCTGGCCTCGCCAATCTCCCCAAGGTCAGCTCCGTTCGTTCTCTCGGCATGATAGGCGCCGCCGATCTCGAAGCGGAGGGCGAGAATGGGTACCTCGACCCCATCGGTTGGCGCGTGTACGAGGCAGCGCTCCGGCGCGGTCTCTACTTGAGGCCCCTCGGCAACGTCGTCTACGTCGCGCCGCCGCTCAACATCTCCGATGGCGATCTCGATGAGCTGCTCGGCAAAGTGCGCGAAGCCATTGAAGAGGTGGTGACGGGGTAGCCGCGCGGGTGACGATGGACTAGCACGAAGTGCCCTTGAGTTACCTCGTCCTCGCTCGCAAGTGGCGCCCGCAGACGTTCGACGATCTCGTCGGGCAAGAGCACGTGTCTCGCACGCTCGCCAATGCCATCGCAACGGGCCGCGTCGCGCACGCCTTCCTCTTCACCGGGGTGCGCGGCGTGGGCAAGACGACGAGCGCGCGCATCATGGCCAAGGCGCTCAACTGCGAAAAGGGGCCGACGGCGACGCCGTGCCTCGTCTGTTCACCTTGCCGCGAGATCGCCGCTGGCTCCGATGTCGACGTGCAGGAGATCGATGGCGCCAGCTACAACGGCGTGGACGAGGTGCGCAAGCTGCAGGAGAGCCTCCCCTATCGCCCCGCCCGCGACCGCTCCAAGATCTTCATCGTCGACGAGGTGCACATGCTCTCGCAGAACGCCTGGAACGCGTTCTTGAAGACGCTCGAAGAGCCTCCGCCGCACGTCAAGTTCATCTTCGCTACCACCGAAGTCCACAAGGTGCCGGTGACGATATTGTCCCGTTGCCAGCGTTACGACTTCAAGCTGATCCCGACGCAGCTCATTGCCAAGAGGCTGCGTCACGTGCTCACCGCGGAGAAGATCGAAGCCGACGACGCGGCGGTCACGCTCATCGCACGCGAGGGGGCGGGCAGCTTGCGCGATGCGATGAGCCTCTTGGATCAGGCCATTGCCTGGGGTGGCGACAAGCTCGTCGGCACCGAAGTATCGCGTGTTCTCGGCGTCGCCGCGCGCAGCGTCATCCATGAGATCGCCAAAGGACTCCTCTCCGGCGACGCCGCCAGTTGCCTCGGCATCGTCGCCGACCTCTCCGACCAGGGGTACGACATCAACCAGGTGGCGCGCGGCATCCTGGCCGAGCTGCGCGATCTGGTCGTCGCCAAAGTCTGTCGCGAGCCCGATCGCCTCCTCGATCTGGCTGACGAGGAGAATGCCGAGGTCAAAGCGCTGGCCGCGTCGGCAGACGCCGACGACCTGCTGCGCCTGCACCACGGTTTCTCGACCGCTTTCGACGAGGTCGCCAAATCGGCCGATCTTCGTGCCGCGCTGGAGATGCTGCTGGTACGGCTGGCCCGCCGTCCGCCGCTCGTGCCCATCGACGATCTCGTGATGCGATTGGTGGAGCTCGAGCAGCGGCTTTCGTCAGGCGGTTCTCCTCCTGCGGGGCCCTCACGATCGGCGGGCGGAGCAGGTTCCGCGCCGTCGCGCCCCCCGAGCCGAGGTGCATCGGCGGGGACGGGAGTTCCGTCACCCGGCGTGGGAGGGCCTTCGCCGAGTTCTGCGGGCACGTCGCCGTCGCGCACGCCGCCGAGCGGGGCAACGCGCGCCATGGCGGCATCGCCGAACACAGCGAGCTCGGTGGCGCCGCTCGGTCCTGCCGTCCACGATCCTCCCTCGCTCGGTTCGCGCAGAGCAGCGACGCCGGCGGCAGCGACGCTCTTCGCGCCGGCAGCGGCGCCCGCCTTCCCCACCCAAGGTGCGGCCGGTGCCGCATCTCGATCGGACTCGTCGTCGCGATCGTCGAGTCTCGACGCTTGGCGCGCCGTGCTCGGCCGCATCCGCGCGGAACGGGCGCCCTTGGCGTCGATCCTCGAGCATGCTTCGCCCATCGCGTTCAGCGCCGAGCGCGTCGTTTTGGGGTACGAGCCGGGATCGTTCTTGGCCGCCCAGGCGACCGAGTCCTCCCACGTCGAGCTCCTCACGCGCCACGTTCGCGAGTACTTCGGCACCGTGACGCCGGTTGCCTTCGACTTGACCGCAAGTCCCAAAGCGAATGCATCGGTGGCGTCGATCGACATCGAGGAGCGGCGGGTCCGTCTCGAGCAGGCCCGCCGCGTCGTGGCCGAGCACCCGCTCGTCAAGGCCGCCATCGACATCCTCGGCGCCGAGCTCAAAGACGTGCGGGTGGTGGAATAGGTGTTCCGCCTTGCCTTTGGGGGGCGGGCACGGCAATAGAGGACGATGCAATTTCGCGGCGGGATGAGCGAGCTGATGCGCCAAGCCGCGCGCATGCAGCGCAAGATCGATCAGGTCAAAGAGGAGCTCAAGAGCCGCGAGCTGACCGCCGGCGCCGTGAGCGACAAGGTGAAGGCCACCGCGACCTGCGAAGGCAAAATCACGCGCGTCGAAGTG
Organism: Polyangiaceae bacterium; assembly: GCA_035318465.1. Classification (GTDB taxonomy): domain Bacteria; phylum Myxococcota_A; class Polyangia; order Polyangiales; family Polyangiaceae; genus DASWDH01. The sequence continues at coordinate 8,403 of DATHES010000104.1, forward strand.
GACCCCGAGTTTCTCGCGGCCGAGGGGCTGGAGATGGCGTGCGATGCGATTGTCGCCGCCGTCAATGCGGCGCTCGCGCAGGCCGACAAGCTGGTGGAAGACGAAGTGGCCAAGGTAACGGGAGGGGTCAAGCTTCCCAACCTGTCGGGTTGAAGGCGGGACCGTGGCCCTCCCCGAACGCCTCTCCCGACTCGTGTCACTCCTTTCCCGCCTCCCCGGTGTAGGGGAAAAGACGGCTCAGCGCTTCGTCTTGCACATGCTGGCCCAGGACACCGAGCTGCCGCGGCGACTCGCCGAGGAGCTCGTGTCCATCGGCGAGCACCTGCGGCCTTGCGAGCGCTGTGGGCACATCGCCGAAGTGACGGATCCGGCAGAGCCTATCCGTTGCTCCATCTGCCGCGACCAGAAGCGCGATCCGCGCATTCTCTGCGTGGTGGCACGGATCCAAGATCTTCTCGCCATCGAGCGGAGCGGCGCCATGCGCGGCCGCTATTTCATCCTGGGGAGGCTCATTTCGCCGCTGGAGGGAGTGGGACCCGAGGACCTTCCCCTCGAGACGTTGCGTAGGCGCATCGCGGAAGAGCCCATCGCCGAGATCGTCGTGGCCACGCCCCCCTCGGTGGACGGCGAAGCGACGGCGCTCTTTCTGGCGCGCGAGCTCGGCTCTCAGGTCCGCGTGTCACGAATCGCGAGTGGCGTGCCACACGGTGGTGATCTCGAGTTCGCCGATCAAATCACCTTGGGGCGGGCCATCGAAGGTCGTAAAGAACTCTGACAGGGAGGTTCGCGTGCCAAAGCAAGTCATTCAAACTTCCGAAGCGCCGCAGGCCGTGGGCGCTTATTCCCAAGCGGTGCGGGTCGGCGATCTCGTCTTCCTGAGCGGCCAGATCCCGCTCGATCCCGCTTCCGGCAAAGTCGTCGAGGGGGACATCGTGGTGCAGACGCGGCGGGTCATGGAAAACCTCGGCGCCGTTTTGCGTGCAGCGGGCGCGAGCTTTGCCGAAGTCGTCAAAACGACAATCTACCTCGCCGATATAGGGCACTTCGCCAAGATGAACGAAGTCTACGGCAGTTATTTTTCAAGCGAGCCGCCGGCGCGTGCGACGGTGCAAGTGGGCGCGCTTCCGCGCGGCGTGCTCGTCGAGATCGACATGATCGCGCACCTCGGGCCGCGCTCGTAAGCGGGTTGCTGAACAGGCGACCGCTTCGCCACTGGAATCGTTCCGATCGCTATTTCTCCCCCCGCCGCCGGCTCCCGCCGTCGGCTCCCCCCTCGCAAGAGTGAGGGGGGCTGGGGGGAGAAACAGCAGCAACGACCCTTCGGAGGCCTTTTTCAGCAACGTGCTATACGCTCGCCACAACTGACCGATGGCGCTGGTAAAGCGAAGAACCGACAAAGTACTTTAGGAGCTTGAAAAAAGATGGCCGCGAACAAAGCCGATGCCGGCGCCACCCCGTCGTTCGACGCGAGCGCCCTCGAGACGGACGCCGCCAGCGCGGTCGCCGCCGTGGTCCACGCCGCGGAGCGTGGCCCAGCGCTGGTCGAAGCGTGGGTGCAAGCGAAGAACGCCGGCGCCGTCGCGGCGGTGGCCGAGGATGACAAAGCCCCAGCGCCGGCCCGAAAAGCGGCGCGGCGCGGGCTCAATGTGCTCAAGGCGCGAGGCGTCGCGGTGCCGGAGCGCGCGCGGGTCACCCGTCTCGCCGGCGATCCGGTGGAGGGGTACGACGCGTGGTTCGTGCCACCCGACGGCGCCGGAACGCACATGGTGATCCTCGCCGCGCGGCGGCAGAGCGGCAAACACTACGTCGTGCACACCACGATGCGAGAAGAGGCGGGCCTTCTCGACGTGCGCGCGCTGGAGATGAGCCGCTCCCAGCTGCGCGCCTCGTTCGAGGAGAGCGCGCGGCGCATGGGCTATCACCCGGTCGCCGTTCCCATCGATTGGGCGCGTGCGCGTGTGGCTGCCGCCCGCGCCAACAACGCCAAGAGCGGCGCCATCCTTCCGCTCGGTCTCGACTCGCACGCCGAGGTTCTCGGGCCGGCGCCCGACCAAGCGCCACCGCACCCCATCGACCAGGCCAAGCTGGAGATCCCGGCTGCGTCAGCGGTCGTCGCCCATTCGGCCGATCTTCACCGCGAACCCGAGCTCGGAGCGTGGCTTCCGGACGGTCCCGCGGTGCAAGAGCTGCTCATCGAGGTGGGCCAGAAGCTCGCCACCAGCGGCGGACCGGAGCAGGATGCCAAGAAAGTCGACGACGCCGTACGCGAAGCGCTCGACAACGCGACCGATCGCTTCTTTGGTCCCGATGTGCGCGAACACCTGGCCGCACGCATGAAGGACGCTGCCATCTCGATCCTGGCCCGCCAAGGTCGCGAGCGCGCCGCAGAAGTCATGGCGATTGCGTCCGCCGTGGTGGCGGCGGGGCTCATCACGTTACCTCCGCACGAGATTCCTTTCTTGCGCGGCTTCTTTCAAAAGGCGCTCGCCATCATTGCTTCGCAATCGGGAGGCCAGCTGTCGATTCCGGTTCCCGTGGTGCAGGAGGAAGCCGCCACGCCATCGGGGCTGGCTCAGCCAGGCGACAAAGTGAGCCCTGGCGGCATCATTCTGCCGTAGCGTCTCCCTGCGGGAGCTCCGCGCTCATCGTTGCCGGAGCTACCTCGCCAGCTATTGCGTGAAGAAGCTGATGTTGCCGCCGCCCGTCGAGACGGTGAGAACGCCAGAGCCATCGCCGAGGGTGGCGGTGCCGCTCATTTTGTCGGCGGCGACCATCTGCGTCGTCCACGCAGTGGGGAAAGTCACGATGCCGGAATCGGTCGTGGCGCTGATGGCCAAGTTGGCCGCGCCAATGCGGGCCGTGATCTTGCCGAGGTCGGTGCGAACCACGTTGCCTGGACCGCTCGGCACGGCGCCCACGTCGATGTCGCCTACCGTCGAGTGAAGGTTGATGGTGCGCTTCAAGTCGGTGGCAATGATCTCGTGGGAGGTGACAGTGGTGCTCGTCGTCCCGTCCGCCCCGTAGAGCATGGTGGTTCCGTTATTGTTGATGACGGTGAGCGCGGCGTCGAAATCGGGTGGAAGCCAGACGGTGAGATCGTAACCGTCGAAGGGACTGTAACCGGCCAGGCCGCCACCGGGGGCGACCAAACTGATGGATTCCCCGCCGCTGAACGACGGGTCAGCCAGCGCGCCGAGGTGGTCCTTCGCTTTCTGCGCGCCGTCGGCGTCGTTGGTTTCGCGGGTGAAAGCGGTGCCCAAGAATTGCACGCGCTCGTCGGCGGCGTTGCCAAGCGCGACCTTGAGCGGACCGTTGTAGTTGGTGATCGAGACGGAGCGCCCGCTCGTCCACGCCTGGCCGCCGGCGCGGGACCGCGTATCGCGGTATTCGACCGTCGTCTGGATTTTAAGGCAGTTCTCTGTCTTGGTCGTACCGCCATCGGGCGCGGTTTCCGTACATTCGGTGACTTTGCAGCCAGTCGCGCCGATCGCCGCAAGGCCCAGGCAAGGGAGCGCGATTTTGAGCATGAAGTTCATGAGCATCCTCTCGGTAAGGAGACCATGTTCCAGGGTCGACCGGATCCGCGTCAGGTGGCCTTGCGGAATTCGGCGTGGATCTGGCGTGTCACGGGGCCGGGCGTTCCGCTCCCGATGGGGCGACCATCGAGACGCACGACGGGAAGCACTTCGCGCAATGTCGACGAGATGAAGAGCTCGTCGGCCTCGGACAGCTCCTGCTCGCGGATGTCGCGGATGGTGACCTGAATCCCGAGGTGCTCGGCCGCTCGAAGCAAGTAAGCGCGCGTGATTCCGGACAAGATGCCGGACTCCTCGGGTGCGGTGACGAGTCTTCGCTCCTTGACCAGAAAGACATTCGACGTGGTGCCTTCGAGCACGCATCCTCTGCCGTCCACGATGAGCGCTTCGGCGGCGCCGTGCTTTCGCGCTTCGCGTATGGCGAGCACGCTGGTCAGGTAGTTGGCGACCTTGGCGCCCGCGGCCGGCGTGGCGTCGGTCGATCGAACGGTGCGGAACGTGATGGCTCCGATGCCGTTCTGATAATCCTCGGTCGTCGGGGGAACGAAGGGCTCGACGAGGACGATCCGGTTCGGATGCTGGGCGAGCGCGGGGTCGAGACCGAGCGGGCCAATGCCGCGGGTGATCATGACCCGCGCGAAGCTCTCCGGATTCTGCGCCAGTGCGATGGCTTGCTCGACCTCGGCCGCGATCACGTCGAGTGACGCCGGTAGCTCGATGAACACCCGCTCGGCCGAACGGGCCAGGCGGGCCAAGTGATCACCGAGCGCGAAGGCTTTTCCGTCGTAGGTCCGCACGGTCTCGAAAATCGAATCGCCGTAAAGAAAACCGCGGTCGTAGACGGAAATGCGTGCGTCTTCGGGAGTGGACACGCTGCCGTTGATGATAGCGATGCGCATGACAGCACCTTTGCCACGGCGGGCCATTGAAGCCAAGCGCGCTCGACCGCGAACGTCGTCGATGGAATAGCGCGGCGTCGCCTTCCCAAAGACTGCCCGACGAGCGTGCGGAGACTGCTACGCTGCCGCCCATGAATGTCGCGATCTCGCAGGAGCCGCTTCTCCTCGGCCGCCCCATCCGTCTTTTGGATCTCGAAGACGTCGCTCGCCGCGCGCGACCGGTAAAGCTCGCCGCCGATGCGCTCGAAGCCGTGCGCCGCGCCCGATCGATCGTCGAGCGCTTCCAGAGCGGTGACAATCCACGCCCTGTCTACGGCATCAACACTGGCTTCGGCGCGCTCTCCGAGGTCCACATCTCGGCGAGCGACGTGCGCGCGCTGCAACGCAACTTGGTACGCAGCCATGCCTGCGGCATAGGGCCCGACCTCGGCGACGACGAAGTGCGCGCCATGATCGTCCTCAGGGCCCAGGTTCTGTCGCTCGGGCACTCCGGCGTACGCGAGGTGGTCATCGATCGCCTGCTGCAAATGCTGAATCGGGGCGTCGTGCCTCGCATCCCTGCCCAGGGATCGGTGGGCGCGTCGGGGGATCTTGCTCCTCTCGCGCACCTGGCGCTGGTGCTCATCGGTGAAGGGGAAGCGCGCTTCGGAGGAGCTCTCTTGGAAGGAGGCGAGGCACTCTCGCGCGCCGGGATCGAACCGGTCGTGCTCGAGGCCAAGGAGGGACTTTCGCTCATCAACGGTACGCAATACATGGCGGGACTCGGAGCGCTGGCCCTGCTCGACGGGGCGCGACTTTCCACCTTGGCCGACGTGGCAGGGGCCATGAGCCTCGAAGCACTCAAAGGCTCGCAACGGCCCTTCGACGAGCGGCTCATGCAGGCGCGTCCCCATCCAGGGCAGCGGGAGAGCGCATCCAACCTTCGGCGCATGTTGGGAAGTAGCGCCATCATGGAAAGCCACCGCGACTGCGGCAAAGTGCAGGACGCGTATTCCCTACGGTGCATGCCCCAGGTGCACGGTGCCACGCGTGACGCTTTGCGTTGGGGAGCCGGCGTCGTGGAGTGCGAGCTGAACAGCGTCACCGACAACCCTCTCGTTTTTCCGAGCGACGTCACTCACCCCGAGGCAGACCTCATCTCCGGAGGAAACTTCCACGGACAGCCGCTCGCTCTGGCGCTCGACCTTGCCGCCATGGCCACCGCCGAGCTTGCCAACATCAGCGAACGGCGCGTCGAGCAACTGGTCAATCCTGCGCTCTCCAGTGGGCTTACCCCTTTCCTCGCCCCGCAGAGCGGCCTCGAGAGCGGCTTCATGATTGCCCAGGTCGCGAGCGCCTCGCTCGTCAGCGAAAATAAGATCCTTTGCCACCCCGCGAGCGTCGACTCGATTCCTTCCTCCGCCGGCAAGGAGGACCATGTCTCCATGGGCAGCGTAAGTGCTCGAAAGCTGCGCCAGATCGTGGCCAACGTGCAAGGCTCCCTGGCCATCGAAATCCTGACCGCTTGCGCCGGGCTCGATCAACGTAGGCCATTGACGCCGAGCGCAGGGGTTACGGCCGCTTATCGCTCCATCCGCCAGATCGTGCCGGAAATGAAAGGAGATCGCCCGCTTTACCGAGATATCCAAAAAGTCCTGGAGGTCGTTGCAAACGGGGACTTGCGAAGCGAAGTCGAAAAAGCGGTCGGCGTTCTGGAATGAGGCAAATTCTCGCATTCTCGCAAAAAGAGGTGGGCGATCTCCACTGAAAAGAGTATATGGTTCGCATTGTTTTGTTTGAAGATGGCTGGGTTTTGCCTTCTTCGAGGGGCAATATGAAATGACCGAGCAGCCGAAAACGGTTGTCTGCACGAGCTGCACCGCGAAATTCCTCGTTCCCGACGAGTTGATCCGCGGCAAGATCGTGAAATTCCGCTGTCGGAAGTGCGGTGCGGCCATCGATGTCGACGGCCGCAAAAGCGCTCGACCGCCCGCCGCCCCACCGCCGCCGCCGGTGGTCGAGATCAGCGGTGTCGATACGCCGGCCACGTTTTCGCAGCGAACGTTGCCTCCACCGCGCCCGCCGATCGCGCTCGCGCTGCCGACGCTCTCGCCGAACATGCACCCGTGGCCCGAGCCGCCACGGACGCGCAGTACCACGGCGCCGACCTCGCTTTTCGAAAGCGTGCCGCCCGAAGAGTCCTTGCCGCGCCTCGAAACCGTGCGCGACCCTTCCAACCGGGGTCCGAAGATCGCCGCCCTGGTGGCGCTGCTCATGGCCGCTGGCCTCAGCGGGTTCGGCCTGGCGATGCGCGCTTCTCCTCCCGGGGCAGCCGACGGTGCCTCGACCGAGGAAACCCCCGAACCGAGGGCGGCCGTGCAGCCGTCCGATCCCCTGCCGTCCGCCGATCGAGCGCGCCCCCAGGCCGAAGCCAAGGTGGATGACCCGAATCGCTCCCGCCGAAGCCCGACCCGGGTGACGGACTTACCCCCGGTCGACGGCGTGGAACCGACGCCGACGGCAGGCACCGCACTAGCGAAGCCGTCTGAAGCGATGCTCGAGAAACAGAATCCGCCGCCCGCCCACGAGGCGGTCAACGCCGGGCCGCTGGCAGCTGACCCGCATGCCGAGGTGCTCGCGCCGGCGCCTGCTGCTGCGGGTGAACAGGATTCGATGAATAACCCGTCGACGCTGGCCAATGCACCCGTCGCTCCGGCGGGCGGCGAGGCATTGCCGAACGGGCTACCGCCGGGCGCCAATGCGCCCGTGCCGGCCGTCGCTCCACCTCTTTCAGCGGGACGCGCCAAGGGGGATTTCAACACGCAGGCTGCGCGCGAAGCATTGGAAGACGCAGCCGGCCGCGCCAACAAGTGCCGAAACATCGACACACCCACGGGCACCACCGCGCGCGTTGCGGTGACGTTTGCTCCTACCGGTCAAGTCACCAACGCGATCATCGAATCTGGACCGTTCGTCGGCACCAGCGCCGGGACCTGCGTCGCGTCCAAGTTCCGCTCCGCCAAGGTCCCCCCGTTTTCGGGCGACTCCGTGCTCGTGCGCAAAAGCGTGCCGTTCTAACACGACGCTGGCTCAGATGATCTGCACCGTCTTTCCGGCGGCGGTTGCCGCGGCGAGGGGCAACTCCACGCGCACGCGCGTGCCGCGCCCGGGGATCGAGTCGAACTCGATGCGGCCGCCGTGCTGGTCGACGATCTTGCGCACGATGGAAAGTCCGAGGCCGGTACCTGCCTCCTTGGTCGTGAAGAACGGGTCGAAGATCTCGGGCAAAATGCGGGGATCGATGCCCGGGCCGCTGTCGCCGATCTCGACGGCGACGATGGGACGCAGCGAGCTTACCTTGACGGAGAGGGTGCCCGACTCCGGCATCGCATCGAGCGCGTTGACGAGCAGGTTGATGACGACCTGGCGTAGCTTTTCTGGATCGCCCTTGGCCACGCACCCGGATGCAATCGCCGCTTCGAGCTCGACGTGATGGTCGTTCAAGGCTTCGGCCTGGAATTCGAGCACTTCTTCCACGAGGCGGGAAACGTCCACCGGCTCGTGGCGGATGCCGCGCGGACGCGCCAGCTCCAAGAACTCGGTGAGGAGCCGTTCCAGTCGGGCAATCTCCCCTTCGATGATGGTGACGCGCGAGCGCATGGTGGCGCGCGCTTTTTCGTCGCCCAAGCGATCGACGCCGCGCGCGAGAAGGTGAAGCTGGAGCACGGCGGCATTGAGCGGGTTGCGCACCTCGTGCGCGAGCCCGAGGGCGAGCGATCCCATGGCGGAGAGGGCTTCGGCGTCCGCGGCGCGCCGCTCGAGCGCTCGCCGCTCGGTGACGTCGATGCCGATACCGTAAACGAGATCGGGCTCGCCGCGCGCCCCCACCACGCCGGAAAGGTGCCAGCGAATCCGGCGCACCGCACCCTTGGGTCCGACGATGCCCGCTTCGACCTCGGCGGTGAGACGTACCGGAGACGACCCTTTCTTCGGCTGCCCGATGTCCGTCACGGCCTGGGTGAACTTCTCGCGGTCGTCGGCGGCGATGTAACGCTGAACGAACGGCTCGCCGGTGGCCGCGCTCGCCGAGACATCGGCGAGCGCGGCCACCCGCGGGTTCATGAGGGCGACCTTGCCGTCACGCTCCAGCGCGACGATGAGCACGTCGGCCGCCTCGACGAGCGCACGGTAGCGGCGTTCGAGCTCCTCCCGTTCGCGCTTCAAGGCGACCTTGGCCAGCGCCTGCTCGACGGTCGAGATGAGCTCCTCGGGCCGAAACGATTTCAGCAGAAAAGCGAACGCGCCGGCGCGCAGGGCCGCGATGGCCGTGTCGACGGTAGCAAAGCCGGTGATGAGGATGATCTCCCCCTCCGCGGAAGAGGCGCGCAGCGGCCGGATGAGATCGACGCCGCTCGCGTCGGGGAGTTTGACATCGACGATGGCGACGTCGAAGCCTTCCCGCGCCGCGGCCCGAACCCCGGATTGCCCCTCGGGGCAGCAGGTGACCTCCACCTCGAGCTCCCTGGCCCCTTCCAGGATATCGGCCAGGTTGGCTGCGAGATCGAGGTTGTCGTCGATGACCAGAACGCGGGCGGCCATGCTGGCAACACTCTGTCAGATTCTCGCGTCCAGATCGATCGCCCGAGCGGGCAAACGACAGAGAAACAGCGGACCGAAAGGACGGCCCTGCCGAGTAGTGCTACCTACGCTGCCCCCCTATGAAGTTCATCGACGAATGCCGCGTAAGTGTCGTGGCCGGAGACGGCGGTAACGGCGCGGTCGCCTTCCGGCGCGAAAAATTCGTGCCCCGCGGAGGCCCCTCCGGCGGAGACGGCGGCCGAGGTGGGGACGTCATTTTCATCGGCGATCCCGGCATGTCCACGCTCTACGACTTGGTGCACCAGCACACGCTCCGCGCCGAGCGTGGGGAGCACGGCCAGGGGAAAGACTGCTACGGGCGCGGCGGCGAGGACCTGGCGGTGCGCGTGCCGGTGGGCACCCAGGGGTTCGATCTGGCCTCGGGCATGCTTTGCTTCGACATCACCGGTCCCGGTCAACGCCAGATTGCGGCGAAGGGTGGACGCGGCGGACGCGGCAATATCCACTTCGCCACGCCGTACGACCGTGCCCCGCGCCGGGCCGAGCCCGGCGAGCCGGGCGAGACGAAAGAGCTGCGACTCGAGCTCAAAGTGCTGGCCGACGTCGGCATCCTCGGCTTTCCCAACGTCGGAAAGAGCACCTTCATCCGCGCGGTTTCACGCGCCACCCCCAAGGTGGCCGACTATCCCTTCACGACGCTGATTCCCCATCTCGGCGTGGTGGTCCTTCCGGGTGACGACGGTGCGCGGCAGACCTTCGTGGTGGCCGATATTCCGGGCCTCATTCCCGGCGCGAGCGAAGGGGCTGGGCTCGGCGTCCGGTTCTTGAAGCACCTCGAACGAACGCGCGTTTTCTTGCACCTTCTGTCGCTCGATCCCGGCGAGGGGCGCGACCCTTTGCGGGACTATACGACGCTGCGCAAAGAACTATCGCGTTTCGATCCCGAGCTGGCCACGCGACCGGAAATCGTCGCCCTGAGCAAGGCCGATTTGCCGGAAGTGCGTGAGGCGTATCCGGCGCTCAAGGCGAAGTTCAAAAAGAAGAAGATCGACTTGAAGCTCGTGTCCGCGCCCACGAAGGTGGGCGTCAATGACATCGTTTTTGCGCTGTGGAGGGAGCTCGCCGAGGCGCCGCTCGGGCTGAAGACGCGGGCGTAGGCCCGTCACGCGCAAGCTCGTTCTGCCCGGCGCGCCTCAGCGTGGCACCGCGGGACAGCTGGGGTCCGTTCGACAGTCGCCCAAGGCGATGAGCTCCGCCGACCACGGGCAATATTGCCCGTTCGGAAAGCTCGGGCAGTTGTTTTGCACGTACGATGGCGTGGCGTCACACACCTCGATCGTCACCTCGGCAAACGTGATGCTGGCGGGATTCATTCTCCACGTCCAGCCGCAGTTGTAGGTACCGTTTCCGCACTCCAGCTGTCCCACCGGGATTTTGGCTTGCGACTGGCCGCGCCACAGGGCAAGGGCTTGATCGATACCGGCAGGGTTCGTTATCGACGCATAGAACACGTCGTTGACGACGCGGAAGGTTGCATAGACGCCCGCGCTCGGAAGCGGTGTGCAAGCGGATCCATCCGATGGCGGCATGGCATCGACATCCAATGGCGGCGCCGTGATGTCCGCGCGTGCGTCGGTGCTGTCTGCCGCTGCTTCGGCACGCGCGTCCGCGTCGCCGTCGGAACCGAAGCTCGCGTCGCTGCTGCCGTCCGCGCCGTCCCGCGCCGCGTCCGCTGCGCCACCCGAACCGCCTGCTTGACCGTCGCGCGAGGATCCGGCGGCGCCACCTCCGTCCTCGGAGCCGCCCCGTCCTCCCGTCGTGCCCCCGCTCCCCGCCCCCCCCGTTGCAGCAGAGCCGCCAGCGCCTCCGCTGCCGGCGGCGCCCCCGCTGCCGCTGGCTCCATCGCGTCCTGCGCTACCTCCTGTCGTGCCGCTCGTCTCCGCTCCCGCGTCGGCCGAGGTCGCGGCGTCACCGTCACCCGGCGGCGTACCGTTGCTGCAGCACAAGAGCATGACGGACGACGCGGCAGCGTTGCAAGAAAGAGCGTAGAGGTGAGACCGACGTCGTCGAGCCGTCGATCCGCGGTCGCAGACGACACGCATGGCGGTCAGCCTTGCATGTCTTTGTTTCGAAAACCAGATGGGCGAGCGAGAGCGCGCCGCGCCGAGGAGCCGCGAATGCGCCACGCACAGAGCAGGAGAGCCGTTGGCCAGACCCAGCCCGTCGCCGAGAGAGGAGCGCCACCGCGCGGTGTGCTGCAATAGAACCCGTAACGCCGCTGCTCAGGGCCCTCTCCCGTGATGTCGTTCACGTTGGGATCGGTGCCCGCTCTGAGCTCGGCAATGTCGCCGACGAGGTCCTCATCGCTATCGTCATCCCCACTGGCCTCCATGGCCGTGAGGATGCGGACGAGGCCTTCGCGGTCGTTTTTCGTGAGGCCGTGCTTCATGAGGGTTCGACCGAAAGGCTGCGACACGGTTTCGCGGCCGCCATTCAGATTCGCGTGGCAATAGGTGCACATTTGAGAAGCATCGGTGGCGATATTGAATCGGGCTTTGAGGTCGTCAGGAAAGTCCGCGGTCGCGAGCGCCCCTTTCGAAAAGAGGACGACGAAGAGCAGGATCGAGAGACGAAAAACAACTCGTTGCATGATCTCGCCTTTACGAAAGCGTCAAGCGCGGGCAGCGTCGCGGATGGAATGCGGACCCCGTCGTGGGCGCGCTTTGATACATGATGTCGCTTCGACATCGAAATGTAGCGCAAAAAAACACACTGCCGAACCCCGAAACCCGAGCCCGCCGTGCCGAACCCGGTGGGGAGCTTCCGCCATTCGGCGGTGCCAGGACGTGGAAGCCGTGGGTCAACCCGTCAACGCGCGCCGCGCTTGGGGATCGTCGAGCCTGGGTTCGGGTCGAAGCTCGCTCCGTAGATGAAGTAGCTGACGTATTGCCCCCAGTGGTCGCCGGGGGCGGCGAAGAACCCGACCTTGCTGATCACGGCGACGCTCTCCTGGTCGACCAGCGCGCCGTCGTACATCGGACGCCAGCCGTCGACGGCCGTCGCGTAGGAGACCCGGCCGTCGAGCCCGCGCTGCATTCTGCGGGTGAGTGTGCGCAGCACCTGCGCGAGTCCCTCGTTGGGATTGACTTGACCGCGCGCTAGTTTTTCCATGACGTGCTCGAGCACGCTGTCCGTCTCGCGCATGGCGATGCGAGCGACGGGAGGCTTGCCGCGAGATTGCCTTTGGCGATCGAGCTCGTCGAGCAGACCCGCTTCGACCTCGGGATAGCTTCGTGGTTCGAAGGCGGTGTACGTCGTCAAAAGGCCCCACACGCCCTTGTCCTTGTCGTCTTGCATCGTCGCCAGAGCCACCTCCTTGGCGTCGCGGTCGAGCAGAACGGCGCGGTTGCTCGGGAAAAAGAGCAGCTGGGAGAGAAAGCTCGAAGCGCCTTGCCCGAGCATGCCGCGAAAGCTCAAAAACTGTGAATCGCGCAGCGGCCCCGCAACGTCCCAGCCGGCCATCATTCCGAGCGTGATGAAGTCGACGCTCGCCGCGTCTTTGTTGGCTGCCGCCGTGAAGTAGTGCGGGACGAGCGCGTGCGCCGTTCGACTCTGGACGGGCACGTCGCGGAGGGGCTCGCGCCCGAGTTGCGCGCGCACGGCGTTGAACTGCTCGAGCAGGCCGCCGCGCGGAGGCACGCCGTAGACGGCGAGACGGCGAAACGTGGGACGGATGGGACGACCCGTGGGCAGCACGAGCATGAGGACTTGACGGCCGAGGAGCGCGTGCGGCGCAGCGGACAGCATGTCGAAGACGGCGTAAGGGTCTTCGCTCGCCACCGTGCACGTCAGGTCGAAATCGGGCAGCACCGCCGCGGTGGGACGGGTGGGATCGCAGGCGTGAAAGCCGAGCAACCCTTCGCCGGTGTAGGCGCGCAGCCAAGCCGTGGCGTCGAGGATCGTGCCGCGAATACGCACCGTGCGCGCACCGGCGAGGGGCGAATCGATCGCGACGATCTTGACTTTGGGCACGCCGAACGCCGCCAAGACGACGTGACGGTCGGCCTCGCTCCCCCTCCAGATACCGAGCTCGGACGATGCAGGCAGGGGGGCCGTCGCCCTGTCGAAGAATTGGACCGCCGCGTCGTTCGGAAGCTCGCCTTCAGGCATGGAGAAAAGGAACGATGGGGCAATCGGAACCGCGCCGCACAGGCCCGCCGCAAAGGCCTGCAAATCGTCGTCCGGCAGCTGACCGTGACGCGCGACGAACCGTCCCATCTCCCGCGCGTAGCACTGCATGCTTTCGGTCAGCACGACGTCGCTGCGGCGCTGCGCGAGCCGATCAGCGACGGTCCGCGCGAGCGGATCGTCGCCCGTGAACGGCAAGGATCCGGCCTTGTCGGGAAAAGGTCCCGCCAGGTCCCATTGCTCGACCGTGAGACCCCTTCGGAGCGCCGTTTCGCGCGGCGGTAGAGGCGCCTTGGTTACGTTGTCGAGCTGACCCCTGGTGGGGTAGCCGCGGTCGATCGTCGCCTGATGAACGACGCGGTGGCTCGCACAGCTGCCGAGCACCAGGGCCGCTACGAGCGAAAGAGCGCTCGCGCGCGCGGGCATCGAACGGATCGCATGCAACCTTGTCATGTCGCTGGCAGTGGCCAGCGATCGAAAGCAGAATCAAAAATTCGTCTTGTCGGCATTCGACGGCGTGGCCGGCGAAGGTGCAGTCGGTTGCGCCTTTCCCCTGCCGCGCGCATCGTGGATACGGACGCGCAGCGCTTCGCGATTCTCGCTCAGCTCACCGCCGGCGAACTGCGCTTCATGCTGGTCGAGGTATCGCGCTGCGCGCTCGTCGTCACCCGCCGCCAGCGCCTGCTGGGCACCCAGGATCAAGACGAGCTCGGCCTCCTTGGCCACGGGACGATTCGGACGACGCGCGATGGCGATGAGCAGCTCGTGCCGATTCGCCGCCAGGACCGATGGGTCCAGCGCAGGGGCCGCCGGCTGGCCCCTCGACGCGGCGCTTTCGGAACCGCCGGTCACGAAGAGCCAGACGCGTTTTGCGGCTCGCTCGGCCTCCACGGCTACCGCGGTGGACCATGCGACCGTCTCCTCCACGACTTGGTCGTTTTTCCATGCGCCGGCCCCCAGGCCAGCCAAAAGGACCACGCCTGCCACCGTCTTGGCCAGCGATGCCGTCGCAGCACCGGCCGATGCCGCGTTGACCGCCGCGGATCCCACCGCCGTGCTTGCCGGCGCGGCTCCCGAGAGCACGCTGGCACTCGCCGCGCTGGCTGCTTCTGCCGCGCCGACCGCGGCCGACGCGGTCGACCCGGTCGCAATGCCGGCCAGAGCGGTGACCCCGAGCTGCGCTATCAGGCGGTTTCGCACGGCCTGCTCCCGTGCGGGCGCCGGGTCGTCGCCACCGCGCGATAGCTGCAGGAGTCGGCGCGTCTCGGGGCTCAGCGCTGTCACCGGAGCCTCCATGCATCGCGGGCGCGCAGCCTCTCGGCCGCCTCCTCGAACGCCTCGCGGGCGAGACGCAAGCGGGAGGACGCGGTATTGACCTTGACGCCGAGAGCTTCTGCGATCTCTGCCATCGACCACTGTTCGAGCTCGGCGAGAATGAAGACCTCGCGCTTGTCGTCGTCGAGCCTGTCGAGCAGCTCGTGCAGCATCCGCACGGCCTCGGTGGTCATGACATTCTCTTCGGGTGACGCCTGCCCGATCGACATCTCCTCGACGGGCAGCTCCGCTTGAGCGCGGCCGAGGGCGGGCTTGCGCGCATTCGTTCGGCGGTGATCGCGCACGACGCGGCGGACGATGCCCGCGAGCCAGGTGCGGACCGACGAACGCCCCTCGAAATCCGGCAGACGGCGATGGACGACGACGAAGACGTCCTGTACCGCGTCCTCGACCTGGGCGTCACTGACGCCGAGTCGCCGCACCATGCGCCACACGAAGGGAAAGTGGTCGCGGTAGATGTCGGCGAGCGTGGTTGGAGCGGCCTGCCGTGCCTCGACGTCCGCGAAGCCGGCGAATGGATCGGGCAGGACTGCCCCAGGCTGGCGGGTGACCATTCCTTCCTCATGTGGCCGCAAAACGGGCGATCGTCACGAAAAAGCGACCGCGGGCGCGCGATCCCCCTCCAAGCCACCCGCGGCTCAATGGGAAAGCGGGGGCTTGCGCGCGGGTGCGCGACCCAGGTCGTGCACGCTTCGGCTCACGGCGTAAGAGAACGTCGCCAGCACGGCGGTGGCTTGCGCGAGCGTGGGGGGGTCGATCTTGTCGAACGTATCGTCGGCGGAATGGTGATAGTCGAAGTACGTGGTCGCATCCTGCGCCACGTCCGCCATCGGGACACCGGCTGCGCGCAGCGGCAAGAGGTCGGAGCCATGCAGTTCCCCCTTCACGGCCGGGCCGACGCCGAGGGGCGAGAGCGGAGCGGAAATCTCGGCCATCGGCTGAACGGCTGCCGGTCCCGCGAGAAACGACACTTCGTAGGCGCCCCCCGCGCCGAAGTCGGCCTCGATGGCGAGCACGTGATCTTTCAGCTCGGCTCGATGCGCCTCGGCGTAGGCGCGACCTCCATTCAGCCCGAACTCTTCGTTCGCAAAGAGGACGACCCGTACCGTGCGGCGCGGTCGCTCCGCGGCGTGGGCGATCAGATTTCCCGTTTCCAGCACCATGCCCACGCCGGCGCCGTCGTCGAGCGCGCCTGTTCCGAGGTCCCACGAGTCGAGGTGCGCGCCGATGAGGAGCACCTCGTTCGGCTTCTCTTGCCCGATCACCTCGCCGACGACATTGGCCGACGGCTCATCGGGGAGGGACCGCCCGCCCACGGTCATGCGGAGGCGCACCGACTTCTTGGCCTTGATGAAGCGGTCGAGCAGCATGGCATCGGGCACCGAAAGCGCCGCCGCGGGGATCTTGGGGACCCCCTCCTCGTAGTGCATGTGGCCGGTGTGCGGAAAACGCGCGTTGCCCGTGGCGATGGACCGGATGATGGCCGCGGCGGCCCCCTTCTTCGCCGCAGCCACGGCGGCGCCGCCGCGCACGGGCACGGCACGGCTGTAGCCGTCTTCGTTGCGCGTGCGTTCCATGGGCGTGTTGACGAACACGATTTTGCCGCGAACGTCGTCGGCGGGGAGCGCTTCGATTCCTTCGAGCGAAGACACTTCGATGACGTCCGCCTCCAAGCCCCCCTCCGGCGTCTCCACGGAACCGCCGAGAGCGGTGATGGCGAGCCGCTGCGATTCGGGCGTGAGCAACTCGGCGTGCTCGTCACCGCGCACCCAGTGGGGCACCATCACCGGCTCTTCGCGGACGTTTTGCAGCCCGAGGGCCTTCATTTTATCGAGGGCCCAGGCGATCGCCTTGCGCTCGTTCTCGCTGCCGGCCGGCCGAGGCCCGGTGCGATCGCACAGGTCCTGCACCAGGGGCGCGGGTGCCGCATGCGCCATCGCATTCTGGCGAAAGAGCTCGATGCTGGTCGTGGCATCGGCGCGCAGCGGCGAGCACCCGCCGCCGGCGAGAAGAGCCCCGACGACGACGGCGCTGGCTCTCCTCGGATCACGCATCGCGCCGCGCATTTCGTGCCGTATCGTAGCACTCCTGCGTCAGATTCTCGCTGCCAGATCGATCATCGGAGCAGGCATACGCCCACTCGACCCGCCTGACCGAACAGGTGAAATCCCCAGGCTCACCCCGAAGCGCGGTCCAGCTCGGCGAGGACGTCGGCCACGAAATGGATCAGCTCCCACTGTTCGTACCAGGTCGGTTGGCCGCCCGGCTCGACGTGCACCAGAGCACGCGAAATGAGCACGTCCCGCAGCACGCTGGCTGGCACGTCGCGCGCCAGCCACTCCGTTTCGGTCGAGGGGATGACCGTGTCACCGGCGCCATGCAGCAGAAAGATCGGAACACGCAAACGATCGAGCCGTCCATGGGGCGATACCGCCTCGAGCGCCGCGCCATCTCCGTCGACCACGCCGAGGAAGGGCGCGGCCACCTGTTCGACCCGATGATCGAAGAGGCGTTCCAACAGCTCGCGCGACGGGAGGGTCGCGTCGCGCGCGGTGACGCGGGCGGCGTCGTGCTCCTCGGCCAGCCACGAGGCCAGCGCTCGTCGTGCGGCCGCCAGATCCTCCACGGGAAAGAATTGATCGGCGTGGGCGTAGATGAACACCAGAACGCCATAGCCGTGGGCCCCGAGCGACGCCGTGCTGCCGTTGGGGCGCGCAATGCGGCTCGTCGCGAAGAACCGCGCCACCCGCGCCGCATCGTCGTGCGCTCCCACGGCGACGACCATGCCGATGTCCTCTTCGAAACGCTGGTCACAAGCGGCGAGCAAGGAAAGCCCGCCGGCAAAGCTCATCCCCATGACCCCCACCTTGCGCGCGACCTTCGCGCGTAGGGCGTGGGCCGCGGCGCCGATGGTTTCGATGGAACGCGCGTCGACGCGGTAGTCGGCGAGCTCGCGCACGTCGGGGGTGAGCACGGCGACGCCGCTGCGAGCGAGCGCGCGCGCGAAGCGAACGAGCCGCGGCTCGTCGATGGCGAGGCGGTGGATTCCGTGCACGAGCACGAGACCCGGCGGCTGGGCGAGGCCGCGCGGCACGTACCAGCGCAAGCGTCCCGCGCCGTCGCCGTCCTGCTCGACTTCGTCGACAGTGAAGTCACTGGAGGCGATCGCGGCTGGCGCCTGTCCGGCGAACCGTCGCAGCACATCCGCTGCGCGGCGATGCGTGCGGAGCGAGGGCGCGCCGAGGATCGCCAAGAGTAGGACCCCCACGAGAGCCACAGGGAGAGCGATTCGCCAGCGCATCGAGCTCGAAGGTCGGCGCCGGGGCACCGGGAGTGTGGTAGTGGGAAGACTATGCCGCTTTCCACCGTGCTCGGCCAGAGCGGGGCCATCGGCACGCTCGAGCGCGCGCTCCGCACCGGCAAGGTGCATCACGCCTACCGATTCGAGGGGCCGAACGGCGTCGGCAAAGAAACGACCGCCTTCGCCTTGGCCCAGGCGCTGCTCTGCGACACCCCTCCCCCCGACGGTGAGGCCCACCACGCGTGCGGTCGTTGCAGCGCCTGCCACCGCGCCATCACGCTGTCCACCGAGCCGCCTCAGGTTCCGCTCCACCCCGACGTGGTCCTCATCGAGCGCGGACTTTATTCCCCCGAGGCCCTTCGCCGCGCGCGACCGGAGCTGCAGGACATCTCTGTCGATCAAATCCGTAAGTGCGTCCTCGAGCGAGCGAGTTTCCCCCCTCACGAAGGACGGGCCCGCGTGATCATCGTCCGCCGCGCCCACGAGCTTTCGACCTCCGCGGCCAACGCCCTGCTCAAGACGCTGGAAGAACCGCCGGCGCGGACGTACTTCGTGCTCTTGACCGATCGCGGAAGCGACCTGCTCGACACCGTGCGGTCGCGGACACAGCTGCTTCGCTTCGCGCCGCTGCCGGCGTCGCTCGTCCAGAGCCTTCTCGAAAAGCGCGGCCTCGCCGCGGACGTCGCGAAGACGGCCGCTGATCTGGCGGGCGGCAGCGTGGCCGCGGCGCTCACGCACGCCGATCCCAGCGCCGCCGCCGAGCGCCATGCCTTCATCGAGGGGACGATGACGGCGCTGGCCGGGTCGGACCTCGCCGCCGCCATCGCGCTTTCCGAGACACGCGCGCGCGACAAAGACGTGCTCTACGACCGGCTGTCCGCGCTGGCGACCCACTTCGCCCAGGAGGGCCGCGCCGAGGCAAAAGCACATCCCGACCGCGCCCTCCGTGCCGCGGAAAGGTACGGGAATGTGGCCCGGGCCATCGACGAGCTCGAACGAAACGGGTCCCCCGCGCTGGTCCTCGAAGCCATGGTCGCGCGCCTACGACACGGGCTATAGTATCGAGGTCGTGTCGAGATCCGTTCTGCTCCTGCTTTTGCTGGGTGCGCTGCCCAAAGCGGGCGGTGATCCCGCCCCCCTGCCCCCGCCTCGGATTGCGCTGCGGCTCGAGGCGCCCGACGTTGCTGGCCCGTGGAAGATGGTGGTGACCAACGACGGAGAGGTGCCGCTGCGCGTTGCCGCCGATGGACGCTTGCTCAGCCTCGAGATCGAGCCGCCCGAAGAGGGAAGTCTCGACGACCCTTACGGCAAGGCCGCCAAGAAGAAACCGCCGCCTCCCGTCGTCTGCAAGCTGCCCCTGGAGCTTCGACCCTCGGGCGTCGTGGAAGAGCGCGCCATCGTCCTCGGTCCCGGCAGCCGCTACGAAGAGGTGGTGAGCCCCGCGCTCTACTGCTTCACATCAGCGGAAGCGAAGGCGCTCGTCGCGGGCGCGCGGGTCACGGCCAAGCTCGGATTTCCCGACAACGCAAAAGCTTCGCCCAAGGCAGCCCCTCGTGCACCCTTCATCGCCGAGCCAGCGGCCTTATCCCCACCCGTCTCGGCCGTCAAAGAGATCGCATCGGAACGCTTCGTCGTAGCCGCGGCAGCGCCGGTTTCCACGCCGAGCAGCGCGAGCGGTGAGAACAGCGACGATCCCAGCGGCCCGAGGCTCGAGCTTACCGCGACCGCCCGTGTCGACAGCACCGACGAAAAAACGGTGACCGCCACGCTCACGCTCAAGAACGCGGGCCGGCGCGACGTGCGCCTTCACGTGCGCCGCGACAACCTCCTCTTCGATGTCGACGGCCCCGATGGGTCGACCCATTGCGGCGCGCCGTCATCGCGCCGCGGCGTTCCACGCGAGCTGTTGGAGTCGCTCGCCGCCGGCGCTTCCCGCTCCATCGAGGTCTGGATCGGCGAGATGTGCCCCAACGTCGCCTTCGATCGACCGGGCCTCTACCGGATTCGCGCCGGGCTCGCCTTTCCCCCTTCCCCCGCCGCCGACGGGACGCGCCCCTGGACGCGAACCCTGGTCACCCCAGAGCCCGTTCTGGTGCGCATTCGGCAGGGCCGCCTTCCGTTTTTTACATCGCCCCCGCAGGTTTTTGGGGGAGGTGATGGCGGAACATCGGCCGGCGATCGCGGGTGAGCCGGATCCATCCCGACAAGGCTCTGTTCGCGAGGGTATGCTGAGGCGATGCCCTCTCGCATCGAAGACTACGCCCTCCTCGCCGATTGTCACAGCGCGGCCTTGGTCGGCAAGGATGGCTCGATCGATTGGCTCTGTCTGCCGCGTTTCGACGCTGGCGCTTGTTTCGCTGCGCTTCTTGGCAATGCAGACAACGGTCGGTGGCAGATCCATCCCATCGATACGGTGCAGGAGACGCGCCGCCGCTATCGCGATGACACGATGATCCTGGAGACGGATTTCCAAACGCGTGAGGGGACCGTCCGCATCATCGATTTCATGCCCATCCGCACCGACGCTCCCGATGTGGTGCGGATCGTCGTCGGTATGCAGGGAGTGGTGCGCATGCGCGCGGAGATCGTGATTCGATTCGACTATGGGTCGATCGTGCCGTGGGTCACGCACATCGACGGGGGCATCCAGGCCATCGCGGGCCCCGATCTTCTGCGCCTCGTCACTCCGGCGCCGCTGGAAGGTCAGAACTTGAAGACGGTGAGCGAGTTCGTGGTGCAGGAAGGACAGTCGGTGCCCTTCGTCCTGACCTGGTCACCTTCGCATTGCCCTGCGCAAGCGCGCATCGATCCGGAGCAAGCCCTCGCCGAGACGGAGGCGACGTGGCGACAATGGTCGTCTAAATGCAGCTACCACGGTGAGCATTCCGCCGTCGTCCGGCGTTCCCTTCTCACGCTGAAAGCGCTCACCTACGCGCCCACCGGAGGGATTGTGGCGGCCGTCACCACGTCGTTGCCCGAGCAGCTCGGCGGCGTTCGCAACTGGGACTACCGCTTCTGTTGGCTACGTGACGCGACTTTCACGCTCTACTCCTTGATGACCGCCGGATATGTCGAGGAAGCCAGCGCCTGGCGCGACTGGCTCCTGCGCGCGATAGCGGGCAATCCCGGCGAGCTCCAGATCCTCTATGGTTTGACTGGCGACCGTCGCATCACCGAGGCCGAGCTCCCATGGCTGTCCGGATACGAGGGCGCGAGCCCGGTCCGTATCGGCAACGCAGCCTCCCAGCAGCGGCAGCTCGATGTTTACGGCGAAGTGATGGATTCGCTCCATTTCTCCCGGCGCGCGGGAATTCAAGGTCTGGATGCGGCATGGGCGCTGGAGCGCAAGCTCCTCGACTACGTCGAGACCGCCTGGACCGAGCCCGACGAAGGAATTTGGGAGGTGCGCGGGCCACG
Source organism: Polyangiaceae bacterium (assembly GCA_035318465.1). Classification (GTDB taxonomy): domain Bacteria; phylum Myxococcota_A; class Polyangia; order Polyangiales; family Polyangiaceae; genus DASWDH01. Next base: position 29,657 of record DATHES010000104.1, read on the forward strand.
ACGACACTTCACCCACTCCAAGGTGATGGCGTGGGTTGCCATCGATCGTGCCATTTGCACGGTGGAGCAATTCGGCGGAGAGGGACCGGTGGACCGATGGAGACGGACGCGCGCCGAGATCCATGATTCGGTTTGCCGCGACGGCTTCGACGCGGAGCTCGGTTCGTTCGTCCAATCTTTCGGCGCCAAGGACCTCGACGCGAGCCTGCTCATGATCCCACTGGTTGGCTTCCTTCCTCCGCACGACCCTCGCGTGGCGGGAACGGTGCGCGCCATCGAGAACGGCCTGATGAAGGATGGCTTCGTGGCGCGCTACGCCCCCAACGCCGAGGTCGATGGTCTTCCCGCAGGGGAAGGAGCCTTCCTGGCGTGCTCTTTCTGGCTCGCCGACAATTACATTCTGCTCGGCCGGCGCAGAGAGGCCGACGCCTTGTTCCGGCGGCTCTTGGCGCTGTGCAACGACGTGGGGCTGCTCTCCGAGGAGTACGATCCTGTCTCCCGCAGACTGGTCGGCAATTTTCCGCAAGCCTATTCGCACGTCTCTCTCGTCAATACGGCCTTCAATCTCGCCCGGCCCGAAGGCCCCGCGCAGCACCGCCAGCACCGCTGATGACCTTCGGCCCGGCCCCAGCCGGCGGCGGGCAAATCGGGAGCACCGAGGCCGGGATCATAGGCAACCGCACTCGACGTCGGTGGTAACGACGTCGTCGGCTGCCTGCTCCACCGTGAGATCGGCGACGATGGAGACGGAGCCACAACTGGTGTCGTCGTGCGATGTCTCGACGTGCAGGGCGATGCGACGGAGATAGTCACTGGTGACGTAGGGTCTGGTTGGCAAGTCTTGGCCGCGTGCCTCGGTCACATCGACGACCAGCGTATCCGCCGGCAAGGCAGAGGAGCATTTCGCAACTTTGACCTCTACCTCCAGCATCGACTTTCCGTCGTTCCACTCGGGCTTGTACGTGGTTTTGTCCTGCACGAGCCGACGAGGGTCCCGCAGTAGCCGGGCGTCCATGGAGATTTCTCGATCGCCCGAACGGCACAGGATCATCGGAGGAAGAGGCGGCTCCTGCTGGACCTCCCAGAAAAACACCGTCGTCTTGTAATCCACCGTGCATTCCACGCCGACGCGATAGGTTTCCGGCTCGCCACCGGCCATGGTCAAGGTGACCTCGCCGGACGTCAGACGGGCCTTCGCCGCTGTCATTGGGCACATCGGGTGGGGCGGGCACTCGTTGGGATCACTGGCACAAGACTGCGACACCGCGATCACAGCGCCCAGAAGAAAGATGTCGAGAATCGCGATTCCGGTGGGATTTCGGCGCCATCTCGTCATCGGGTCTTCTCCTCTTTCTTCCCACAGCAAGTCCGGGACCAGATTCGTCCGGGGACACGGTGGGGCGCCGCGCCCTTGCCTACCCTCCGCCGTCGCGGCGCCCCTGGCCGTCCATGGGATGCTTCTTCTCGAGATCGCGCAGCTCCTCGATGTTGGCGCGCACGCGCGGGTCGCTCGGGTCGAGCTTCTCGGCGCGCTCCAGCGCCTTGTGGGCCCCCGGCCGATCACCGGTCAAAACGAGCGCCGTCGCCAGGTTGATCCAAGCCGAAACCAGCTTGTCGTCGAGCTCGAGCGCCACACGGTACGCGACGACGGCGCCGTGCAGATCGCGCTTTTGCTGGAGCGCGTAGCCGAGGTTGGAGTGCAAGGTGGCCCGCCGGGGATCGAGCCTGACTGCGCTCCGCAGCACGGTGATGGCGCGGTCGATCTGGTTGTCGGCGAGCAGCGCCGTACCGAGATCGCTCAAGGTGCGCGGATCGCCCGGCGCGATGCGGCTCGCCAGCTCGTAGGCCTGGAGCGCGTCGCTCACGCGCCCGCGCATGAGCAACGCCGTCCCCAGATTGGTCTGCCGCGGCGCGCTTCCCGGATCGAGCTCGGCTGCCCGCGTCAGCTCGACGAGCGCTTCGTCGGCATGGCCTGTCGCCAGCTGGGCCACACCGAGGGCCGAATGCGCCTCGGCGTCGTCAGGAGCAAGCTCCACGGCCTTGCGCAGCGCCGCGAGCGCGTCCGCCGCCTTGCCGAGCATGAGAAGCGCGCGCCCGAGCTCGATGTGCGCCGGGGCGAACTTGGCGTCGAGCCGTATCGCCTGGCGCAATTGCTGCGCCGCCTTGTCGACCGCCGGATGCTTGGGCGCGACACCGTAGTCGGTGGCCAGGTTCGTCTTGGCGATGGCGACACGCGCCAGGCCGACGAGCGGCGCGGCGTCTTTCGGCGAAAGCTTGCCCGCTTCGCGGTACTTCTCCTCCGCCTTGGCAAAGTCGTCGGCGTCGTAGGCGGCGTCCCCGGCCGCCAGCGCGGCATCTGCGGGCGTACCCACGCCGCGCGCCAGTTTGGCGGTAGCGGGCAGCGGCGGGGGTGACGCCGCGGGCGGCGGCGCCTCTGCTTGCGGATGGGACGAGCTCACGGCAGCGCCTGGCGGAGCCGGCGGCGTCGACCCACGCGGATCTTGTTCCCTGCTTGCCGAGGCCGCGGGACCGGCGAGAATTGCGGCGGGCTCGTGCCGCCCACTGCCGCAATGGATCGCCGCCACGGCGACGCAGACCGCGACGCATCCTGTCGTCACTTTCGGCGCGTGCACGGCGTTTCTCCCCCGTCGCGCGACGTCAGCCCGAGGCCTTGCTCGAGCGCGACGAGTGCTCCCGCCCATCGAAGCGAATGACGGTCGGTTTCCCTTCGCTGAACGTGGCCACGCTCACCGGGCGCTTCCACACCCGCACCAGCGCGCGCAGCGTCTCCTTGGCGTAGTCGCTGCGCAGGTCGACACCCTGGTGCTCGTGCCGCAGCAAGAGCTCGCCGCGATTTTCGAAGTTGCCGTCCTCCACGTAGATGAAGGGATTGCCGGCGTTGGTGAGCTGGAAGAGCAGCTTGTCCTTGATCTGCTTGAACTCGCGCGACACGATCTCGTAACGCTCGTTGCGGTTCGACCACGAGAAGCTGAAGAGCTTGTGGTCGCGACAGAACTCGGGCGTCAGAAATTCGTCGATGAACGTGACGTCGCTGTAGAGGGCGCGCACTTCGAAGATCTTGCGCCGGCCGAGCCCGAGCCGCAGATCCCAGTGCTTCTTCGCTTCGAGGGAATCGCACTCCTCCCACTCGCGCCCGAACTGCCCCTTGTTCCAGCGTTCTTCGATGTGACGAAAGAGCTCGACCCCCAGCTTGTACGGATTGAGCCGCCCTTGCGACGTTGCCAAGACCCCCGCGTTGTGGTCGGCGTAGTCGACGATCTCCGACGCATCCAGGACCTTCTCCGTCATCATCTTGGAATGCCAGAAGACGGCCCACCCCTCGTTCATGATCTTCGTCTGCATCTGCGGAAAAAAGTAATAAGCCTCTTCCCGGACGACGGCGAGGACGTCGCGTTCCCAGCGCTCGAGCGGAGCGTGGGTCAAGAGGAACATCAGGACGTCACGCTCGGGGCGCTCGGGGAAGCGCTTTTCCCGCTCGCGCTGCTCCTCGATCTTCTTGCGTTGCTCCTCCAGGTATTCCTCGGGGTTGATGAACGACTCCATGTAATCTTTGGAGCGAAGACGGGGCACTTCGATCTCCCCCTGATCGCCGTCATCGGGGACCTTGTGGCGACCGAGGAACGGGCCCCAGGGGTCGATGAGGTTCTCGAGAGAGAGGCACTGGTCGATGAACTCCTCGACCTTGGAGACTCCGTGGCGATCGACGGCGCGGCGGATGCGCGAGCCGTGGTTGGCCATCTTGTCGATCCAGCGCCGGTTGGGGTCGTACCCCTCGACCTTGCGCACCGGATCGATGCGCCCGGTGGCGTCGAGGTCGGTGGAGCGGAAGGTAAAGTTGTTCTTGAAGAAGTCGACGTGGGCGCACACGTGCGCCATGACGAGCTTCTGGTCGACGAGCGAGTTTCCCTCGAGCAGATAGGCGTAGGCGGGATTGGAGTTGATGACCATCTCGTAGATCTTGGAGAGGCCATACTCGTAGCTCTTGGCGAGCTGCTCGTACTCCATGCCGAAGCGCCAATGCGGATAGCGGTTGGGGAACCCGCCATAGGCGGCGATCTCGTTCATCTGATCGTAGGTGAGGATCTCGAAGATGATGGGGAAGAAGTCGAGCCCGAACTCGCGCGCGAACTTCTCGATCCGGAGCTGCTCGGCCCGCAGGTATTGGGGAAGCGACGTCTTCAGCGCGAATTCGGTCACGTCATTTGCCCTTTCCCAGAAACTCCTTGATGGAGTTGACGATCGCGTCCTTGTCGCGGATCTCGCTGGTGATGAGGCGATCTTCCTTGGAGAAGAGCTCGCGCAGATCTTTGATGAACTGGCCGGAACCGTAGGGGCTCTCCACCTGGCCATAACCGAACATGTTGACCTGGGGGAGGAGCTTCGACTTCAAGAGCTCGACGCAGGTCAAGGTGTCGTCCATCGACCAGTTGTCGCCGTCGGAAAAGTGGAACGGATAGATGTTCCATTCGCTGGAAGGATAGTCGTCTTCGATCATCTTGAGGCAGAGCTTGTAGGCGCTGGAGATCATCGTGCCGCCCGATTCACGGGTGTGGAAGAACGTGTCGCGATCGACTTCGCGGGCGACGGCGTCGTGGATGATGTAGCGGCTCTCGAGGCCATGGTATTGCGCCTTCAACCAGGTATCGATCCAGAACGACTCGATGCGCACGATCTCCTTTTGCTCGTCCCCCATCGAGCCGCTGACGTCCATCATGTAGATGATGACGGCGTTGGCGACGGGTTCGACGTCCGTCTTCCAGGAGCGATAACGTTTGTCGTCGGGGATCGGCACGACGATGGGGCGATCGGGGCGGAAGGTGCCCGCTGCGATCATGCGCTTCAGCGCTTCTCGATAAGTGCGCTTGAAATGGCGCAGCGACTCTGGACCGACGCGGCGGATGCCGGTGTAGCGATCCTTGGCGCTGGTGATCTTGCTTTTTCCCTTGTCTTGAATGTCGGGCAGCTCGAGCTCCTCGCCGAGGATGGCGGCCAGCTCGTCGAGTGTGACGTCGACCTCGAGCACGTGTTCCCCGGGATCCTGCCCCGCTTTGCCCTGTCCGCTCTCCTGCCCGTCGTCCCCACCGACCGGATCGCCGATGTCTCCCTCGCCTTGACCGACGCCCCCTTGCTGCCGATCGCCGAAACGAAAGCGGGGAATGTCGATCTGCGGAATGGGGACCGAGACGAGGTCCTTTCCTTTTCTTCCGATGAGCTCGCCGTGGGAGATGTATTTGCGGAGGTTCTGCCGAATCTTGCCGCGGACGATGTTCCGAAAGCGCGAATGATCCTGATCGATCTTGAGGCTCATCGGCTAACCTTCATTCTAGCACCACTCTCCGCGTTTCTCGCCGGCAGAAGGATGTCCATCATCCGTCATCGTGCCATGGATTCCTCCTCCGCGGTCGATTGTCTCGTGCGCGTCGCGAACGAGCTCGCGCGGTGGCGAAGGTGGATCCGCTTGCTTTTGCCGAGCGTGGGGTTACGAGAAACGCCATGGATCTGGCCGCGCTCGGCAAGCTCGTTCTCGGGCTCGGTGTGGGACTCGCGCTGGTCGGCGCGGTCTTGCTGCTGGTGGGAAAGGGCCTCGTGCCGCATCTGCCCGGCGATCTCGCCTTTCGCGTCGGCAACGTGCGCGTCTTTTTTCCCATAGCGACGTCCATCGTCGTCTCGGTCCTGCTGACGATCGTGCTCAACGTGCTGATGCGTCGCTGAAGCGAGCCCGCCGCGCGTCGCCGGCGCGGCATGCCTTTCAACCGTTGGCGCGGTAATTCGCGGCGGCGTCGATCGCGCGAGAAAGAGCCCCTTGGACGGAGCCCCTCCTCTAGTAACGCGGCTGCACGGCAACGTCAGAACCGCCTGGACGCCATGGGAGCCAGGGCCGCCAGGGAATGGGGATTTTGGGGCGATTGGACGTTGATACTGCTCACGGGTTCAGTAGTATGTGGGCATGCGGCCGATTCCGGTAGCGAACCCGACCAACCCCTGGAGCACGACGGAGGTCGAGTACCTCGGCGAGCCTCCGACGGTCGGGCTGCAGGTCTTCGAAGATCACACCAAAGAGATCCTCTCCACCAACGACAGCCCCGACGTCGGTTTTCGCTACAGCGTCAATCCGTACCGAGGCTGCCAGCACGCATGTGCCTATTGCTATGCGCGCCCCACGCACGAGTACTTGAGCTTCGGCAGCGGCACCGACTTCGATCGCAAGATCGTGGTGAAGCCTCACGCGCCGGAGCTCTTGCGAAAGGCCTTCGCCAAGCGATCGTGGCAAGGCGAGCTCATCGTCTTCAGCGGCAACACCGACTGCTACCAGCCACTCGAAGCTTCCTATCGCCTCACGCGGGGCTGCCTCGAAGTGTGCCTCGAGCACCAAAATCCGGTCGCCATCATCACCAAGGCGCCGCTCATCGAGCGCGACATCGATCTCCTAGTGGAGCTCAACCAGCGCGCGAAGGTGGGCGTCTGCGTGAGCATCCCTTTTTGGAACGAGACCAACGCGCGCGCCATCGAGCCTTACGTCGCGACGCCGCAGCGCCGCATGACCACGGTCAAACGGCTCGTTTTGGCCGGCATCCGCGTCACGGTCAACGTGGCGCCCATCATTCCGGGGCTGAACGACGAAGACATCGGCGCCATTCTCGAAGCGGCGAAAGAAGCGGGAGCGGCGTCGGCGTCGATGATCGTCGTACGTTTGCCCGGCACGGTGAAAGAGGTGTTCGAGCAACGCGTGCGCGCCGCGTTGCCCCTTCGCGCCGACCGCATTCTGGCGCGCACGCGCGAGGTGCGCGCCGGCAAGCTCAACGACCCGCGTTTCGGCACGCGCCAAACCGGTGAAGGGCAATACGCCGACGCCATTGGTCAGCTGTTCGATCGCACGGCGCGGCGCCTCGGGCTGGTACGCAGCGAGGCCACACCGACCGAAGTGCCGACGACGTTCCGGCGGCCGGGCGAGAAAAAGCAGCTCGATTTGTTCGGGCGCTGTTGAGTATTTTTCCTCCGCCGCTTTCGATTGACGAAGAGTCGAAAGTCGCGGGATGATGACCGTCTGCTTCGCACGTAGCGGGGAATGGGAGGGAGCATGGCACTTTTGGCAATGGCGTTACCAGTCACGCCCGGGAAGACCGAGCATTTGATGAAGTTCGCGGCCGAGCTCAAAGGGCCGCGCCGCGCCGACTACATTGCGTTGTGCAAACGTCACGGTGTTCACGAACGGACGTTCCTTCAGAAGACGCCCATGGGCGATTTCGTCGTCGTGACCTTCGAAGGCGAGAACCCGGCGGGTGCTTTCCAGAAAATCGGCACCGGTAGCGACGACTTCACGAAGTGGTTCGTCGCCCAAGTGTCCGCCGTTCACGGCGTCGATATCAGCAAGCCTCTCCCGGGCCCGATGCCGGAGCTCGTCATCGACTCCAAAGGCTGACCCGCTTACCGACGATTTCGCAGGCCCGGCGCATGGGGGACGTTTTTCTCGCGCGCGTCGTCAGGGGACAGCCGACGGTCAGAAAAATTCAAGACGGCAGGGAACGCTTTTCGATGGCGGGCGTCGTGACATTTTGGCCCTGCACGGAAAGCGGTCGCTCCGGGCGCCGTTCCTTCAAATTGAGCCGCACCGGGATGACGATCATCGGAACGCCGATGTGCTGGAGTCGCTGTTGGATGAGAAATGCCGTTTCGTTGTGGAGGACGCGGCTGAAGAAGGTGTCTTCCTGGAAAATGAGCTGCCCCGCTACGACGAGGGCCCGTGGATATTGCGTGCATAGCTCGGTGCCGAGCTTTTCCGCTTCGACCGCCACCTCCGTCCCGGTGGCGTAGGCCGTCGTCGTGCGCAGCCCGAGGGCGCGGCCGAACCGCTCGTAGCGCGCGAGATGCTCGCGCGTTCGTTCTTCGAGGGCGTCCACCTGGTCGGCTCCTTTGAAGACGTCAGAATCGACCACAGCGACGCTGACGAAGGCGACTGCCTTGAAGTGACCGGGAAACATGCGCAGGAGCGTGAGCAGCGCGTGACGGCCGAGGCCCCCGTAGCCACCGACGAAAAGGACGGCCACGGGATGGGCGGGATCGGGCAAGCTGCGGGTGGCGCCACCTTCGGCGTGTTGGCCCGTCCGGTGTCCGTCGACCAGCTCGAGCACGGCACCCGGGATATCGGCGGGAGAAGGGAGCTCCAGGTCGAGACGCGCGATGGCTTGACCGACGAGGTTGTAATGCCTCTTGATGACGAAACAGACGAGAACGAGCACCGCAGTAATGACGAGCGTGATCCACGCGCCCTCGGTGAACTTCTCCAGGATCATCACGAGGAGAATGGTCGCGCAGAGGAGGAGGCCGACCAAATGGGCCGGCAGATGTCGCCACCAATCGCGATGCTCGCGACGATGACGCACCCAGTAGCGAACCATCGCCAGGTTGGAGAGCGAGAAGGTCAAAAAGACGTTGATCGAGTACATGACGACCAGCCGGCTCACGCTCCCCTGCGTGTAGAGCAAAGCCGCGAGCGACGATCCGGCCATGAGCAGCACGCCGTTGCGCATCGACAGTCGCTCCGACAGCGCAGCGAATCGATGGGGCAGCCACGAGTCGGTGGCCATGTTGGCCATGACCCGCGGACCATCGACGAATCCAGCCTGCGCCGCGACGAACAAGAGGGCGCCCTCGCTGAACAGCGCGGTGACGACGAACCACGCCCCGACCGGCAGGCTGCCGATGTGCCACGAGCCTGCCACACGCTCCAAGAGCACCGCGTTCATCGTCTTGCCGTCCATCGGAACGGCGTGGACGAGCAGGTAAGAGAGCAGGATCCCCGACGCGGTGAACGCGAGCGAGACCGCCATGAGCACCATCGTTCGCTTGGCCGTCGGCACGCGCGGTTCGCGCATCAACCCGACGCCATTCGATACCGCCTCGATTCCCGTGTACGTCCCTCCTCCGAGTGAATAGGCACGCACCAGCAGACTGAGCGCGCCGAAAGCCGTGAGCGTCGAAAACGACTGCTCGACATTGGTCCTGACCTCGGCCGTCACCGCGGGGATGCTGCCCAAATGCCCTCCGATGGCGAGCAGGATGGCGAGCGCGTGGGTGAACAGAAACACCGCGAAAATCGGGACCAGGGCGGCCACGGATTCTTTCACGCCGCGCAGGTTCATGACCGTCAAGAGCCCGAGCCCGGCGATGGTGAAGACCATTTTCAAAGGCACGCCGTGAACGTCGTTCCAAGACGGAGGCAAAAAGCTGAAGATCGCGTCGGCGCCGGAGGCGATCGAAATCGTGATCGTGAGCACGTAATCGACGAGCAGGGCCGCACCCGAGATGACGCCCGTTCGTTTCCCGAGCAGCTGCGTGGCGACGACATAGCCGCCGCCGCCGGAAGGAAAGCGCTCGATGATGCGGCTGTAGCCGTAGCTGATGATGAAGACCGTCGCCGCCATGGCCAAGGCCAGAAACACGGCGAGGCCGGTGTGCTCGCCGAGCTGCCGAAATGCCTCCTCCGGGCCGTACGCGCTCGACGAGAGACCGTCGGCCCCGAGACCGACCCACGCCAAGAGCGCAATCAGCGACAGCTTGTGAAATGCCTGAGGATCTTTGACGTCTTTGGGAGCGCCAAAGATCAGATGCCGCAATCGTCGGCGCACGGTCATTCTCCTGGCGTCGGATGACCATTCCAAGCGACCCGCCAAAGATGCGTTGTCCGCTGAGTCCGCGCGACGCCGACATCGTCGTAGCAAGCGTCATCGGTACGGACAAGCGCCGAACGATCGCGGCGCGACCGCGCCAACCTAGCGTAATGAATCTTATTTCAGGAAAAACTTATACTTCCTTTACGCCCTGGCCCCGATCCTTGATGGGATCCTGATGCGCTAAAGTTCCGCGTACCCGCCCGGGACGACGAAGGTGTCGTCGGTGCCGGCGATGGTGAAGACGCCCCAGCAGGCGAGCTTGGTCACGCCGGCGAAGGCGATGTCGTCGCCCGGCGATCCGACCGGCCCGAGCACGGCAAGGTTCGAGCGCCGTACGCCCCACGAGCCGGGCCCATGCTGGAGGATACCTTCGTGGAGCTCGCGGCCCGCGTCGTCGGCGGAGGCCAGGATGGCGACGCGCAGGCGCACGGGTCGCTCGGTGCCGGCGCCCCCGATGTTCAGGTACATGAGGTCGGCGCGGGGGCGCTCGATGCGCACGTCGATGTGCTGGCGCTCGAAGAAGCGGACGAGGCTCCCTTCGTCGAGACGGGCATACTCGGGTCGAAGCTCGTCGGCATCGCAGAGTCCGCCGCGAAAGCGGATGGCGTCGAGCTCGGACGTGGCGGGGCCCCCGCTGCGATGGCGCACGAAGCTGTGCCAGTCCGTGCCGCTGGTCATGCGCAAAACCGGGCTGCTGCACGCGAGCCCGGCGAGAGGCAGAGCGAGCAGGATGGCAAATCGGTAACGAGGGGAGCGCATACGCCTCGCCCGTGCTTACCTCAAGTCCGGCCCGGAAAAAACCCGGTTGTTCCGCGACTGCCGACAACGGGCCCGCCCCGAGCGATGGACACGCCCCCGGCGTGCCGCGCGTGGCCACGGCATCTCGCCGCGCGCGCAACGGCGGTCCGCGGCGGTCCGCGGCGGTCCGCACACCGTTGCCACTGGTTGCTCGCGTTGGTAGGCTCGCCCGGCTTTGCACCGTCCCCTCCTCTTCTCGATGGCATGCTGGCTCGCGGGCTGTGGTGGCGCGCCCGATACAGCCGCCCGTAACCGGACATTCTACGATTGGTCGTCGGCCGGTCCGGGCAACACGGCGGCGCAGTTCGAGCAGCGTTATCCGCCGCTCGATTGGGCGGAGAAGCAGCCCAACCCCGAGTACATCGGCGTCACCATCGTGCGCGGCGGCGTTCATTTGTCGCGACCGAAGGACTGGACGATCCGCGAGGCGAGCAACGAGCCCGCCCGCGCCTACATTCAATACACCTCGCCGCGGGCCTATTCGTTCGGCATCTACGAACGACCGGATTCACCCGGCGATCTGTGGCGCGACGTCCTCACGCGCTACGAAGACGACGTCGCCTCGGTGGGAGCCAAGGCGGTGGGGCGGCGCGTGCCGGTGGCGACATGGCGCGGTCAGGGACGGGCGTACTCCATCGAACGCAAAGTGGAGGCCGCCAAGCGGCCGCTCATCAGCAGGTCGCGCGAGATCGTGCTGCGCGGCGAGAACCGCATCGTCATCGTCCAGATCGTGCACGATGGTGAAGACCTGTCCGCCATCGACGCCGAGCTGGCGCGCGTGGTCGGCACGCTGGAGGTGCTCTGATGATGGCCCGTGGCACGCTGGCGGTATGGGGCGCCTTGGCGCTCGCTTCGTGCGCAGGGGCGGTGGAATCGTCGAAGCTCGAAGATGGCGCGCGTCGCACGGTGCCGGTGCCGATTTGCCTGAAACCGCTTCCGCGCCACGGCTCGATCGGCGTCATGGCCACGCTCAAACCGGAAGACTATTGGTCGACGCTCCTGCCGAGCTTCGATGCCAGCGCGGGGACGGTCGATCGAACGTCGGCCGATTGCTCCGGCCGGCAGCTGCTCGGCGGTCCCGAGCTGCTCCAGGTGGAAGGTCCGCGCACCGGGCCGGTGAAGGTCGGCGAGGGGGACGCCACCGTTACCCCGGGACCCGACGGGTTCAAGATCGTGTGGCTGCGCACCCATCGCTTGACCGGTGGCGACGCGGCCGGGCTCCTCGCGCTCATGCGTGCCAAGGAGGCGTATGCCGAGGTTTACGCGGTGGGAATGCATCGCGCGAACCCTGCGCGGACGCGTTTTGCGTTCGAGCGGCTCGGTCCGGAGATCCTGGTCACGGCGACCGACGAAGGGTGCACGGGGGTCAAACCGAACCAGCCATGCGAGACGATGCTCACCGCCTATTTGATGAGAAGCGGCGAGCTCGTGCCGGGGGCGCGGTTCGCGATCGACCGCATCATGTATGGGCCCGCCGCGGGTGTGAGCGGCAACGCGCAATACCGACTGACCGCAGCGCCCGTTTTCCAGGAGCGATCCATTCGCGTCGTCGAGCAAATCGTCGTCCGCGACGCGGCCCAGGGAGAGATCCGCAAGTCTGACCTCGAGCGGACCTTTTCCTTGTCGAATCGCTCTGCGTTCGTCGCCAGCACCGAGTCGCTGTGGTCACAGGTCACGGGCGGAGGAAAAGCGCCGCCGGCGAGTCCCGCACCTCCACCTCCACCGCCGCCTGCGCGCTAAACGCGCGTTACCAACAGAGCAGGCTTCCGCTGTAACCGCACTCGGGGCGCTGCATGAGGGAGTACGCGAGTCCGGTTCCGAGGCCGATCACCGCGCCGACACCAGCGCTGGCCCAGACCTGACCACCCGTCTCGAGATCGCCCGAGGTGCGCCCGACCGCGGTGATCACGGCGAGCACGAGCGGAATCCCGACTTCACCGGTGAACGCGCCGGCGTTGAAACGCCCGTCGCTCCACTTCAGCGTGTCACCGAGAAAGACGCCGGTGCCCTGTCCGAGCGCGCTGAACGCGAGAAACGACTGGCTGGAGAACATGCCGTACCCCTGACAACGATAGTCGTAGGGGTTGGTGTCGTCGCATCCTGGCAGCGGCGACGCGAAGGAGCTTTTCAGATGGTGCTCGTTGACGAGGGTGAGCGTGGCCAGCGTCATGATCGGCGCGAAGACGGAGATGTGCCAGCGCGCCTTCCAGCCCGCCGTCACTTCGGGATCGGCGTAGAAAACGCGCGGCATCACCAGCTCGAGGCCGAGGGCGGAGAGGGCCAAGATCGTCGTCGCGTCGTTCCAGGCCGCGCTCCGCTCTGGAGGTACGGTCCGACTCTGAGCGCGCGCCGGCGCAGCGATCGACATGGCGATCGTGAGGGCCGCACTGGCGACCAGCAGACTCCCCATCCTCTTTCGGCGGTTCAATGTCTTCGCTCGGTTTCGCACGCCGCGCACATTAGCCTCGCCGTCGCTCGAATCGCAATAGGATTAGGGCTAGTGCAAGGCCGATGGGGCACGAACGCCCAAACTCCCTCGTGTCGCCTCGCGTCGCGCGACGCTATCAGGTGTTACCGCTCGGATGGGTGCGGCGACGACGGTACTCGCGATAAGCTTCGGTGAACTCGGGACCGAAGATGTGCGAGAAGGCCTGCTTCTCCTCGGAGATTTGCTCGAAGCGCTCGCGGTAGATTTCCCACACTGCTTTGTAACGCCCCATCGACAAGTGCAGCCCGAGCGGTCCCCGCGATTCGCGCCCCTCCAGCATCTTCTCGATGTTCTCCGGTGAGAGCTCATCGAGCAGCGCGCGCACGCCTTGCATGACGCCGTCGAGGAGCGCAACTTGGTGGATCATCAGGTCGGCGAAAATTCCTTCGATGGCTTTGGGGGCGTCGAACGACGGCTCGCGCCAATGCAAGAGGGCCATCGCCACCGCGCCTGGATTTTTGGCGGACTCGATGGCCATGTAGCTGCGCGATCGGTTCATGCTCCGCTGCATGGCCGCCCGCTGGAGGTCCATCTGCGAGACGAACTGCGCGTAACCTTCCCGCAGCGGGATGAAGCAACGGCAAAACACTTCCACGGTGTCGTGCAGCTTGGTGATGAGCCTGGCGACGTCGCCCGTCGTTTCGAGCGGCACGCCGGGCACGAGCGACGCCGTCAGCTCGCGGAGGCCCTGCAGCGCCAGCGCTTCCATGCCGAGGGCGATGTGACCTGTCCCGGCGAAACCGGCGGGGGATCCCGCCAGCGGAGCGGGTGGAGCTCCGTACGGCGCGTGGGGCTGGGCACCGTAGCCGGGGGGCGGAGGCATCGGCGGTTGCCCCGGCGGTTGCCCCGGCGGTCCGTAGGCGGGGGGACCGTACGGGGGAGGCCCCGGTGACGGCGCGTGCCCCGGCGGGGCGTACGCGGCAGGTCCGCTCATCGGCGCCATGCCTCCTCCGCGCGACGGATCGAACGGCGGAAGCGGGGACATGTTGGGGAGCGAGGGCAGCCCGCCGGGAGCGCCTCCCCCGGCAGGGGCGCTCCCATGGGGCGCGAAGTGCGGCGGCCCACCGGGGCTGAACGGAGGAGGCGACGACAGGTTCGGCGGCGTTCCCAATCCGACGTCGAGCATGCGACCGAGCACGTTGGGACCCACCGAGCGCGGGTCACGCGGAAAATCCGAGTCGGTCTCCACGAACTCGAGCTTCACACGCAGAAAGGGTCCCACGAAAAACTCGTAGTCGTACGTGGCCAGATCGACCGATGCTTGCGATGCCACACGCGTCGGCGCGCCGCTGCGCGCGGTGCGCACGAAGATGCCATTTTTGCTGTTGAGGTCGCGCACGGAGATGCGCCCGCTCACCTCTTCGACGATGGCGTGGAAATCGGAGATGAAGTTCTGGCTGACCTGGCAGTCGTTCAGCGGATTGCGGCCGATGCGAATGGGCAGAGAGGACGCTCGTCTTTCGCCTACCGGCGAGTTGTCGAGCGTTTGAAGATGCAAAATGAATCCGCGAGGCACTCGTTCGATATTAGCACCATGCGGGCGGACCTCGCCTAGGCGCCCGCTGCGGCGACCAGGTCGGCCACACGGGCGTCACCGTCGAAGCAGCGAGCGAGGGCGGGCCCGAGCTCGGCAATCGCACCGAGCTGCTGGCTCGACAACGGCGTGGTGAGGTCACAGAGCTCGCCGCGCGGGGAACCGGGCACCCACAGATCGACGAGCGTACCTTGGGGCGGATCGCCGAGGTAAAGCCACAGGCTGCCCGCCGCGCCGTCGTGGGACCAGAAAAAGCTCGGGATCGTCGCGCGCCACGCGGCCGCCCGCCTCACGAGGTCGACCCAGAAACATACCGCGGCTCCGCCCGCTCTACCGAGCGGCAGACGCAGCGTCAACGGCGTCCGCGGGCGCTCCACGCCGCGCATGGGCCGCACCGCTTCCACCACGAAGCGAACGGTGCCGGCGGCGATAGAGGGCCCGTCGGCGCCGAAGACGAGCGTACATAGATCACCGAGCGGCAGGGACGCTGCCCATTCCGCATAGGCGGCGCGGGCTTGCGACGCAGCGAGCTCCCAAGAGAAACCGGACGGGGCGACGCTCGCCGCTCGTTCGACGGAACCGGAGGATTGCACCGCGACCGCCACGTCGCTCGCCAGCTGCCAAAAGTCCTCGAGAACGAGGGGGAGCAGCTCAGGGCAAGAGGCAAGCTCGGCGGCCGGTCCCGCCAAAGAGGCCGCGACGGCCAAGGGGAAACTTCGTCCCGCGCTGTCGGCGCTGGCGACGATCGCGCCGCCGAGCGCGCCATGTCCGTTCTTGGGGCGAAAAACGAACGCATTCACGCCGCCCTCGCGCGACGCCGCGGCAAAAGCGGCGCTCGCGTGCAGGGCGGCCCACTCCACGTTGTTCGTGAGCCAAGCATCGAAGCTCGTGAAGGGCTCGCCGTCCCAGCGCATCCTGAGGTATTCGGCACGCCACGGCACTTTGCCGAAGACGCCGACGGCCGCCGCGCCGAGCTCCGTCATCGGACGTGCGCCCTGTGAGGCCGCGGGTTCTCCGGGCGTGGGCCGGCCTCTTGCAACACTTCGGCGGGACACTTGAGCCGCCGGAAAAAGTCCGCGTGAAAGGGGTGTACGGCCTTGGCGGGGCGAAAGTCGACCGGCACCGACGCAAGCCCCGGGCGGGTCAAGCTGAAGTTTGCCACCAGCGACCCATCGGCGGCGGCTCCTTTCAGCCCTCCGCTCGCCGCGAGCAGGCGGAAGAAGCCGAAATCACCGCTACGCGCGATCTCGTCGGTAAAACCCGCCCCTTTCACCTGGATCGACGCCGCGCGGGGCGTCGCTTTTCCGGGCCACTGGGCACCGACCCAGCGCTCGGGCTCGTTGCGGTAGACGGTTGCCTGGCCGTCGACGCGGAAGGTGATCTCGCTCACCTGCGCCCCCACCGAGTGCATCCGCAGACCGAAGGAAACGAGCGGCTCGGGCGCCGTCCCGTAGAGGGCGTCGGTGATCTCGCTCGACTGGTTCAAGCAACGGAGGAAATCCGAGCGAAGCGAACCGGGTTCGACGGTCGCCTTCAATGCGAAGGTGTTGCCGGTGCGATCGAGGTATTCGGTCAGGTTCTTGTCGTAGAACTTCCAGAGCGCGCCAGCGGTGGGGCGGAAGAAGTCGGAGAACTCGGCGAGCGACACTTCTTCGGCGGCGCTGTCGGCGAACGGGTAGCGCGCGGCGAGCTTGCCGCTCCACAGCTCGTACACTTCCTTCTGCCACTTTTCTTGGAGAATGGCGTTGCCGGTCGTGATCACCCCCTGGCGACCGCCGCGGATCGGATTCATGAGCAGGGGCTCGAGCAAAAGGCGCGTCCCGGCGTCGACGCCGTTGAGCAGCCTTTCCACACCGGCCGCGGTGCGCGCGAGCTCGGCTTGGAACTCGGTGGTGGCCTGGCTCTTCGATTCCGCCAGCTGGCGCAGGGCAATGGCCAGGTTGCTCACTTGCCCGAGGTATTGCGAAAGACCGGTGGGAGCGACGTCTCCTTTTCCTCCTCCGCCGTCACCCGAGCCGAAGCGCAGCAGCGACTTGAAATAGCGCTCCACCGGCGACATCTTGCGTTCGCCGGGCGCCTCGGCGTCCTTGCCCATCGCCTTGTCCGAGACGGCCGCGGCGAGATCTTTGCCCTTCTCGAGCAGCTTGCCCGCCAAGGTGGGTGGTTCCATGTCGAGGCGCAGATTCTCGGAGACGGCTCGAAAGAGCCGCGTGTACGGCCCTTCCGTTTCCGAGAGGGCGGTGAGCTCTTCGATGGCGGTACCGATCTCGCTCGGCGTCTGCACGACGATGCCGCTGATGAAATCCGACCACGCCTGCTCGTAACGACGAAAGTACATTTCGCGCAGCTGCTCGGTGCTCATCTTCTGCGTTTCGTCGGCGTCGCGCATCACGCCGCCGATGACCCAAGGCTCGATCACGAGGCGCGGGCTCGAGCCGTCGAGCAGGCCGCGGATCTTCTCCCAGCCCGCGGCGGTGTACGGCCCCGGCACCTCGACGTCGCGGCTGCGCGCGCCGATGAACTGATCGGCGGGGCCGTAGAAGATCTTTTCCGGCCGGATGGGAGCGACCCCTTCGGCGCTGCTGAGCAGCCAGCCGTACTGCAGCTCCACGAAGGGGAGGCGGGAAAGTCGGCTGCGGGCGCGTCCCAAGATCGATTCGTCGCTCGGCCAGACCCAGCTTCGATCGGCGGCGAGGCTGTCGACATAGAAACGGGCGGGGCCGAGCAGCTTGTCGACGTCGAGGTCGGCCTCGCCGCGCAGGACGCGCGCCCATTTGTCGGCGAGGTGGGTCGTGGCCCACGCGGCGTCGAGGTGGTCGGGGGCCGTCATCATCACGTAGAGCTTGAGGGTGTCGTACGACGCTTGAAAGCTATCGGCGTCGGCGCGCGTCGACTCGCCCATGGCCCGCACCTCGTCGCGAATCTGCTTTCGTACCGCTCCGTCGACGATCTCGCGGACGCGCGATGCATAGAGCCCACGCACCGGCTCGTAGAGCGGCACGGCCGCGGCCGATCCCACCAGACCGGGAAGGCGAAAGCCGGATTGGGCCTGCTCCAGAATCTTGATTCGTTCGGAGAGGACGCCGAGCGCTTCGGTCACCGCGGCCGACCCGCGCCCTTTCGCCTTTTCGATGCGCGTCACTTCGTCGACATCACGCGCCGTGGCGCGCACCAGCTCGCTGTCGTTCAGGTAGGTGATGGTGGCCGGCAAGAGCAGCATCATCGTCAGAAAGAGTGCCCCCGCGCCGTAGAGGATTTGCCGGCGGGCGTAGCGCTGGAGAAGGCTCGTCGACCGCACCGCCAGGTGCCGGTCGGGGAAAACGATGTTGCGAAAAAGCTCGGTGACGAAGTAGCTGACGGGCTGCCCCTCGGACGCACGTCCCACCGCCGGCAGTGGCCCGAGGTCGAAGCCGCGCGCCATGTTGGCGAGCACGCGGTCCATGGGGCGCCCCACCTGCGTGCCGCTGGTGAAGTAAAAACCGCGCAGGATAGGCGTCTCTTGGTAAGGATTGCCCTGCACCAGCTGATCGATGAAGTGGGCGATCGGCGCCCGCAGCGCCGCGAACTCGACGGGGAACTGGAGCACGCGCGCGCGCACCTCGGGCATGGGCTCGCGCGCCAGACGGTCGATCATGCGCGCGTGAAGTGCCTTGATGAGGATGTCGAACTCTGCATCGCAGGCGCGCGCCGGCTCGGACAGCCGCTCGTCGTCCATCAAGAACGTCGCGCCCCACGGCTGCCCCCGCTGCTGCTTGCCGAGATCACCGAAGAACTCCACGAAACCGGCGACGAGGTCGGCCTTGGTGAACATCACGTAGATGGGGATCACCATCTCCAGGCGGGCGGTGATCTCGTCGATCCGGCTGCGCAGCTTGGCGGCGAGGTCCTCCAGCTGGGCATCGCTCGCGCCGGCGAGATCGGACGTGCTGAGCGCGACCACCACGCCGTCGAGCGGCCTTTCGGAGCGGCAACGTTTGATGGTCTCGAGAAAAGCGATCCACTCCTCGCGATCGTCGTCGTCGGTCGCGAAGCGGCCGGCGGTGTCGAGCAGGATGGCCTCCTGAGAGAACCACCAGTCGCAGTTGCGCGTGCCGGCCGTCCCTTTGATCTTGGGGGAGTTTGCCACCGGTGAGCTGAAGGCGAGCCCCGATTGCTCGAGGGCGGTGGTCTTGCCTGCCGCCGGCGGCCCCACGATGACGTACCAGGGGAGAGCGTAGAGCGCAGTCTTGCCGCTTTTTTTGGCCAGCTTGCTGCGCTTGAGCGCCTCGATGGCCTGCTTCATGTTGGCCTGCAGGGCCAGCACTTCCGCGCGGCGATCGGGGCGAGCTTGTTCGGCGTGCTGGGCCGCTTGCCGCATGAGCTCGCGCTCCAGCGCTGAGGCACGTGCCACCGCACGCACCCGGCGGAAAACGAGGACCCCAATCACGATCAAGATCGCCACCGTGGTGGCGACGAGGCCGACCCACCACGGCAGCGGCAAGAGCCACACCGTGAGCCAGCTCCCCGCGACGAGGAAGACAGCGAAGATGATGGCGACGAGGAGCACCGGGGATTCTCGCGTTCAGTGCGCCGATGAGGCGGCCTTGGCGGGCATGGCTTGCACGGCGTCGCGGATGCCGATGTGCAGCGACAAGCGCAGGCCGATGAGAACGGCCAGCACCACCACGACGCAACCCGCGATGAGGCCGATGAGCGCGCCCCGGTTGCCGCGAGCCTCGCGCGCGCGATCGCGGGGCAACGCGCTCGGGCTCAGCTTGGCGGCCGAGGGGAGACGCTGGGCGATGCGCTCGCGCGCCGCGTCGGCGAAGCTCGCCAGCGCCGCGGGGTTACCGCTCACGCCGTAGGCCCCGCGGAAGCCGAGCGCCAGGCAGAGGTAGTAGATTTCGAGGGCGAACTCGTGTCCGCCGTGGTTCAAGAGGGCGCGCATCCGCGCGAAGAAATTCTCCCCCGCGGTCACCTCCCGATAGAGCGTGAGCTGCAGCGGTTGGTTCATCCATTCCACGCGGCCCGGCCAGCTCGACTTCAGGATCTGCTCGTCGATGAACGCCACCAGGGCGTAGCGCGCTTCGGCGATCTCCGCTTCTGGAACGCGCGCCGCGCGCGCGGCACCGACCATGCGATCGAGGACGTCGATGATGCGCTGGCGCAAGTCGTGGGGAGCCGGCAGGGCGCCCGCAGAGGGGAGCTGGGTGGCGAGGATCAGTGCGGGGGCGGACGGCCAATAGATCGCGTCACTCATCGCTCCCTCAACGCAGGTGCGCCGGATCGACGACGTACACCGAGACCGTCGCATCGCGCCAGTCCGGCTCGTTCGGAACGTAGAGCGCGATGGTGAACGTCTTGGTGATTTCCTCCCAGAAGGGTCCCTCCCGACGCACGCGGAAGAACAGGATGCCCGGCTTCACCGGCAGCGCCCCCGAGGGCGTCCACTCGATCTCGACACGCACCCCGTGACGCGCTTGCTTCACCACTTCGTAGATGTGATTCCAACCGGCCATCTTCATGACGGCCGGAAAGCGCTCGCGCACGAGCGCGTCGGCGAGACTGGCCTTCACCGCCACGAAGAACTCGTGGGAAAGGAGCTTGGGATCGGGCACCTTGCCGATGAACATTCCGTCGGCGCGATGCTCGAGCGGGATCTCCGTGTAGTGCTGCTCGATGCTGCCGGAGAGCAGCGAGAGCACGCGGGCGAACATCACCTCGAATGCGTCGCCGAGCTCGAGGTAGTTGAACTTCGGCAAGCTGGCCGGGTCGGCGTCGGCGGCAAAGCTCGACAGCTGCCCGATCAAACCGGCCAAAAGCAAATACGCCTCCTCCGGGTGCACGCGCGGCGTCTCGAGCAGGTGCGTGAGCAGGGGGATGGCGCCGTTCAGCGTGTGGAGGAGCCAGAACTTGCGGGTATCGGTGGCATGAAAATCGACGCTCCCCGCCTGGCGCTGCTTGCGCTCCTGCACGAGCTGCCGCTGCCGCGCCGTGATCGCGGAAAGCACGCGGTGCAGCCCGCTGTGCAGAAAGGGCGCCGCGCTGAGGTGCAGCACGGGGGGCACGTAGTTGTCGCGGACCATGGGCTGCCCGTTGGGACGGCGCACGAGCTCGGCGAGGCGGATGGTGGAGAACCCGTCGTGGCGCTCGTTGCCGAAGAAGACCCTCACGTTGGGGCGCGCCGTTTCGACCTCCTGGGGCGAACCTCCGCCGTTGACGTCGGACACGGTGCGCGCCAAGCGCGCGTAACGTCGGCCCGCCGTGTCTTCGCCGGCGGCGACGTTCCCCGCAGCGTCGCTCTCGTGCGCGAGCGCGACGAAGATTTCGAGCTTGGTGGCATCGGCGGCGAAATGCGCTTCGAAAGAGCGAGGAGCGGGGGCCGGCTCGTCGGTCCCCTCCCCGCAGCGAACGGATTCACCGTCGGGCCAAATTGCCGCAAAGCGCTTGAGGCGAAAGTTGCCCGACACGAGGGCCCGCTCGTCGATCTCGAGATCGCTGATACCCCAGCTGTAGTGCACGACCGCCGACAGCCGATCGCGCAGCAGGGCCTCGTGGTACCGATCCTGCTGCTGGAAGTGGTGCTGACTAATGAGGAGCCCTTCGGTCCAAATGGGCTTGTTCGGCATCTCAGTTGCCCTTCGCGCCTTCTTTCCCACGATCGGACGGCGGCGGCTCGGCCGAGGGTGCTTCCCCTCCCCGCCCCTGGCCATCCTCGATTTGCATGCGGTCGACCCACACCGAAAGGCGCGGTTCGCTCGGCGGACAGGGAGCCTCCTTCTTTGGCGGCGCGAGCTCGTACGTGAGAAACCAGCTCTTGCCCTGAGGTTCGCGGAAGAGCGCGACGGCCGCGAGGTTTTGCGCGTCGGGGCTGCGGGTCACCTTGACCGATTTCGTCTCGCCCGGAAAAAGGGTGTACTCGTCGACCTTGACGAGGTCCGTCGCCAGGGTGGCCACGTCGTTTTGCCAAACATCTTCGAACTTTGCGCTTTGCAGGCGGGCGTCGTTCTTCAGCTGGTAGAGCCGCACTTGCACGGGACGACCTTGACCCGCGCTCGCATTGACTCGATCGCTGGCGATGATCGTCAAAAGGGGGTTCGGAAGTGTACAGGCAGCCTGCGGTTCCTTGGCGGCAGGTGCACGCGAAGAGCAGCTCGCGGACAAAGCGAGCAGCCCCACCCCGAAGGTCGACAAACGCAACAGTTGGGCCGTTCCTCCTCGTTTCATCGGCGCCCTAGCTTATACACCGATCGACATCCCCTGCCGCCAACAACTCCGGCGATCAACTTCCAATTCCCGCCGCCGAAGGCCACCAACAACCGACGCCCACTTCCGTCACACCGCGGCCGGAGGCCGCCAACAACCGACGCCCACTTCCGTCACGCGCTGCCCAATTCCGTCACGCGGCGGCCGGAGGCCGCCAACAACCGACGCCCACTTCCGTCACGATGCCCAATTCCGTCGCGCGGCGGCCGGAGGCCGCCAACAACTAGAGAAAGTCGCGGCCGGAGGCCGCCAACAACTAGAGAAAGTCCCGGCCAAAGGCCGCCACTTTACAAACCCGCGACGTTCCTTGACCGAGCGTCGTCTTCATTCTACGAACGAAGGTGATCGCGCAAAAGCACCTTACGTCACCAGGTGGGTTGCGTAGGGCGCACGATAGTGGGTCTACTTCCACCGAGTTCTTTCGACCCAGGTTGCCGCCGTGCAGGCCGGCGCCTCTTTCCAAAGGAGTGAGCAATGGCCGTCGACATGTTCATCAAGATTGGCGACATCAAGGGCGAATCCACGGACAGCAAGCACAAGGAGGAAATCGACGTTTTGTCGTGGAGCTGGGGCGCATCGCAATCGGGTTCGGCCGGCATCGGCGGCGGTGGCGGGTCGGGCAAGGTCCAGCTGCAGGACCTGACCATCACCAAGTACGTCGACAAGGCGACGCCGACGCTCTTCAAGATGTGCTGCGACGGTAAGCACATCGACAAAGACACCATTTTGACCGTCCGCAAAGCAGGCGGGACGGCGCTCGAGTACCTCAAGATAACGCTCCAGAAAACGATGGTGAGCTCAATCACCACCGGCGGCAGCGGAGGTCAGGACAGGCTCACCGAGAACGTCACGCTGAACTTCACGAAGATCAAGATCGACTATACGCCCCAGAACGAGAAAGGGGCCGGCGAAGCGGCCGTCACCCAAGGCTGGGACGCGGCGCAAAACATCGCGTGGCAATAGTCCGCCCGCGGCGCGCCTGAGCGGTTGGTACCCAACGGACGCGAGCCATGGGCGTGGTTCGCGTCCCCGTCCGCGGCGGCGGACGTCCCCTCACGGTGTGGGCGACGATCGAGCCGCGCCCGCGCCGAGCTTCCGGCGGCACTCGTCCTTCATTTCCGGGGTAAAACGCTGCTTGCCCCAGTCGAACGTATCCGGCACGCACTGGTCCTCGTAAGACCCCTGCGTCCGCAGGTCGTCGAGCGCGTCGCGGGCCTGCCAAACCGTGTCGTGCGGCACCTGAATGATGAAGCGCTGCCCCGGGATGGTGGGGATGACGTCAGCCTTGAGGTCGAGGTTGAGCGATCGGATCTGATTGACGCTGGTGGCCGCGGCGCGCGCGACGAGCCCTAGCCGCGTGCCGGGGGGCGCGTCGAGATCGCCGGTCACTTCCGGTGCGCGCATCTGCGTGCCTGCAAACTTCAGTTTCTGGAGGTTCTCCAGAATGAGGGCGAAGGCTTCGATGATGGGCACGTAGTTCGACGTCTCGCTCGGCAAGAGGTCGGCATCGAGCAGATCCCAGAAACCGACCTCACCGCCCGCGCGGTGCATGCGCGCGTGGAGGCCATACGGGCCCATGTTGTAGGCGGCGAAAGCGAGGTCCCAAGACCCGAACTTGGCGTACAGATCGGCCAGGAAATGGATGGCCGCCTCGGTCGCCTTGACGGGACTGTGACGCTCGTCGAGAACGTCTTCGGTGATGTGCAGATGATAGGCCCTGCCCGCCTCGGGCATGAACTGCCAGAGCCCCTCCGCGCCGACCGGTGAGCGGATGGTTGGGTTGCACGCGCTTTCGGCGAACACGACGGCGAGAAGGCTGGGCGGCAGATCGTAACGAATGAGCGTGGCCTGAATGTGATCGCGGTAGGCGCCGCAGCGAAAAAGCATCTGCTGGAATTGCTCGCGACCGGTGGCGGTGTCGGTGTACCGCTCGAAAATGCGCTGCACGCGCACGTCGTCGGCGACGGGAATCGACGGCATGCGCAGCCCGGCCAGCCACCGCGATCGCACCGTGCTGCTCGGCGAGGAGGTTTTTTTCGGCACGATCCTTCCGCGCGACGCCGCGGCATCCTCGCCGGCCCGGTAGAGAATGGCGCACGCGGCAGCGCTCCCCTCGCATTTTCCGGTCTCGAGGAGCTTCGCTTGCAAGGCGGCCTGGTGATCGACCCACGCTTTTAGCTCGGGGGATTCCTTCGCCCCGCGGCCGTGCGCCTTCACGCGGATATCTTCGAGCGCATCATCGGCCGGTGTGCGGCCCTTGGCGGCCGCGCCCGCGGTCGCCGATGCGCTGCCCGCCAGCGCGGACGTCGAGGGGGTTGCGCTGCTGGCCGCCGAGGTCGCTCCACGCGGCGTGTCGGGCGATTGACGAAGCCGATTCCAGGAGAGAACGGCCACCAGCACGAGCACGCCAGCGCCGAGCGCCGCGAGAACACCGAGCCACCAGGGGAAGACGGACCCGGGGATCTCTCTGCGCCGCAGCCCTTTTGCGCCTTGTGAATCGCGCCGCCCTCGCCCCGACGATTCGCGCCTCGGGCTCACCCGACCGAGCAGCTCCGCCATCCCGCGGTCACCCGTCGACGGAGCGCGCGCTTCCCCTGCGTTCGGCAGAGGCGGCAAGCTGTTGGAGAGAAACCGCGGGTGCGCCGCGTCCGGCGACTCGGGTGGTCTCTGTACACCGATGCCTGGCAATCCCGGCGCCCCCGGCGAAATCGGTGCGCCCGGAGCCCCGAAGGCTCCGATTCCCGGAGCGGCGGGGGGTGCCGGCGGAGGGTTCGAGAACCCGCGTAACCCCAGGATCGGCGATGGCGCCGGCGGCGGGGGCGCCCCCGAAGGACCACGCGGTGCTTCGTTGGAAGGGGGTGGTGGGGCCACCGGATGCCCGAAGGAGCGAAGGCGGAACATGGTCCGGACCGCCAGGTTGGGGCGGGCGCGCTCGCTCGGCGGCGGGGCTTCCGGCGCGGGAGCGCGGTCCGGCTTGACGGCTGGGGCCGACGGCGGCAGGGGACTCACGATGCGAGGCGGCTCGGGGGCGGCCGGGGGCTCGGGGAAAGGGGCAGGGCTTACCACCCCCCGACGCAGCGCGGGGTGCACCGTCAACATCGGAGGGGGCACGAGTGACGAGGGGGGCGCACCACCGGCGGCCGCGGGGAGAGGCTCCTCGAGCGCCCGATCGATGAGGGCCCCGTCGGCGGGAGGGAGCTCCTGTTTGGCCTGCCAAGCGAGCTCGGAAAGATCCTTCAGGGCAGCGCGCAACGACGCGACGTCGAGAGGTCCCCCCGCGTGGATCAGAGTCGTCAAGCGGGAAAGGTGGTGGGCAACGCCGCCGAAACCGACTGCGCGAGCCTGCGCTTGAAGGTCCACCGACCGCTGACGGAGCGCACCCAGGTCCGAACCCGAGGCAGCCGGATCCCGCAGGCGGAGCTCCCAGAGCGCCAGGTAGCGCCCCAAATCGGCGACGAGCTTCGCGCGCTCGTGCCCAGGTGGGAACCAGCCACCCCCGACACCGACTGGGTCGCTCACGAACTGTGAATTAGCACGAACGCGGAAGGACCCCCAAAACCCGCAAAAACTTGGGAAAAGGGAGGTTCACTTAACAACCGGGATTCCCAGTTGACAAAGGGGCGCCTTTCTAATCTATGGTCGAGTCTCGGGAAAAAAACGAAACCTGCGGGCCAACCCGCGAGCCGACCGGCGCTGGCCTTTGTGCGCTCGCTCCGGGAATAGGGAGCTGGCACTACGGGGGCGGCCTTTGAAGCGACATCCATGCCGTTGATCGACACGGAGAATCTCCTCCAGCCCATCGCCGGCACTGAGCCGACCGGCACGAATCTAGAATACGACCCCGCCTTTGCCGCGCTGGAACGCATCGCCCAGGGCAAGCCCGAGCAGCAGATCGGGGAAACCATCGTCGCCGGCGAACCGCCCGATTGGAAAGCGGTGCACGAGCAGGCCGCTGCGCTTCTCGGGCGCAGCAAGGACCTTCGCATCGTCAGCTATCTGGTCCGGGCCCTGCTGCAGCGGCACGGGTTCGTCGGGCTGAGCGAAGGCCTTTCCGTGGTGTGCGGGCTGCTCGAGCGCTACTGGGCGCCGCTGCATCCTCGGCTCGACCCCGACGATCAGCACGACCCCACCATTCGCATCAGCGCGCTGGCGCTGCTGTCCGATGCGCAGCTCTTGGTCGCCTTGCGCTCGGCGCCGCTCGTCACGTCGCGCGCGTTCGGCGCGGTGAGCTTGCGGGATCTCGCGGTGGCATCGGGAGAAATAGCCGCAGCGGCCGATGTGCCGAAGATGGAGATGACCGCCATCGAAGCGGCTTTTCAAGACGTGACCGACGATGCGCTCGAAGCCACGGCCCTCGCCATCACCCACGCGGTCGAGCATCTGCGCCGCATCGAGACCGCCTTCACCGGCGCGGCGGGTGTCGCCGGACCCGACGTGACGGGTCTCACCCAGGTTTTGAACCAGGCCAATCGCGCCGTGGGACCGCGCCTCGAACGACGCAAGGCCGCGGCGGCGGCTTCCAGCGCGGCAGGCGAAAGCGTCGTCACCAACGGGACCGGCACCCGCAGCGCGCTGGGCGGCGAGATCGCCTCGCGAGACGACGTTGTACGGGCCCTCGACAAGATCTGCGACTACTATGCCCGCCATGAACCTTCGAGCCCGCTGCCGCTTCTTTTGCAACGGTGCAAGCGTCTCGCGACCATGAGCTTCATCGAGATCGTCCGGGAGATGGTCCCCGATGGCCTGTCGCAGGTCGAGATCATCGCTGGCAAGCGCGAAGGGTGACGAAGCAGCCACGGACCATGCTTTTTGCGGTTGGAGAGTTCAATAAGGAGCCAGTTAGCCAATGAGCCAAAAGTTCATCGCCCGCAACCGGGCACCGCGCGTCCAGATCGAGTACGACGTCGAGCTCTACGGCGCGGAGAAAAAAGTCCAGCTGCCGTTCGTGATGGGCGTCATGTCGGACCTGTCGGGCAATCCCGCCAAACCCTTGCCGGCCGTGGCCGACCGCAAGTTCGTCGAGATCTCCGTCGACAACTTCGACGACCGCTTGAAGGCCATGGAGCCGCGGGTCGCCCTCGAGGTCCCCAACAAGCTCACCGGCGACGGCAACCTCAAGGTCGACATGACCTTCGAGAGCCTGGCGGATTTCGGACCTGGCGCCGTCGCCAATAAGA
This sequence comes from Polyangiaceae bacterium, assembly GCA_035318465.1. Classification (GTDB taxonomy): domain Bacteria; phylum Myxococcota_A; class Polyangia; order Polyangiales; family Polyangiaceae; genus DASWDH01. The sequence goes on from DATHES010000104.1 coordinate 56,591, forward strand.
TACCGGCCCTGCAGAAGCTGCTCGAGGCACGCACCCAGCTCGCCAACCTCATCACGTACATGGATGGCAAGACGGGCGCCGAGGAGCTCATCGCCAAAGTCCTGAACGACAAGGGGCTGCTCTCCTCCCTAGCCTCGGCCCCCAACCCCGACGCCAAGTCGGGCAAGAGCGAGTGACGCCATGAGCAAGGAAAAAGAAGCCCAAAAGTCGGGCGGTGAGACGACGACCGCCGAGCCCGGCGAGTTCGCGTCGCTGCTCAAGAAGAACTTCAAGCCCCAGACCGATCGCGCGCGCGAAGAGGTCGAAGCCGCCGTCCTCACGCTGGCCCAGCAGGCCCTCTCCACGACGGTCAAGGTGTCGTCCGACGCCGTCGCTTCGATCGAGGCCATCATCGCCGAGCTCGACAAAAAGCTCTCTGACCAGGTCAACGAGATCCTCCACCACCAGGACTTCCAGCAGCTGGAAGGGTCGTGGCGCGGGCTGCACTACCTCGTCAACAACACCGAGACCGACTCGATGTTGAAGATCCGCGTCATGAACATCTCCAAGAAGGAACTGCACAAGAATCTAAAAAAGTTCAAAGGGGCGGCGTGGGACCAGAGCCCCGTCTTCAAGAAGCTCTACGAGGAAGAGTACGGGCAGCTCGGCGGCGAGCCCTACGGGTGCCTCGTCGGCGACTTCTACGTCGATCACAGCCCCATGGATGTCGAGCTGGTGGGCGAAATGGCGAAGATTGCCTCGGCCATCCACGCGCCGTTCCTCACCTCGGCGGCCCCCTCTCTTTTCCAGATGGAAAACTGGCAAGAGCTCTCCAACCCGCGCGATGTCGGCAAGATCTTTCAAACGCCGGAGTACGCCGGATGGCGGTCGCTGCGCGAATCGGACGAGTCGCGTTACGTCGGCATCGCCATGCCGCGCTTTCTCGCGCGCCGCCCCTACGGAGCCAAGTCCGATCCGGTCGAGGAGTTCGATTTCGAAGAGCAGACCGGCGGCTCCGATGCGGCCAAGTACACGTGGGCCAACGCTGCCTACGGTATGGCCGTCAACGTCAACCGCTCGTTCAAGCTTTACGGGTGGTGCTCGCGCATTCGCGGCATCGAATCGGGCGGCGCCATCGAGGGGCTCCCGACGCACACCTTCCCCACCGACGATGGCGGCGTCGACATGACGTGCCCGACCGACATCGGCATCAGCGATCGTCGCGAGGCCGAGCTGGCCAAGGCGGGGTTCATGCCGCTCATTCACAAGAAGAACTCCGACTTCGCGGCGTTCATCGGGGCGCAGTCGCTGCACAAGCCCGGCACCTACGATGATCCCGACGCGACGGCCAACGCCAACCTGGCGGCGCGCCTGCCGTATCTCTTCGCCACCTGTCGGTTCGCGCACTATCTCAAGTGCATCGTGCGCGACAAGATCGGATCGTTCCGCGAACGCGACGACATGCAGTCGTGGCTCCAGTCGTGGATCACCCAGTACGTCGACGGCGACCCGGCTCATTCGAGCGAAGAGACCAAGGCCCGCAAACCGCTCGCCGCAGCCGAGGTGCAGCTGGAACCGGTGGAGGGCAACCCGGGGTACTACAACTCCAAGTTCTTTCTCCGCCCGCATTACCAGTTGGAAGGGCTCACCGTTTCGCTGCGGCTCGTTTCCAAGGTGCCGTCGGCCAAGGCGGGATGACGCGCCGCGGTCCCGCGCGACGCCAATGTCGCGCGGGCCGGGCCGGCGTCGGCTGAAGAAGACCCATGGCCGAGCTGACGCCCAAAGAACGACTGCAGCCGTCTTTGCTCGACCGGCTCACCGACGACGAGCCGGACAAGCGGCAGGAGTCGAGGGACAAGCGCATCTTGTCCCCTTCTCGGCTGCGCGAAAGCGTGCGGCGCGATCTCAGCTGGCTCTTCAACACCGTCAACCTGGCCGCCACGCAGAGCCTCGACGACTACCCCGAGGTGGAGCGCTCGACGTTGAACTTCGGGTTGCCTGATCTTGCCGGACGCACTGCTTCCAGCATCGACAAGGTGGCGCTCGAGCGCCTCCTGCGGCGAGCGGTGTGGGACTTCGAGCCGCGGCTGACGAAGCAGGCCGTCAAGGTCAAGCTCATCATCGACGCCGAACGCATGAGCCACAACGCCATGTGCTTCACCATCGAGGCCGAGCTGTGGGCCCAGCCGCTGCCGCTGCGGCTCTTCTTGCGGACCGACCTCGATCTCGAAACCGGCGAGGTCAGCGTCGCGGAAGTGACGACGGGGGACGAGCCCTGATGGACCAGCGGCTGCTCGACTATTACAACCGCGAGCTGCAATACGTACGCGAGCTCGGCGGGGAGTTTGCGCGGCAATTTCCCAAAATCGCCGGGCGGCTCGGACTCGACGCTTTCGAATGCGCCGACCCCTACGTCGAGCGGCTGCTGGAGGGGTTCGCCTTCCTCTCCGCGCGCGTGAAGCTCAAGATCGACTCGGAATTTCCGCGCTTCACCAGCCACATGCTGGAGATGGTGTACCCGCACTACCTCGCGCCGACGCCGTCGATGGCCGTCGTGCAGATGCAGCCGAACTACCGGCAGGGAGTCCTCACCGACGGGTTTTTGGTTCCGCCGGGCACGGTGCTGCGTGGAAACGTGGGCAAGGGCGAGCCGACCGCGTGCGAGTACCGCACCGGTCACGCCCTCGAGCTCTGGCCGATCGAGGTGGCGAGCGTCGCCCACTCCACCTACCTCGGCGACATCGGCGACGTCCGGCTCCCCACCAAGCGCCCGCTCAAGGCCACGCTGCGCATCAGGCTGCGCACCGTGGGCGAGCTCAATTTTCAGCAGCTCTCGCTGGAGAACTTGCCGCTCTTCGTGCGCGGTCAAGACCACGTGGCCCTGCGTCTTTACGAGCTGCTCCTCGCCGGCGCGGTGGCGCTGGTGGTCCGCCCGCCCGACGCAGCGTGGTCGCAAACGGTCGGCGAGAAACCGGTGATGCCGCTCGGCTTTGCCGACGAAGAAGCGCTCTTGCCCTACGGTCCGCGCTCGTTTCAGGGCTATCGCCTCTTGCACGAATATTTCGCGTTGCCGAGCCGCTACCAGTTCGTGGATATCCGCGGTCTCGGGCCGGCCGTCAAGCGCTGCGCGGGACAGGAACTCGACGTCATCGTCCTGCTCGATCGGCACGATCCGGTCGTGGAAGGCGCCGTCGGCGCCGCTCACCTCGCCCCCTTTTGCACGCCAGCCATCAACCTCTTCCCGCGCCGCGCCGATCGCATTCACTTGAGCGACCGGGTGAACGAGTATCACGTCGTCGCCGATCGCACGCGCCCCATGGACCTCGAGGTGCACACCGTGACCGAGGTCATCGGCTATGGCACGAGCGCCGAGATCCGGCGTGAGTTCCTTCCCTTCTACGCGTGCAACGAACGCACGACGTTCGCCGACGAGCCGGCCTTCTACACGGTGCGGCGCGAGCCGCGCGTGGCGTCGACGCGTCAACGTCGCGATGGCTCGCGCTCCACTTACGGCGGAAGCGAGCTTTTCTTGGCCCTCGTCGACGGTCGCGAAGGTCCTTACCACCCCGATCTGCGGCAACTCTCGGTGAACACGCTATGTACCAACCGCGATCTTCCACTCGAGGTCACGCTCGGCGAGGGGCGCACCGATTTTCACCTGGAGACCGGTGCGCCCGTCGAAGCGGTGCGCTGCCTGGCGGGGCCTTCCGCGCCGCATCCCTCGCACGCGTGGGGCGACACCGCGTGGCGGCTCGTCGGCCATCTGTCGCTCAACTACCTCTCGCTCGCCGACGCCTCTGACGGCCAAGGGGCCGCCGCACTGCGCGAGCTGCTCCACCTCTATGGCGATCTCTCCGACGCCGGAACGCGCCGGCAAATCGACGGCGTACGATCCATCCGCAGCGTCCCCATCGTGCGGCGGGTGCCCACCGAGGGCCCCGCCTGTTTCGGGCGCGGGCTCGAAGTGACCGTCTCCTGCGACGAGTCGGCGTTCGAGGGGACCAGCGTGTTTCTCCTCGGCTCCGTGCTGGAGCGGTTCTTCGCCAAGTACGTCTCCATCAACTCGTTCACCGAGACCGTCCTTCGCACCACGCAGCGCGGAGAAATCATGCGCTGGCCGGCAGAGCCGGGACGGCGCCCGATCCTATGAGGACCGCGACCCAAGAGCCGGCGTGGCTGCTCGAACTCGAAGAGCGCCCTTTCGACGCCGACTTTCATCTTGCCCTGCGCCGCCTGGAATGTCTTTATGCCGACCGCCCGCGGCTCGGCGAGGGAATGCGCCCCAGCGACGAGCCGGTGCGCATCGGACAAGACCCGTCGACGGCGTTCGCCCCGTCGGCCATCGCCTCTTTCCAGCGGCCCAAGGACGGCGTGGCGGCGCGACTCGCGGTCGCCTTCATGGGGATGTTCGGACCGCGCGGCGCGTTGCCCATCCATTTGACCGAATACGCGCGCGACCGTCTGCGCAACGCCGGGGATGCGACGTTCGCGCGTTTCGTCGACATCTTTCATCACCGCATGCTCGTCCTCTTTCACCGCGCGTGGGCGGCGGCGCAACCGACGGCCTGTCAGGACCGGCCCGAGAGCAACCGCTTCGCCCTCTACGTGGGCGCGCTCTTCGGGCTCGGGCTACGCTCGGCCGTCGAACAGGATCGCATCCGCGATCGCGTCAAGCTGCACTACGCGTCGCGCCTCGCCGCTCCCGGGCGCAATGCGGAGGGCCTGGAAGCCATGGTCTCCGACTTTTTCGGCACGCGGGCCGTGGTCCAGCCTTTCATCGGCGAATGGATTTCGCTCCCTCCCGACAGCCGCTGGCGGCTCGGCTATTCGCGCGAGGCGAGCACCCTCGGCAGCTCCACCATTCTCGGCGCGCGCGTCTGGCAGTGCGAGCACAAATTTCGCATCGTTGTGGGGCCTCTCAGCCGAAAGCAGTTCCAGGACATGCTCCCGGGTTCGGAAACGCTGGCCACGCTGGCCTCGCTCGTGCGCGCCTACGTCGGCGACGAGCTCGACTGGGAAGCGCGGCTCGTCCTCGCCGAAGGAGAGAGCCTCCAGCTGCGGCTCGGAGGCGGCACGCGACTCGGCTGGAACACGCACGTCGGCCGGCGCGGTGGCCCCAAGAACGAGGACCTGATCGTCCATCCTGCCTCGGGCCGCACCCAGCGCGTGGATCGCACGCGCAACGCCGGGGCGCAGCCGTGTTAAGGCCGGACCTCTCTTCGCCGAGCGAGAGTTAGAAGAGAATCCGATAGAGAAGTGGGAAGGAGCCCAAAATGTCAGAGATCAGTCGTGTCGCCCTCTTCGGAAAGCTCAACGCCACCGCCTATCAGGCCATCGAAAGCGCGACGACTTTCTGCAAAATGCGGGGCAATCCGTACGTCGAGCTTTCCCACTGGATCCACCAGATCCTGCAGGCATCCGACTCCGATGTGCATCGCATCGTTCGACATTTCCAGCTCGATGCCGCTCGGTTGGCGCGTGATCTCACCGAGGCCCTCGACCGGCTGCCGCGCGGGGCCACGTCGGTCTCGGACCTGTCGATCCACGTCGAGGAAGCGGTGGAACGAGGCTGGGTGTACGGCTCTCTTCTGTTCAACGAGTCCAAGGTTCGCACCGGACACCTCGTCGTCGGCTCCCTCAAGACACCGAGCTTGCGCAACGCGCTCCAGGCCATCTCCAAGGAGTTTGCCAAGATCAAGGTCGACGAGCTGACCGAACGTTTCCAGGCGCTCACCGACGGCTCGCCGGAGGCCAAGCTCTCGGCAGCGACGTCGGCCGTCGCTGGTCACGCCGAGGAGGGCACCGGTCCCGGCGGGGAAATGGCACCCGCCGCACTCGGCAAGCAGGAAGCGCTGGCGCGGTTCTCCGTCGATCTCACCGAGCGCGCCCGCAAGGGGGAGATCGATCCCATCGTCGGCCGCGACGAAGAAATCCGACAGATCGTGCACGTTCTTCTGCGCCGAAGGCAGAACAACCCCATCCTCACGGGCGAGGCGGGCGTCGGCAAGACCGCCGTGGTCGAGGGTTTCGCTCTGCGGATCGCCGCGGGGGACGTTCCGCCGCACCTCAAAGACGTCACCTTGCGCGCCCTCGATATCGGCCTGCTCCAGGCCGGAGCGAGCATGAAGGGAGAGTTCGAGAACCGGCTTCGCCAGGTGATCGACGAAGTACAGGCCTCTCCCAAGCCCATCATTCTCTTCATCGACGAGGCGCACACCTTGATCGGCGCTGGCGGAGCGGCGGGGACTGGTGACGCTGCCAACTTGCTGAAGCCGGCGCTCGCGCGCGGCAAGCTGCGCACCATCGCCGCCACGACGTGGAGCGAATACAAGAAACACATCGAAGGGGACCCCGCGCTCACGCGCCGCTTTCAAGTGGTGCAAATCGCCGAGCCGAGCGAAGAGCGGGCCGTGCTCATGATGCGCGGCATCGCCGGCATTCTGGAGAAGCACCACCGGGTCGAGCTCCTCGACGAGGCCCTCGGCGCATCGGTCAAGCTCTCCAAGCGCTACATCCCCGACCGGCAGCTGCCCGACAAATCGGTGAGCCTGCTCGACACCGCCTGCGCGCGCGTCGCGATCAGCCAGCACGCCGTACCCGCCGACGTCGAGAACAGCCGCCGCCGCATCGAGGCGCTCGATCACGAGCAATCCATCATCCTTCGCGAGAACGCGATCGGCATCGAAACCAAAGATCGCGGAGCCCGGGTCGAAACCGCGCTCGCCGAAGAGAAGAAGCGCCTCGGTGACGTCGAGGCGCGCTGGAAATCGGAAAAGGCGCTGGTCGATCGCCTTCTCGCGCTTCGCGCCGACTTGCGCCGCGAGGCAGAGCCCAAAAAAGCGGGAGCGGCCGCCGAAACGGCACCACCCCTCGACCGCTCCGCGTTGCTCTCGGAATTGAAAGGCCTGCAAGCCGAGCTCGCGCAGCTGCAGGGCGACGCCCCGCTCATTCTGCCTACGGTCGACGAGCAGGCCATCGCCGCGGTGGTGTCGGATTGGACCGGCATCCCCGCCGGCCGGATGGTCAAGAACGAGATCGAGACCATCCTCAAGCTGGCCGACGTCTTGAGCCAGCGCGTCATCGGGCAGAAGCACGCCCTGGAGATGATCGCGCGGCGTATCCACACCGCGCGCGCCGGCCTCGAGAACCCCAGCAAACCGATCGGCGTCTTTCTACTGGCCGGGCCATCGGGCGTGGGAAAAACCGAGACCGCCTTGGCCCTCGCCGAGGCGCTGTACGGCGGCGAGCAGAACGTCATCACCATCAACATGAGCGAGTTCCAAGAGGCGCACACCGTTTCGACCTTGAAAGGCGCGCCCCCCGGGTACGTCGGTTATGGCGAAGGGGGCGTACTCACCGAGGCGGTGCGCCGTCGGCCCTACAGCGTCGTTTTGCTGGACGAGGTCGAAAAGGCGCATCCTGACGTACACGAGATCTTTTTCCAGGTGTTCGACAAAGGGTGGATGGAAGACGGACAGGGGACGCGCGTCGACTTCAAGAACACCATCATCCTCCTTACCTCCAACGTCGGCAGCGAGGTGCTCATGCGCTTCGCGGCCGCGCCCGGAAGCGAACCCGATCAGGCGAAGATGACCGAGGCGCTGCGCGCGCCGCTCCTGGAAGTCTTTCCGGCGGCACTGCTCGGCCGAATGGTGACCATCCCTTACCGCCCCCTCAGCGACGAGATGATCGGCAGCATCGCGCGGCTGCAGCTCGACCGTGTTGCCAAGCGGGTCACCGAACGTTACGAGGTGCCCTTCGTCTACGATCAGGCGGTGATCGATCTCGTCGTGAGCCGCTGCACCGAGACGGAAAGCGGCGGCCGTATGATCGACGCCGTGCTCACCAACACCCTCCTTCCCGAAGTCAGCCGCGAGCTACTCCTGCGCACGCTCGACGGCAAACCTCCGCAGCGCGTGAGTGTCACCGCCAAGAACAACGCGTTCGGGTATTCATTCGATTGATCGAGAAGAGACTGAACACCATGGACATCTTCGGACAACTCCACTCCCACGACTACGGCGAAATTCATTTCCGGCTCGACAAGGCCACCGGACTGCGGTCGATCATCGCCATCCACGACACGAGGCTCGGTCCGGCGCTCGGCGGCTGCCGCTTCTTGGCTTATGACAGCGAGGAAGCGGCCGTCATCGACGCGCTTCGGCTGGCGCGCGGCATGACCTACAAGGCGGCCCTGGCGGGGCTTGCGCACGGCGGCGGCAAGAGCGTCATCATCCGTCCTCCCGGACGCTTCGACCGCGTGGCGCTTTTTCGCGCTTTCGGACGCGCCATCGACGATCTGCGGGGCCACTACATCACCGCCGAAGACAGCGGCAGCGGGCTCGAGGACATGGAAGTCATCCGCACGGTCACCAAACACGTGACCGGTGTCGACGCCAAACACGGCGGCTCGGGCGATCCTTCTCCGTTCACCGCCCTCGGCGTTCGCCGCGGCATCGAGGCTTGCGTCAAATTCACGCTCGGCAAGGCCTCTTTGAACGGTTTGCACATCGCGGTGCAGGGAGTCGGCCACGTGGGATATCACCTCTGCAAGGAGCTCCACGCCACGGGCGCCAAGCTGTCGGTTGCCGACGTCGATCCGCTCAAGGCCGAGCGCGCCCACCGCGAGTTTGGCGCCCAGATCGTTCCCTTGGAGGGGATCTTCGAGGTCCCTTGCGACGTCGTTGCGCCGTGCGCGCTCGGCTCGGCGCTCAACGACAGGTCGATCCCGAGGCTCCAGGCGAAAATCGTGGCCGGCGCCGCCAACAACCAGCTCGCCGAGCCGCGCCACGGGGACGACTTGCACGCCCGCGGCATCCTCTATGCGCCCGACTACGCCATCAACGCCGGTGGTCTCATCAACGTCGCTCAAGAAGTCATCGGCTACGACGAGAAGGCGGCGCGCGAGAGCACGCTCGAGATCTTCAACACCATTTACGAGATCGCCGAGCGCAGCAAACGGCTCAATGCCCCGACGTACAAGATTGCCGACATCATGGTGGAGGAAAAGCTCGCCGCGCACGCGCCGCGACCCTCGATCCCCGTGTAGCG
>DATHES010000105.1:0-4054 GCA_035318465.1 Polyangiaceae bacterium
TCGCTCCAACTCCCGGATGCGCGCCTCGAGCTTCTTCACTTCGCTCTCCGGCACAACGCGTTCGTTGGCCTTCAGTCCCTTCTTGGTGGCGTCGTCCATGACCCGCTTCCACTGAAATAGCATGCTCGGCGCCACGCCGTATTTGCGCGCCACCTCCGACACCGACGCCCCTGGACGCGTCGTTTCATCCAGCAACGCGCGCTTCTGCTCGGGCGTGTAGTGTCGCCGTCGACCGCTTTGGAATGGTTCGATCGTGATCTCGGACATCGCAGACTCCTCTTTTGAGGTGTCCGGTCCAAACAGGGGCTACACCAATCAAATTAGAGCGTTCACTCTGCCCGCCTGCAGTTTTGTTATCGCAACGGGGTTTACGTGATCAATAACCTTCGCTTAACAGGTGCCTTGCTTGCGTGTGATGTCTCGGTGCTAAAAGAGCCGCGAGGCCGCTACTCTCAGTGGATAAGTTGCTGTTTTCTATGCCACTCCGTCACGGCTTGGCCGCCACTCCCGGCCGGTGGACGCGCGAGCCCCATCGAACCTTTGGCCCACTGGTGGCGTACGCTATTTCGTATCCATTCGATGACGCTCGTTGTGACGGTGTGAGCAGGGCGACGCGTTACCCGATCGCTGCGGCGATCGGCGATTGGTGGAGAACCTGATCGGTTTGCGTTTCGCACCACGCGACGAACTCGTCGACCATACTCCTTGACTTGGCGAGACGGGCGCTCCTTTCTTCACCTTGATCCGCGACGGCCCATTCGATTCGGAGCAAGGCGCCGATTCTCACAATGCAAACTTGGCCTGCCGCTCAAGAGTTCGTCAACGACGGGGCTGTCATGGCGCTCGGTTTGCTGTCAGCCCACGGTCCGCTCGACACGCTTCGCCCACTCTGCTCGCGCCGACCGTCAGCGCACGGTCCGCTCGACACGCTTCGCCCACTCTGCTCGCGCCGACCGCATCGGTTTCCGGCGTAAAGGCCGACACATCAGTAACTCGCCGCGTGAAGCGCCGACCGAGTCACGTCTTTGACGCGTCTAGCTGACACGCTAGGTGCGGGAAAAAGGGCGCGTCGTTTTCAAGGCAGCGCTTCCCAGCGCAGCGACTCGCCGAGCTCGCTCGAAATGCGTTTGGCGCGCCAAACGCCGGCCAGTGGCACGACATACAGGCCGGGCCCCTTGTCCGTCTTGCGGGTCGAGAAGAACGCGAGCAGGCGGCCGTCAGGGCTGCAGGCCGGATAGGAGTTGGCGCCCTGGTTCTGGGTGATGCGCGTGATGTTGCCGCCGCGTGCATCGGTGGAGACGAGATCGGCGCCGGCGCCGATCCCCACCGTGAAGACGACGACGAGCCCATTGGGTGTGTCGCAGAACGCGGGAGCCGAGGCATTGAAGCCAGCGGGCGAGATCGGCTTGCCCTCGACGTAGACGCGTTGCCCGGCGGGGCCGCCGCCGACGTAGGCTATCTTGCCCCCCGGGCCGAACACGGGATGGTTCGCGAGCGGCACGGTGGAGATCGCTTGCAGACCGGTGCCATCGGCGCTGCCGACGTGAATGTGGCTCGTCCCGTCGCGGGCGACGGAAACGGCAATTTTGGAGTGATCGGATGAGAAGGCGATGCCGAACACCGATCCGGGCAGCGTGATCGGCACCGGTGTCGCGGAGGGTCCGCGCACCAGCCGGAAGGGCGAATAGTCGTGGCTCAGCGCGTAGTAGGGCTCGCCTTTGGGACCAAAAGTGGGCGCGATGGCCGTGTCCCCTACGGGGCTCTCGGTGTGGAGATTGAACCCATCGGCGTCGATGCCGAAGATCTGCCGATTGCGGCCGACGCGACCGCTGTAGACCATGTGGCTCGCGAATCCACCGGGCCGACCGCTGAGGGCGCCGAGGAGGGCATCGGTCATGCGGTGCGACGATGGGCGGACCAGGGCGGCGTCGCTCTCGATGCGGTGCTCGAAGGCCGGCGTCGCGCCTCGACCTACGAAATACGCCGAACCGAGCAGCTCGATCTTGCCCGAGGGGAGCTTGTTGGCCAAAACGCGTACCAGGATGGCGATCCCTTTGGATCGCCAAGCGGCCACATCGACCGGCGAGTCATGCAAGTAGAGGCCGCTGGGAGCGGCATCGTCGCTCACCACCTCGAACTGTCCGGAAAGGTCGAGGTCCTTTTTGACGACGAGCTGGAGCGTGGTGTCGGCTTCGTTGGTCGTGACGATCGGCATCACGGCGAGCTTCGGCAGCGGAGCTGCTGCGGCTCCCGTCACATCGACCGTACCGAGCACACTCTCGTCCGGCGGCTGGGCGGCGGGTTCCGGCGTATCGGCCGAGGCTCGGGCCATGGTGCCCATGCCCCCCGCCACGACGAGCAACGAGAAAACGGCACGGCACGCGCTTCGTGTCATTCGCAGCTACTCCGGTTGGTGCAATGAAAGCTGAAGGCCTGGCTCGAGCCGAGCACGTCGGGATACATCGGCGGCGGGGGAGGGAGCTCGGCGCCGCTAGAGATGATCGAAACGATCGTGGAACGAAGCTCCTCGTCGAAGGTAGCGTTGCCGCTCGGCTTGGTGAGCTTGAAGTCGGTCACGGTGCGGTCGGGCCCGATGTGTACGACGACGGTGCCCTTCAAAGTCTTCAACGTGTCGAAAGGGATCTTGCCGCGGATGGCAAACTTCGCGGAAAACCAGTGATCGAGCTGGGACCGGTACAAGCTCACGGCGTGCGCCTTGAGGGGGTCGGTCTCGGTGCCCTCTTTGACGCCGTCGGCGGCGCCTTCCTCATTCGACACCGGCGCGCGCCCCGCGTCCGGAACATCGACGCTGAGGTCCGTTTGCTTGGTGATCTCGGCATTGGGCGGCGGCGGTTTTTGACCCGCGTCGGCGACGGCGACCGTCGGAATGGCGTGCGGCGTGGCCGGTGCATGCGGGCTCGGAAACGCCGCCGGAGCCGCGCGCGCCACCGGGCGTGGCGCGATCCATCGATCGGGGAGCCGCCCCGGTTGGCGCTTGGATCCGAGCTTCAAGAGCGGCGCCTCGTCGACGATGGGCGTGATCGATACCGACATGGGCCGCGCCCGCTCGTCGGAAATGTCGGCGCGCATTGCCGTGCCGCCGCCCGTGCGCAAAATCAGCAGACCACCGATCTCGGCGAAGACGGCGACGATCAGTCCGAGCCCGATCTCGGCCACCGAGAAGTTCGCGGTGGTGGTCAACGACGCTCCTCGACTTCGGGGTTGACGAGGAGGTTCAGCGACGTGACACCGGCGGAGCGCGCCGCCGCCACCGCGCGCGCCACCACGCCGTAGTGGGCCTGTTCGTCGGCGCGGATGTAGAGTTCCTTCTCCGTCTGCACCCGCGCGTTGTTTTTGAGCTCGCTTTCGAGGTTGGCGGTCACGTCGGTCTCGCCCAGCATCACCCGTTCGTCCTTGGTGATGGACACGATGAGCTTGGCATCCTTGACCGGCGTATTGGCCGCTTGCACGTTGGGCAGATCGATGCGCAGCCCAGTGGCCAAAAGGGGCGCGGTCACCATGAAGACGATGAGCAGGACCAACATGACGTCGACGAGCGGCGTCACGTTGATTTCCGTGAATCCCCCTCGCCCCTTCTTGACGCGGGCGCCCATTAGGGGCCGCCGCCGTAGGCCGCTCCCCCGCCCGGGGGCGGGAACGAAATGGGACGGGTCAGCGGCACGGCGATGTCGGGAGCGCGCGGTGCAAAGAAGAGGATCCACTCGCCGGCGGAGGCCTCGATCTCCTCCATCAAATGGCTGACCCGCTTGTCGATGGCGTTATAGAAGATGACTGCCGGGATGGCGGCGGCGAGACCGATGGCCGTGGTGATGAGCGCCTCGCCGATGGCCGGTGCGACGACGGGAAGCGAAGCGCTCTTCTCCTGACCGATCCTGACGAATGCATCCATGATGCCGTAGACGGTTCCGAAGAGACCGATGAACGGCGAGGCGGCGGCGATCGATCCCAGCGTCGACATGAGCGTCGTGGCGCGCGCCCGCTCATCGACGAGGGCGCGATCGGCGATGGCACGCAAGCGATCGACGCTCGCGCC
>DATHES010000106.1:0-4414 GCA_035318465.1 Polyangiaceae bacterium
GGCGCGGCGGTCAAGCTGGCAGACTCGTTTCGCAGCATGGGCGTCAACCTTTTGGTGCTGCGGCCGGGCTCCTCGCCCTTCGGCGGCGTACAGGGCGGCTTCGGCTCGCGCGCCACGGTGACGGTGGAAGATCTGGCCGCCATCCGCGAGCTCTCCCGCGTCCGGCGCGTCTCGCCGCGGCCGATGTCGATGTTGCAGCTGGTGACCGAGGAGTCCAACTGGAGCACCGACCTCAACGGCGTCATCCCGGACTTCTTCGAGATCCGCATCTGGCGCACCTTGCGCGGACGCAACATCAGCACCGCCGACGTGGAAGAGGGCGCCAAGGTCATGGTGCTCGGACTCACCGCGGCGGAGAAGCTGTTCGGCACGCATCGCGATCCCATCGGCGAAACGGTACGCGTGGGCACGACTGCGTTCGTCGTGATTGGCCTCCTCGAGCACAAGGGAATGTCGGCCGGAGGTTTCGATCTCGACGACAATGCGTATATCCCCTTCACGTCGTTCGTCGACAAGATTCAAGGAGGCTCACGGAGGTTCGTCAACGGCGCTACTTACGTCAGCGCGATCTCACCGGAGGAGACGAGCCGCGCCGCCGAGCAGATCACCGAGCTGCTCCGCCAACGTCACCACCTGGCTGCTGGTGTGGACGACGACTTTCAGATCCGTAACAACGTGGCGCAGGCCCAGGCCGAAGCAGCCGGCGCACGCGCGATGGCCAACCTGCTCGCCGCGGTAGCCGCCGTATCGCTGGTCGTCGCGGGCGTCAGCATCATGAACATCATGCTGGTCAGCGTGACAGAACGGACACGCGAGATCGGCTTGCGGGTGGCGGTCGGCGCTCGGCCGCGCGACATCTTGTGTCAATTCCTCGCCGAAGCGGTGGCATTGGCGCTCGTTGGAGGGGGCGCCGGGACCCTCCTCGGAATCGGCATGGCCGGCTTCATCGGAGGCCTCTTCGGCTGGCCGGTCCTCGTGCGCGTCGACGGCGCCGTTTTGGCAGTCACGGTGAGCGCCGCGGTGGGCCTGCTGTTCGGAGTCTATCCCGCCCTGAGCGCCGCGGCGCTCGATCCGATCGAAGCGCTCCGGTTCGAGTCGTGAAGAGAAGGTCGCGAACCTGTTGACTCTGTTGCAGCGCTACCTCCGGCAGCAGCTCACGGGCGCGGAGGAGCCCGCCTGTTCGTGTCGCCGACCTCATTCATTCCTGCTGCAGCGCAGTGATGGGGTCGAGGCGCGCGGCTTTCCATGCCGGGTAGAATCCGAAGAAGACGCCCACGGCCACCGAGAACCCCAGCGCGAGGAGCACGGCGTCGACGGGGATGGCGACGTCCCAGCCGAGGAGGCGTTTTATCGCGAGTGGGCCTGCTGCGCTCGCGGCGATGCCTGCAATGCCGCCGCACAGGCACAGCACCACGCTCTCGACGAGGAACTGCGCCTGCACGGCGCGCTCCGTCGCGCCGAGGGCCATGCGCAGGCCGATCTCGCGGGTCCGCTCGATGACCGAGGCGAGCATCATGTTCATGATGCCGACCCCGCCCACGATGAGCGAGACGCAGGCGACACTGATGAGCAGCGTGGCGAACGTGCGGCTCAGCTCGAGGTCGACCTTGGCAGCCTCCTCGAGGTTGCGGATGCTGAAATCTTCGTCATCGCCCGGAGCGGTGCGGTGCCGCTCGCGGAGCAGATCCGTGATCTCGGCCGTGACCGGCTTGACCGCCGCGGGCGAGACGGCCCGGCACATGACATCGTCGACCGATGCGAAGCCCTTGCCGCGGATCCGGCGCTGCGCCGAAGTGTACGGGAGAAAAACCACGTCATCCTGGTTCCGCCCCCACGCGCTCATCCCCTTGACCCCGAGCACACCGACGACGTGGTAGCCGAAGCTCCCGATGCGCACGTCCTGCCCCACGGCCTCGCCGTCGCCGAAGAGCCGCTCGCGCACCGTGCGCCCGAGCAGCACCACCGGCTCCGCCTGGTCGACGTCGCGTTCGGTGAACGCCGCGCCCTCGGCGATCGTCCACCAGAACATGTCCAGGAACGAGACCGAGATCCCGCGAGCGAGCGTGGTCCAGTTGCCGTTCGGCGCCACGACCATCACCGACGTCTCGATACACAGCGAGACACTCTGAATGCGCGGCACCTCGGCGAGGATCGCCTCTGCGTCCGACGCCGTGAGGGTGACGGCGGTGTGGCTGCCGCGCACCCCGCCGATGTTGCGCGAGCCCGCCGTGACCCACACCAGGCCTTTGCCGAGCTGCGCGAGCTGCGCCTCGGCTCGCCGCGCGCCCGCCTTCCCGATCGCCACCACCCAAACGACCGCTGCAATGCCGATCGCGATGCTGAACGCGGTCAGCGCCGTGCGCCCCTTGCGCTGCGCGAGCGCCCGCAACGCCTGCCGCACCAGGGCGCCGCCCACCACGTAGGAGCGTCCGCCCGCCCCGCGGGACGGGTTCTGCGGCACGGGCCTCGTCACGACCGAGCCTGCTTCATCACGCCTCCTGCGGCATCTTACGGCCCAATACTACCCCCTCCTGCCATCCGGGCGAGCGCATTGATCACCTCCTCGAATGATCGCCGCCTCACCGCGTGCGAGTAGAACTCCGGCGGGAGGTTCAATGCGCCGCACGGGAATCGAGCAACGACAACCCGAAATCGCCACCACCCAACGAGGCCACGCGCAACGAGCGCCCAACACAACGGGGCTGATTGACCATTGAGCAGTACGCTTGGGCCTGTGCCTGGGGTTCGCTGCTTGAGATCAATGACCGAATGGGATCCGAGGAGCGGCATCTCGCCCAACGGGCTGGATGCGCTTTGTCACGCGGTGATCGAGCTCGCTGGTCTGGACGTGGAAGAAACCCTGGGGGAGTCGCGTTCTATGAGCAGAAAGATCCGATTTTCCGCGTCCAATCGTCCGCCTCCGAGATGCGGTCTCCAGCGGCTACGACTCGAGCCGCATACCGGTCTCGCCCATGAAATGGCGTGGGCACTGCTCGTCGCGTGCGGAATGAAACATCCTGGCATCGCGGTCCTTTGGATTCGTAGACAGGCTGCCCATATCGTCTATCACCGACGACACGTCGTCGCGGAACTCAAGCGCAACGGGCAGACCGTGCTGGCGCGAACAATTAGCGAACGCCCGGTGAATGACGACGATTTGGTCATCGTCGCCGTGGTGAGCGGAGACGACGCGCCTCGCTTTTGTGTGCTCGACATCGGCGACGTGCGATGGAAACAGCGGGAGGCGGTGCCACCCGCTTGGCCGGGGAGGACGTTGTGAGTGCGGCAAAGAAACGTGTCGTCAGGCCGCCACAGAGGGCCTGACTGGTTGCCCTGGTTGGAGACGCGGCGTACGTGTTCACCCCGATTTTCGGGCGGCGGACTGCTTCCTCTCGGCGGACTTCGCCGAACGCCGCTCGCGCTTGCCGCGCGCGATCTCGGTCTCGAGCGCGTCGAACTTGTGCTGCCAGAAGGCGCGGAACTGATCGAGCCATTGCACGGCTTCCACCAGCGGGCGCGAGTCGATGGCGTAGAGCCGCCGTTGTCTGTCGGCCCGAACGGTGGCGAAGCCTGCTTCGCGCAGGACCTTGAGGTGTTGAGACACGGCGGGCTGGGAGATCCCGAACTCACGGTTCACGACGTCCCCCACCGCGCCCGACGTCTGCTCGCCGCTGACGAGCAGCTCGAGGATTCGTCTGCGGACGGGATCGCCCAGGATGTCGAGCGCATGCATCAGTGCGCCGCGAGCTTGCTGTAGAACGTGCAGGCCCTCGCGGCCCTCTTCATCGCCTTCGCCTCGCGCTCGCCATGGGCGATCTCTGCGCGCGCCCAGTCGTGCGTCGCCCGCTTCAGGTAATCCTTGCCCTCGTCGGTCACGCGCCAGCGCTCGAGATCGTCGGTGGTGGGTGCGCCGGACCCGACGTACTGGTCAAGCCCCAAAAGCCACAGCTCCCAACCCACGCCGGTCGCGCCCGCGCCGTACCACGACCAGTAGAGCCGGTCGAAGAGGCGCCGCGAGAGGATGTGCTCGACCTTGAGGAGCGTTCCGCCGTTGGGTGAGGACGAGAGGTGGGCCTGCACCCAGCTTTCGTCCCCGAACATCCTCCACGTCACCGCCAGCATCTCCGGCGGCTTGCACGCGGTGACCTCGCCTTTGGCGTTGTCTTTGATCTGGAAGCTGCCGCCGAGGCGCAGGTCGCCCGAGACGGAGCCAAACCAGCGCGCCAGTCGCTCGGGTTTGGTGATGGCCTCCCACAGGTCATCGGGCGAGGTCGCGAAGGTCCGGCTTGCCGAGACCACGCGGCGAACCTTTCCCTCGTGGTCGCGGTCGCTGACCTCGCGGTTCACTG
Source organism: Polyangiaceae bacterium (assembly GCA_035318465.1). Classification (GTDB taxonomy): domain Bacteria; phylum Myxococcota_A; class Polyangia; order Polyangiales; family Polyangiaceae; genus DASWDH01. The sequence goes on from DATHES010000106.1 coordinate 4,350, forward strand.
CGCCAATCTGAGTCATCACGTCGACGTTCATGCGGTTCTCCGTGCTCCGGTGAGTTGCCACGCTT
>DATHES010000107.1:0-32001 GCA_035318465.1 Polyangiaceae bacterium
CGAGCGCGGTGGCGTGCCCGATCCAGAGCACGGAAAGGCGCGCATCGGCGCGGCGCGGATCGCGAATCTTGTGCGCAATGCTGGCGGGCTCGGAGGGCACCGCGAAACTACGTTGCAGCGTGCGCCCGATGAAGCCGCAGCTGCCCAGGAAAAGGGAAAGTGGGAACAAGAAGCGGGCGGGCGCCATTAGAAATAGCGGATCTGCAGGGCGCTGATGACCTCGCGACCGGTGAGTCGCGGGGAGACGGTCACCGTCAACCCGAGCATGCCAAAGAGGACGTGCAGCCCGGCTTCGATGGAGGCGCCGTTCCCGTCCCCGGCGCGGTAATACGAACCGCCCAACGATCCGGTCAGCGCCTCGCCTCGACCGACGAGGGGCAGGTAGAGGCGAGCGCCGCCGCGGGCGATCCAGCTCGTAGCCTGGCCCGGCGCACAACAGGCCCATTCCGGTGAGACGTACAGTTCGATGGCGCCGGCGTGACGGGCCACCGGCTCGATAACGAACGCGCGCAGGGGCTTGGCCGCGACGCCGAAGGCGTAGACGAACGGCGTGATCTGCCAGCGAACGCCGGCCCCCACCCGATCGGAGCCAGCGACGTAGAGCGGGCTCGGAACGAGCTGGGCAAAGGTCCAGATGCCGGCTGCCGCGGCGGGGGTCACTCGCACCGCGGGACTCGCCTCTTCGGCACGCGCTTCTCGGAGTGTCACGAGGCAGAGCACCGCGCACATCCGCAGAACCGCGCGCACCCACGCCATCCGGATGCGGACGGCGAGGCGCGCGGCGGACTGCATGCCCGCACGATAGAACGAGGCCGGCGCGAGTAACAAGCGCGCTCGTTTCGCGCCTTTTGCCCATCTTCTTTCCCACCGGTGTTCCGGTGGCGGCAGGAGTCGGGCGAACTCCGCCCGCTGTCGGCGTGTCTCCACTATCTCGTTGCCGGCGACGGTGAGCAGCGCGCAGAAACGAAGACGGCGAGACACATGGCACCGACTCGTTCGAAGCTACGGAGGCGCCGTCCATGGAGACCTTGTGCCGACGCAATCACGACGGTGTGCTACGAGCCATCGGCGCCTTTGGCCGCCGCGCGCCCTTCGAAGTGGCTCGCAGAGACGCCCGACCCTTCGAAGCTCATACGGCAGAAGAATTCCGAAGAGGCGGCGGGGTCGAGCGGGACATAGATCGCTTCAGCGGTTGCCACGACCGCACCGCTCTCATCGGTCAACGTTCCCCCCGCTTTGAACGCTCGCTGACTCTTGGAATCGGAGGGAAGCTCCTTCGTCACGAGACGAAGCTTCTTGCCAACAGCAGCGGGCCGCTTGCACGTGATGTTGAGCTGGACCGTCATGCAGAGAAGCCCGGTTCGATAGATGATGGGCCATGCGCACCCCTGGTTCGATCCGCAGATGCTCATCAGCTCTATCTCTAGAGGGAAATATCACGGAGTGCCGGCTGAATGCGCCACGCTCCCCATAGGACCCCGCGGTCTCCTAACCGCTCATGACCGGAGAAGGGTTCTCCTTGGCATCGTAGGCCCGCGCGGAGGAGTGCCCACAATACGGATAGGCGCGGCTGGTGCGCTCGCCTCGAGCGCACCAGCCGTTGCCCGTTTTTCGCTCTCGCTCCATAAGTCCAGGCCCGCCCGCGAGTCGCCACATCTCGACGCGCTAACGCCTAGGCAAAAGCACGCTGGTCTTGTGTTAACCGCGATCCACGATTCACACGGAACGCTGGCTTGCATCCTAATTGTTAAGTAGGAGTCGTTGCTGCTGTAAAAGCCTCATCGCGCGCCGGACACAGGAGGGATATAGCATTATGAGGCGGGCGAATGAGGAAAGGGCCGGCGTTCCGAGTCGGCTCTTCGACCCGATCGGTGCCGAAATGTGGTGAAGGGCACGCTACACTACGCGTACGGATCCCGTCTGGGGACGCACAATCAATTGGACCAGTGTAGCGTCACGTCTCCCTTGAATGGCGTCGTCACGTCATAGGAACAGGAGGGAGATCCACCGATCACCTCCGCGCTAAAGCTCGGGAACCGCATCGTCATCGGATTCTGCACGTCGAACATTATACCGTCGAACACTTCTTCCGCTGCCGCGGGAAGTTGCGAGCACGAATCGAGAACATAGGCTTCGAGTGCGCCACCGATGACGTCTGTATACGGTGCGCTCGCCGTAGTGAACAATATCGAATTCGGGTGGGGATTGGGCGTGTCTGCGTGAATGAAGGAGGTTTGCCAGTTTGAGCAGACGCCGGTGCCTGCGTTGCAATTCGTCCCGCTCATGGCCCCGACAATATCATCCCCCGGATTGACGGCTATATCCGCACTCTTGGTTGCATTGTTGGAGGTGTCCACGTGCCAGGACGCGCCGGTCCAGCCGAACCACCACCTGAGTACCGGTTGGATGATGTGAGTCAGCGGTGAGTCCTGCAAAGCTGGGAAAATATAGATGAGCGCGCCGGAAGATGGCGGTGAATTGGGGACCAGAAAGCCAGCATTAAAGTAGCCCGCCGGCGGGTTGACCATGGTGCGCCCCGATTCCACCCAGCCGTTCACCTGTGGCGGAGGGAGGCTATTGAGAGCGCCATCTCGCGAGGTGATTCGACCCAATTTGTCGTAGATGGCGTGTCCACAAGGCTCGCGCGACAAAGTCGCCCCGTTCGGATAAACGACTGTGCCATCGGCGAGAAGTTCCGAACCGCTTGGCACTTCTGTGAAGCACGTCGGATGAAAGAGACCGAAAGGCGTTACGACGTAATCGGGCGGCACTCCGAGCGGGCGCCGAATCAAATCGCCAACATGAATGGTGCTCGAAACGACTCCTTTGCCTCCTTCCAGTGGCGCCCCAGACCCGGCCACGTCGGTAACCGGATTGGGGGCGCCACAGGCGCTAGCGGTGGCTATCGCTAGGGCCACAGCGACAATCTGTCGGCGTGAGATAACACGACACTGATACGCAATTGTTTCCATTGCCACCTCCCGTGTGATGTGGACACCAATGAAGCGGAGGCGCTTCACTCTATAGATTGCGGTCATGAGCACCATGGGCCGTTGGATCCGGATCTCGTGTGTTAATAGCTCCTGTTAATTGTTAATCGAAAACGCAGTGTCCTGTTGAACTTTGGCTCGCGGGTTGCTTGTCCTGCGTTTCTCAGCACTCGTCTGGACGGGCAGATTTGCCGCACCGGCCGGGGGAATGGAGCGGTTCATTGCGCGCAAGAAAGCACTTAACAGAAAGCACTTAACATAAGGCTTCAGCTAGACCCGCACGGAGCGAAGAAGCTATACGTCTTGAAGAGCGAGCAGCAGCGGCAGCAGCGGCAAACGATGAGTCGTGACGACTGCATCGGAGCGCGTCATCCGATCGGCCAGATCGAACCGCGTTACGAAGGTACGAATTCGCGCATCAAGTGAAGCGTCGGCGAACCGACAAACATCGACAATGAACGAACTGAAAGCCGTCTGGAGGCTGCATGTCGTCGGGCAAAGACTTCAACGAGGCCACGGCTCCGCCACTTTCGCCAGTTCTGCAGGTGGTTGCGCAATGGCGGTGCTCGTGGAGCTCTTTGCGGCCGGTCTGCACGCTAGGACGAAGGCAACTGTTCGACAGCTCAGCGGTGCACACACGGCATGTGCTTCGCGAGGATGGGCGGGTGTGGGCCACGTTGCACGCGCCGGGAGCCGTGCGCACGGCGCGGGTAGGCCTGGCCTCGTAGAATGGGGGCTGATTGCATCTGGTCTGCCGAAAATGTGGCCACGCAGAGCTCGTCGCGCTGAGCTGCAACCGCCGAGGTTTTAGCCCCTCGTGCCTCGGTCATCGAATGGCCGACACGGCCAAGCACCTCGAGCGGCGCGTGCTCCCAGCGGTGTCCATTCGTCACTGGATCTGCTCTTTGCCCAGGGGCCTGCTCGGTTCCGTTCGCGAGGTGACGCCCGAGCGGCGCTCCCTTCGCTCGGGCCACCCCGCCTTTCTCGCGTTCGACCCTCCTGCTTTTGCCGATTCGATAGTCCTAGCTAGGCGCCTCAACCGACCGGCTCAGCCCAGCGCCGTGAAGCGGCCGATCGCGATGAACGCGCACAACGCGAGGATTGCCAGGTTTCCGAGCGCCGTGCGGGGTTCCCTCAACCGCAGGTGCACCGTTGCGGCGCCGATCATGACGATGCCCAGCCCGACCGCGGCCAGCGGTGTGAGGGACGGGGCAATGCCGGTCCACCAGGGGGCGATCAGCCCGATCCCGCCCAGCAACTCGGCGAGGGCGATCAGCCGGAGCAGTGGCAGTGGCACGGGGGCTACACCCGTCTGCCCTTTGGCCAGAAGTTTCTCTTTGGACCAGGTTCCCTTGGTGGCCGCCGAGAACAGGAATACCACGGCGACCAGGACCTGGGCGATCCAGAGGGCGATGGTCATCAAGAGCTCCTCATCCGGCGCTCCGGTCCGGAGCGCCACAGGGGAGACGTCGCGACGCCGAGGATCGTGACATCGCCGCGCCCGGCAGCCTGCTCGGCGCCCGCCAAGGCGGGGACCGCCCGGCACGACGGTCCCACCTGCGCGTCATGTCGCCCTGACCTGGCACTTGCAGGGCTTCTCGCAGCCGCACTCGGGTGCGCGGGAACGGTTCTACGGCGCGACTGCGCGCTCTGCTCCGACGGCAAATGGACGGTGCAGCGCAAAGGCATGGACTGAGCGTGGCACGCCGGAGCACCCGCGCCGAATGCGGGTGCTCCGTTTCTCTACTACGCGGGATTACCGCCGCCGTCTGCGGCGGGATGCGAACACGGTTCCGAGACCGAGCGCGAACAGGCCAGCGAGCTTACCGTCAGTGGACGGGCTGGCGATGCGGCATCCACAACCGGGGTCATCTCCACCGCCACCGCCGGTAGGCGTCCGGCCGCCCGTCGTGCCGCCGGTATCTCCGCCACCGGTTCCACCGGTTGCGCCGCCCGTCGCACCGGCGCCGCCGGTGCCTGTCGAGCCAGCGGTACCCGTGCCGCCTGTGCCGCCGGTCGCACCACCGGTGCCGCTCGTGCCGCCGGTCGCGCCACCCGTGCCAGCAGCGCCACCCGTGCCGGCAGCGCCCGTGCCAGCCGTGCCAGCGCCGGCCGCGCCACCCGTGCCAGCGGTGCCACCTGTGCCCGCGGCACCGCCCGTACCCGCGGCACCGCCCGTACCCGCGGCACCGGCCGCGCCAGCTTTGCCCGCGGCACCGGCCGCACCCGCTGCGCCGGCCTTGCCCGCCGCCCCACCTTCGGGCGGCGGAGGAGGCGGACCGGCGTCGGATACCGGTCCAGCGCAAGTCTCGTCGCCGGGTGGCGTGAATGCCGTCCCGTCCGCGCATTTCGCGTCGCCGGTATCGGTGGTGTATTGGACGTTGATGACCGCCTTGGTCGCATCCATCGACATGACGGTGACGGTGAGACCACCCGCGGGATCGCTGAAGGTGCCGCCCGCGACCATACCCGGATTCGAGCCGAGCGTGCCGGCCTTGGCAGTAGCCGAGGCGTCGACGAGCCACATGTGAGGCCCGCCGCCCTTCGACGTCGCGGTCGCGTCGGGACCGACGTGCACGAGCACTTGCGGCGTCAGAGCGCTACCGCCCGCTGCACTGCCGTCGAAAAGACCGACCGGCGTTCGATACTCGAGGTACCAGGCCGTGAGGGTGTCCATGCCTGCGCTACCGCCGCCGCCAGCCGGACGAGAGAACAAGCGGGTTTTGCCGTTGGGGAACGGCAGCTCCAAGGTCTGGAGGCCGTTGCACGCCGGCTCGAACGCCATGAGGTTGTACGTGCCGGATTTGCCGCTCTTGACGCCGTTACACTTCTGCATCCAGCCCTGGTACCACTTCTGGTAACCGTTCATGTGACGGCAGCCGCCGCCCATCGGGTCGAAGCGATCGCCGTACTCGTTGTGCGTGCAGGTCGACATGTCGTCGGCGATGGGCGCCCCCCCCGTGCACGTCATCGACGAGGAGTGGTTCATGCCGTAGTTGTGCCCCGGCTCCTGCACGGTCACGACGCAGCCGATCGAGTTATTGTACCAAGTGTCCTGCGAGGGCTTGGTCGGGTTACCCACTTGCGCGAGGCCGCCCCAGGAGCAGGCAGTCTTCGGCACCATGACCCAGCTGAATTGCTGGCAGGTGGGATCCAGCGCTTTGACCATCGGCTTGAACATGGCGGTAAGGCCGCTCGTGTCGCAGGTGGTCATCGCGTAGTCGAACGGGCCGTACACTTTGCCGCCGAGGCTGTCCTGCCCATAGGAGTTCTCGATGTAGAACGCGTTGACCGATTTGGGCCCCACGTGAAACTGCTTCGAAATGCTGTCGAGGGTGATGGTGGTGCTGCTGCCGCCGCTGATCTGCACGAGCGCAGGACAGACGATGCGAGGCGCTCGCGGCGCCGGATTGATCACCGGCTGCGCTTGCGACTCCATGTCGACAGCGCGTCGCGCGGCAACCTTGTACTGTTCGACGCGAATCCCGTCGCCATTCGGGCCGCCCCAGACGTGGATGCGCGATCCAGGGGCGACCTCCGGCTCCTTGCTGAAATGGAGCTTCGTCTCCTCCCCGGCCGCGTTCTTGAGCATGTAGCGGGTCTCGGTCGTGCCGTCATCGAAGTCGGCGATGTAGACCGCGAGCTCTCCGGAAACCGCGCCGGGCTCGACCTCTTCGAGGAGAGGCTCGGGCGTGAAGGAGTTGCTCGAACAAGACGCGAGCGCAACCAAAACGCCGGCTGCGGAAAAGTGCTGCAGCCATACTCGACTTCGACTGGCGATCATAGAACCCTCCGTCGGTGCGGGAATGTGCGAGAGCCCGCCGTGGGGAAAGCAGTTTAGCTGCTCTCCCTTCGGCTCAGGGTTGCTCTTCGTCGTTTCAATAGCTCAAAAACCTACGCCGGTCTGCGCACGCGAAGCAAATTCGAAACAAACTCGACAGCGCTACTGTGATTGTCCGCAGAGGGCAGAATGCGCTGGATTTTCGTGGAGAAAACGACGCTGCGCTCGTTGCCGTACTCGCAACGACATCGATCGCGCGAGCGATCCGTTCGTCATTTTTGCGTCGCCTTGTGATCGAAATGGTCATGTCGTGCATACAGGCAGTGGCTATAGTCTCGCTCCGTGTCGTCCAACGCCAAAGAATCCATTTCCGCGCGAATTCGAGTGGGCCTTCTCTTTGGAGGCGAGAGTCCCGAGCACGAGGTCAGTATCGCCACCGCGCGCAGCATCGCCGATGTCATCGATCGCCATCGTTTCGATGTGCAGCCGATCGGTGTCGCGCGCAACGGCGTGTGGCTCGTGCACGGCGATCCCTTTGCGCGCTTGACCGCAGGTGAGCAGCCGCTGCGCGGATCGATTCCCTATCTGCCACTCGAAGACGGCGGCACGACAGCTCCGCTGCCCGATGTCTTTTTCACCGTGATCCATGGCGCGGGCGGCGAGGACGGGCGCATTCAAGGTTACTTCGAGCTTCTCCGCCGGCCATACACGGGCGCCGGGGTTCTCGCGCTCGCGGCGGGGATGGACAAATGGATCGCGCGACAGATCTGGCAGAGCGTGGGCCTTACCACCGTGCCCTTTCTTGGGATCACCGAGACGCGCTGGCGCAAGAGTCCGCGTCAGGTGATGGACGAGGTGCGGCCGCTCGGGAGCCCGCTCTTCGTCAAACCGGCCAATCTCGGCTCGAGCATCGGCGTCGCCAAGGTGAAGTCGGAGGATGCGCTGGCGCCGGCCATCGAGCAGGCATTTCGATTCGATCGTCGCGTCATCGTCGACACCGCCATCGATGCACGCGAGATCGAGCTCGGCGTGCTCGGCGGCGACGAAGTGCTGGTGAGCGTGCCGGGGGAGGTGCTGGTCGCCGAGGAGTTTTACACCTTCCACGACAAGTACGTGGGCGGCAAGAGCTCCACCAAAGTGCCGGCCGATCTCTCGTCCGTGCAAGTGGACGAGCTGCAGCGCGCAGCGGCCCTCGCTTTTCAGAGCCTCGACGGATACGGCATGGGGCGCGTCGATTTTTTTCTCTGCCGAAAAACGGGGACGCTCTATCTCAACGAGATCAATTTTTGCCCCGGCTTCACCCGTATCTCGATGTACCCGAAGTTGATGGAAACCGTGGGGGTACCTTACCCCGAGCTCATCACACGGCTCATCACGCTGGCCCTCGCGCGCCGCGCGCAGGAATCGACCAAGGTGAAGGATTTCTCGAGCGGCAGTAATTGGTACGCACAGCCTTGACGTTGCGCGTTGGCAACGGCGCGCTGGTCACGGCCAAATTTTCATGCTGATTCGCCACATTTTCGTGCGGCGATTCGATTCGCGCGCGGCGCCGCTTTCTTGCCGACATCGTGCTGACATGATGCTGACACGACGCCCATCGCGGCACTTCGAGCACGTCGCTATCCGAAAAGACCAACGCGCGCGAACGGCTGCCGTCCCGTCAAACCGTGGGCTTGGACGATTGCGGACGAGAGGCCTGCGCCGCCGGGCCACGATGAGGAAAGGGAAGCAGCATTCCCACTCGCCGGCGATAGGCGCGATAGGCGTCGCCGTAGCGTGCCACGAGGTCGCGTTCCTCGAGCTGGATGGCTATCAGGATGTAGGCGCTCGTGGCGCCCGCAAAGAAAAGGTGGCCGACGGTCATCACCGGAGTCGCCCAGAACGCAATCATGAATCCCAGGTAAATGGGATGCCTCACCGCCTGGTAAAAGGCGGGCGTGGCGAATCCGATGCCGGGATGCGGGCGATCCCGGAAAGCGCTGGCAACCTGCCGCAATCCGAACAGTTCGAAATGGTCGATCATGAAGGTGGAAAGCACGACGATCGTCCATCCGACGAGAGACACACCGATGAGCACCAGACTGGAAATTCCGGGCGATGCCTGCCAGAGGGTGGATCCCAGGGGGCGCCACTGCCAAAAAAGCAGCGCCAAGCAGAGGCTCGCCGCCAGCACGAAAGTGCTGCGCTCGAGGGCGGGTGGCACGAAACGCGTCCACCATCGCTTGAACCCCACGCGGGCCATCACGCTGTGCTGTAGAGCGAAAAGGCAGAGCAAGGCCCCGTCCACGGCGATGGCCTCCTCGATCGGCGCCTTCGGTCCCACGTCCATACTGCGCCAGCCGCTCCCCTCCCATCCGAAGGCCTGCCAGAAGTTTCCCCCGAATCCAATCGCGTAGAGAATCGTGACCAGAAAGGCGCCGTAGGCGAGCAACCCATAGACCCAATAGGCGATTCGCCTGAGCATCACGTTCGGTTGCATCACCAGCCTCCTTTGCTCCCTACGCACTTGGCGTGCCAGTGTTTCATGCCCAGATTTTCTGGCTCGATCGCTGAAATGGCGAAGCGCGACCAGCCGAAGCTGGGCACGGTGCCCGGTCGGATGGGCACCGCGCGGGTGGTGTCCACCCGCTTCCGCGGGCAGCCTGATGGTTCCGGGAAAGGCGATCTCCCCCGCCCTCTGCCCGGCGCCGCTTCCAGCGCCGGTACACAGCTGTTAGGCTGCGGCTCTCATCGACCCACATGCAAAGCGCGGCCGAGTCACCTACCCAGCAGGAAGAGGTTTTGTTCGATGGCCGACCGGCACTGATCCCGAGCGTGGGGGTGCTCCTCTTGATCATCGTGACCCTCGGTCTCTGGCTCTTGCCGCGGTGGTGGCGCGCGCTCGGTGTTCACTATCGCATCACCACCCGGCGCATCGTCGTAGAGACGGGAGTGCTCTCCAAGCGCATGGAGCAGATCGATCTTTACCGCGTCAACGACTACACCGTCGACCGCCCCTTTCTCCAGCGGCTATTGGGAAGCGGCAACCTCCTTCTCAAGACCTTCGACAAGACGACCCCCGAGCTACGGATCACCGAGATCAAGACGGACGTGGTCGCGCTTTACGAGCAACTCCGCCAAGCGACGGAAAAAGATCGCGCCGCCCGCGGCGTGCGGATGATCGACTACGAGACCTAACCTGCGCGGCGTGCTGCGGCCGTCATGCTCGCGCGAGCGACGCGTAGCGCGACTCGTCGAAGCCGACGATCACCTGGCCGCCGGCGACGAGCACCGGGCGCTTGATCATCTTGCCGTCCGCCGCGAGAAGACGGAGCTTCTCGGACGGGGCAAGCGTGCTGAATTTCTCCTTGCCCATCCGTGCCATCAAGGCGCGGTAGCTCTGCCCGCTGGTGTTGAACCATCGCTCGATGGAAAGGCCGCTCTTGTCGACGAGCCGCGACAGCTCGTCGGGCGCGGGCGGGCTTTCGACGATGGGCACCGCGCGGTAGGCGACGCCGTGATCGTCGAGCCAGCGCTTGGCTTTGCGGCAGGTGGAGCACGCGGCGTATTCGAAGAACGTGAACGGGCGATTTTCCGGCATCGTATTCTCTCGCGGCGGTGATGGCTCCCCCGAAAGCCGCCGCCGCACCGGTGCACGCTATCACGAGGAATCGAGCACTTCACGGACCTTCTGGGTGAGCGCACGCGGCGTGATGGGCTTCTGCAAGAAGGCGATTCCTTCGTCGACGCCGTGATGGATAACCGTGTCCTCCGTACAGCCCGACATGTAGAGAACCTTGATGGCGGGGCGTATCTCGGCAATGCGCCCGGCCAGCTCGCGTCCGCTCATACGCGGCATGACGACGTCGGTGAGGAGCAGATGGATCGGTTGGCCGGCCTCACGGCACACCGCGAGCGCCTCTGCCGCGTCGACGGCGGCGATGACGTCGTAGCCGCGGCTGCTCAGGATAGCGCGCGCGACGGCGCGCACCGTGGCATCGTCTTCGACGAGAAGAATGGTCTCGTTGCCGCGCGAGCTCGGCGCCTGGGGGACCGGTCGCACCGGCTGCGGTCCTTCGGCAGTGGCCGGAAAGTAGACCCTGAACGTCGTTCCCCGGCCGGGCACGCTGTGAAGCCAGATCGTCCCCCCGCTCTGCTTGACGATGCCGAACACGGTGGAAAGCCCGAGCCCCGTCCCCTTGCCGGTGGCCTTGGTCGTAAAAAATGGTTCGAAGACGCGCGACTGCGTGACGTCATCCATCCCCACGCCGGTGTCGGTAATGGCGAGCATGACGTGAGGACCCGGCGTCACGCCGATGTGCTCGCGGGCGAAGGTCTCGTCGAGCTCGACGTTGCCGGTTTCCAGCGTGAGCGTGCCCCCTCTCGGCATGGCGTCGCGTGCGTTCACGACCAGGTTCATGATGACCTGTTCCATCTGACCCGGATCGACGCGCACTCTTTGCAGCCGTGGACCAGCGACCACGCTGAGCTCGATGTCTTCGCCTACGACGCGCAAAAGCATGCGGTCGATGCTGACAACAACGTCGTTCAAATCGAGCACACGGGGGTCGAGCATCTGCCGCCGACTGAACGCCAGGAGCTGTCGCGTGAGGCGAGCCGCCCGCTCTCCCGATTGCTTGATTTCGGACAGGTCCGCGCGCATGGGATGATCGGGTTCCATCTTTTCGAGCAAGAGCGAACTGATGCCGAGGATGACCGAGAGAAGGTTGTTGAAATCGTGAGCCACGCCGCCGGCAAGCTTGCCGATGGCTTCCATCTTCTGCGTCTGGAGCAGCTGCGCCTCCATGCGCCGCAGCGCCTCTTCCGATCGGACGCGCTCGGTCACGTCGCGGAAGTTGGTGACGACGCCGCGGAGCGCAGGATCCTCGAGCCGATTCATGGTGACGACCTCGATGCACCGCCACTTGCCGTCCTGATGTCGCGCGCGCAGCAGCGTCGTGATGGGCACGCCGGGGCGCGCCAGCGCGCTGGCGAGATGCGTACGGGCTCGCACGGCGTCATCGTCATGAACGAAATCGAAAGCGGTTCGGTGGTCGAGCTGCTCGGGCGTGGACCCGAGCACTTGTTTCACCGAGGCGCTGACGAAGACGACGTTCCCACCGGAGTCGGTCACCGAAACGGCGTCGGCGCTGTTTTCGATCAAGGTGCGGAAACGGTCTTCACTCTCGCGCCGACGGGCCTCGGCCTCCGCCTGGGCGGAGACGTCTTCGAACATCAGGGCCACCATCCGCCCGGGCAGACCCAACGCGCGCACCGACGCCGTGCGCGGACCGTCGTCCTGGCCTCGAAAAGTGACGTGCCCGAGGTTCCGGTCCTGACCCGTGCGCGCCACTTCCGCGTGGATGCGTTCACGCTCGGCGGCAGAAGGAAAGAGCTCTCCCATGGTCTTTCCATCGGCCGCTCCCAGATCGACGCCGAGCATTCTCGATGCGGCCAGGTTCGCTCCCACGAGGCGCAGCGTGCAGTCGTCGTCCTCGAGACGCCAAACCGCGACCCCGAACGGCATGCGGGCCACGATCTCGGCGTAGATCGACTGCATCGCACCAACACGGGCCGAGCTCATGTCTCTCCAGAAAAGCCCTCGGTTATCGTCTCTGTAATCTACACGTAACGGTAACTTGTGGTCGCTCTTTGCAGCCAGACCGATCATCCGCGCAGGCGACGAGCGAAGCCCAGATGACGTGAACTTCATCGCCCCTGGACATTACGACCCTCCCGTCGTGGCTTGCCAGGCGACAACGTCGGTGCTGATCTTACCTCGATGTTGCTCTTGCCTGCGCGTCGCGCCTACCGCGCGGCACTCGTTGCATTCACCGCGCTCACGCCGGCGGTTCTCGTCTGCGGCTGCAGCAGCGACGCGGTGTGTTGCGAAACGGGAATGTCGGGGGGAGCAGGAGGAATGGCGGGCGCAGGAGGCACGGGAGGTACGCCGCCGGAAATGCCCGACAGCTCGGGCACGAGCGATGCGTCGACCGGCGGCGCTGCGGGAACGGGGGGCGCGCCGCCGGGAACACCGGACGGCGGCGGCACGAGCGACGTCTCGACCGGTGGCGCCGGAGGAACGACCGACGCCGGAGGAAGCGGAGGAGCAGGTGGCGCCGGAGGAACGGCCGGCAGCGGAGGAACGGCCGGCGTCGGAGGAATGGCCGGCAGCGGAGGAATGGTTGACGCCGGCGATACGCGGACACCGCCGATCGACGCGGGCGACGCGTTGGACCCGCCGCCGGGAGGGTACGGCCGGCGCTCGGATCTGCCGCTTGCGAACTCGGAAATGGCGGTCGCCGAGCTCGATGGCAAAATCTACGTGCTGGGGGGTTACCCAGCGAGCCGCGTGCCGCAGGCGTCCGTCCAGATTTACGACCCCAAGATGGATCAGTGGACCATGGCCGCGCCGCTGCCACTTGCCATGCATCATCCGGTCGTCATCGGCGTCAACGGCAAGCTCTATAGCTTCGGTGGACAATTGACCTCGGGAGATACCCCGCGGACCCTCGCCTATGATCCCGGGCTCAACGCGTGGGCCGATCTTGCCAACATGCCGACGGCGCGTGGCGCAGGAGCTTCTGCTGTCGTCGGCGAGAAGGTCTACATCGCCGGCGGGCGCCCACCCGGCGAGAACGCCTTCGAAGTTTACGACATCCCCGGCAACAGTTGGGTGGTGCTCCCCGACTTGCCGCCAACCTACCCCAATCGCAACCACATCGCGGCGGCCGCCATCGACGGCAAGATCTACGTGGCCGGTGGGCGCTACAACGGCGGCTCGTTCAGCGACCCCATCACCGATTCACTGGATATGTTCGACCCCGCCGCCGGCGCATGGGTGCCGCGTGCGCGCATGCTGCGACCTCGTGGTGGCGTCAACGGGATCGCGGCTAATGGCTGCTTCTTCGTTTGGGGTGGTGAGGGTGCGGCCAGTGAGCCGAACGGCGTCTTTCCCGATCACGATGTCTACAATCCCAAGACCGACCAATGGAGAGCGCTGGCTCGCCTTCCGACCCCCGTCCACGGCGTGACCGGCGCGGCCTTCATCGACGGCATCATCTACATCCCTGGCGGAGGCACGGTGCAGGGCGGAAGCAGCGGCAGCACGATCTTCCAGGTGTACCGACCCGACATGCGCTGCGACTAGCAAGGCGAGCGCCTCGCGGCCGTGGTCATCAGTGCGAGCTCTGACTTTTTGCGGCCTGGACCGAGTGAACGAAGGTATCATGGGGCGCCCGTGTACGTTTTGGCCCTGGGACGATGGAGTCAACTCGCGTCATGAACCCCGTCGTCCCGACTACGCCGACTACGTTCGAGCCATCTTCGATCGTGCACCCTTCATCCGCGACCTCGGCGTGGAGCTCATCGCCAAGATGATGGCCACCATCGCGGTCGTGCCGGCCGATCGAACTCGCCGCTGACGGGCTGGCCATGGCACGACGCCGAGCCGGTCGCGCGCACGTCGATTCCCGCCCCCCTCGCGCGGCGCCCGCCACACCAGCGCCGGAGCGAGCGTCGGCGTCGGACGCGTGCCTTTCGCCCTACGCGCCGACGCGCGGCCCCTTTTCGTGGCGCGACGTCGCCGTCGTCGTGGGAGCGGTGCTGATCCTCTACGCGGCGAGCGCGCCCCGCACCGTCACGCTGGAGGACTCTGGAATCTTCATCATGTCGACCGACGTGGCCGGCATCTCGCATCCGCCCGGCTATCCCATCCACAGCGTGCTCGGCAAGCTCTTCACGCTGCTTCCACTCGGGTCGGTGGCTTTCCGCGTTCATCTGCTGAGCGCCGTGTTCGGAGCGCTGTCGTGCGGCGCTCTCTTCTTCATTGCCCATTTTCTCACGGCGAGCCGATGGGGCGCTTACGCCGTGGCCTTCGCCTATGGCGTGTCGCGCGAATTTTGGGCGCAAGCCATCATCGCCGAAGTCTACAGTCTGAATGCCTTCTTCTTCTTTCTCACGCTGGCCTTCGTCCTCCGCTACACCCGCACGCCGACCGCGCGCACGCTCGAGGGAGCCGCGCTTCTCATTGGGCTGGGGATGAGTCACCACTGGCCTCTTTACCTGCTGTCGCTCCCTGGCGTGCTCGTCGTGCTGTGGCCCCGCCGCCGCGAAGCCGCGCGCGATGCCTGGAAGGCGCTTCCCTTCTTCGCCGCGGGGCTGCTTCCCTACGCCTACGTCCTCTTGCGCTCGAACACGGAGCCGAGCATCAACTTTTACGGGCCACTCGATTCGCTGGAGCGCTTTTTCTTCTTCGTCCTTCGTTCGGGGTACGCCGACGTCGATACGACCGCCACCGCCGACTGGCACGACCGTGTGCTCTTCGCTGTCTTTCTCGTCAAGGAGATGGTGTGGCAGTTCACCCCGCTCGGAGCAGCGTTGGCCGCCGTCGGTTTCGCGGCGCAGTGGCGCCGCTGGCCGAAGAACGTCGCCTGGGGGCTCGCTCTTTCGTTTGCCGGCGGCAGCTTGGTGCTCTTGCTCTTGCTCCAGCGCGACTTCGGTTTCATCGAGCAAGCCGTCTTCAAGGTCTATCCGCTGCTCCCCTACGGTGTGATGGCCCTGTGGCTCGGCCTCGGGATCAAGGAGGTCGAACGGTGGCTCACCGCGCGGTCGATCGTTTTTGCCGACGCCGCTGCCATCGCCATCGGCGCCGCGGTGGTCGTCGCTTCGGTCGTCGCCCATGGCAAAGGCAACTGGCGCGCGGGGTACACTTGGGCGCGCGACTACGCCGAGACCGTCCTCAGCGCCGTGGAAAACAACGCCATCATCATCACCACTGCCGACTCGGACATCGGACCCATTGGCTATCTGAATCGCGTGGAGCATCGTCGGCCCGACGTCGAGATCTACAACGACAAGGGTCTCGTTTTTTCCAACCGGCTCTTTCGCCCGCCCGCCAGCGATCGCGCTCGGGTGAGCGCCTTCCGCCGCTTAATCCAAGGGACCGATCGGCCGGTGTACGTCACGGGCGAGCTTGCTCTCGGCTATCCGATGGAAGACTACGGTCTCTTCAAGAAGGTGATGCGCACGGGTGAACCATCGGTGACGCTGGATCCGCGCGTTCTCGAGCGTTGCCGGGCGGTCGAGCAAGAGCCGGTGCCGCTCGACATGTGGACCGTCGATCACATGAACGTACTGCTCGTCGACTGCGGAAGGCTCCTCGGGCCGCTGGTCCACCTATCGCGCACGCCGGCGCCGCGCCCCTGCCAGGACGCTCTCGCCGCGGTATCGCGCCATCTGTACGGCAAAATCGGCCTTCTGGAGGGGCTCGCCGAGCGCGGCAACCCCGACGACCTTTTGCGGTGGGTAGAAGAAGCCGAACACCTTCTCGATCCCACGACCGCAAAGCATGCGACGGGGCGGCTCCTCTTCATCCGAGGGTTCGTCGAAAACCGACGGGGATCGACGAGCGACGCCGTGCAGAGCTTCCGCCGCTCGGTGCAAGCTTTTCCCGATCCACGCAATGGCGCCGTGCTCGGACTGCTGAGCCTCTATGCGGCGCTCCACCGCAGCAGCGAGTATCATCAATTGCGAGAAGCAATGTACGCGGGACGCGCCGTGCCCGCTTCGGTACAAGAGCTCGATAGGTCGGTCGGCAAGTGAAGCCGGCCATGATGTTTCGGTGTATGACTGTTGCGAAACGAAACACGAACGTTGGAGAAAACATGCGAAGTCAGCGTCAATTCTCGGCTGGATCGGTGTGGGCGGCGGTAATCGTGGTCGGTCTCGCGGCGTGTTCGCGCGAGCGGCCCAATGACGCGGCGATGCCGTCCGCGCCTGCGTCGCAAGGCGCCCTCCTCGCCGCGGCCACCACCCCGAACGCACCTGCCGCCGGATCGGCCACGGTCGGCAAAGTCGCGCCCGATTTCACGCTCAAGGACCTCGACGGTCACGAGGTCTCCCTTGCCTCGTACCGCGGCAAGGTCGTGGTGCTCGAGTGGTTCAACCCTGGGTGCCCTTTCGTGAAAGCCTCGCACGGCAAAGGATCGCTCAAAGGCACGGCCAAGAAATACGCCGCCCAGGGCGTGGTGTGGCTCGCCGTCAATTCTTCGTCCAAGGGCAAGCAAGGTTTCGAGCCGTCCGCCAACAGCGACGCGGCCAAGACGTTCGGCATGGAATACCCGATTCTTCGCGATGAGATGGGTGTCGTCGGGCACGCTTACGGCGCGACCAACACGCCCAACATGTTCGTGATCGACAAGAATGGCGTCTTGATCTACGCGGGAGCGATCGACAACTCGCCCGACGGCGAGGGAGAAGCGCCCACGGGGGGATCGCTCGTCAACTACGTCGCCGCGGCGCTCGACGATCTCGCGGCTGGCCGACCCGTGAAAACGCCGGTGACGAAGCCGTACGGCTGCAGCGTGAAGTACGCGTCGTAGATGACGCACCCGCGGAAGGTGGCTACGCTGAGGCCATGGACCCGGCCGGCATCCCAGCCCTACAGAACGCGATACGCCAGCTTCACGGACTCGAGTCGACATGGCTCCATTCGGTGCCTGTGGTCGAGACGCACCACGGGAAGACGGTCTGGGATGGCGACGTGCAGGTGTTTGCCGTGACCGGGCATGCAAAAGCGACCCGTGCCTACGCGTGGTCGCACGATGTTTTGCCAGGGAAGCGACGATTTCAGGTCGTGCTCGGCTTGCCGCCCGTGGACAGCGCGCAGTCGGCCGTCAGGGTCGCCGTCGCGTCGGAGCGGAAGACGGACCAGCAGTGAGGCCGGGGCTCTCTAGCCTCAAGACGTCCGCGACAGGCATGGGAGCGTAAATCGCTTCGACGAGCGAGGAACGGCGCTCCAGCACGCGCCGCTGGTTGATGTACCCCTTGTCGGTCGTCTCGCCGGCATCGAGGGAGGGCGGCTCGAAGACGAGCAGCGCGCGACGAATGTTTTCCGATGAACCCGCGTGGGCCGCGTTGTAAACGGCGAGCTTGTCTTCGATCCTCCGGCGCAGGGCGAGCCGCGCCCCGTCGTCGGGTGGCGGCGGACAAAACAGAAGCGCCCCGAGCTCGGCGCGATCATGACCGGTGAGGACGGCGTCCTGCACGTCCGGTGCGAGCGCGCTCACCACCGCTACCCGCACGCGCCCCGTAGAAACCCAGGTGCCGCTCGACAGCTTGAAGTTTTCGCCGATGCGACCGTCGAAGACGAGTCCCGCCTCCGGTCGCGCCGGGTCGGCCACGGTGACCGCGTCACCGGTGGGAAGAAAGCCGTCGCCGTCGAGCCGCACTGGCACGATGTCGCCTCCCGCTCGCCACGTCCCGGGAGTCACGTGCGGACCGCGCACGCGGATCTCCAGCTTGCCGTCGACGGGTGCCAACTTGAGCTCGACCCCCGGAGCGGGCACGCCGATGACCGCCGGCGTTCGTGTCGGAAAATGCGCCGACGTCGAGAGCGGGGCCGTTTCAGTCGAGCCCCACGCGGTGGTAAAAAAGACGTCGCGCCCTTCGCGTTCCGCTGCTTTCTCGAGCCGTCGCCATGTCGACGCCGGCAGCGCCGCGGCCGCGTAAAAGCAAACGTCGAGTCGCGCGAAAAATGCGCGGCGCACCGCATCGTTCGTTTCGAGGTGCGGCAAGAGCAACTCGAAACCGCGCGGTACGTTGAAGTAAACCGTGGGCTCGACCGCGAGGAGGTTTTCGGCCGTGCGATCGACGAGCTTCGGCGCGGCCCTGCCGTCATCGATGTAGAGGGTTCCTCCATTGCGGAGGATCAGAAAGAAGTTGTGGTTGCCACCGAAGGTGTGACTCCACGGGAGCCAGTCGAGCGTTACGGGCGGCGTATCTTCCAAGAAGGGCCACATGGCTCCGATCATTTCTTGGTTGCTCGTGAGCATGCGCTGCGTGTTCACGATGCCGCTCGGCTCACCGGTCGAACCGGACGTAAAAAGAATCTTGGCCACCGTGTCGGGACCGACGGCCGCTGCGGCTCTACTCGCTTCAGCGCCGACTGCGGCCCTCTGCAGCTCCTCGATCGGCGTTGCGCCGCGATCGGTGGACCCGCTGCTGACGAGGAAGGCGTCTTGGGGGCCCATGGCGTCGAGGGCGCGGGCAAACCGCGCGGGGGACGAGGCGAAGATCGCCGCCGGCCGAAGCACGGCGGCCACGCTGCGAAGACGCGCGTGGTCGCTCGATTGCAGAGCGTACGCCGAGGACACGGGGGCCGCCGGAACCCCGACGTGCATGGCACCCAACGCCAAGAGCGCATGATCGATGCCGTTCTCGGAAAGGATCATCACCGGCCGGCCAGCCGAGGCACCGCGCTCGAGCAACGCCGCACCGATGTGGACCGAGGCGTCATGAGCAGCTGCGTACGTCAGCGTGCGCCAGCCGCTACCCGCCCGCTCCGCGAGGAACACGCGCTCGGGGTGAAGCTCGGCTCTGCGTTTCAGCAGATCGGAAACGCAGCGCGGCGTCGTGCCGAGCGCACGGCGCGATCGCCAGCGGGAAGCGCCGTCCGGCCCGGCGGTCACCTCGAGCTCGACGGCGGCCAAGCGAACGCCGGCCATGGAGTTCTCTGCTCGGTCGAGGGATTGCACGCGACGGGAGTATAGTAGCGCGCGCGCTCGAACCAACGTCGAAGATGCACTTTCCGGGACTGCCAGGCGATTGGTGCGGTCGCCTTTGACGGCACGCATCCGCCCGAGCCAGGATTCCCCCATGGATTTGACCGCCTCCTCAGCCGCCGATCTCGCATTGATGATCCGGTCGCGAACGGCGTCGGCCGAGGAAGTGGTCGATGCGCATCTCGCCCGCATCGAAGCGGTGAACCCCCTCGTCAACGCCGTCGTCCGGCTCGACGCCGAGGGCGCGCGCCGCCGCGCCCGTGAAGCCGACGTCGCGCTCGATCGCGGTGAAGATTGGGGACCCTTGCACGGCGTACCTTTCACGCTCAAAGACATGCACGCCGCAGAAGGCCTGGCGGGATCCCTCGGCACGCGGGCCAGCGAACGCGTTGCGACAGAGGACGGTGTCATCGCCGAACGCCTGAAGCGCGCCGGAGGGATCCTGCTCGGCAAAACCAACATGTCGAATGGCGTGCAAACGGCGAGCGAACAGTTCGGGCGCACGTCGAACCCCTACGACTTGTCGCGCACACCGGGCGGCTCCAGTGGCGGCTCGGCGGCAGCGATCGCCGCCCGCCTTTCCCCTTTCGACGTCGGGACCGACCTTTCGGGATCCATCCGCATGCCCGCGCATTTCACGGGCGTGTTCGGTCTTCGCGCGACGAGTTCGCGCATCCCGCTGGGAGGCAAGAGCGACGCGCCGCCCGATGTGCCGCGTCTCGACCACGTCTTCAGCGCCGCGGGACCGATGGCGCGAACGGCCGGCGACATCGCGCTCGTTTTCCGACTGCTGGCCGCAGCGGGCCCCCGCCATCCCGAGGGGACTCCGGTGCCGGTGCTCGACCCGGACAAGCGGGAGATCCGTGGTCTGCGCGTGGCGATCGCGCCGGCCGTGGCCGGAATCCGGAGCGCGCGCGAGATCCGGACCGCGCTCGAGCAGCTCGGTTCACGCCTATCGGACCTCGGAGCGCGCGTCGAAACACGCGAGCCCGTCGGTTTCGAGGAGCTTCTGACCGCATTCCGCCGACTCTTTCGAATCCTGCTCAGCAGCGGTGCGCGCGCCGCCTCTTCGCCGCCTCCCGCGCGCGCG
Organism: Polyangiaceae bacterium; assembly: GCA_035318465.1. Classification (GTDB taxonomy): domain Bacteria; phylum Myxococcota_A; class Polyangia; order Polyangiales; family Polyangiaceae; genus DASWDH01. The sequence goes on from DATHES010000107.1 coordinate 20,404, forward strand.
AGAGGGCGCGCCTTCTCACCTTCCGACTTCAGGGTCGCCCTCGAAGAACGCGATCGCTTCGTCACCGCCCTCGAGCGCTTTTTCTCCGACTACGACACCTTCGTCTGCCCCGCCGCGATCTGCACCGCGTTTCCCCACGGACCGCCCGGAAGCCCGGTCGACGTGGACGGCGAGCCCTCTGCCTCCACCTGCATCGATCATCCCACCATCCTCTCCACGTATACCGGCACCCCTTCGCTGGTCGTGCCCATCGCGCTCGGGGCGAGCGGCCTTCCCATCGGCGCTCAGCTGATAGGGCCGCGCTGGAGCGACGAGCGAATCATCGCCATCGGAGCGGCGATGGCCGAGGCGGTGGGCGCATTGCCTCCGCCTCCCGACGTCGGCGGTGCGCGGCAGGGGGCGTGCTAGGAGCTCACGCCGACCCTGGTCGCGATACGACGGATCCCGAGGGAACGCCGCGGACGTCGTTCGGCACCGCCTCGGGCGCGTCGGCCGGCGTCGCGCTCGCCGGCGAGTGCGATCGCGAGAGTGCCGTCAGGGCGAACAGGCGCGCGGCGCGGCCCCATCCGAGGGAGGCGACGGCTAGCTGGGTAAGGACGAAGCCGATCACGACCTCCGCGCCGCTCGGTCCACCGACGCGCAGCCGAACGATCAAGAGCGGGATGGCCACGGCGTAGCTCGCGAGCGTGGTACCGAGGTACGCGCCGAGCACAGGCAACGGATGTCGGGCCGCGAGACGCAAGCCACGCAGCCAGGCGCTCCACCCGGATCGCAGGTGGTCGTCGGCGCCGAAGGCGGCACGACCGAGCTCGATCGTCGCGTGCACTACGACGAACACCGTCAACGTGATCGCGAGCGCGACGCGCCATCCGAGGGTTGCCTGCGATTCGAGGACCACTTGGCGGGCATGGTGACGCGCGCCCAAATAGGCCAAGGTGGCGGCCCCGCCGACCAGCGCGAACGGCACGATGGCGACGACACCGATGCGGAACATGCGGGTGTAGTAGGCGATGGCCCCCGCAAGCACCTCCGTGAAGGTGCGCTGACGTTGCCCGCGGGCGGCCCCGATGGCCATGCCGGCGAGAAAGGGCCAGGAGAACATGCTCAGCAGCGTCCCCAACGTGAGGGCTCCGGTCACGGGAGCCGCCGCCCGGAACAGCGCCATGCCCATGTCTTGGAATGCCAAGAGATCGAAGGCACGCGCGATCTCGTTGGCCCGCGGCGACCGGTCGAGCACGCTGGCAAAGACGCGCCACGCCGGAAACGCGGCCACCAAGGTGGTCACGAGTACGGTCGTCGTAAAAAGCGTGAGCAGCCGCCACGCGAAGGCGCCCGCCAGAGCGCCGCGGAGGATGGCCGTCACGGGCTGACGTCGCAGTGGCTCGTTCATAGTGCACCCAAGAGCGCGTAGAGGACCTCGACGACGGCCGAGAGATCGAGCCCCCAGCGCCGCGACCCGCTGCGGTCCGGCTCGAACGTCCTGCCGTCGTTGAGCTTGTCGTAGTCGAGGTAGTGATGGCGGGCTTGGTCGAGCTCCGCCGATTTTGCTCGTATCGGCTTGACGAACGTGAACCGCCGCCAGCGGACGTCGTCGTCCCATCGCACCGACTCGCTCGATCCGTCCTCGAATTTCACGAGCAGCGTCTGCGGCACCGGCGCGCCATCGCGCCGCACCGTCACCGTGGTGCGGAAGGGATAAGGACCCTCGCCTTTTTTGGCGTCCGGGTGAGCGAGCTTCCAGGCCTTCTTCTTGGCTGCGATCTCCTTGTCGACTTCGTCCCTCGTGCGCTCGATCCACTTGCCATCTCGGACCATCATCCCCGGCTCGGGCAGCTGCTCGTCGCTGACCAAGCTCTCGATGCGATCGTCGATGGCCTCGGCACCGTAGACGTTTTGCCGGAAGACTTGCTCCACTGCGAGCCGGTTGCCCGTCGCTTCGGCGAGGGCCTCCCGCAGGTCGGCCGTGCTCGGATGCCGAAAGTGCCACTTGGCGTAGTAGGCCCGAAATCCGCGCTCGAGGGCTTCGGTGCCGAGACGGGCTTCGAGGTCGTGCATCACGATCGCGGTGCGCGAATAGACCTGGCCGTAACTTCGAGTCGAAACGCGGTCCCACGCATTTTGCCCGATGGGATCGGCAAGATGAGGGTCGAGTGCGCCCCCGATACGTTGGAGCGCGAAGCCGCCGCCGGAAGGGTCGAAGCCGAGCATCTTGAGGAAGGGGGTCGAGATGTGGACGTGCTCTCGACGCGCATCGAGCATGCGGATGTCCCAAAATTCGTTCAGGCCTTCGTCGAGGAACGGCTCTTCGAACTCGTTCGACGCCAAGAGCCCGTAGAAATAGCCGTGACCGAACTCGTGGATGGTAACGAAGTCCACCGCCACGCCGTGGAACGTGTCCGGCTCGGCATCCAGAAAGCCGTCGGCGGTGAAGATCGTCTGGTACTCCATGCCGCCCGCCTCGATGGCGTTGTAGGGAGGGATGATGCAGGTCGAGGTTCGGTAAGGGTAGGGTCCGAGCGTATCGGAGAACCACTTGATCGAATCGAGCGTGGCTTGCAGCGCGCGCCGCGCGCTGGCGACGTACTCCGCCGGATAGAAGACTTGCACCTTGACGTGCGGGCTGCCGGGTCCGTCGTAGCCCGCTTGGAGCGGAGGCTCGAAATTGTCGACCGCCATCCAGGCGAAGTCATGGATGTCGTTCTGCGTGAACCGATGCGTGACGAGCTCCCCCTTGGCGATGGGCGCCCCCTGCTCTTCACCGGCGGACGCAACTTGGAAGCCCTTCGGCACCGTCATGCGCACGTCGTATTCGCCCCAATCGGCATAAAATTCGCTGTGCATGTGAAATTCGTGGACGTTCCAGCGGGGCGCCGTCGCGCCTCGTTCGCCGGGCAGCTCGAGTACGCCGATCTTGGGAAACCACTGCGCCACCATGTGAAAACTTCCGAAGTACCCGGTGCGCGCGATCACGCGCGGCAGCTGGTCGTGAAACGCGATATCGAGCGTGACGCTGCCGCCGGCCGGCACCGGCGTCGGCAGATCGAGGCGCACCACGGTGCGATCGGTCTCCGGTCCCTGGTCGGGGTGAACGAAGCGCCAGGGGACGGGTACGCCGTTCTGTTGCACGGTCTTGAGATCGATGTGGCCCCACTCGCCATCGTCGATGCGCACGTTGCTGCGAAAGGCGAGCGCATTCTGGCGCGACTCGGTAAAGAAGGTGCTGCCCGGCCCCTCGAAGGCATTGAGGTAGAGGTGCAGGTACACGGCGCTGACAGCGCGGTCGCTGCGGTTACGCCAAGTCAGTCTTTCCTCGCCGTCGAGGGTATGTGCCTTGGGGTCGAGCGTGGCGTCGATTTCGTATTTGACGACGCGATCCGAAAGCGTCGTCTCATTGCCAGTGCGCGGCCCGCCCCACGCATTCGGCGCGCTCGGAATTTCGACGGCCGCCGCGTGCGGTGAGACGAAGGGGATCTCGCTTTCCACCTCGGCGGCGCGGGCCGGGTTGGGAAAGCGCCAACCGATGATCCATGCGAGGACGATCGCGACGGCGACGCGCGTCCTCGTTTTCGACTGTTTCAAAACGCCTCCTCTTCGCGACCGGGCGCATCATACGCCGCGCCTCGGGAACAGGCCCGGCTTGTTGAACGCCGGCCCAATTTTTCGGCTCGCACTACGCTGTCAGTTCTTCGCCATACCCGATCGCGATCAGCCAATTCAGCGAGGGGGCTACTTGGGATGCGGCGAGGCCGCCGTGTCGAGCAACGAACGGGCGAGAGCCGCCCAATCGACGTTCGCTGGAATTCGCCCCTCCGCGCGTTCGGGGCGGCCCCCTCCCCGACCCCCCGCCGCCTCCGCCGCACGCTTCAAAAAACCGCCGCAATCGAAGGCGCTCGCACTGCCGCGCATCACCACGACCGGCGCGCCTTCTTCGTCGCGCCCCGCCAGGATCGCCACCGCTTGCGGCAGCTCGGCAACGCGCTTGGCCACGGCGCGAAGCAACTCCGCCGGCGCACCGTCGAGCTGAGCGATGACCGTTTCGTGGCCTTGGGCGCGGGCGGCCGCGAGGATCTCGTCGGCGGCTCGCTGCGCTAGCTGGGCCCGCGCCTGACCGAGGGCTTCTCGCGCCGTGGCCAGCTCGCGCCGCAGCTTTTCGACCGCGGCCGGCACGTCGCGAGGGCCCGAAGAAAGTTCCTGGCCGAGCCCGCGAAGCAGCGCCGAGTCACCGGCCAGTTGTTCACGCGCCCGACGTCCCGCCCCGAAGGTCACGCGGGTGCCGCCTTTGTAGCGCTCCACGCCGACGATATGCACGAGCCCCACTTGTGCCGAGCGCAAGCAGTGCGTGCCGCCACAGGGCGTCCAGTCGAAATCGCCGATCTGAATCACACGCACCCGGTCGCTCACCTTCGGCTCGCGCCGCAACGGCAGGCGCGCCAGCTCCTCGGGGTCGGGAAAGAACGACCGAATGACGACATCGCCATCGACGACGGCATTGGCCAGATCCTCGGCCCGGGCAACGTCGCGCTCGGGGAGATCGGCGACGCCGACGTCGATGGTGCAGGCCGTTTCGCCGAGTCGCGCGGAGACGGTCTCCGCCTGGGCGATGTCCAAAAGGGCGCGCGACAGGATGTGCTGTCCCGTATGGAGCGCCATGTGCACGCGCCGGCGCGTGAGGTCGATCTTACCCACGACTTCGGCGCCGACCTCGGGGGGCTCGCCTTGCACGATATGATGCAGTGCGCCGTCGGCGCTGATCTGGACATCCAGGACGTTCACCTCGCCGAGCTTCCCCCGGTCCGCCATCTGTCCGCCAGATTCAGGATAGAAAGCCGTGCGATCGAGCAAAACGCTCGCCCTGCCCTCGAGCTCGGATCGAGCCTTCACACGAGCGCGAAACTCAACGAGAAGTGGGTCGTCGTAGTCGAGGCGCTCGGTGGCGAGAGCCTCCGACGCGGGTCGAGATGCCGGCATGGGATGCGCGCACCATAGCGCGCGGGCGCGGCATGCGTCTCGCAATCTTCGGGTGAAGAATCCACCCGGATGTCGTAGTCTCGTCCACTTACGCGAGGAGAAACACGCGCCTCGACGGCGCGCACCGTGGCGTCGAAGCCATTGGACTTAATGGGCCGCCGGTTCCTCCTTTTACCGGCCGGGAGCAAAGCCGAGCTCTCGCGCGGCGACGGGTCCTTGTCAGCCCTGTCGCCGCGGCCCAGCCGCGATTGGCGCCCCGCTGAGCTTCACGGTTGCCATGGGCGATCGTGACGAGCGGGGCCGCCCGTTCGGCCGCAAGCTGTCGGCAGGGAGAAACCAAGCGATAGCGGACCTTTCGGTACGTGCAGCCAGCGCCACGACGGGGCTATACTCAATCCCATGAAACCGCCTGCCGCTCTCGCCATCGTGTTCCTCGGCTTCGCCTGTAGCAGCGCGGTGACTCCCTCCCCCGCCGCTTCTTCCGAGCCATCGACCATGGCGACGTCGCGAAGCTTGCTCGGAACCCTGCACACGCGCGATCGCGAAGTGCTGCTCTACGCGAGCCCGAGCGGCATGAAGGTGACGGTCAAAGCGTCGAGCGGTGCGCTGATCGCCGATCGCGTCGATCTCGACGCCTTGCGCACGCTCGATCCGCACGTCTACGAGATCTGTCGTTCAGGCCTGGCTCGCGGCCCCGCTTACCTCGACGCCACCCTCGATTCGCGTATTCGGAACGTGGAGTCGCGCCACGAGCCTGCCGCTGCGTCGCCGCGCTGGCGCCCCTGAGGGGCGCGGACACGGACGCCTGGAGGTGCACGCTTCGCACACACGCCGGGACATTGGTTCGAGCGGTTTCGAAATGGCTTGTTATTGCGGCCGTCGAGACAGCACCGTAGAAAATCGATCGACGAAACGCGACGACCACCTGTAGCCTTAGAAGTTGGGGGGGTACTCTGTTGAGCGAGGCGAAGGTCCTTTTGCTGGTCGTGGATGACGACCACCTGCTCCATCGAACGATCGATCGCGCGGCGAGCGCGGCCGGTATCGACGTGATTCACGCAATGACCGGCGGTGAAGCGGCGCCGCTGGTAATCGAGCGCAAGCCCGACGTCATCCTGCTCGATATTGGGTTGCCCGACGTCGACGGTCGCGATGTGCTCGCGCAGCTGAAAGCGCTTCCCGGGGCGGCTCAGATTCCCATCATCATGTACTCCTCGCACGGCGAGCATGAACATCGGCTCTCGGCGCTGGAGCTCGGCGCGGAAAACTACGTAGAAAAGCCCTTCGACCCCGAACTTCTCATGCGCCGCATCCTGCGGTCCGTCGAAAAAAGTCGCGCCGGGGGGTAAGCGCGAAAGGCGGGGCGGGCGCCGCCGTCGCGGGCGGGACCGCGCGCGACGCGCGAGCCGAGAATGAGGCATACTCGCCCGCAGCATGGCGAGTCGATCCGACGTGATCATCGTAGGTGCTGGGCACAACGGACTCGTCGCGGCTGTGCTTCTGGCGCGCGCCGGGCTCGAGGTCCTCGTTCTCGAAGAGAAAAGCGCGGTCGGCGGCGCCGCCAAAACGGAATACCCGTTCAAGAAGGCGCCCGGTCTCGGGATCTCGTCGGGCGCCTACCTGCTCGGCTTGATGCCCCCTGAGCTCATGTCCGAGCTGGGTCTCGCGTTGCCGCTCCTGCGCCGCGATCCGCACTACTTCCTTCCGACGACCGGCGATCGCTACCTGCTCTTCGGATCGGACAGCGCAGCGATGCGACAGCAGTTCCTTCGCTTTTTCAGCGAAGCCGACTGGCGAGCCAATACGGCATTGAACGACGAGCTCGGGCGCATGCGCGACGATCTGGCGCCATCGTGGCTGACCGAACCTGTCTCTGTCGAAGAAACGGCGGAGAAATTCATTCGCCCCGAGCTGCGCTCTGCTTTCGTGCGGCTCTGCCGCGGCACGGCGCGCGAGTACCTCGAGCGTTTCGGCTTCGAGAGCGACCTCTTGAAAGCGATGTACGCCGTCACCGACGCTTTTTCGGGCCTCGATGGTGGGTACGACACGCCGGGAACGGGGATGAACCTCCTCATCCACAACATGTGCCGTCTCCCCGGCTCGGGGGGCACCTGGATGATCGTGCAAGGCGGGATGGGCACCATCACCCAGCGTCTGGCCGAGCTCGCGCGCGCGGCAGGAGCGAAGATCGAGACCGAGGCTCCCGTCGCTCGCATCGAAGTGTCGTCGCGACGTGTGACGGGGGTCGAGCTCGCGGACGGCCGTTTCTTGGCCGCCAATGTCGTGCTCTCCAATGCCGACCCGTTTCGTACCGCGGCGCTCGTCGGTCGCGAGCACCTCGCGGCCGACTACCTGGCCCGCCTCGATGGGATGAAGCACGACGGAACGACTTTCAAGCTGAACCTGTGCCTCGCCAAGCTCCCCACCTTTCGCTGCTTGCCCGAAGATCGGGGCCAATTCGGCCCGACGATCCATCTTCTTCCTGAAGAGGACCAGGTCATCGGCGAGCTGGCGCGCGCCTTCGCCGACGTCAAAGCCGGCAAGCTTCCGGAGTTTCCCAGCATCGAGTGGTACATTCACTCGTCGATCGACCCCACCTTGCAGGACGCCGAGCACCGCCACAATGCCGCGCTCTTCGTGCAATGGGTCCCCTACGAGCTGACGGGGACGACGTGGGAAAAAGAGGAGGACCGCTACGTGCGGCACCTCTTGTCGATCTGCGACCGCTTTGCTCCGGGGACCTCGTCACTCGTCGTGGACACGTTCGCCCTGCACCCACAGAAGATCGAAAAGCACTTCGGGATCACCCGCGGGCACATTCACCACGTCGACAACACGCTCGGGTTCGCCGATCGGCACCCTTACGCCTATCCCGTCGACGGCCTGTATTCCTGCAGCGCGGGTTGCCATCCGGCCGGGTCCGTCATCGGCGCCGCCGGGCACAACGCTGCCAAGCGCGTCCTTTTGGACATGAATGCCGCGCGCTCCCTCGCGAAAGCATAACGGAACGTGGTGTGCCCGATCGCGACCGGCCAATTCAGCGAGGCGGGCATGGCTACGCCGACGATCGATCGGGCAGCGAAAATCTGACAGCGTAGTTCTAGGGGCGTTTCGGAGTCGGAGGGGCTCCGCGCGGAGGAACGCCCATCTGCGGCGGCATCATCCCCGGCGGCAAACCGGGCGGCATTTTCCCCAACATCGGCGCGCCCCCCATCGCGCCGAGCGCCATGAACATCTGTTGCAGATCGACGACCTTGTACCCCTGCGGGATGTCGAAAAGCGTCGCCGCCAGGGTCTTCTTGTCGATCTTGGTCACCTCGAAGCGCGCTTTCTCGGCGCCTGCCTTGTCGTAGGCGATTCCGCGCAACGGAAAGTGCTTGCCATCGAGCAGCTCGAGCGCCCACGCATGCTCGGTGGGAATGCCGGTGAGTGGAAGCCGGAACCACGACGCACCCTCGTTGGCCACGCAGGCGCTCAGCTTCTCGCCCGTCTCGGGCACGATGTCCCAAATCTCGCAGGAGTAACCGGCGACGGTGTCTTTCCGTCCCGTTTTGGTCACCTTGGGCGGAGGACGGGACGGCCCTTCTTTACGCGGCTCGCGCTCTCCGGGTTCGACGCCCGAGCCGAACGCCTTGATGTGCTCACCAGCCCGATCGAGATCGATCACCACCACCTGTTTTTTGTCCTCGAGCACGGCATAGAGCTTCTTCTCCGGCGTATCGAGGACGGCGTACCCCTTACCCGGCATGCCGCTCGTGGCCGTCATTTCCGCAGGGAGCTCGATGCGGAGCTTGCTGTCTTTGACCATGAGGGCGAGCGGCGGCACGGGTTTGCTCCCCTTGGTCGCGTCTTTCACCGCGATGCCGATCTCGCCTTCGAAGCCGTTGAGAAAGCCGAGCCCGAGGCCGCCCGCGGCCGGCGCGGACGTCCCTTCGCCTGATCCTGCGCCGGCGGGCGACTGTTTCTTGCTGCAATGACTCAGCGAGACCACGACGGCAACGAAGGCGCACGCACGGATCCAATGGGGGCCCATACGAACCGTATATCCCATTTACTAACGGCCTGACATTGCGCGCGCCGTGCGTGCGCCGCGTGCAGTGCCGCCACGGCGATGATCTCAGCGTGCGAAGCGAACGCTATTTTGCGGCGCGCGGGGGGAGCGCGCTTTCGAACTGGGTCAACGCCTCGCGGACGCGGAGGCGCGTCGGCGATTCATCGGCATCGCGCGGCGTGTTGAGCGGCGCGGGCGCTTTCTCCGGGGTCTTCGCGGTGGCATAGGAGCCCACCTTGGCGCGCGGACTCGTCTTCTGCTCTTGCTCCGAGATGCGCGAATCGAGTGCGTTGATCGAATCGGCGAATGTCGTGGCTTGGGTCTCGAGCTGGTGCACCGAGCCGGAGATAGTGGCGACGTCGCTCTGCACACGCCCGACACGGCGCTCGATCTGACTGCGGGAACCGCCGTCCTGCGAGCGGACGCCGACGATGGCCCCGCCGAGCCCCGAGAACAGCCCGAGCGCGCCGAGAACGACCCACACGCGCCAGGGTCGACTGAGGGGAATCTGCAGATACGCATCGGTATCTTCGACGACTTGCTCGGCCGGCAGGCTCGTCGGCGACACCGTCGCCCTGCGCGCGGGCGGAGCCGCGGAGAGGATCGAACCACCGATATCGCTGTGCAGCGGGCGAGCCGAGGGCATCAGCGATCCGCGATAGTTCGGCTCCTCGGGACCGTTTGGCAAGAGTGAATCGAGCGAGGCCGCGAACGCACCCGGCATGGCATCGGAGTTGATCGAGAACCGACGCGACGACGGATGCCCCGACTCGTCTCTCAGGGTCTCGGGGGCCGACCGACGGTAGCCGGAGTTCGACGGCATCACCGAGATGCGATTCGCCATGAGCGAGACGCGCTTTTCGTTGATACCCTGCACGCGGGTAAGGTCGTTGGCGCTTTCGAAAGGTCCGTGCTGATCGCGGTAGGCGACGATGCGCATGGCGAGTTTTTCGCCGATGCCGGGGAGCGCTTCCCGGATTTCGGTCGCATTGGCTTCGTTGATGTCGATCGGAGGTTCCGATACCGCGAGTTTGAGGGCTGGTCCTGCCATGGTTGAACGGCTGAACGGCAGAGATCCGGCCGGCCTTAAACGTCAATCGAACGACGCTCGGCGATGTCGCGAGCTACCCAGGTGGCGACGCGCCATCGCCGGTGGGAGCGCTGCGAAGCCCACATCGGCAATGCAGCTCATTCCGCGGCCTTGCCGTCGCGTCGATCCGCGCAGCAGCGCACGCCCGTCGTGAAGTCGAAGAAGATCGGCGGGTGTTTGGTGACCCGTGCGTCGCAGCCGCGGAATGTATCGCGCGCGTAGAAGCCGCCCACGAAGGTGGCTTTGTCGTCCTCCACCCACTCATCGAGGTTGCCGACCATGTCGTACACGCCGTCGACGCCCCACGTGCTCCGACATTGGGGAGTCTCACCCGTCGGGCGGAGAAGCGGTGCACCGTCCACCGTCACCTGGTTGAGGCGGGGATCCCAGTGCCCGAGTGACGCGTTGCCATAGAGAATGGACGCCGGATGGCTCGTGCCGTGTACGTTGCAAAGCCCGATGCGGTATTTCTCTCCATACGGGTGGCGCGTATTTTGGTCGCCGCGGCAGGCGAGCTTCCATTCGGACAGGCTGCACAGCCGTTTGCCCGCCGATTCGCACGCTGCCTTGGCGGTCGGTTTGCTGACATAGGCTTGCGGCGTCACGTGGGCCGCGGAGACGGCGAGCGCCTCGATTTCAGGACCGCGCTCCCACTCGGGCAGGAGGGGCACCGGAGGCTCGATCTCCTCCTTCCCGAGTGCGGCCGGGGCCCATTTCTGTCCCGCGATCGCGCGGCGGACCTCTTTGCGACTCGGCGGATAGAAGGGTGAAAACGGGCGGCGCGTCGCCTTGTCGACCATGGTCGCCTCGTAGCGGTCGATGCAGAATCGCTGCGCGACGAACACCATCTCCAACGGACAAGGGGCCACGGGTTCTGCGGTTTCGCCTGGCGGCGGCTCGGGCAGTGAGGCCTCCACCGAGGTCGAAGAGGCCTCGCGCGCTGGGAGCGGGACCGCCGCGGGTGTCGACAGGTCGAGAGGGGGAGCGGGGGCGGCGCCGCACCCCACCGACAACCAACCGATTGCTGCGAGACGCGCGAGGAGCCCCATTGCAAGACCAATTGGACCGCCCCGGCAATCGTCATGTCAACTCCATGATGCAGCGGGGTGGACCGACCCGGGCGCGTGCTATTGGTCGCGGGGCGCTTCCTCCTTGTCGGGCGAAAACTTGAATGGGTAGGTCACTGTCACCCATCCGCCGTTATCGGGCGGCGCGAAGACCATGCTGAGCATCGACTCGCGGATGCATTCGAGGAACGTCACGTCGGTAACGTCCGTTCGGTCGTTGATCTTGGCTTGATCGACGATTCCTCCCACCTTGGCATCACCGACGATCACGAAATCGATCACGATCTGTCCTCGCAGCTCGGGCTGCTTGGCGAGCGCGCCCTCGTAACAGACTTTGGCCATAGGGTAAAAGTCTTCCCGAATGCGCTGCTGCAAGTATTCGCGCGACAAATTGTGGGAAGGGCCGTTCGATCCCGAAGGAA
>DATHES010000108.1:0-35741 GCA_035318465.1 Polyangiaceae bacterium
GCATCGAGGCGAACATCCAGCCCGGCAACCAGCGATCGATCGCGCTGGTCGAGAAATGCGGGTTCGCAAGGGAAGGCTTTTCGCCGCGCTACCTCAAGGTGGCCGGCCGATGGCGCGATCACGAAAGGTGGGCCATCACCCTGGAAGGGTGGCGCGATCGCGCGCGCGCGTCGCGGCGCCCGACGTCGAAAAAAGCGTGAGCCCGCGCGGGTGAGACACCCGCGCGGGCTCATCGCGCCGCGAAAAGGCGGACCGTATCAGCGACGCTGACGGCGCCGCCCGGCGAGCAGCGCTATGGCGCCGAGCAACGAGGCCCAAGCGCCGGTGTTGGACGACCGTTCCTTCGGCTGCGCAATGCGGCAACCGCAGCCGTCATCCTCGCCGCCGCCGCTGCCGCCGGCGCCCGCGGCGCCGTCGGAGCGGACGTCGGCGCGCGCGTCGGTCGCGTCGGCGCGCGCGTCGGTGGCGTCGCTGCGGACGTCCGCGACGCCGTCGGTGGTCGCGTCGCGGACGTCGGCGGCGCCCGCCGCGCCGTCGCGTCCGCCGTCGGTACCGCCGGCGCCTCCGCCTCCGCTTCCGCCTCCACCGTCCATGCCGCCATCGGTGCCGCCGTCGGGGGCGCCACCGCCGCCTGCGACGATGATGTTGACGGTGTCAGCCGCGCCGTGCGGCCCGTCGTTCACCTGGAGGCGGAAGGTCAACGTCGATGGCGTCGAGGGCGCAGTGAACGTCGGCTGGGCGGTGGTCGGCGTCGCCAGGGTCACGGCGGGGCCGGCCAGCTGGTCCCACGCGAACGCGAGGGGATTCGGCCCGGCCAGCGGATCGGAGCTGGCTCGGCCGTCGAGCGTGACCATCGCATTGACGGGCACCGGCTGATCGGGGCCGGCATTGGCGATCGGGATCCCGGCGCAAGCGGCGGTGTCTGCCTGCTGCCCGGGGAAGGGCTTGTTCGTAATCCCCTGGAACCCGATGTTGTCGACGAGCCATCCCGGCGCTCCGGTGCCGGTATCGGTGCCGAGCCGGAACCGAACCTTGATCGTCTTGCCGGCGAGGCCGGCGCCGAGATCGACGGACGCCGCCGTCATGGTCGGGAAGCCGGCGCTGATGGCCGCGAAGGCCCTGCGCCCTTGCAACGGGTTGTCGATGGTTCCCGCGGCTGTCGTCAGCGTGGCGTTGTAACCCGGGTCCTTGATGGTCGCGATGTCGATCCAGGTCGTGCCGTTGTCTTCGGAGTACTCGATGACGCCGCCGTCGAAGTACTGCGGCGTAGCGGCGGTCGTGTTCGCTTCGAAGCTGTAGGCGTGGCGGAACGTCATCACCAGGTTGCCGGTCGCAGCGACGATGAGGGGCGGTGAAATGAGCGCTTCGTCGCCGCGCACGGCGATGTCCTGTCCGTGCCACTGGTTGTTGGCGCCCGGCCCCGTCGTCCGTTCGCGTTCCCAGGACGATACGGCGGGCGGGGGCGCGCCGGAGTCGGGCGGTGCCACGCCGCCGTCCCCGAGCGGCAGCGGAATGTGAACTTTCTCCCAAACGGGCGTGTCGCTCTCCACGTCATCCGTCGCCGAGCTGGCCGGGACGTTGTCGCGGTTGACCCAAACCGGAAAATCGACCGGTGTGTTGGAGGTGAACGCGTCCGGGTCGTTGACGGTGATCGTCACCGGCAAGAGAACGAGCGACATGAACGTGGCGTCGAGCGTGACCTTGAGACGCACCGTCGCCTCTTTGAACGGTTCCAGCGTGGGGAGTGTAACCACGCCGTTGTTCTCGAGGGTCACGCCCGGCACCGAGGTCTGCACCGTGACCGTCGTCTTGGAGAGGTCGCTCACACCGTTGTTGACGAGCTTGATGGTGAGGTACCCCTCTTCCTCGGCGTCGAGGTAGCCGTCGCGGTCGCAGGATTTGACGCTGTCGTCGAGCGACGTCGACAGGTAGTGAATGTCCCCTTTGACCGCGTAGCTCTCGACCACGCCGACGAGATCGCTCGAGTTCTGGGGCGGCGATTTCGCGCCCGTTCCAGCGCCGCGCCGGGCGAACGCCTTGGCCATGACGAGCAGATCCTGCTTGTCGACCGCGGCGGCGGCCGCGAGGATGGCATCGCGCTGATCGGTATAGGTCGGCGCCGGCGGCGTCATCTTCATGCCGGCGACGACGTAGTTGGCCACGCGGCGGTGGGCCTCGGTCCAGGTCATGCGCGGCGCCACGCCCTGGCTCTCCTTGAGCATGGCGACGTGGACTTCGTGCATCATCGTCGTCCAGACCTCGCCGGCCGCGTGCACCTCGTTGTTCGGATTGGTGCTCGGCGACATGGGCGTCGTGGTGGGCAGTGGCTCACCCGCCTGAATGTGGCGGAAGGTGAGCGCGTTCTTCTTGAAGTCGACGGAGTATGGTGCCCGTCGGATGCCGAAGTACCACGGGTCCACTTCGATCCCTTGACCGGCGTAGGCCGCCACCGGATAGGCCCCGTCGAGGTTTTCACCTTCGTGGGCGAGCAGGTGCAGCGCGACGAAGTCGCCCCAACCCTCGCTCATGGCGCCGCATTGCGTGTTGCCGCACTGCACGAGGCGCAGGTGGAAGTAGTGGCCCCACTCGTGGGCGCTGATGGTGTTGTCGATGGTCCCGTCGTTCTCCGTGCCAATGACGCGCTTCATCGTCAAGCTGAGCGTCGAGCCATCGGCCGCAAGCGCATTCTTGATGAGCGCACCGTCGGCGGCGTTGATGGCGAAGGCCGGAATCGTCGACTTCGGATTGGGGCGGCCCGCCATCGAGACGAGCGTGCTGCCCGCGCTGACGACGACCATGCCGACCGCGCCTGCCGTCTGGACCCGGACGACCTTGACCGCCGTGGTGCAGCCACCGCCTTCCTCGACGATGGCAATCTTGCCCGCCACGGCCGACGTGACGTTGCCGCAGGCGTAGATGGTGGCGCCCGATGCACCGTCACTGCCGTCGCCGCTGCCACTATCGCCACCGCTGTCGGTTCGGACGTCGACTGCGTCGACCCTGACGTCCGTCGCGGCGTCACCGCCATCCGTTCCGGCGTCGCTGACCGTGGGGGGGCCGGCGAACGCGAGCGCAGTCTGCTGCGTCAGTTCGAAGTTCTGCGGCCCCCAGGTTCCGATCCCGATGGGCCCGGTGAACGTCAACGACGGCGAGGAGGTGAGGGTGCGGCTCGTCTCGATGCCGCTCCACAGGTACATCTGCATGCGCGGCGAGGTTCCCTCGGCGCGGGTGCTCATGTTGGCGTTGTTGCGTGTGCCCCAGGGCGCGTCGTCCTGCGCCTCGACCTTGAGCGGATCCAGTTCGAGGCCCCCGCGCCCGAAGTTGCTCTGCTGCGCGTTGCCCGCCGCCTCGTTGAACCCGGAGTCGTACCAGTAGTCGTGCAGCCAGTTGGTGACGTAGAAGAGCTGCGTCACGGCCGCCATGCGCTGGGGGTCGTTGAAGACCGTGGGACTATTGGGGTCGACCCACTGCGGGTCTTTGGTCGGGTCGTAGACGCGATCGAACGTCTTGTCGGACGTGACGGTGGCGTGCACGTCGCCCGAAAGGGGGGTGAAGCCGTCTTCGGACGTCGTGTTGTTGTCGCTATAGGCGTTGACGTTGTTGCCGTTGGTCTCGGTCGCCGTGGCGGGGAGCCAGGGGTCCACCGCGCCCGCCGGGTTCTTGTTGAACCCTTCCGTGCTGATCATGATCGGCGCGGCGTAGAGCGGGTTCGGCTTGCTCAGGGGAGCGTTGGTCGGGTGGGGCGAGTAATCGGTCTGCGGGCCGTCGGCTGGCTGCCCCTTCGCGTCCGCAAACACCTTGTAGTTGAAGGCGTCGGACTGCGTGATCGGCATCCGCTCGAGGACGCTGCCGTCCTTGGCGCTCACGATATAACGCCAACCGTCGTTGTCGCTGCTCTCCTCGGTGCGCGCCAGGAATTCGACGAAGTACGCCGCTTCGAGCGTGCCCCCGTTCGGCATATAGGCCTTCTTGACGGTGGCGTTGTCGACGAAGTGGGCACCGGCGGCGTGCGATGCCGCGGCGAAGGCGTATTCGGCATAGCCATTGCGCGTGCCGACCGCTTCGAAAGAGCTTTCGTCGAAACCCGAGCCGATTCGATCGGACAGGGCCAGCGCGAGCGCTTGCCCTTCCGACAGGACGAACTTGTTCGAGCCGAGCTTCCCGGGGTGGAGGCTACCCGACATGGCAACGAGCTGACGGTCGGCCGTCATGGCCACGGCTTGCCGCACGCCGTACACCTCGATGCCCCCGACCGATTGCCGGAAGCTGACGATGCTGGCGCCTCCTTGCAGCGGGTGGACGTCGTGGATCAGTGCGTCGCCGACGACTTGTGTCGACAGACCGTAGGTTGCCGCGTGGCGCGCGAGATGCGCGCGCGCTGCCACCTCGGGCGCGGCGTTGGCCAGCACGGTCGGACTCACCTCGTCACGGACGCCCCACATGAAGCGCGGGACATTGCGAACAGCATCGACCGAAGCGACGATGGCCTGCGAGGGAGCAAGGAGTTCGACCTTGCTATCGACGCTCGACGTCTTCGCCGCTGCGGGCGCGGGCGCCGGCGCCGGATCCTGCGGCTGCGACGAGCATGACAAGAGCGAGCCTGCAAGGGGGAGGCTCGCAACGAGCAGAGCCCGGACAGTGAGAGGGCGGTTCGGCGATCGCATCGTGTTTCTCCGGCAGAGACTTGGTCGTCTCGTGAACGAGGGACTTCACTGCGGCGCCACGAAGCGGCGAAACATAGCGCCTTAGAACTGACCGAAGTCCCCTAACAGTTTTGCCGCCCGCAACCAAGCACTAGATCGATGTCAGAGGGTGAGATTGAGCGTCCGGCGCAGCGAACACGTCGTTCCGTGCAGTGAGCAGCACGGTGGTCGCGGGGCACCTCAGGCATATTGAGAAGCGATGGCCGCACGCTGCGAAACCGTTCTTCCACCGACCGTTACTTGCGTGGTCTGCAGTTATCGACGCGAAGCGTCGTTCTGCGACGGGCGCGTCATGCGACAATGAGCGCCTTGCTCCGCCGGCTCGTCGATGTTCGCGACAAGGAAGCGCCCGGGCTCATCGGGTCGTTCATCTACTTCTTCTTCTTGCTTAGCAGTTACTACGTGATGCGGCCCCTGCGCGAGGAGATGGGCGTGGCGGGGGGCGTCAACCGCCTTCCCTGGCTCTTCACGGGAACCTTCGTCGCGACGCTCGCCGTGGTCCCGCTCTGGGGCGCCCTCGTGGCATCGATGCCCCGCCGTCGGCTGGTTCCCCTCGCCTACCGATTTTTCGCTCTCACGATGGTGCTCCTTTTCGTTCTTCTCCGTTTTCCGAGCATCCGGAGCCTGATCGTGCCGGCGGTCTTCATCTGGATCAGCGTCTACAACTTGTTCGTCGTTTCGGTCTTCTGGAGTTTGATGGCCGACCTGTACAGCGCCGAGCAGGGGAAGCGGCTGTTCGGATTCGTGGCCGCGGGAGGCACCGCCGGCGCCATTGCCGGGCCATTCCTGGCCGCGGTGCTCGCCCCGCGCGTCGGTCCCGCGAATCTCCTCCTCGTTTCGGCCGGCGGGTTGGAGATGGCGAGCCAATGCGCCGTGAGGCTCGTGCGTCGCGGCGTCGGGGCCCCTTCGCCCGAACCTGCGCCATCTGTCGGCGGGGTGACGGAGAAGGAGAAAGTGATCGACGAACCGCCACTCGGCGGGGGCATCCTGGCAGGCATTTCCCAGCTCCTCCGGTCGAGTTACCTTCTTACCCTTTCAGCGCACGTTCTCCTTTTCACCATGACCGCGACGGTGCTCTATTTTCAGCAGGCCAACATCACGGCCCGCGCCTTTTCCGACTCCGGCCTCCGTACCGCATTTTTCGCGCGGATCGACCTGGCGGTGAATGTGCTCTCCCTGCTGGTGCAAGCGGTGGGGACGGGGCGCATCATGAAGCGGATCGGCGCGGGAGCTGCGCTGGGCGTGGTCGTCCTCGTGACGCTCGGAGCGTTCGGCGGGCTCGCGGCGAGCCCCGGGCTCACCGTCTTGTTTTTGGCGATGACCACGCGGCGCTCGGCCGGCTATGCGCTGGAGCGCCCCGCCCGCGAGGTCCTTTTCACCGTCGTCAGCCGCGCGGAGAAGTACAAGGCCAAGAACTTCATCGACACGGTCGTCTACCGCGGGGGCGACGCCGCCACCGCCTGGCTGCAGCACGCCCTGACGGCCGGGGGGATCGGAACGCGCGCCATGGTGATCGGTTCGCTGCCGGTAACCGGCCTTTGGCTGCTTCTCGTCTACTTCTTGGGCAAACGTCAGGAGACACTGGCCGAGCAGCAGCAAGCGGATATTCTCGACCGATAGACGCGACTACGCCGCGGGAGACGACACCATGGTGACGAGGCGGAACATCTTGATTGGCGCAGCAGGCGCGGGCCTGCCCGCTATTCTCGGCGTCGGCTGCGCGCCTTCGCACGGCGTGGGCAAGTGCGCCACGGAAACGCCGGCGCCTGGTTCAGGTCCGGCGGCCAAAGCGTCGTCCGGCCCGCGCACGATCCTCATCCTGGGTGGAACCGGCTTCGTCGGCCCTCACCTCGTCGATGCGGCGCGGGCGCGCGGGCACAAACTCACCCTTTTCAACCGCGGCAAGACCCATCCCGAGCTTTTTCCCGACGTGGAAAGGCTGCACGGCGATCGGGACGGCGATCTGAAGTCGCTCGAAGGGCGCACCTGGGACGCCGTCATCGACACCTCGGGGTACGTCCCGCGCATCGTCAAAGCCTCGGCCGAGCTGCTCGCCCCACGGGTGGGGCAATATATCTTCGTCTCCAGCATCTCCGTGTACAAGGACGACGTCGCGGTCGGCGCCGACGAAAACCATCCGCTGCAGGTCCTCACCGAACCCGGCAGCGAGGACAGGATGAAGCACTACGGCGCTCTCAAGGCGCTCTGCGAAAAAACCGTGGAGGGCGCTTTTCCCGGACGCGCGCTCATCGTGCGTCCCGGGCTCATCGTGGGACCGCTCGACCCGACCGATCGCTTCACCTATTGGCCCGTCCGTCTCGAGCGGGGCGGCGAGGTGCTCGCGCCGGGAAATGGCAAAGATCCGGCGCAGATCATCGACGGGCGCGATCTCGCGGCGTGGATCGTTGCCTGCATCGAGCAAAATCAGATGGGGACCTTCAACACCACCGGTCCGAAAGACGCCATCACGATGCACGAGCTGCTCGACCTCTGTCACGTCGGCATTGGCGGATCCTCGGCGCGGTTCGTGTGGGTCGACACCGATTTCCTCGAAAAAAAGGAGGTCGCCCCCTGGACCGATCTGCCGGTATGGACGGGCAAGGATCGCGGCATGGCCAGCGTGAGCAGCAAGCGCGCCATCGAGCGCGGGCTCAAGTTCCGATCCATTGCCGATACCGCGGGCGACACGCTCGCTTGGTGGAAAACACTGCCCGCCGAGCGTCGCGAAAAACCAAAGGTCGGCCTGACGCCGCAGCGCGAAGCCGAAGTGCTCGCCGCGTGGAAGGCGCGATCACCGGGTTGACGGCGCTCCCCCGATCCATCGGCGCTTTCTCTTTCGCATGCTGGGCCTGTCAACGGACGGGGAGCGAAGAGGGGTCGGCGGTTCGTTCGGAGAGAATCTGGCCCAAGAGACCGGCGACGAAGAAGCGCTCTTCGCACGCGGCCAGCGGGAAGACCTGCTTGCCCACGCGGCACTCGAGCTCCTGCCGGATGCGCTCGACTTCGCCCCGTATTTCCACTTGCCCGTTTTCGGTGCGAACGATCCAAGCCTCGTCGTTGGGCCAGATCTGCAATCGTGCGAGTCTCTTGCCGTCCGCCACGCGGTAAAATTCGATCCCCTCGCCGTTTTGCGCGCCCACCGCGACGAAGCGGGCGCTCGGCGAGAACACGGCGGTCCGCGCAGGGAGCGTGGATTCGGTCTTGCTGAGCGCGGCGAGTGTACGACCATCGAGCAGGGTGAGGTACTTCACCCCGAGCTGTGCCATGCGCGCCCCCGAGGCATCGAAGAACAGCCCCTCCGGTAAATCGCCGCTGTCGACGGCGGAGACCAAGACGCCCGAGCGCCCGTCCCAAACGCGCACCTTGTCGCGGCACGAGCCGACGAGAAGACGCGTCTTCGGCTGAAACTTCACGTCGGTGCAGTCCCCGGGCGAAAGCGCGATTTCTCTCCCCGAGGCCACCTCCCAGAGACGCGGCGTATCCTGCACCACCGCCGCCAGGAGCTGGCCTTCGTCGTCGAGGGCGACGTCGGTCGGCGCATGACGCTCTTGCGCGTTCGGCCCTCGCGGTTCGAAGGCACGGATCGAGGCCCCGCTTGCGGCGTCGAAGACGGCGAGTTCGTCCGAAGCTGCGACGGCGATGCGGTGCCCATTGCCGCTCGCGGCCGCGGCGAGGATCCCGTCGATCTTCCCCGGCCAAGCCAGCGGCACGACTTTGTTGACGTCGTCGAGGCGGACGGCGCGAAGCCCGTTGGGACGGCTGCTCAACATCACCAGCGTGCCCGCGCCATTGGAGACCGTTTTCACATCCTCGAAGCCGGCTGGGCGAGGGCGGCGCTCGGCCAGGTCGCCGGTGTCAGCGCGGAATCGAACGACCGTCCCGTCGACACCGACGATGGTGATCGCTTCCGCCGTCCAGTCGAGCAGCGCGTGATTCTCGTGCTGGCCCATGCGGCGAAGGACCCTCCCCGAGGCGACGTCCCACACGCGCAGGTCGTTGCCCGAGCTAGCCACCATGCTTCGATCGGGCGAGGTCGCGATCGAGCTACCAGCGGGGAAGTTCTCCTGATGAGAGTCTTTGGAGAGCGCACCGTCGCTGACGGTGCCGTCCGAGAGGTGGACGACGATGCCGCCCAGGTGCGCGATGGCCAGGGTGAGACGCTCGCCGGCCGCGTCGAAGGCCACGTGCTCGATGGGTAGGTCCATCTTGGGCAACATTTTCGCCGCGAGCCGCAGCATGAGCCCCGCGCCCGACGTTTTGTCCTTTGCCGTTGCGGAGGGAATGCGAAAGCGCTGTTTGACCTTGCGCTGGGCGAGATCCCAAACGCAAAACCCGGGGTAGAACGACCCCACGGCGAGGAGCGGCTGCTGCGGGTGCATGGCGATTCCGAAGGGCGCGCACTGCTTGTCTTCGAGGCGCATGATCACTTCGCCCCGGCGAGCATCGAGAAGAAGGGGAGTCCATCGGCGCTCGGCGTGGATCACCCCTTTCGGGGGCGCACCGCTCGGGGAAGAACTGCCTGACGCTTGGGGACGGCTGGTTCGCGATCTTTCGACCGGCGTCCATGCCGCGGCGAAGGAGCCATCTTCACTCAGCAGGGCGCGGTGCTCGCGCGTCTCGGCGTCTTCTTTGCCGCCGGCCAACAGAAGAAGGAGCTGGAGGGACGCGGTGTCCCACAGGGCCGTGCCGCCCGAAGAAAGGCTGGCCACGATCCGTTCGTTGCGCAGCTCGAAGCTCGCTACGCTGTCATTCGGCTCGGGGAGTGCGGAGAGCTTGGCGGTCAATCCAGCGGGCGGTTTCGCCGGAGCGCGCAACTCGAGCGCACCGCGCAGTGACTGCTCGGCCACATCGTAGAGGCCGAGCAGCTTCCCTGTCCCGCGGCGGTCGGCCAACGGAAAGGCGAAGAGCCGGCTGTCGGGGCTAAACTGAATCGCCCCGTCGTCGCTATCGTCAAGGGACGTTTCGAAGACGATGAGCGATCGGCCGCTGGCAACCTCGAGGAGCTCGACGGCCGCAGAAGATGCAATCGCCATCGTCTTGCCGTCGGGGCTGACGACGGCGCGCCGCCCTTGGGCCGCCACCGCGGTGGTGGCGCCGCTGCGAGGCTCGAGGAGGGTCACGCCGTGATGGCCGGGAACCACCAGGCGATTGTCGGGCAGCCAGGCCGGGTAGACCGCGGCATAGTCGCGCTCCGACAGCGCGAACGCGAGCCGTTCGCCCGTGCGTTCTTCGAGTATCGAGACGGCGCGATCGTAGGTGGTGGGTGTCGGGGCCGGGGCAGTGGATTTCGACGGGTCGAGGGCGGACGGGGGCGCGAGAGGTGCCGCGGCCGAAGGGCGCTGGCAGGACGGCGTTCCCATCGACAAAAATGCGAGCAAGACGATCGCCGCGGCCCAGGAAGCTCCGGCGCAGCATCGAATTGTCATGGCGACGTCGTGGTCCTTCAGCGGGCGAGCAGTGCCTTTTCCATGGCGAGTTCCGCGCTGAGGCTCTCGCGATCGCGTCCCATGGTCACGACGGCGAGGGTGCGATTGCCGCGGCGATAGTCGAGGGTGCAATCGCGTGCGGAGATGCTCCCTTTGACGTCGATGCGGTCCCACTTTTCGGCGTGGCCGACGTAGGAGATGCCGACGTCGTAGTGCTGGCTCCAGAAGAAAGGCACGATCTCGCAGCGCTCTTTTCGGCCAAGCATGTTCCTGGCCGCGATTTGTCCGTGTCGCTCGGCCACGACCCAGTGCTCCACGCGAATCTTTTCGCCGCTATGCGGATCGGGCCAGCGGGCGATGTCGCCTGCCGCGTAAATGCCGGCCACGCTCGTCTCCAAGTACTCGTTCACCAGGACGCCGCGATCGAGAGCGAGGCCCGCCGCCTCGGCGAGGGAGAGTGCGGGGCGCACCCCGATGCCAGCAACGACGAGATCGCAGGAGAGGGTTTCGCCATTGGCGAGCGTCACGCCATTTGGCAAAATCGACGCTGCCATTTGGCCAAGGTGGAACGCGACGCCGTGCTCCTCGTGCAGCTGACGCACGAAATCGCCGAGCTCTGGGCCGAGCACGCGTTCGAGCGGGCGCTCATCGGGGGCCGCGATGTGGACCTCGACATTGCGGGCGCGCAGCGAAGCCGCCACTTCGAGGCCGATGAAGCTCGCCCCGAGAACGACCGCCCGTTTGACGCCGCCGAGCTTGCCGATGATGGCGCGGCTGTCGGCGAGCGTTCGCAGGTAGTGGACGTGGGGGAGATCGGCGCCGGGAATGGTCAGCCTGATGGGGTCGGCCCCCGTGGCGAGCAGCAGCGCGTCGAACGGGTGCTGGGTGCTGCCGACGACAACGCATTTCTTCGCGACGTCGATGCCCGTTGCGCGCGCGCCGAGCACGAGATCGATGGCGTGCTCGCGGAAAAATTCGGGCGGGCGAAGCGGTATCCATTCTTCCGGCGCCGCACCCGCCAGGTAGTCCTTGGAGAGGTTGGGACGATCGCAGGGTGGCGAAGCGTCGGCGCTCAGC
This sequence comes from Polyangiaceae bacterium, assembly GCA_035318465.1. Taxonomy (GTDB): domain Bacteria; phylum Myxococcota_A; class Polyangia; order Polyangiales; family Polyangiaceae; genus DASWDH01. The sequence continues at coordinate 11,207 of DATHES010000108.1, forward strand.
ATGGTGATCTTCCCCTGGTAACCCTCCCGGCGCAGCATCTCCGCCGCGGCCTGCCCGGCCGCTCCTCCCCCGAGAATCACGACGGAAGCGAGCCCCTTCACGTTGCTCGTCGCTGCCGGCCGCGGCTTGGCTTTTCCGATCACGAAGAGCCGATCGCCGCGCTGTTCGACGTCCCAGCAGGTGAGGGGATTGAGCGCGGGCGCCCGCTCTGCTTGCCCCGTGCGCAAATTGAAACAGGCGTGGTGCCACGGGCAGCGCACGGTGTCGCCGACCAGGATGCCCTCCGCGAGTGGGCCGCCGTAGTGCGTACATGTCGCCCCCAGCGCGAGGACATCGCTCCCCCGTTTGACCAGAAGAACGGCTTCGCCCTCAGCATGACCGAGCAACATCTTGCCCTCGCCGAGCTCTGCTTCTGACACGCCTTGCGCGAAATCAGGCCCTTTCAGCTCGCTCGATCCGCCCATCGCCACCTCCTGGCGATCGAGGGCCGCACCGGCCCGATCGCGTCGCAAGTGGACGTCCTAGCACTACTTGGTCGGCTGATGGGCTCGCTTTTTCAGCGCAATGCCGTCTCGAATGGTGCAAAGGAGCGTGGCGGCATCGGCGGGCTTGGTGAGCACGGCCGTGGCATGACTGAGCCGCGCCGCCGGGCCCGGCAGGCCGCTCAGCAGCACGACCGGTACCTGGGGTGCCAGCTCCATCAGCCGGAGGAGCACCTGGTCGCCCGACAGCCCCGGCATCGATTGATCGAGCAGCACCAGATCGATGCTATCGCGTTTTTGCGCGAACGTTTCGAGGCCGTCGACGCCGTCCGCCGATTCCAGCACGGTGTAGCCGCCGCGCTCCAGAATGCCGCGCACGGCGCGGCGCACGAGAGGCTCGTCATCGACGATGAGGACGGTTCCCACTCCGCGCTCGAACGACTCGATCGGCTTGGGAATCAATGGTGTTTCCCCCATCTCCACCGCCGGCAGTTCGAGCTCGAACGTCGACCCCTCACCGGGCCTGCTTTCGCAACGAATGCGACCGTGATGATCCGCCACCATGGCATAGGCGCTGGCCAGGCCGAGACCCGTGCCATGCCCGACGGCCTTGGTGGTGAAGAAGGGTTCGAAGACGCGGGAGCGCGTGATTTCGTCCATGCCCGGGCCGTTGTCGCTCACGCGGATTCTCACCATGCCCGGCGATCCGCGATCGATGAGGATCTGAATGCGCGGTGACTCGGTCTCGGCCTGAGCGAACGCGTCGCGGGCGTTGAGGCAGATGTTGAGGAGCACCTGCTCGATCTGGCCGGCGTGGGCGGCGACGGCGGGCACCTTCTCCGCCGCTTCGAGGTCGATGGAGATCTTGCGATCGAAGGTGGTGCCGCAGATCTCCACCGTGCGTCGCGAGGTGGCTACGATGTCGATCGGCGTTTTCTTGTCCTGCCCTTCGGGGCGAGCGAAAAGCATGAGCTGCCGGATCATCTCGGCGGCCCGGTTGGCGGCGTGCTCGATGTCCGAGAGATGCCCGAGAACCTCCTGGTTGGCGCGGGCGCGGCCGAGGGTGACGTTGGGGAGGATGACACTCAGCAGGTTGTTGAAGTTGTGCGCAATGCCGGCCGTCAGCTGTCCGATGGCGTCCATCTTCTGCACTTGTCGCAGCTGCTCTTCGAGGCGCTTCTGCTCGGTGATGTCGAAGACGCCGCCGCGGAAGGCCACGACTTTGCCCTGCTCGTCGCGCAGAGGTGTGCCTTTGGAAAGGAGGTGGCGCACCTCGCCATCGGGCCGCACGATGCGGTGCCGGAGGTCGCTGTAAGCGCCGGTTTCCAGGTAGCGCGCGATCGAAGCGGAAACGTCGTCGCGATCCTCGGGGTGCACGAACCCGAGGTACTCGTCGTGGCCGCTCGGCACCTGATCGGATCTGATGCCGAAGATGCCGCACAACGTGCTGTCCCAAAGATGCTCGTCGGTGCGGTGATCCCAGGTCCAGGTTCCCATGCCGCTCGCTTCGATGGCGTGGCGCAGTTGGCTCTCGCTTTCGCGCAGGGCCGCCTCCGATCGCTTGCGCTGCGTGACGTCGGCGCTGGTTCCGAGCAAGAGCGTGCCGGCGTCCGACTTGATGGGTATGAGCCGGGTCTCCCACCAAAGCCCGCTGAGCGTCCGTACCTCGATCGACTGCGGTATGCCCGTCGACCACGCCCTTTCGCAGGATGCGAGGTACTCGGGCCGGTCGTGCTTTTCGATGAAGTCGAGCGCGCAGCCGCCGAGGAGGTCCTCTACCCGCCGGCCCGGCACCGTTCGGTTCAAATAGAGAATGCGGTGGTCGAGATCCATGACGCAAACGATGTCGGGAATGTTCTCGAGCACCACCCGTTCGCGGAGCAGTCGCCGCACCGCCTCCTGCTCAGGCCGCTCCGACGGCGGTTCGATCTCGGCGAGCCGACGCTGCAACTCGGCGTTGTCCTTCTCGAGCTCTTCAATACGTCGGTTGACGGTCATAGGCTCATGCTGGGTGCGCGAGCGTACCGACCGCCCCCGCGGTCTCGCAAGAGCGAGCACCTCGGAGCGAATCCTACATTCGGGAGCATCGCCGAGACAAGCGTCAGCGTGACGTTTCGCCCTCGAGGCACCCTCGAATTGATGAACGTCGCGGTCGTCTGCGAAAACGAAGCGAGCCAACCCAAGGCAATTGCTGAAAGTGAGCAGCGGGGCGGCGCGCGCCTGCTCGGCCGTCGTGGCGGCGGATTACCCGAGCTGGGTGATTTCGTGCTCGAGACCGACGGGCGCGCTTTCCGTCACGCGACGCCGTTTTGGAGTGTCGGGGGGTCTCGCAGCTCGGCCTCGATGCGATGCAGTGCTTCGTCGTACCAACGATTGAGCATGGCGGGAAACGGCCACATCCAGCCATAAGCACCGCTCGTGAACTGTCTCAGGATATGCCGGCGCAGTTCGGTCGAGCGCGCCGCGGCGAGTCCGCGGTACTCCGCGGTGGCGCGGATCGTCTCCGTGTACGCTTCCCACTCGATCCGCGCGCGCCCGTAGGCAAGACCCACCGGAAAAAGTGGGATCAAGTAGAGGAACGTCATGACGAAGTCACCGTAGCGACGGCGCTGGCGCAGGTGGATGCGCTCATGACGCAAGGTGATGAGGCGAGACAGATCGGCCGTGTTCTCCCAAAGCTCGGGGACGTACAGCCGGTCCCAGAGGACGGTGTGATAGCGGGTCATGAACTCGCGCTGTGCGCCGACGGTCAGGACCTTGAGCACGACGTCGATGACGCGTGAAAGACTGCTTTCGCGCTTTTTGATGATGCAAAAGCGGGGAAACTCGCGGCGGATCTCGGCGATGAATTCCTCGGAGCGCGACATCAGCCGAGACGCGCTCCGCGGGTGAGGGTGCGCCCGGCGACCAGCTCGCGTGCATCGAGCGGTCTCCTGCCTTCCACTTGCGCGCGTACGATCTCGAGCACTCCCTCGCCGCAAGACACGAGCACGCCGCTCGAATCGGCGGCCAAGATCGTTCCCGGCAGCGCGCTCGGCGACTTCAACGTCGAGCGCCGGGTGGCCAGGACCTTGAGGAGCTTCGCGTCGGTGGTCGTGAACGCCGAAGGCCAGGGAGTCATCCCGCGCACGTGATTGTGCACTTCGGTCGCGGATCGCTGCCAATCGATGCGCCCTTGCTCCTTTTCCAGCGGGGGAGCGGACGTCGCGGCGGCGTGGTCCTGAGGGACCGCGCTCAACTCGCCGCCCACGACGCGGGGAACGTCCTCCCCAACGATCTCCGCAGCGAGGGCCCCCAATCGAACGGCGAGCTCGCCCGCGGTCTCGTCTTCGCCAATCGACAGCTTCCGCATGGTGAAGACAGGCCCCGTGTCGAGTCCTTCGTCCATCTGCATGAGGCTCATGCCCGTCTCGGTCTCGCCGCGGACGATGGCCCAGCTGATGGGCGCGGCCCCGCGGTAACGCGGCAGGATCGAGGCGTGCAAGTTCAGACATCCACGAGCGGGAGCGCTGAGCACCGGGCCGGGAAGGATGCGGCCGTAGGCGAGAACGACGGCCACGTCGGCGCGCTGCTCGCGGAGCCAAGCGAGAAAGTCCGGCGTCCTGATCTTGGTCGGTTGCACCACGGGGATCCCCAGCTCACCCGCCGCCAGCTTGGCGGCGGGGGCATGCAGCTTCAGCCCGCGCCCGGCGGGCCGATCGGGTTGGCAGACGACGGCGACCACGTCGGCGACGGTGGCGAGGGTCCTCAGCGACGGGACGGCGATTTCAGGTGTTCCGAAGAAGATGGCGCGAAGGGGCATTGGAGCTACCCTTCGCTCCCGTCTTCCTCTTTGCCACGCATGCCATGCTTTTTGGCAAGATCGTAGAGGTACTTCCGATCCATCTGCGCATCGCGCGCGGCGGCGCTGATGTTGCCGCCGTGCCGGCCGAGCAGCCATTTGACGTAGCGACGCTCGAACTCGGCCTCGAAACGGGCGCGCGTCTCGCGGTAGCTGCGCCCGGTTTGAAAGGTCGCCAGATCGGAGCCGCGATCGGCAGCGGCAGGGAGCGTCACGAGCTTCACGTCGCTTTCGCCGGCGGCGCGGGCCAGGTAGACGGCGCGCTCGAGCACGTTGCGTAGCTCGCGCACGTTGCCAGGCCAGTCGTGCGCCGTCAGCGCGGAAATCGCACCTTCCGACATGGAGAGCGCGCCGATGGACGGATCGTTGTGCGCGCTTTGCTGGAGAAAAAGGTGCACCAGCCCGGCAATGTCCTCACGCCTCGTACGCAAAGGAGGCACGGCGACGGGCACGACGGCCAGGCGAAAGTAGAGGTCCTCGCGGAATTTGCCGCGCTCCACCTCGCGTTTGAGGTCGCGTTTGGTGGCGGCCACGATGCGCACCTCGGCGCGCAGCGTTTTGTTGCCGCCCACGCGGCGAAACTCGCGCGTCTCCAGCACGCGCAAGAGCTTCGGCTGGACGTCGATGGGAAGCTCGCCGATCTCGTCGAGAAAGAGGGTGCCGCCGCTCGCATTTTCGAACGCGCCCATGCGCGACGCGATGGCGCCGGTGAAGGCGCCGCGCTCGTGCCCGAAAAGCTCGCTCTCGATGAGCGAATAGCTGATGGCGCCGCAATCGATGATGACAAAGGGGTGCTTGGCCCGCGGGCTACCGAGGTGAATCGCACGCGCCAGCACGTCTTTGCCGGTCCCCGTCTCCCCCTCGAGCAGCACCGTCCCATCGGTGGGCGCGATGCGTTCGAGCATGCCGAAGACCGAGCGCATGGCCAGGCTTTCGCCGATGGCCGGTCCGAATCGCGACTCGGCGGAGGGGAGGACATCGGCGCGCTTCTGCGCCGCGCGGACGACCACCTCGACTTCGCCAAAGCGCAAGATGGCGCCGGGAGGGGCCAGCGCTTCGGTGACTTTCGACCCCGCGATGCGGGTGCCGTTGGTGGAGCCGAGATCCTTGATGAAGACGCCCTCGGTGCGGCGCTCGACCTCGCAGTGGTGACGCGACACCGTATCGTCGGGGAGGACCAGGTCGTTGTCGGCCGCTTTGCCCACGCGGATCTTGCGTTCGACCGGCACGCTTTGGCCGGACGCCACCCCGGTAAGCACGAGCAAGGTCAGGTCGCTCGGCGCTTGCGACGGATTTGGGCTGGCGCGCGTGGCGATGGGAGCGTCGGACTTCATGTCGGCGTCATCGGAGAGCCTCTCGAACCGGGATCACCACCGGAAGTTCGCGCTGGGGGTCCCGCGTCCAGAAGGGGGTCCCTTCCAGGTTAACCCGGTAGGGCCAGCGTGTCGTCTCTCGACTTTGTCGTTCCAGCGTCACTTCGAGATCCCAGAGGCCGTCGGCCAAGCGCGCCTCGAATGGGACGCGGCGAGGCGCAGCCCCCGGCGCAAAGTGCCAGCGGCTCGTGAGCGCGGCATCGTCGGTGCTGCCAGCCCGTGTCCACGTGAGCTCGAGGTCCGTCAGATCGCCAGGATCCTGGCCGAGGTCGAGCACCACTTGGCGGGTGCGCGGCAACTTGGGCCCCACCGCGGTGTACGCTCCGAGACCGGCGGCTACGAGGAGCAGAGGCGCCCACCTGCGCCGCGCGCGCCGCTGCAGCACGCTAGCCGCGCAGATCGGGCGGCGGCGGCGGCTGGTGGCGTTCGAGCTCCATGCGCCCCGTGAGCCGTTCCCAGGTGTGCCAGGCGCCCACGAACGCGACGTAGACCATCACCACGCCTATCGCGCAAAGATCGTAGATCATGATCTTGCCGACCACGTAGTTGGCTTGGTCGGCGTGCATGACGCGCGTGACGATCCACGCCACGAACGACAAGAAGAGGATCGCGGTGACCCCGTAAAAGGTGGTGAAGAACCAGCGCATGACACCCGTCCGTCGGAGGATCGCCTCCGGCTATTTGACCCAAAGTCGCGCGCTGTCAACCAGGGCGGCCCGCCGGCGCCGGTGTTGGCGTGCCAGGTCAGCGACCCTTGGAGGCGCGAATGCGCGCCACCAGCCCGGCAATGACGTCGGGCGGGAAGTCGAACTTCGGCATGCGGTTCTTGCCGTTGCGAATGACTTCGGCGATTTCCTGGTCGCTCATTTTGGCCTGCCATTCGGCCAGCGTGAGGTTCGGCGCATGGACCATGGGACCCTGCGGGCCGTCGCCACGGCCGATGGGGCCATGGCACGATGCGCACTGATTGCGCCAAGTGACCTCGACGAGCGTCAACGTGGGGTTCGCCGCGGCGCTCGAGCTCGGCGCGGGCGAAAGGCGCGGCGGTCGTGCCGACTTGCCGGCAGGCTGGTCGGAGCGATCGTGATCACCCGCTTTCCACTCCCGGAGGTCGGGCGCGGGGGAATCGCACGCCGCGCCGAGGAGCGCTGTGCTGAGCAAAGAGGCGAGGAAGCAGCTGGGAAGCGAACGCACGTGCCCGACGGCCTTACGGGACCGCGCGCCGAACGTCAACCCGAGAGCGCCGTCGGGGCCGTCGATCGACGGCCCCGACCGGGAGTGGACTATTTCTTCTGCTTCGGAGGGGGAGGGGGTGTTTGACCGGGCGCCATCTGGCCGCCAGCGGTCTCGTCGCGTCCGAGGAAGGGTTTTCCTTCGATCTCGGCCAGACGAAACTCGGTGCGCCGGTTCTGCGCCTTGCCGTCTTCGGTCTTGTTGTCGGCGATCGGCTTGGTGTCGCCAAATCCGACCGCGAGCAGCCGATCCTTGTTGATGTTGTGGTTGGACATCCACGTGACGACGGCCATGGCGCGATCGGTCGAGAGCTGCATGTTGTCCGCCGGCTTGCCAACGTTGTCGGTATGCCCCTCGATGCGGATGCGGGTGAAGTTCTTGTTCTGCTCCATGAAGTCCTTGAGAGCGTTGAGCGTCGGCTCGCTCTCCGGCTTGATGATGGCCTTGCCGGTCTCGTAAACGATGTTGCCCGGCACGCCCAGGCGGTCGCCGCTCACCACCACCGTCGACTTGGGCGGTTCGGCGGCTGGTGGGGGAGTCGGCGCCGGCGTCGGCGTCGCGGCGGCGGGGGTCGGCTCGGGCGCGGGCGGCGGAGGTGCCGCCGGCGGTGGAGACGGAGGCTGAGCGCCGCTGCCGATTTGCGCGCTCGCTTGGCACCCGCCGATGGCAGGCAAGAAAGCTACGAGAGCTGTCAACAACAAAGGAGCCACAATCGTTCGAGCCATCTTCGTTCTCCTCGGTTCTGCGTCTTGGTGTCCGACGTCGGGCCGTCCCACTGACGGGCGGGCTGTCAGCGTTGCCGCCGTACCCGCAACCCCGTTTGGACGAAACCGTCGAGCAGGTTCTTCAAATTGCAACCTATCCCAACTCGAGTGCCCGTGGCCAAACGTTCCGCAATCGCGCGAAGGCGTCCGTTCTTGGCCGTTTGCCCTCGCGCGCGGCAAGGTCGACCGTGCGCTCCTTTGTGGCAGGCTCTCGGCCTGCCATGGATCGCCCCCACGAAAAGGCGGCCGTCACCGCGAGCCGCCCCCTGGCTCGGCGTAAATGGCTGGGATCGCTGCTCGTCGGTGGGACGCTCGCCGTCGTGGGAGGAGCCGTGGCGCTGGTACGGACCGGGAGCTACGGAGTTTCTCCCGGGGCGCGGACGGCGCTGCGCGTGCTCGATCCCTGGCAGTATGTCGTCTTGCGGGCCGTCGCGCGCCGCATGGTGGCGGCGGACCGCGCGCAAGGTGTGCCTTCTCCCGACGAAGTAGGTGTGACCGAGTTCATCGACGACTATCTCGTCGAGATGCGCCCCGACCTGCGCCGCGATTTCTTGCGGCTGCTCCGCTACGTCGAGCAGCTCGCGCCCTTCGGTTCGGGCTTCACGGGGCGGTTTACCGAGCTCGACGAGGGCGAGCAAGATGAAGTCTTGCTCGGCCTCGAGGCGAGCCGCTTCGATCAGCTGCGGGCCGGTTTTCAGGCCCTGAAGAGCCTGGTCATGATGGGGTACTACCGCGACGTCCGCACGTTTTCGATCCTCGGGTACGGCGGCCCGTTCCTGCTCGACCGGGCGGGGCCGACACCGTGATCCTTCGCGGTCGCGAGCTGACGCACGACTTCGACGACAGCGCCGACGCGGTGGTGGTGGGGACCGGCGCGGGGGGCGGAATGGCCGTGCGCGAGCTGGCGCGCGCGGGGCTCAAGGTCATCGCCTTGGAAGAGGGGGGCCATCACGTCCCCACGGACTTCACCCAGCGCGAAGAAAAGATGATCCCCTTACTCTTTCAGGATCGCGGCGCGCGCACCACCGCCGATTTCGCGATCCGCGTGCTCATGGGTCGCGGCGTGGGGGGCTCGACGATCCACAACACCAACCTCTGCAAGCGCACGCCGGGCGAGATCCTCGATCAGTGGGCCCGCCGGCACGGCGTGGTCGGATGCACCGAGAAGGATCTCGCGCCCGTCTTCGAAGAGGTCGAGCGCGATCTGTCGGTCAGCGAGATCCCCGAGGCACAGCAAAACGCCAACAACCAGGTCCTCGCCCGTGGCGTGAAGGCGCTCGGCTTGCGCGGCGGCCCCCTGCGGCACAACCGCGTCGGGTGTCGCGAGAGCGGGTTTTGCGAGCTCGGGTGCGCCTACGACGCCAAGCAGAACGTGACGAAGGTGCTCCTGCCTGCGGCGCTGGCCGCGAATGGACAGACCGTCGTCATGAGCGACATCCGGGCGACGCGCATCGTCCACCAGGGGGGCGCGGTGACCGGTGTGGTGGGCACGGCCATGGACCCCGCGGGTCGCCCATTGGCCAAAGTGACGGTCAAGGCGAAGGTGGTGGTGCTCGCGGCGAGCGCCGTCGGCAGCGCGGCGCTCGCGCTGGCCAGCGATTTGCCGGACCCCGACCGCTTGCTCGGTCGCGGGTTGCGGCTCCATCCGGGCGCCGCGGTCGCCGGCTTCTTCGATCAGCGCATCGACGGCGTCTACGGCATCCCGCAGAGCTACGAATGCACGGAGCTGCTCGACTTCGACGAGAAGAGCGATCGCCGCGTGTGGATCACGACTGCCTTTGCGCATCCCATCGGCGCTGCCGCATCGCTCCCCGGTTTCGGCGCGGCCCACATGACGCTCTTGCGCCGCTACGCGCATATGGCCGTGCTCACCGCCATGGTGCACGACGAAACCGAGGGGCGCGTCACGCTCGAAGACGGCCAGCCCCGCCTTCACTACGCGATCGGCGAGGGGGACCGCGCGCAACTCGTGCGCGGGCTTCAGGCGTGCGCCCGAATCCTTTTCGCCGCCGGCGCACGCGAGGTCGTCCTGGCCACCATCCCCGCGCTGCGCCTCAAGAACGCGGGCGAGTCCGACCGGATCACGACCGATCTCGTAGGGCCCCACAAACTCCCGCTCTTGTCGGTCCACCCCATGGGGACGCTTCCTTTCGGCGAAGATCCGAAAAAGAGCGTCGTCAAGAGCACCGCCGAGCATCACCGCATCCGTGGCCTCTTCGTCCTCGACGGCTCGATCTTTCCGACCAGCATCGGCGTTCCACCGCAGATTTCGATCTACGCCTTCGCCCGCCACCTCGCCAAGCACGCGGTCGAACGAGCACGGTAGATCTCGCGGACGCTCGCTAGCACGACGCTGTCAGATTCTCGCTGCCAGATCGATCGTCGGAGCGGGCATACGTCCACTCAACCGCTTGACCGAACAGGCGCAACACCTCTTCAACGAAGCAGGCATGGCGAGCCCCTCGCGGCCGTGGCCATCCGAGCCCCCTTGGCGGCGGCCTCGCCGCATCTTACGTGGCCGCCTCGCTGAATTGGCCGATCGTGATCTGGTATGGCGCAGAACCGACAGCGTAGTGCTAGCGCGGCGGTGGTATAGATGGCGAGCGATGGCCGAGTACGTCCACCTCCACGTCCACACCCAGTACTCCTTCTTGGACGGTGCCCTGCGCATCGGCCCCTTGGTCGACCGCGCCAAGGAGCTCGGGATGCGCGGCGTGGCGATGACCGACAACGCCAACATGTTCGGTGCGCTGCAGCTCTACAAGGCGTGCCGCGAGCGCGACCTTTGGCCCATCCTCGGGTGCGAGATCAACGTCGCCCGTACGCAAGACGTGCGCGAGCGCAAGCGCACCCCCGTCGATCACCTCGTCCTCTTGGCGAAGGACCAGGAGGGGTACAAGAACCTCATCCGGCTCGTTTCCAAGGGGCAGATCGAGCAGGCGAGCGACACCGCGCCGAGCGTGAACTGGGAAACGGTGGCGGAGCAGACCCGCGGGCTCATCGGTCTCACCGGCTGCATGGGGGGCATCGTGGCGCAGCAGTTGCTCGAGCAGGGGGAAGGCGCGGCGCTCGCCATGCTCGATCGCATGAAGAGCGCCTTCGAGCCGGGATCGCTCTTCGTCGAGCTGCAGGATCACGACTTGGTCGAGCAGCCCGTCCTCAACAAGATCTTGCTCGAGTGTGCGCGAAAGCTCGAGCTCCCTGTCGTCGCCACCAACGACGTCCACTACCTCGCCCGCGAGGATGCCGACGCGCAACTTTACTTGTCCTGCGCGCAGAGCGGACGCACCTACGCCGAGGCCAAGGCCGGGCACCACAACTCATCGGAGATGTATTTCAAGAGCGCCGAGGAAATGGCACGGCGTTTCCGCGAGCTGCCGGAGGCGGTGGCAGCGACGACGACTATTGCCGAGATGTGCAGCGGTCTCAAGCTCGAGCTCGGGCGCCCCATGCTGCCCGACTTCAAGGTGCCCGACGGTTTCGAAACGGCAACGTACTTCGCGCACGTCGCCCGCGAAGGTTTGCGCCACCGCTTCCAGGAGTTCGCGGTCCTCGAAAAGAACTTCGATCGCGCGCTCTACGAGAAGCGCCTCGAAGTCGAAATCGACGTCATCGTCAAGATGGGTTTCTCGGGGTACTTCCTCATCGTCTGGGACTTCATCAGGCACGCCAAGAACCGCGGGGTGCCGGTAGGACCAGGGCGCGGCTCGGGGGCGGGCTCGCTCGTCGCTTTTTCGATGCGCATCACCGATCTCGACCCCATTCCCTTCGGCCTCCTCTTCGAGCGCTTCTTGAACCCCGAGCGCATCTCGATGCCGGACTTCGACATCGACTTCTGCATGGACCGCCGCGACGAAGTCATCGACTACGTCAGCCAAAAGTATGGACGCGAGTCGGTCGGTCAGATCGCGACGTTCCACGAGCTGAAAGCGCGCAGCGTCATCAAAGACGTGGCGCGCGCGATGGGCATGCCGGCCAACGAGGCACAGGCGCTGGCCAGCTTGATCCCGCCCAACCCCAAAGTGCAGGGGCAGATGTACACCATCCCCGAGGCGCTGGAGGCGGAGCCCAAGCTCGCCCGCCGCGTGCAGGAAGACCCCGTCGCCCGCGACCTCATCAAAGTTGCGCAGAAGCTCGAGGGACTGACGCGTCACGCCGGCAAGCACGCCGCCGGCGTCGTCATCAGCAAGGGCCCGCTCTGGGACCACGTCCCCTGCTTTTTGAACGAGGGGAAGATCGTCACCCAGTACGACAAGGACGACGCCGAGGAAGCGGGTCTCGTCAAATTCGATTTCCTCGGGCTCAAGACCCTGACCGTGCTCGCCATCGCCGTTCGCCTCGTCGATGCGCGGCCCGATCGACAAGGCCAGAAGCTCGATCTCGGCGCCTTGCGGCTCGACGATAAAGGGACCTACCACCTCTTGCAGAGCGGCGAGACGACCGGTGTGTTCCAGCTCGAGTCGACGGGCATGCAACAGCTCTTCAAGGACTACCGCCCCGAGGTGTTCGAAGACATCGTCGCGCTCGGCGCCCTCTATCGCCCCGGTCCGCTCAACGCGGGCATGGTCAAAGACTTCATCGACACCAAGCACGGCCGAAAACCCGTCGCCAGCCTGCACGCCCTCGTCGACGAAGTCGTCAAACCGACCCGCGGCGTCATCGTGTACCAGGAGCAAGTCATGCTCATTGCGCAGAAGCTCGCCGGCTACACGCTCGGCGGCGCCGATCTCTTGCGCAAGGCGATGGGCAAGAAGCTTGCCGACAAGATGGCCAAGCAGCAGCAGACCTTCGTCGAGGGAGCGCGCGCGCAGGGCGTCGCCGATGCCGACGCCGAGCGCATTTTCCAGCTCATTGCGCACTTCGCCGGCTACGGATTCAACAAGAGCCACGCCGCCGCGTACGGCCTCCTCACCTACCAGACCGCGTATCTGAAGGCGCATTACCCGGCCGAATTTCTGTGCGGGCTGCTGACCGCCGATCACGGCAAGATCGAAAAGGTGGTGCGCATCATTGCCGAGGGGCGCGCCATGGGGGCCACCATCCTCCCCCCCGACATCAACCTTTCGCAGACCGACTTCACCGTCGTTTACGCCGCGCCGGAAGGCGACTTCAAGCCTCCGCGCGGTTCGAAAGAAAAGGATCGCTACCGCCCCCAGATCCGCTTTGGGCTCGGCGCCGTGCGCGGCATCGGCGACAGCGCGCTCCTGGCCGTCTTCGAGGCGCGCGCCGAGGGGGGCCCGTTCCACGATCTCTTCGACTTCGCCAGCCGCGTCGACGCGCGCCGTGTCAACAAGGCGACGCTCGAATCCCTCATCCAATGCGGTGCTTTCGACTCCACCCTCGGCCCCCGCGGTATCAGCCGCGCGCGCGCCTTCGCCGCCGTCGATCTGGCTCTCGAGCGTTCGCGCAGCGCGAGCCGCGACCGCGAGCGCGGCCAAACGACACTCTTCTCCCTGCTCGAAAACCGTGCCGGCGCCGGGGAAGCGCCGCAAAAACTCGACGAATACCCGTCCAGCGATCCGTGGGATCTGCGCGACACGTTGAAACGCGAAAAGCAAGCGCTCGGCTTCTACGTCTCCGGGCACCCGCTCGGTCGCTACGGTAAGGAGCTGCGCCGCTTCGACGTGACACCGCTCGGCGATCTGGCCGGTCTCGCGCAGTGGGCGAAGGTGCGCGTGGCGGGCGTGGTCGAAAACTACCGTGACCGCGTCTTCAAGAACGGCGGCGGGCGCGTGGCGTTCTTCGAGCTGGAGGACGAAATCGGCCGCGTCGACGTGAAAGTCGCCGAAAAGCGAATCGACGCCTGCGCGCCGCTGCTCAACGCCGGCGAGCCCGTTCTCATCGAGGGAAAGGTGACGTTCCCCATGGGGGCCGACGAAGAGGGCGAAGACAGCGAAGCTGCCAAAAAGCCGACCATCCTGCTCGACTCCGTACAGCCGCTCGCTGACGCCATCCAGTCGGAAACGCGCGGTATCTCCATCCGTCTCGCCGCCGAGCGCACGCGCCCCGACCATTTGAAAGGGCTGCGCGACGTCCTCGCGCGCTCCCCCGGCAACTGCCCGGTCAACGTCGTCATCGAGCTGCACGACGGCGCGCAAGCCGTCCTCTCGCTCGGCGCGACGCTCAAGGTGACACCGAACGACGCCATGCTGGCAGGGCTCGAGCGGTTGTTCGGCGAGAACGTCGCGGAGCTACGCTGAACGAACACCTCGTCGCGAGCTCGCATCACCGTTTCTCCAGCACCTCCCCATCGTCGTCGACCTGCTCGATGGTCGGCGGTGGCGGCGGGGGAGGGGGAGGCATGGCGGGACCAATGGCCGACGCAACGACCATCAAAATGCGGAGCATCTGGTACACGAAACGAAAGAGAACGTGCGCGAGGGTCCGCACCACGGACGGCCGGCGGCGCGCACGTCGGCGGGAAGACGACATGGCTCTCTCCTTGCTGGCGTGAAAGGCAAACGGAGATCGAAGCTCCGTCAGCCGGCGCTCAGCAGAGGAGGGCGCAGTGGCGCAAGTAGCGACGTTCGACGACGGTGCGGTTGACGTCGGGGAGAGGTTCGACGCGCTCGGGTCGCGCGACGACGGAGCTTGCGGCGGGGGCCCCCGGCTCCGCGCGGGCTTCGCGCGTCGCGTCGCGGTGTGCCCTCGCGACTTCCGCCGTGCCCGCCGCCCCCGCCACCATCACCACGGTATCGGCCGGTCCGAACGACGCGCTCGCGGTGTGCGCGGGGAGCCAGAGCGCGATGCAAGCGACGAGCACGCGCAGCGCTCGCGACACTTGCCATCGCTTGCGGCTCATCGGCGCAAGTTTAAGCAGCTCGACGGGTCACGCAAGCCGATGAGCCCTCGCCGATGCGGCTCGGAGGGTGTACCCACCTCCGCCGACATCGGTCAGTATCGCATCGCGGAATCGACCAGCTCGCGCGTGCGCCGCTCGACCTTTTCGCGGTCCTCTTGATGTTTGAGCAGGACCCCCAGCGTGTCTTGCGCAATCTCCGGGTCGAGTGAACGCGCGCCGAGCACGACGAGGGAACGGGCCCAGTCGACCGTTTCCGCAATCGAGGGCAGCTTGCGCAAATCCATTCCGCGCACCTCTTGGACGAACGCCACCAGGTGGCGCGCCAGCGAATCCTCGATGTCCGGCACGCGCAGGGCGATGATGGCGAGCTCGCGCGCCGGAGTCGGGTAGTCGAGGTGCAAGTGCAGGCAGCGGCGCCGCAAGGCATCGGTCATCTCGCGAACGCGGTTGCTCGTGAGCAGAACGAGGGGGCGATACGCGGCATGGATGGTCCCGATCTCGGGGATGCTCACCTGGTACTCGGAGAGGATTTCCAAGAGGAACGCTTCGAACTCGGGATCGGACCGATCGACTTCGTCGATGAGGAGCACCGACGGGATCGCGCTCTGCAGCGCCGTCAAGAGGGGGCGCGCGATGAGAAAACGCTCGCTCCAGAACGTGGCGTGACTGCGCGCGACCCGGTCGGCCGCCTCGCCGATGGAGGTCACGCCGGTCACCTCCTGCGCGATGACGTCACGCAAAAGCTGCGTGTAGAGCATCTGCTTGGCATAGTCCCACTCGTAGAGGGCCTTGGCCTCGTCGAGCCCCTCGTAGCACTGCAGGCGCACGAGCGGCCTTCCCAGCGCCTCCGCGGCGGCGCGGGCGAGATCGGTCTTGCCTACCCCAGCCGGGCCTTCGATGAGCAGGGGTCGCTCGAGGCGAAGCGCGAGCCACATCGACAGCACGGTCGACGGATCGGCCATGTAGCCAGCTCGGCTGAGTCCGCGCTCGAATTCCGGCGGATTGGCGGGCGGCCGAAACGGCGATGCAGGGAGAGGCGCGGGCGCGATGGGCGAGGAGGGGGCACGCGACGGCGTGCGCGGCTCGGTCATGTCGACACTGTCCGCGAACTCTTCGGCGATGGCGACGCGCGGCTCGTCCTCCGCCGCCCAAGGGTCGGTCGGGCCGTCGGTGGGGTAGGCTTCGATGGCGGGCGTGCGCGGCGCGGGGGGCGCATGCGGCGGCGCATAGTGTGACTCGGCCGCGGGAGCGGCGGCGGATATCGCGCGCGGTGAAGGGCGCGGGGGGCGCGGCGACGATCGCATCGGCGGGTTCGTGCCCGGCGACGCGATGGCAGGCGTCGGCCGGCCCGCGTTCATCGGCAAGGGAGGATAAGAAGGCGGCCGCTCGGCGGGCGCGTCCGGCTCTGCAGGAGGAGGGCGATCGGAGGTTCGAGACGTCATAAGGGCTGCCAATCTAGCACCAAAGTCGGTTTGCCAAGATCGTATGGACGCGGAAAACGGCCGTTCGACCCACACGTATGCTCCGTGGCGCCGCCGCACCTCGGGAGCGCACCCGCCTTCGCCACGCTGTCTTTACGCAGTGGTTGCACGAGTACGTCTCCCCCCTTTTCGACGCGAGCTCCCATCTCCCCAAGGACGAAGAGCAGCGTTGCCGTCGTCCTACGTCTCGGAACGGAGACCCTTGCGCCGACGTCCTAACACGACCTTGCCAGATTCTCGCCCTGAAGAAACTCGGGCATTGGTGCGAGGGACCACTTGATGCGCGGGCGCGGCTGACGGAGAAACCGGCCGGAACGGGGAACGAAACCCGAGTGGAGAGAACGATGGCACGTGGCTATTGGCTCATCAAAAGCGAACCGGATGCCTACCCGTATGCGCAGCTCGTCAAGGACGGCAAGACGGTGTGGGACGGCGTGCGCAACTTCCAGGCGCGCAACAACCTGCGCGCAATGAAGGAAGGCGATCTCGTCTTTTTCTACCATTCCAACGTCGGCAAGGAGATCGTCGGCGTGGCGCGCGTCGTGCGTGAGGCGTACCCCGATCCGCGCGCCAAGGGGGAAGATTGGTCGGCGGTCGACGTCGGGCCCTCGTTTGCGCTCGCCAAACCGGTGAGCCTCGAGACCATCAAAAAAGAACCCAAGCTCGAGGGGCTGCAGCTCATCACCCATTCGCGGCTCTCCGTGGTTCCTCTCTCCGCCGCGCATTTCGAGCACATCCTGGCGCTCGGGGAGACGAAAAACCCATGAATCACGGCTCATGTGGTATAGGAAGCCGTCTTGGCCCGCGGCGGATGGGTCCCGAATTCGAGATGCTCCGCCGGATGGATTGAAGAAAACGTCGTGTCGAGGAGTCCTACCCAACTCGGAAAAGGGTCCACTGCCATGCTTCGAAGAATTGCTGCGAGCTTCGCTCTCTCCCTTCTCACCCTGGCCACCACGGCCTCGGCCGACGACAAGAAGACGGAATCCATCAAAATCGGGACCTTGGCGCCGGCCGAGAGCCCCTGGGGCCAAGTCTTCAAGACCTGGCAGCGCGCGATCCGCGAGCGCACCAAGCTCCCGGACGGTCAGAAGTCGCCGGAAGGCAAAGACTACGCCCTCGATCTCAGCTTCTTCTGGAACGGCCAGCAGGGGGACGAGGCGGCCATGGTCACCAAGATGAAGAGTGGCCAGCTCGACGGGGCCGCTATCACGGCCGTCGGTCTCGGGCAGATTCATCCGCCCATCCTCGTTCTGCAGCTTCCCGGCCTTTTTACGACGTGGGAGAAGCTCGACAAGGCCCGCGAGGCGCTGCGCTCCGATTTCGAGAAGGCGATGGACGCCGCGGGATTCACGCTGCCCGGCTGGGGGGACGTCGGTCTCGCCCGCCGGCTCTCGAAGGGCTTCGCAGTCGCGGCGCCGGGCGATCTCAAGGGGAAGAAGCCGTACGTCTGGCGTGAAGACTCGATTACCCCTGCCATGCTCCAGGTCATCGGCGGCGTTACCCCGGTTCCGCTCGGTGTCCCCGAAGTCCTGCCGAACCTCAATACGGGCGCCATCGACGTCGTGACCGCCCCGGCGCTCGCCGCGGAGCAACTGCAGTGGGCCTCGCGCCTCGACACCATCAACACGCAGGTGGTCGCGGCGACGATTGGCGCTCTGGTCTTCTCACGCAGCAGGCTCGACCAGCTCCCCGCCGATATGCGTACCTTGATGATGGAAACCGGCAAAGTGGCGGGCGCCGCGCTCACCACGCGCATCCGCAACGAAGACGCTGCGGCGTTCGCCCGCCTCAAGGCGAAGATGACCGTGTCGAATTCGACCGATGCCCAGGTCGCGGAGTGGAACGACGTGTGGAAGAAGACACGCGCACGCCTTGCACAGGGGACCTTCCCCAAGGAACTCGTCGCCAAGGCCGAATCGCTCGCTCGCTAAGGGGCGAGGTAGTAGTCTTTACCATCGTCGGATGGACCAACCGAACGATCCCGTCGCGGACCGAGCCCGGCAGCGCGTCGGCGTCACGCTAAAAGAAAAGTGGCGGCTCGACGATCTCATCGGCGTCGGCGGTATGGCGGCCGTGTATTCGGCCACCCACCGCAACGGGATGCGCGTCGCCGTCAAGATGCTCCACACCGAGCTGTCGGTCGATCCCGAGGTCCGACAACGCTTTTTGCGGGAGGGGTACCTCGCCAACAAGGTCGGTCATTCTGGCGCGGTGGCGGTGCTCGACGACGAAGTGGCCGAGGACGGTGCGGTCTTCCTGGTGATGGAGTTGCTCGAGGGCGAAACCTTGGCCCACCGCTTCGAGCGCAAAGCGCGAACGCTCCTCATCGAGGAAGTGCTGCTCATCGCCGATAGGGTGCTCGACATCCTCGCTGTCGCGCACGAGAAGCACATCGTCCATCGCGACATCAAGCCCGACAACATCTTTCTCACGCGGGGCGGCGAGGTGAAGGTCCTCGACTTCGGCATCGCTCGGCTGCGCGAAATGTCGCCGCACATCGCGCCCCCCAAGACGAGCTCCACGCGCTCCGGTTCGACCATGGGAACGCCGGCTTACATGGCGCCGGAGCAAGCGCGGGCTCGCTGGGACGAGGTCGACGGGCGTACGGATCTCTGGTCGGTCGGCGCAACGATGTTCAAGCTGCTGACCGGTCGCGTGGTGCATGTGGCCGACACCATCAACGAGCAGCTCCTCTCCGCGATGACGAAACCGGCGCCGCCGCTCGGCACGTTGGTCCCGACGGTGCCCATCCCCGTGCTCGAAGTGGTGGACAAGGCCCTCCTCTATACGAAAGAGGAACGCTGGGCGGATGCGCGCGCCATGCAGCGGGCGATACGCGACGCGTACCAGGCGGTCACCGGCATTGCGCCCACATCGGTGCGGCTCGCCTTCGACGAAGCCGAAAGCGTGGCCCACGCCGACACGGTCGTGCTGTCGAAGATGCCGACGTCGCTCACGGCCGCCCATGACTCTTCCGACTTTCCGAAGAAACGGGCACACCGTCAATGGCCCAAGGTGGCTTGGATCCTGACGTTGTGCGCCGTCGGCGTGGGAGGATACTCCTACCTCTCGCAGCGCAACGCTGTCGGCGTGGCTGCGCCGTTCGGGGAGCTCGACGGCGGCGCACCGCCGGTCACAGCGGTCGATTTCGCCAACCCGTTCGCTTCGCCCGATCCCAGCTCCTCGCCGGATGCAGCCTCCGTCGAGCCGTCGGGGCCGTCGCGCGTCGAAGCGGCGCCCGTCGAGCCCGAAAACGTCGATCGCCCGGAAAGCTCGCCGACACCATCGGACCCGCCTTCGAAATCGCCCGATGAACTCCCCGCTGCCACGCCGCGCGCACCGACGTCGGCTCCCGTCCATCCCGCGGCAGCGCCCGCGCCGCCGAAACCGGTGACGACCGCAACGCACAAACCGGCGCCGCCACCACCGCGCCCAGCCGTCAAAAAGCCTCCGCCCCCTCCGCCCCCCGCCCCTCCCCGTCCGTTCCGTAGGCCATAGAGAGCAGCGGGGATCGCGACAGCACCGACGGCGTTCCGCCGTTCGGTGCTGTCGCTGTTAAGTGAAATGACAATGCGCATTGCGCGCTGGGATTGACCCGAAGGCCCGCGCGCACGCGCGATCGCTTAACAGCAAAATCAGTGACGGATTTCACAGTCTTCTCTCGAAGTACTCGTGTGGGCCGCGACTGCGCGCGAGCGCGTTGGCGAGCATGTATCGAGCGCTGGGGGCCGGTTCGCCGCGCTTGATTCCAATGTTTCGAGCGGCAAAACTGCCCAAAAAGGCGTCATCGGACAACTCAAGGAGGAGTTGCCCGCCCACCAAGCGCCGCGCGTCGCGGCGGGGACGCCACGGAGAGCATCATGAGAGTCATCGGCAATTGGGGCTGTGCATTGGCGATGGTGTTGGCTACCGCCTGCGGACCGGGCGACATACCGGAAACGGTTGGCACGCCGTCGTTCGGTTCACCGGGAGCAAACCCCGGAACAACCTCGGGCAGGGGCGGTTCCGGCCCGGGAACGGGCGGTCCGGGAACGCCAACCGGCATAGGCGGTTTCGGGGCAGGCATGCCCCCGCCCTCCAAAGATGCCGGCGTCCAAGTCGGCACCTTTACGGAAGAAGTTTTTGAAGCCGATCCGGCACCTCTTCCCATTGCCGGCGGCACGCTCGCGATCATCGCTCAGGGCACGAAAGCCGCCGTCGCCGACCCCGACAACGATCAGGTCGTCGTGATCGACCTTGCAACCATGACGGTCGCCACCACGATTCCCCTGGCCATCGGGGACGATCCGGGGCGCCTCGTCGAGGACGCGGCGGGGCGTTTGCACGTAGCGCTGCGCGCTGGACGAGGAGTCGCGGTGCTCGATCCGACGTCCGGGGTTGCGCTCGGGCGCTTGCCGGTGTGTCCGCTGCCGCGGGGCCTCGCTTACGACAATGACTCCGACAGCGTTCACGTGGCTTGCGCGGGGGGCGAGCTCGTCAGCTACACCGCAGCGAGCGGTCAGCTCGTGCGCAAGCTTCGGCTGGAGCGCGATCTGCGCGACGTCGTCGTCGACGCCGAGCGCCTCTTGGTCAGTCGTTTTCGGTCTGCCGAGCTCCTGGTCGTGCAAGGCGATGGCACCATCTCCGAGCGGCTGACCCCGCAGACGGCCGTCGACCCCATGCAGCGAACTACGATGAAGCCCGCTGTCGCGTGGCGCACCATAGCTGCGCCGGGCGGCGGCGCACTCATGGTTCATCAGATGATGGCAACGTCCCCCATCGACGTGAGCGGAGGGGGCTACGGCGGCCAGTGCCGTCGGATCGTGACGACCGCCGTTTCCTGGCTGCGCATCGAACGCAATGGCTGGACGGTCGACTCCATTCCCGCCGTTCTCCCCGTCGACGTCGCCACGACGCAGGATGGTAGCCGCGTGGCCGTCCCGTCAGCGGCGCGGACGAGCAACACGAATTTTGGGGGAGGCCCACAATACGTCGTGTTCACGCCGCCGGCGATGGGTACGCGCATGAACCTCTCACCCTGTGGAGCGATCGCTCCGACGCCGCCCTTCGTCGACGGCGCACCCGATCCGCGAGGGCGCGTGGTCGCGGTCGGGTTCGATCCCAGCGGGCGCTTGGCGCTGCAAACGCGCGAGCCCGCGATGTTCAACCTCGGTAGCCGCTCGGTCCTGCTCCCCGGGCGCGCCAGAAAGCACACTGGACACGAGCTCTTCCATCTCGCGACGGCAGGAGGCATCGCGTGTGCGTCGTGCCACCCCGAGGGACGCGACGATGGGCAGGTCTGGAATTTCGCCAACTTCGGACCTCGGCGTACGCAGTCGCTCGCCGGCGGAATCGCTGGCACGGAACCGTTCCACTGGGCCGGCGACATGACCAGCTTCGACATGCTCACGGCCGATGTCTTCAACAGCCGCATGAGCGGTCCCCATCTCCAGCCGGAGCACGCCACCAGCCTCAAGAACTGGGTGGACAAGATTCCGCGCATGGAGGCTCCCGCCGCGAACGATGCCGGCGCTGCTGCGCGAGGGCAGACTCTTTTCAACGATCCGGTCGTCGGGTGCAACACTTGTCACGGCGGCTCCCGCCTGACGAACAACCAAACCATGAGCGTCAATACCAATGGTTCGTTCCAGGTGCCGTCACTGCTCGGCATTGCCTGGCGCGCCCCCTACATGCACCAGGGGTGTGCGGCCACCCTGGCGGATCGCTTCGGGCCGTGCGGCGGAGGCGATGGCCACGGCCAAACGTCACACCTGACGGTCGAACAGCGAGGGGATCTCGTCGCGTACCTGGAGACGCTCTAGCTCACGGCGGGGCTGGCCATGATTCGACGCTCGCCCCGCAAGACGCTGCGCGTCAATGGAAGCTGCGAAACTCCTGCCACAGGAAACGCGCGCGGAGCTGCACGATGTCCACGAGCTGCTTGCAGTTTCGCTCTTCCAGCGCGCCATTGGCGGCGATCGCGACGAGGAGGCGCGCTTGCTCGATGCTGCCTGGCCAATCGGTTGGCAGTTCCTGTCCGCGCTTCACAAAGCTACCGAACACGAGCTCTGTCCAGTAGAGCGCTTGGCTGTGGGCGAGCTGAACGAGTTCGTCCATTAACGACTCGCAACATAACACGGTGCATTCTTTCGATGCGAGCTTTCGTCGACGACTTCCCATCTCGACCCTAGTTCTGCCACCGGCGGCGGTGGCACCGGAGGCGCGAGTGGCACCTCGACGGGCACTACCTCGACCGGCACCGGCGGCGCCCCGACCGGAACGGGCAGCACGTCGACCGGCAGCGGGGGTTTCGGTGGGACGGTGCCTCCGGGCGGTGGAGGGGAGGGGGGAGGACCGAGTGGTGGAAGCGCCGGCGGCTTTCCGGTCGGCGTTTATTCCGAGCCGGTCGTGGAAGCCGAGGATCCGCCGCCCCCTCTCGCCGGTGGAACGTTGACCATCATCGGCCAGGGGCACCGCGCAGCTGTTTCCGACCCGGACACGGTGGTCTTGCCTGCGCCTCCTGTCACCCCGAGGGTCACGAAGACGGTCAGGTGTGGAACTTCGCCGCGCTCGGCCCGCGCCGCACGCAATCGATCAGCGGCGGCATCCGCGGCACGGAACCATTCCACTGGAGCGGCGACATGGGGACCTTCTCGATGCTGGCCCACGATGTCTTCAATGCCCGCATGACCGGCCCCATCATCAGCGACGATCACGTGGAGTCCCTCTTTCGCTGGATCGACCGCATCCCCCGTATGCAACCGCCCCCGGTGGAGGATCCAGCGGCGGTGGAGCGCGGGCGCGCGCTCTTCAATGACCCAGGCGTCGGCTGCGCCACGTGCCACAGCGGCGAGAAGCTGACCAACAATGCCACCGTGAACGTCCAGACGGGCGAGGCGTTCCAGGTCCCATCGCTCCTCGGTCTCGCCTGGCGAGCGCCCTACTTGCACGACGGGTGCGCGGCAACGCTCGCCGACCGCTTCGATCCATGCGGCGGAGGCGACGCCCACGGGCAGACTTCCCAGCTCGCCGCGTCGCAGCGCAGCGATATCGTCACCTACCTCGATTCGCTCTAGGCCTACGCCTTTTTTGTCTGAAGCTCGGCTGCGAACCGCTCGATCCGGCGCGCGTACGGGCCGAGCGCGGGCGAGACGCGCGAGAGGATCTCCTTGTCTCCCTCTTCGATCATCACGCATTCGCCATAGAGCGCCGCGTCGGCCAGCGTCGGAGATTCACCGAACAAGAACGGGCGCTGCTCGAGCGTCGCCAGCGTCGGCGCGAGCAAATGCTGCGCTCGTTTCAACAGTTGCTCCTGGTCGCGCTGCCAAGCGTCAACGCATCCCGCCCCGAACTTGCGCTCTTTGATGAACACGTAGAGCGCGCGTTCGAAAGCGTTCGGCCAGGCGTCGCGGATGGCGGGTGAGGCCAGCCGGAACATCACGTCTTCCAGGGTGTTGTCGGCAAAATCGGCATAGGCCCAGATCGGCCCTTCGAGAGGCGAGGGGACGAGCCGCTTACCGGCAGGACCGGCCAGTACCTTCTCGCAGATGGCGCGCGAATCGACCGTCACGGCCCCCGCGTCGTCGACCAGAACCGGCACTTGGATGTATCCCCCCGTGAGCGTCGCCAGCTGTTCGCGCTGACCAAAGGGGACCTCGATGAGCTCATACTTGACGGGGAGCAGATCGAGGACGAGTTGGACCTTTCTCGCATAAGGGCTGTAGCGCAGGCGGTAGAGTTTCATGCGCCTTTTCTATAGCAACGGCTGCAGGTTCGCGAACGATTCTTTCCCATGCTACATGAGATTTTCTCATGGTAACCGCTAACGCCGTCGGATCGCGCAAAGGGCCTTTGCCGCTGCCCTCGCTCAATGCGCTCCTCGTCTTCGAGACGGCGGCGCGCCATCAAAGCTTTACCCGCGCCGCCGTCGAGCTCGGCGTGACCCAGACCGCGGTGAGCCATCAGGTCAAGGCGCTGGAAGGGGAGCTCGGCGTGACGCTCTTTCGCCGATCGCCACGGCGGCTCGCTCTCACGACCGAGGGCCAGGCGTGGGCCGCCGAGCTCCAGCGCATTTTTCATCGCTTGCGCGAAGCGAACACCAAGCTGCGCTCGGCGATCGGTCGCGAGCGCCCACTGGTGGCGGTGAGCATCATCCCTTCGTTTGCGGCGCGCTGGCTGGTGCCGCGCCTGGGGCGCTTTCTCGAAGAGCACCCCAACATCGATCTACGCCTATCGGCAAGTGCGCACGTCGTCGATTTCGATCTCGAACCGTTCGACGTCGGGATCCGCTACGGAGCGGGACGCTATCCGGGCCTGGTCTGCCAAAAGCTCGCCGACGATGCGTGGGTCGTGGTCGGCGCCCCCGCCCTGCTCGGGAGAAGCAGACTGCGATCGCCCGCCGATCTCGCCAAGCATACCTTGCTCTACGACGACGACCCCGACGTGTGGTCGCGCTGGTTCGAGGCGTGCCACGTACGCGACTTCGCCGGCGCGCGCCGTCACGAGATCTCCGATTCCGCCATGCTGGTCGAAGCCGCGATCCGGGGACAGGGCATTGCTCTCGCGCGCTGGGCCCTC
>DATHES010000109.1:0-147178 GCA_035318465.1 Polyangiaceae bacterium
CCGTGAAAGGAGCGGTTGGCCGACGTGATCGATCCATCTTCGGACAGGAGGAGAATGAGCCCTGGCGCATTCTCGGCGAGCGCGCGCCAGCGTTCTTCGGAAACGCGCAGGGCGGCTTCGACCACGGACTGCGCCGCCACGCGCCGTTCCAGCATGGCGCTCTTCGCGTCGAGCTCGAGCTCCTGCTCTCCGAGCTGCTCGATCATCGACTCCAGCCCTCGCACACGCCGCACCACCTGCCGCGCGTACGAAACGATGGTGCGTGGAGGGGGCGGCCTGAGCACCGCCGTCATCGCGTGCGTCGAGACGTCGCGCGACAGAATCTCCGACTCCGGCATGCCGACGATCTGCGGCAAACCTCGCAAAACCCCGAGCGAAGCTTGGAAGACGGCCAGCGATCCGCGGTAACTCTCGGGAATCGAAATCGAGATGCGCAACCGGTCAGGAGCGAGCTCGACGCACTCCGAGCGCATGTGACGGTATTGGTTCGGAATGCCCCAGCGGGAGTTCAGCCGATAGAGCGCGACCGGGCTCGAGATCAATTGTGCCACCCTCTGAAACTGGTGCCGACCCGGGGCCGCCGAGGAGATCAAAGCGAACTGCTCGAGCCCCTCCGGCCCTCCGAGCATTTGCTGCAAACGCTCGATGATGTCGACCCACGTGTCCCAGTCGACGCGACCGCCGGGAGCCCTGAGCTCGGCTTCCGAAACGACCAGCCCGTCGATCAGCGGGCGCACGTCCATCTTCAGCCGTTCGAGCGCCGCCAGAAGCAGGCGCACACCGCTGGTGCTGACTTCCTTCAGACAGTTGAGATACCAGCGCCCGCCAGGAGCGGCAATCGCGCTCCGCGCTTCCGGACCGATGGTCCCTTGGGCCGGGGGGGCTGCTTTCTTCGGTGATGCTGTCAACGCGGTGACGGCGGGATTGCGCGCGAGCTCGGTCTTACCTAAAGAGCACGACCCCCGTGACGATCGCCGCGATGGTCGCGTCGGCGACCATGTGAGCAAGCACCGGAGCGAGGAGCCCCTCCGCCGTTTTTCGGAGCAAGCCGAGCCCGATTGCCCAGACGGCCACCAGCCCGACCCCCACGACGCCATGCGGAAAGCCGTGCGCGTGCGCCGCCCCGAACGAGAGCGCCTGAAGGAAGATGGCATCCCGGGTCGGCAGCAATGCCGACAAACGCGTTTGAATGACGCCGCGCCAAATGAGCTCGACCTTGGGAAGGCTCTGCGTGATGTTGCTCAAGTCCGGCTGAAACAGAACGAACCAGGCCACGAGCGCGAACGGCGTGACGATCGGGCATCCTACCGTCCCCCACATGGGCACCCGCCCCACCGGCTCCCGAAGCGAGCCGAGGGCCGGCCGGGCTCGCGACGCCAAGAAGAAGACACCCAGTGCAAGAGGCATCGTCGCTTGCCAGGCGATGCCCGTCATTTTCCCGCCCGCCTTGCTCAAACGCCGGTCTTGGCGTAAAGAGGCGCCACCATGTTTCTCATGATTTCCAAGGGTCCCCGCAAGTCGACCCGCACGCGTTCCAAGCGTTACCGCGCGAAGCTCAAGGCGAAGAACCGCGGCCGCCGCAACCGCGTGTACGGCCTCGCCTAGAGCTCGAAAGCGGGCCCCCCGCCGCGTGGCGTTCCCTTAGGGAGGAACGTACGGCGTCGCGCGCCATTCTCGGCCTTTCCATCCCCGCTCAGGCGGGTGCTCGCCAAGCTGGGTGCTGATAAACTCCGCGGCGCGCCGGCGCCGTCCCATCGAGCTTCATGGCGGAGAGGCCGCGCGAGGTCGCGCCCCGATGTCCTCTGTCGCAGGGTAGATCTCCAACTCGCCTGTTGCCGACGTTGCCGCCGGACTCGCGTTCTGGCCCCCATGTCCAAGGCGACGCTCCCAAGCGCGCTCCGGTGGGGCGTCGTGTTGCCGAGCCCAAAGCCGCGGGCCAAAAAAGCGCAATAAAATCGCTCGCATGTGAGGTGGGTGCCGAGTCGAGACTTACATCGACGCCTTCTTTTTAGGCGTTTCCTGGCGCGCAGCGCACGTGTCAGGCCATTAGAAGATAAGGCTCGATGGGTCTCATTTCTTCGATCCGACCGATCAAAAGCTGGCTGGCGTTCCATTGACTAACGTGAACGAGGCTTCCGCCACCGTCTTGCTGTTGCCGGACCGCGAATCGGAAGCGCGCCCCAAGCTGCCCGCCGACCCAGACGAACGCATTCGTTCTCTGCTCGTCACGCATTTCGATTTCGTATGGCGATCGTTGCGCCGTCTCGGTGTTCCGAGCTCCTCGGTCGACGACGCCGCGCAGGAAGTCTTTTGGATCGCTGCTCGCAAGCTCGATCACATCGAGCCTGGCTCCGAGCGAGCCTTTCTCTTTGCCGTCGTGATGCGCTTTGCTTCCGATGTCCGGCGCCGTCAGGCGCGAAATCGAGAATTCGCCGATAGCGCCGCCCTGGAAGCGGCCATCGATTCTCACGCCGACATCGAGATCCTCGTCGACCAAAAGCGGGCGCGCGATCTGCTGGACCTGGTGCTCGACTGCCTGCCGTTCGAGCTTCGCACCGTGCTCATGTTGAGCGAGGGCGAACGGCTGACGATGGCGGAAGTCGCATGCTTATTGAGAATCCCTCAAGGCACCGTCGCTTCGCGCTTGCGCCGCGCACGGCAACTTTTCGAGGCCAAAGTGGACGAGCTGTTCGGCCCCGACCGAGCCGAGGAGAGTGGCCAGTGACACGCCCTACCAACGAGAGTATGGCCCGAGCCCTTCTGGAGAGCTTTTCGCAGGACCAGGTTTCAGCGCAGGCAAAAAAGCGAGCGTTTGCAGCTTTCGGGATGGCAGCGGGAGTGGCGAGCGTATCGACGACGGCCACGGGCTCGGCCGAGATAGTCGCGAGCGCAGGGGCGCCAGGCGCGTCGATGGTCGCAAAAGGCCTGATCACGGCGGGGGGCTTTTCAACGGTCAAAGCGTTGATCGCGGGAGCAGTCGTGGGCGCCGTTGTCGTGCACGCCGGCCAGCGCATGGCTACGTATTTCGGTGACACGCCGCCATCGAGCTCTCCCGTCGTCACTCGCGCGGCTGACCCGGCCGACCCAGCCCTAGGGCCAACGCTCCCATCGCCCGATGTCCCCCCAGGACGCGCGGAGGAAGATCCGGCGCTCGGCGCGACGGGCATCAATTCTCCGCCGCCTGCGCCTATCGAACCGTTGCGCGCTCGCGCGCGGGCCGTCGCGCGCGCCGCGCCGCCGGCGAGCATCGGCGCCGCACCGAAACCGACTCTCGAGCAGAGATCGGGCGCGCCGAGTGCGGCTCTGGCAGCGAGCGTGAGACCATCTTCTCCCGCGACGCTGACGGGCGAAGTCGTTCGACTCGATCGAGCGCGCGCCGCGCTTCGCGAGGGGTCATCGTCGCGTGCGTTGCGGGAGCTGGATGGCTACGATGCCGAGTTCGCGAACGGTGCGCTTCGTCAAGAAGCGACGGTGCTTCGCATCGAATTGCTCGTCGAGATGGGCGACGAGGCCCGAGCGCGCGCCTTGGCCGGCGCCTTTGCCTCGGCTCATCCGAGAAGCGGCTATCTCAACAAGCTCCGTGAATTGCTTGCTCGCGAGTCCAAACGACCTGCGCCGTGATCAAAGTGCCCTGCTCGGTCCATTGAGCAGTGTGGCTGTCATGATGACCTGGTCGAGGGCGATCGGTTGGAGCTGGCTGGCGTGGGCGTTGTCCGCATGCGGCTCACCCGTGTCGATCGGCAATGTGCGCAATGACGCCGACGCGACGAATTTGGACGACTCCGGTGGCGCAACGGGCAGCGGCGGCGAATCGGGCAGCGCGGGCCATGGCGGTGCGTCCGGCAGCGGCGCGGCGGGCGGCGGCGGCGCATCGGGGAGCGCGGGCCATGGCGGCGCGTCCGGTCGCGGTGGCGCGGCGGGCGCATCGATCGACGCTGCGACCGATGTCGCGACCACGGACGGAGCTGGTGGCGGCACCGACGCATCGACTGATGACGCCGCGGACGGGTCGGGCCAAGGAGGAACCGCGGGCGAAGGGGGAGCGTCGATGAGCGACGGCGCAGCGGGCACCGGCGACGCGACTGGCGATCGGCCCGATGCGGTCGAGGGAGGGCCGGGCACGCAACCGGCCTGTGCGCGAATCTTGGCGACGGTCAACCGGGACTCGTGGATTGCGTTCGACTCCGATCGCGACGCCTTGAAGCGCAATCTCTACATGATGCGTCCCGATCTTTCCGGGCTCACCCAGCTGACGACGGGGACGAATGTAGACCGCGAGCCGTTCTTTTCTTACGACGGCACGCGGCTCTCGTACACTTCCGTGGTCGCGGGAATATCGCAGATTTTCATCATGGACCTCGCGTCGCGTACGTCGGTTCAGGTGACGCGCCGCCCGGAAGGCGCGGACCAGTCGTCCTTCTCGCGCGACGGCCAGTGGGTGGCGTTCCACAGCGGTCGTTCGATCTACGTCATCAAGACGGATGGAACCGGCGAACGCCTCGTCGGGACGGGGCCAGATTACGTGAATGACTCGACGTGGCCGGCTTTCAGCGCTGACGGTACGGTCCTCTTGTTCGATCAAGGCGATGTCTACAGCCTCAAGCTCGATGGCACCGGTCTTCGCTCCGTCGTGAACAACGGTGGGTCGAGCAGCCGAATGTCGGCCGTATCGCCCTCCGGCGTCGACCTCGCCATTTCTCTTGCGTGCAACCCCTCGCAAGGGATCTGGACGGTCCCCTTCGCAATGACCACGGAGGGGTGCAGCGGGCATCGCGTCACGCCATACGACAATTTCAATTCCTGGCGTCCGACTTGGGGCACCGGTTCGGTACTCGCGTACTACCGCGCCGATCGAGGCACCAACAGGGCCGTGATCGTCATGATCTCGACCGTGGACCCTCAACCTTGTTTTCTCACCGCGGGTCCCGAGGACAGCCGCAACCCGTCGTGGTCGCAATGAAGACGGGACTCCCGAGCCGATCGAGATGGCCGACGAGCCGTGATCAACCTGCGTTGCGTCGCCCATTGAGCAGCGTGGAGCTCATGAGGCGCTGGCCTGTGGCGAGTGGGTGCGGTTTGCTGCTGTGGGCAGTGTCCGCGTGCAGCTCGCCGGTACCGATCGGCGATGTGCGCAATGCGGCGGGCAACACGAACATGGACGGTTCCGGCGGCGCCGGGGCGCCGGGCACCGGCGGAGCAGCGGGCAATGCGGGCAGTGGCGGCGCGTCGGGCGATGGCGGCGCGTCGGGCACGTCGTTGAGCGACGCTGCGAGCGATATCGCGACCGACGGAAGTGGTGGCACTTCGGACGCATCGACGACCGATGGAGCGGTGGAAGCGTCGGGCCCGGGCGGCGACGCCGGCGCCGATGGAACGTCGATGAGCGACGGCGCAGCGGGCACGGGCGACGCGATCAGCGATCGACAGGATGCAGTCGAGGGTGGGCCTGGCACGCAGCCGGCGTGCGCGGGCCTTTTGGCAATGGTCAATCGGGACTCGTGGATTGCGTTCGATTCCGATCGCGACGGCTTGCGTCGCAACCTCTACATGATGCATCCCGATCGCTCGGGGCTCACCCAGCTCACGAAGGGGACGAACGTGGACCGCGAGCCGTTCTTTTCTTATGACGGCACACGGCTTTCGTACAGTTCCGTGGTTGCGGGAAAATCGCAGATTTTCATCATGGATCTCGCGACGCGCACGTCGATTCAGGTGACGCGCCGCCCGGAAGGCGCCGATCAATCGTCCTTCTCGCGCGACGGTCAGTGGGTGGCGTTCCACAGCGATCGTTCGGTCCATGTCATCAAGACCGATGGAACCGGCGAACGACTCGTCGGAACGGCGCCCGATGCATTGGCTTCGTACCGGTGGCCCGCTTTCACCGCTGACGGCACCGGGCTCGTGTTCGACAACCAGAACGGGATCGACACCGTGAAGCTCGACGGTACCGGCCTTCGCCACGTCGCGTACAACACGAACACGGAGGGTCCGGCGGTCTCGCCGTCCGGCGTCGATGTCGCAGCTTCGATGGAGTGCCAAGCCCAATCGATTTGGATGTCACCCTTGGGAACGAACACCGAGCCTTGCAACGGGCGTCGTATCACCCCGCAGGACGGTTTCGACTCGTGGCGTCCGACCTGGGGCACGGCCTTGGTGCTCGCGTACCACCGCACCGATCGAGCCACCAACAGGGCCGTCATCGCCATGATCTCGGCCGTCGATTCGCAGACTTGCCTCCTCACGATGGGACCCGAGGACAGCCGCAACGCGTCGTGGTCGCCATGACGCCGGGGTCCCGTCATCGAGCAGCATGGAGGTCATCGCGGCCCGGTCGCGCAATGGGCCGTGGGAGTTGGCTGGCGTGGGTCTTGGTTGCATGCAGTTCCCCCGGACCGATCGGCAGGGTGCGCGATGACGCGGGCGGGGTGAACTTGGCCGATTCTGGCGACGCGGCCGCCAGCGGCGGAGCAGCGGGTAGCGCGAACAATAGCGGCGCGTCGGGCAGCGGTGGTGCGTCGGGCCGTGGTGGCGCGTCGGGCGCGTCGACGATCGACGCGGCAACGGATCGCGCGACGACCGGCGGAAGCGGCGGTGCGGACGCATCGACGACGGATGGCGCCGCGGGGGCGTCGGGCCAGGGAGGCACCGCGGGCGCCAGTGGAACGTCGATGCTCGACGGCGCTGCGGGCAGTGGCGGCGCGACGGGCGGTCCGCTGGATGCGGCCGATGGATCGCCGGGAACGCAGCCGGCGTGCGGCGGGCTATTGGCAATGGTCGATCGACAGTCGTGGATCGCCTTCGATTCCGATCGCGATGGCTTGAATCGCAACCTCTACATGATGCATCCCGATGGCTCTGGGCTTACGCAGCTGACTCAAGGGATGAATGTGGACCGCGAGCCGTCCTTTTCTATCGACGGTACGCGGCTCTCGTACAGCTCTGTCGTCGCGGGAAAATCGCAAATTTTCATCATGGACCTCGCGACGCGCACGTCGGTTCAGGTGACGCATCGGCCGGAAGGTGCCGACGAATCGTCCTTCTCGCGCGACGGCCAGTGGGTGGCGTTTCACAGCGGTCCTTCGGTCTACATCATCAAGACGGATGGAACGGGCGAACGATTCGTTGCGGCGGGGATCGATGACACCAATGCCTACCGGTGGCCGGTCTTCAGCGCTGACGGTACCGAGCTCGTGTTCGGCGGGTGGGCCTCGATCAGTGCCGTCAAGCTCGACAACGCCGCCCTTCGCGCGCTCGCGTTCGGCATCACGCCCGCGATATCGCCGTCCGGGGTCGACGTCGCCTTTTCCAGGGGATGCGACGACCCCTCGACGGCGATCTGGATGTCACCCTTCGCAACGACCACCGAAAGTTGTCGAGGGCGTCGAATTACTCCCATCGACGGTTTGCAGTCCGACCATCCCACTTGGGGCACCAGCGTCGTCCTCGCGTGCCACCGCTTCGTTCGGTCCACCAACAGGGCGGTCATCGCCATGGTCTCGGCGGTCGACGCTCAGACTTGCATTCTGACGTCGGGTCCCGAGGACAGCCGTAACCCGTCGTGGTCGCAACCCAGGACCCCATGACTCGATCAAGAACAACGCACTGGAGTTGGGTGCCGTGGGTCTTGGCGGCATGCAGTTCGCCAGCACCGATCCGCCAGGTGCGCAATGACGCAGGCACCATGAACGTGGCCGATTCGAGCGGTGCTGCAGGTAGCGGCGGCGCAGCGGGCAGCGGTGGTGCAGCGGCGCGCGACGGAGCAGCAGGCAGTGCGGATGGCGGCGCGTCAGGCAGTGGCGGCGCGTCGGGCACGCCGGTGAGCGATGCTGCGACGGATAGCGCGACGACGGGCGGCAGCGGTGGCACGGCGGACGCATCGACGACAGATGGCGCCGCGGGAGCGTCGGGCCGGGGAGGCAGCGCGGGCGCTGGGGGAACGTCGACGAGCGACGGCGCCGCGGGGGCCGGAGGCGCCGCGGGCGGTCAGCCCGATCCGGGCGATGGGGGACCGGGAACGCAGCCGGGGTGCGCGGGGATTGTGGCGATGGTCGATCGGCGGTCGTGGATTGCGTTCGATTCCGATCGCGACAACTTGAATCGTAACCTTTACATGATGCACCCCGATCGCTCGGGGCCCACCCAGCTGACCAAAGGGGTGAATGGCGATCGCGAGCCGGCCTTTTCGTACGACGGCAAGCGGCTCTCGTACACTTCGATGGTCGCGGCAAAACCGCAGATTTTCGTCATGGACCTCGCCACACGTGCGTCGGTTCAGGTGACGAAGCGCTCGGTAGGCGCCGACCAATCGTCTTTTTCGCGCGATGGTCAGTGGCTCGCGTTTCACAGCGAGCGTTCGGTCTACATCATCAAGGCGGATGGAACCGGCGAACGACTCGTCGCGACGGAGCCCGGGGAAACGGGTGCCTTTACGTGGCCGGCTTTCGGCGCTGACGGTACCGAGCTGTTGTTCTCGAGGCCCGGGATCCATGCCGTCTTGCTCGACGGCACTGGGCTTCGCTTCGTCGCGCCAGGCTTGGGCTTTCCCGCGGTATCGCCGTCCGGTGTCGATGTCGCCTCATCCCATGAATGCGATCCAGGTGGGTCCACGTCGATTTGGATGACACCCTTCGCACTCAGCACCCAATCTTGCAACGGCCGTCGAATCACTCCTGTCGACGGTTTCCAGTCCGACCATCCAACGTGGAACACCAGGTTCGTGGTCGCGTACCACCGCCTCGATCGGCCCAACAAGAGGGCGGTCATCGTCATGGCCTCGGCCGTCGACTCTCAATCCTGCATCCTCACGTCGGAACCGGAGGACAGCCGCAATCCATCGTGGTCGCCATGACCGCCGGAAGCCCGTTATCGCGTCGCGTGGAGATCATCATGGACCGGTCGAGAGTAAGCCGTTGGAGTTGGCTGGTGTGGGCCTTGGCCGCATGTAGCAGCGATCCGACGCCGATTGGCGATGTGCGCAATGACGCGGACACAGGGAACGTTACCGATTCCGGCGACGCAGCGGGTGGCGGCGACGAAACGGGCGGCGCAGGCAGCGCTGGCGCGTCCGGGAGCGGGGCAGGCAGTGGCGGTGCGTCGGGAACATCGATGGTCGACGCTTCCGACGGCGCGACGACGGGCGGAAGGGGCGGCGCCGCGGACGTATCGACGACCGATGGGGCCGGCGCGTCGGGTCAGGGAGGCAACGCCGGCGCCGGCGGAACGTCGATGAGCGACGGCGCCGCGGGGACCGGAGGCGCGACGGGGGGTCAGCCAGATGCGGCCGACGGGGCCCCGGGAACTCAGCCGGCGTGTGCGGGACTTTTGTCGATGGTGGATCGGGAGTCGTGGATCGCCTTCGACTCCGATCGCGACGGCTTGAATCGCAATCTCTACCTGATTCGCCCCGATCGCACGGGACTCACCCAGCTGACGAAAGGGATGAACGTGGATCGCGAGCCGTTCTTTTCTTATGACGGCATGCGGCTCTCGTACACTTCTGTCGTCGAGGGAAAATCGCAAATTTTCATCATGGACCTCAATACGCTCGCCGCGGTCCAAGTGACGCACCGCCCGGAAGGCGCCGATCAATCGTCTTTTTCGCGCGACGGCCAGTGGGTGGCGTTCCGCAGTGGCGCTTCTATCTACGTCATCAAGACGGATGGAACGGGTGAACAGCTCGTCGCGTCGGGGGCCGATTCATTCAATTCCTACCGATGGCCGGCGTTCAGCTTCGATGGTACCGAGCTCGTGTTCGACCGCGCCGGGATCTTTGCCATCAAGCTCGACGGCACCGGTCTTCGCCCGCTGGCGGGGGGTTCGATGCCTTACACCGGGACGCCGGCAGTCTCGCCGTCCGGCGTCGACGTGGCCGCTTCCATTTCGTGCGATCGCGGAGCGAACTCCACTTCGATCTGGATGTCACCCTTCGCAACCAACAGCCAGTATTGCAATGGGCGTCGCATTACGCCTGTCGACCTTTTGCTGTCCGAGCGTCCTACTTGGGGCACCAGCCTCGTGCTCGCGTACCACCGCACGGATCGAGCCACCAACAGGGCGGTCATCGCCATGATCTCGGCCGTCGACTCCCAGCCTTGCATCCTCACGTCGGGACCGGAGGACAGCCGCAACCCGTCGTGGTCGCCACCCATCGCACCCCGTTGAGCCGTCGTCCTTGAAGCGTCGCGCCGCATGCCTCATTCTCGTGGAAAATGAGGCGCGCCGCAGCTCGGTTGTCCTTGTTGGCGATGCTGATCGCCGGGGCCCGAACAGCTTCCGCGCAGGTCGCGAGCCATGACGCAACGTTGGAAGCGGTCGCTGTGCGCGTCGACGGCTTTCCCGGGTGCCCGAGCAGCGAGGAGTTCTGGCGCCGCCTTTCGCGTCGCGCTCCCGGCATTCGACTCACGCGACCAGGGGAACCGGGACGTGTCTTCGTCGTGCGATTCCAAGCGACGGAGAACGGCCATACGACGGGTCGACTTCGCGTCCTCGACATCGAAGGGAGCGCGCTCGAACGCGAGGTCAGCGGCGCCACCTGCGTCGAGGTAGCCGACGCGCTGGCGCTCGTCGCCGCCGTGGCCGCCCGCTCCGACGCGACCATCGACACCCCGTCGGACGCTGAACCCGCGCCAGAACGCTCCCCACGTTCGCCGCGACCTCCCGCGACGGAAACAGCGGTGGCTCCGGTGAGCGAGGAGCGCGCGCCTGCCTGGAGCCTTCTCGTTCGAGGCCAGACCTCGCTCCGCACGCAAGTCTTACCTGCTTCACTCTACGGAGCGGGAGCGGGCTTCGAGTTTGCCCGCGACGGGTCGTCTTCCTGGCAACCAGCGATCGGCGCGATGCTGGAAGCGACGCTCACCGGAACGGCAAGCACCGACCACATCGCCCCCAATACGGAAATGGCGGCCCAGCTCACCATGGTTCGCGTCGTGGCTTCCCCGTTGCGCTTGCGCGCAGGAGTGGTCGACCTGCGCCCCTATGTTTCACTCGACGTCGGGAGATTGGCCTTGGAGGGCAGAGGGAGCGGTCTCACGCGCGACGCCCAAAATCGAATGTTCTGGATCGCTGCCGCGCTCCTGGCGCAGGCCGACGTTCGATTGGGCGCAGGATGGATCGTCGGCGCCAGCGTGGGCGCGGAGGTTCACCCCTTTCTCTACCAGTTCAAATACACCGATCGCGACGTCTACCAGGTGGGCGACATTGGGCTCATCGCCGGTCTGTCGGTCGCCTACCGTTTCGAATGATTACGATCCGCCGCGGCGCAGCTCCGTGAGCACCAGCTTCGCCACCGCTTTCAGCGTGTCGAATACTCCCACGCCAGTGCGCGCCACCCCTTCGAACTCGGGCACGTTGGTCGGATTGAGCAGCTGTTTCAACTCCTCGACCGAGGCGACTTCCGGGAGATCGCGCTTGTTGTACTGGACGACGTAGGGGAGCTTGTCGAGCAAGTACCCCTGCTCGCCCAAGTTGGTGCGGAGGTTCTCGAGGCTTTCGAGGTTGGCTTCGATGCGGCCGATCTGCGAGTCGGCGACGAAGACGACGCCGTCCACGCCCTTCAGAATGAGCTTGCGGCTCGCGTCGTAAAACACCTGCCCGGGCACGGTGTAGAGGTGGAAGCGGGTTTTGAAGCCTTTGATTTCGCCGAGCGAGAGAGGAAGAAAGTCGAAGAAGAGGGTGCGCTCCGTCTCGGTGGCAAGGGAGATCATCTTGCCTTTGGCCTCGGGGTTGGTGCGTTCGTAGATGTACTGGAGGTTCGTCGTTTTGCCGCACAGGCCCGGACCGTAATAGACGATCTTGCAGTTGATCTCCCTGGCCATGTAATTGATAAAGCTCATCGGGCGTGCCTCTTTCAGTCGTTGAAGAGGTTGTCGATGTCTTCATCCGTAATTTCGGCGAAGGGCGAGTCGGCTCCAGGCTCCTGCACTTTCTTGAGGAGGGACTCGAAGATGCCATTGAGCTCTTCGCTCGCCTTTTTCACGCGCAGGCGAACGAGGCCAAGGCTCGATTTAGAATCGAAGATCACGACCAGAATGACCCGATTCCCGACCAATTGAATGTGGATATTGGCTTTTTCCCCTTCGTGAAACTGGGTGGCAAACTCGTTCTCTTTGAGCAGCTTGGCCATGCCCCCCGTGGCGGCGATGTTACCGGCCGTGAGCGAAGCGAGCGAAGTGGTGTCCAGGTTGTCGACGTCGCCGCTGGCGGCGATGAGTTGACCGTTCTTGTCGACGATGAACACGACCTTGGAGTTCGCGTCCTTCACCAGTCGATCCACGACCGTTTGGATCAGGTTGAACTCCTCCTCGTACATCACCATCTGGGGATTGACCATCATGCCTCCGGCCAACGTGTTCTCAGCAACTGTCGCATTCTAGGGTATTTGTCGTCCCGACTGCCGGCCTCGGGCCCGCCGGGTACGTGGCCTCTCAGGGCTGTGTCGCATTCTAGGGCATTTCGCTCCGACTTCGCGACTTTAGCTTTTCGGTTTTATCCGAACCGGGGTTGGTGGAGCAAGCTGCGCAAGCGTGCTGGTAAGCGTCGTCCTGCCAGGACGCTCGGGCGTCACTTTCTTGTCGGGTCGCCCTCTGTAGGGTCGTCGTCGCCCGACGAGCGATTGGCACGCACGTGGCGGCGCCCTTCGCCGGTGAAGGAGCGGTAACTCTCGAGCAAGGGGGCACGATCCGGCAGGTGCTCCCGGACCAGCTCGACGAGCTTTTGGGCGTCGACGAGCTCGACTTGGGCGGGTGTGGAGCGCATGGCAGCGTGAGCTTCGTCGGTAAACCCGGCGGCGGAGATGAAAATCCCCTTGAGGGCCCCCATATCCCCCCGCACGCTGTCCGCAAAACCGAGGACTTCGGCGGCATCGACCTGCCCCGAGGCGGTGACGGGGGAAGCGTGGATGAGAATACGGCCGCCAGTGAGGGGTCGCGGATCACGGCAGGTGAGCTCGAGGACCCCCCCCGTCCCTTGGGACGAAAAGACGATTTCCATCCCCAGCCCTTGCAAAAGTTCTTTGATGATGTCTTCGAACTCGTCGGGGGTGATGGGAGGGCGGTCATCGATGGATTGGCCCGGAGTGAGCGATGCCTGACGCGGCACATTGGGGGAGTAGCGCGCGATGATCACGATGAGCAAGAAGCCGAGCAAGAGCGGCGCGAGCGCTACGACCAGAACGATCATGACCGAGCACTGACGTAGTCGATCGAGCGGGCAAAGGCTATCCTCGGCGCTCTCTGGCCATCGCTGGCCTCGATGTGTCCGCGGCGTCATCGCGGTGTCCGCGGCGTCATCTCCGCGGCGGCGCGTCAGCCGCTCGTCTTCCACATCACGACCACACCGATGGCGGCAAAGGCGAATGCAACCGTGGCAATGGCGAGCGCCGTCCAGGCCCAGGCGCGCACGCCGCGGGCTTGCGCGCTGTGCGCCAAGAGTACGCCCTCCAGTACGGCCGCCGCCCCGAGGGCAATCGCGGAGAGGGTGCGAGCGCGGTAGCGGCGATCTTGATCGCGTTTTTCGGCGGCCGGCAGACCATCGAGAAGGAGCAGGTCTCGAAATGGGCGCTCGTCGAGGACGGCCGTGGGGGACACGGGCCAAGACACGCGAGCGACGGGCCAGCCGACCGTGCCGGCGCTCGTTTGGAGTGGGTCGCTGGACAGGGTGACCCATATCGGCTCATGCGTGCCGGTTTCCGGCGCGCGCGCCACCGCGGGCCAATCGATGCCGCCATGGGCGAATCCGCGGGTATCCCCCGCAACGAGGGGGATGACGCCGCCCCACAAG
Source organism: Polyangiaceae bacterium (assembly GCA_035318465.1). Classification (GTDB taxonomy): domain Bacteria; phylum Myxococcota_A; class Polyangia; order Polyangiales; family Polyangiaceae; genus DASWDH01. Next base: position 13,777 of record DATHES010000109.1, read on the forward strand.
CGTGCGCTCGGCGTCGCGAGCGTGACGTACGCAACGTCGCGGGGGACCGGCGCGAGGACTCGAATCGAGCCTTGGGAAGAGGAGGTGGGGTCGAGCCACATCGCACCCGGGACGACCGGGAGGATGCCATGCCAGGCCGCGCTGCGGCCGCGTGCGGTCACGTCGATGTCGATGGCGACCGTATGCATGCGCGGCGTCACGCCGAACCTGACTTCGCCCGCCGCGGAGGAGACGAGGGTGAGACTGGTTTCGGGGTCGTTCGACGCCGGTGCCCCCTCGAGATCGGCGGCGTCGGTGCGCAGTGCGACGTTCGCGCCGCGAAGAGGCGCGTCGCCGTCACGAACCGTGACCACGAGGTCGTCGCGGAAAGGCGCGGCGAAGATGCCGCGCCGCGCATCGACGTCGATGGCGAAGTCGCCGCTCGACCGTCCGGTGAGCCGCGCGGGATGGCCGGGCAAGCGGCCCCAATCGGCGGCGTTGCCGGAGATTTCCCCCGAGGCGAGCGTGGCGCCGCTCGCCTCGGCGGTGATGGATGCGTGCATCGAGCCGCCGATCGCGGCGGAAAAGTCGAACGCGACGTCGCATGTGCCATCGCTCTGCGTGCGGCAATGCGCGACGGCCTCGGGCCGCTCGCCCTCGCGCGCGCGCACCACGATGGGCCCGATGTTGCGCGTCGAATCGATGCCGCGAAACCGTTCGATGACGGTGATGCGCCAGGAAAGGTGGCGCAGGCCGACGGACGGTCCTCCCCGGATGCGCGCGCCGTCGAACGGTTGGACCGCGCCGGGGCCGAACATGGCGAGCCCGACCACCGCCATGGCCAGGGATGGAACGGCAAGGAGCAGGGTGCGGACCATCGAACAGGCAGCGTAGCCCTGCGACGCCGGCGCGTACATTTGCTATGCAGCGCGCATCCGGGGTGTCAAACTCCATTCCCCGAAACGGACCTTCGAGACATGACGCACGATTCTCACGACGCTCACGCAAAATCAGGGACGGGCCAACTCAACGAGCGACGCTTCGAGGCCGAGCCCGGCTCCCGCGCGAATTTTCAGGCGCTCGTCGGGGGTCTCGGGGTCACCGCCCTCGGCGCGGCCACCTACGCCACCTGGATGCACGATGTCCCCATGGACGCGGGGCCCTATCTCTTCGGTGCCGGTATCGTCGGCGTGGTCGTCGCCACCCTCATGGGCCACTCGGACGGCTTGCCCATTCGCGTCGGAGACGCGGGGGTGGCCGTCGAGCGCGGCGGGACCCAACCGGAGCGCATCTACTGGTACGAAGTCGACAAAATCGACCTGGAAGCGAGCGACCGTATCGTCGTCGAAGGGGCGAGCAAGCGCGTCGTCGCGCCGCTGGCACATCACGCCGGCGCGGCGGGATGGATCTTGAAGGAGGCGATGGCCCGCATTCCCAAGCGGGTCAAAGTGCCGCTCGAGCAAACGCCGGCGATCCTGAACGGCACCGACGAGCACGGCAAGACACTCACGGTCGAGAAAATTCAGCTCGCGGGGCGGCGCTGCAAGGCCTCCAACGCCATCATCTCGTTCGAACGAGATGCCCGGTCCTGCAAGCGGTGCGGCGAGGTTTACGAAAAAAAGCACGTTCCCCCCAAGTGCCTCACCTGCGAGGCGCCCATGGGGACGGCACCGGTGTCCCAGGTCCACGAATAGCGGGCGTGCTCGTGTCGAGCGAGTGAGGTAGATTTCTAGGATGGCTCTGGGAAAAGTCGCATACGTCGTCGACGCGATCCGAACGCCCATCGGCAAGTACCGCGGAGGCCTTTCGCGGGTGCGCGCCGATGATCTCGCCGGCCACGTGATCCGCGCGCTGGGAGAGCGGCAAAAGGCCCTTTTCGAGCATCTCGATCACGTGATCTTCGGCGCCACCAACCAGTCCGGCGAGGACAACCGCAACGTGGCGCGCATGGCGCTGCTCTTGGCCGGCGTTTCCTACGACGTGCCGGCGGTGACGGTGAATCGCCTCTGCGGGTCCGGTCTGGAAGCGGTGCAGGACGGCGTGCGCATGATTGCCCTCGGCGAAGCGGACGTCATCGTCGCCGGCGGCGTCGAGAACATGACCCGGTCGCCGTACTCGATGGCCAAACCGAGCGAGCCTTTCGGCCGCACGCCCCCCACGATTTACGATACGACGCTCGGCTGGCGGTATCCGAATCCGAAGATGGCCGAGCGTTTCGAGCTCATCGGCCTCGGCGAGACGGCGGAAAACGTCGCCAAAAAGTTCGGCATCCCGCGCGAAGAGCAGGATGAGCTCGCGCTTCAGTCGCACAAGAAGGCGGCCGCAGCGTGGGACGCGGGTGCCTTCGCCAACGAGATCGTGCCCGTGCCCGTGCCTGGGGAAAAAGGGGGCGTCACGCTGTTCGCGCGCGACGAGTCGATCCGCGCCGACACCACGCTGGAGAAGCTCGCGCAGCTCGAACCGGCGTTCAAGAAGGGGGGAACCGTCACCGCCGGCAATTCATCGCCGCTCAACGACGGCGCGGCCGCCGTGTGCCTGGCCAGCGAAGAGGGGTGCAAGGCGCTCGGCGTGCAGCCGCTCGCGCGCGTGATGGCCGGAGCCACGGCTGGCGTCGATCCCAATTACATGGGCGAAGGGCCCATCCCCGCCACCAAGAAGGCGCTGGCGCGCGCGGGACTGCGCGTCCCCAACGTCGAGCTCGTGGAGCTCAACGAGGCTTTCGCCGCGCAGGTGATCGCCTGTCAGCGAGGGCTCGATCTCGATCCCGCGCGGGTCAACGTGCGCGGCGGCGCCATCGCGCTCGGTCATCCCATCGGCGCGAGCGGTGCGCGCATCGTCGGCACGCTGGTGCACGCCATGCGCGCCCGCGGTGCGAAGGTGGGCCTTGCCACGTTGTGCATCGGCATGGGTCAAGGCATGGCCGTGCTTTTCGAGAGCGCGTAACATCGCCCTCCGCGACTCGCGCGCGCAGCGCACGCAGCGCGCGCAGCGCAATAGATACCCGGACAAAGACGGATGCGAAGCGTCTTCGCGTTTCGCATCGCGTTCCCCGTGCTAACCTCCGCATCCCTTTTCCAAGGAGACGAGCATGGGCATTTTCGGCGAACCGAAGTTTCCCTCCATCGATGTCGCCGGCAGCGGCGATCTCTACGCGCGCTTGACCACGTCGGAAGGAGCCATGGTCATCAAGCTCGAGGAAAAGCGAGCCCCCACCACGGTTGCCAATTTCGTGGGGCTCGCGACGGGCAGCATGGAATGGAAAGACCCCAAAAGCGGGGACGCGCAGAAAGGAGTGCCCCTCTTCGACGGCGTGCGCTTCCACCGCGTCATTCCGGATTTCATGATCCAGTGCGGGGACCCGCTGAGTCGCTACACCGATGAGGCGTCGGCAGGGCGATGGGGCACCGGCGGACCGGGCTACAAGTTCGCCGACGAGTTTCACCCCGAGCTTCGCCACAGCGAGCCAGGTATTTTGTCGATGGCCAATTCGGGTCCGGGGTCGAACGGTTCGCAGTGGTTCATCACCGAGCGCGCCACGCCGCACCTCGACAACCGCCATTCGGTTTTCGGCAAAGTGGTGGCGGGCCTCGACATCGTCAGCAAGATTGCGCGCGTCAATCGCGGCCGATCGGATCGGCCAACGAAAGACGTCGTCTTGACGAAGGTCGAACTCTTCCGCAGCCCCACCGTCCCCGCCGCATAGCTCAGCGCGAGGCGAGCCGCGTCACTGTCACCAGGCAGAGCGGTTTTCGTCCCGTTTTTCCTTCGATGGCGCGGCGCGCGACGAGCCGCGCCAGCTCGGCGAGCGCGCCGTCATCGGAGGACGCGGCGTTGTTCAGCGCTTTGGCGATCTCCAGCGCGACGAAGCGCAGCGTGGCGGGGTCGGCTTCGTCGGCGATGACGCCGCGCCCTTGCACCGATGGCGGCGCCAGCACTTGCCCCTTGCCGTCGACGACGAGCGCGATGCTGACGATGCCAGCGCGGGCGAGCGAGCGACGCTCCTTCAGTACCGAGCCCGAGATGGGCATCCCCTCCCACGTCGCGACGCGCCCCGTGCCGACCTTTCCCAGCGGTGACAAGTTCGTATCGCTCACCTCGGCCACCTGGCCGTTCTCGATGACGAGTACCTGGCCCACACCGTTCGTGCGCGCGAGCTCGGCATGGCGCTCGAGGTGGTGCCGCGTGCCATGCACCGGGATGAAACTCCGCGGGCGAACGAGATCGAGCATCTTCTTCTGTTCGGCGCGATGGGCGTGGCCGCTGGTATGCACGGTGGGGTCCGTGATCCAGCTTTTCACCGTCACCCCTTGCCGTAAGAAATCGGCGATCATCGCGAACACGGGGCGGTCGTTGCCGGGGATGATACGGCTCGAGAAGACGACGACGTCGCTCGACGTGAGCGTCAAGAACGGGTGCGTGCGGGCGGCGAGCCTGGTCATCGACGAGCCGGCTTCCGCCTGGGTCCCCCCGGCGAGCACGAGGAGCTTGCGCGGTGCAAACGACGCTGCGGCGTCCTTGGCGATCACGAGATCGCTCGGCCAGTTCAGACGCCCAATCTCGTGCGCCCATTTGACCTGAAGCTCGATGCTCCTTCCGAAGAGGCACAATTGGCGACCGGCGCGCCGGCAGAGATCGCCGATCATGCGCAGGCGCTGCACGTTGGAGGCGAACATTCCCACCACGACCCGTCCGCTCGCTTCGCGCACCAGCTGCTCGAGCTTCTCGCCCACTTCCGTCTCGCTCACGTGGGGACCGAGGGAGTCGATGTTGGTGCTGTCCGAGAGCAGAAGGCGGACCCCCTCGCTGCCGAGCTCCTCGAGCCGTGCCTCGTCGGTGGTCTCGCCATCAGGGGGCGCCGGGTCGAAGCGAAAATCGCCCGTGTGGACCACCGTGCCGGCTCGGGTACGCACGGCGAGCGCCGTGGCATCGGTGATCGAGTGCGCGACGCGAATGGGCTCGACCTCGAAAGGCCCCACCTCGTAAGGCAGGCGTGGCGAAACGGTAATGAAGTCGAACCGGCTAGGATCGAGATCGCGCTCCATCAGGCGATGCCTGGCGACGGCCAGCGCGTGCGGCGGGCCCCACACCGGCACCTTGATCTTGTCCAGCAAGTAGGGAAGCGCACCCACGTGGTCCTCGTGCCCGTGGGTCAGAAAAATGCCGGCCACGCGTCCGCGACGTGCTTCGAGGTAAGAAAAATCGGGGTGGTAAATGTCGATGCCGACGTCATCGTCGGGGAACGTGATGCCGCAGTCGATGACCAGCGCGCCGTCCGCTTGCTCCAGGACGAGGCAATTCATCCCGATTTCACCGAGGCCGCCCAAGGGAACCACCCGGAGCTCGTTGCCGCGGGGAGGAGACGCGAGGTCGAGGGTCGCTCGATGGTCGATCTGGTGGCGGGAATCGGACACGGTAGAGTTGGCGAGGAGGTCGAGTGGTAGACGATCGAGAACGGATCGAGGGCGCTCTGCGCGGCGTTCGCCGGGTGTCGCCGGGTGAAGCGAAAAGCCTACTCGATCTCGGCTACGTTTACGTCGACGTCCGCAGCGTGGAGGAGTTTCACGACCTTCATCCCGCCGGCGCGCGCAACGTGCCGCTCGCCTCCGGGCCGCCCGGCGTTCCTCCCTCCAGCGCGCAATTCCTGACGGCGATGGAGCGGATCTTCGCGAAGGATGCGAAGATCGTGGTCGGGTGCGCTTCCGGCGTGCGCTCGCTCCGCGCGGCCGAGCTGCTGCTTGCTGCGGGTTTTACCGAAATCGTCGAGCAGCGCGCCGGCATGGAGGGTGCGCGCGGGGCCTTCGGCAACCTCGTCGAGCCGGGTTGGAGCGAGGCCGGTCTTCCCGTCGCCAGCGGTTCCGACGCCGGGAGCTTCGCCGCGCTCCTGCTTCAGGGCAAGGTCGACGCCGATCTCGCCCGCTCGTAGTCGCGCGCGGCCTTCGTCACCATCTCCAAGTCGCGCGCCGCCTTTTCTGCTTCCGCCACGAGCTCGGCGGTGAAGGTGGTGAGTCCCCAAATCCCGTTCTCGCGGCGGCGAAAAGCGTAACGGGTGCCGCGAGCCGTTTCCACCGTGGCGCGCTCGCCGGCAATTTCGACCTGTTTCATGCCGGAGAGATCTTTGCGCAGCCGCGTGATCCACCCGCGGCTCTCGGCCAGGGTGAGCCAGGTGTCGGCCCCGTCGGGTACGTCGGCCTGCCCGCGGTACGAGGCGAGCAGCGCGCTCTTTTCCGGCTCGGGATAGTCGCGCGCCACGATGGCCGCGGCTTTCGTGCGGTAGTCACGAATGGTGTACGAAGCCCACTGCGCTTGCGTCTCGAGGTAGGCGAAACACTGGCGCGGGTTGCCTTTGGTGACGCCGAGCACGATGCGCGCGTAGGCGCCTTCGGGCGTCGTGTCCTTGGGGAACGTGAGGTGGCTGTGCACCAGAAAGGTGCCCAAAAAGAGCAGGGCCGTCCCGACCATGAGCAGGAGCTTGGCTCGGCGAGTCATGGTCGGAGGGCGAAAATAGTCTCCGTCCGCGCTCCGCGCAAACAGCGGGCAGCGGAATCCGAGCTTGCGGCAAACCCCCCGCCACCGTACGAACATCGGATGCTCGAAGGAGCCCGATTGGCGGTGGTCGTGCCCGCCCACAACGAGGAGCGCCTTCTCGCGAAGACGCTCACCACCATGCCGAGCTTCGTCGATGACGTCGTCGTCGTCGACGATGCCAGCACGGATCGGACCTTCGAAGTCGCGCGCTCGCTCTCTAGCCGACGAGTTCGCGTCCATCGCCACGCTGCCAACCGCGGCGTGGGAGCGGCCATCGTCACGGGCTACCATCTCGCCGTTGCTGGCGGCGCGTACGCCATCGCCGTCATGGCCGGCGACGCGCAGATGCATCCCGACGACCTGGCCGGCCTCGCTCTTCCCGTCGTGCGAGGAGAGACCGACTACGCCAAGGGGGACCGTTTCAGCCACCCCGAGGCATCCCGCGTCATCCCGGTCGAAAGGTCCATCGCCGGGCGCGCCCTCTCTTTATTGACGCGGCGCGCTGCAGGTCTCGACGCGTTATCGGACAGCCAATGCGGTTATACGGTGATCTCGGCCGAGGCCGCGCGCAGCATCGATCTCGACGCGGTCTTTCCCCGCTACGGGTATCCCAACGATCTTCTCGGCAAAATCGCAGGAGCCGGTTTGCGGATCCGCGACGTGCCCGTACGTCCGGTCTACGGCGACGAGACGAGCGGCGTGAGGCCGTGGCACGTCGCGGTCATTCTCGGCATCATTGCCCGGATCGCATGGGAGCGCAGATCGCAGAAGGCGAGCGCCGCGCGGTCCGATTTCGACGCGTCACGGCATAGGAAGCGCTTGACCCTCGAGGGAGAGTCAAGTCTATGGTGCGTTCCTCCAAAGGAGGATGCGCATGTTGGTGAACGTCCGCTCCGCGACGCTGTCTCTAGGTAGGTGGCTCCTTCCCGCGCTGGTCGTTCCCAGTGCGCTCGCTTGCAGTGCTCCCGCGGATCCGACCGCAAACCCCGATCGCGCGTTCGTCGAAACGCCCGGCGGAAGACGCATCTCCTTTGCGGCGGCGAAACCGGGCGAGTCCGCAGCCGCGCTCACGGCGCCTGCTCAGCCCTTCGTCATCGCCAAGTTCGACGGTCCCATCGCGCCCGCCGCGCGGCGGGCGTTGAAGAGCGCCGGCTACCGCGAGGTGGCGTATCTTCCTTACGACGCGCTGCTCCTCGAGCGGCCGCTCGGCGCGCCCGACTACGTCGTCCCGGGGATGCTGGGCTTCGCGGCGTATCTGCCGAGCGATCGTATTTCGCGCGAGCTTTTGCCGGATGTCATGGCCGCACACCCCGTCCAGCCGGAGGTTGCGGTGATGGTGCACGTGATGCCCGGCCACGATCGCGCCGCCGTTCGCGCGGCGCTGCAAGCGCGCGGCGGAAGGGTCGTCGGCGAGGGAACGGCGGGCGCGTTCGGACGCCTGTCGGTGCTTTTTCCGAGCGCGACGGTGGCTGACGACATGCGCCTCGTCGCCGAAATGAGCGACGTGTTTTTCCTGGAGCGCATCCATCATCTCGGTTTGCTGAACGACAAGCTGGTGGGAACCATGCAGTGCGGCGAGCAGGGCAACGACGCGTCCAAGACGCCCATTTGGAATCACGGCATCCGCGGCGAAAACCAGATCGTCGCCGAGATCGACACCGGGCTCGACGCCAACTCCTGCTACTTCAACGACGACGACACCTCTCTACCCGTCACCAATACGTGGTCGGAAGCGGGTTTGTACGGAACCATGACCGGTGCGACGCACCGCAAGATCGTGGCGTACGATTTTCTCTACTCCTGCGACCAGTATCCGGAGGGGATGAACTGCGAGACGCCCAGCAACTTGATGCAATGGGACACGCAAGGGCATGGCACGCACGTCGCTGGCAACATGGTGGGTGACAGCAACAATGACCCCACGACGTACGCCCTCCAGGACGCCATTGCGCCGGCCGCCAAGATCGTCATTCAAGACGGAGCTTACCGCAGTGCTGCTCAGGGGGATCTCTGCGCCGAGTTGCCGGGGATCGGTTGCCCTCTCATCAACCTCGAGCCTGTTTTCGAGCAATCTTACGTGCAAGGCGCGCGCGCGCACAACAACTCGTATGGAGACAACGAGGAAGCCAGGCCGCCTTATCTGCAATCGAACTACTCTGCGCGCACGGTCGACGTCGACCACTTCATGTGGGAGCACAAGGACTTTCTCATCGTCTTTGCCGCCGGCAACTATGGCTACGTCAGCCAAGTTCTCTACGACTTCTCCCTCGGCAGCCCCGGAACGATGAAAAATGGGCTCTCCATCGGCAGCGCGCGCGTCAACACGGCCAGCAGTCCGAGCGACGAGAACATCTCCGGCTTTTCGTCGCGCGGATGGACGGCGGACGGTCGCATCAAGCCGGATCTCATGACACCCGGGCACAACGCGTCGGCAACGCGCAACAACACCGTCGGCGGAGAAGTCAATTGCGGCGCCAGCGCCGGTGGAGGCACGTCGTACGCCGCCCCGGTCGCGGTCGGCGCCGCCGCGCTCGTCAGGCAATACTTCACCGACGGCTTCTATCCGTCGGGCGCCAAGAACGAGGCCAACACGCTCATCCCCACCGCCGCGCTCGTCAAGGGGATGCTCATCAACTCCGCGGCGTCGATGACGGGGACCGACAACAACGGTGGAACGATCTCCCCCATCCCGTCGCACGAGCAAGGGTGGGGGCGCATCCGGCTCGATCAGTCGATGGTGTTCGCGGACGGCACGCGCAAGCTCATGATCGACGATCATCGCGCCACGATGGCGGCGGGCGCGACGACGCCGATCACGTATACGCTGAAAGGTGTCACCGCCGGGCAGCCGCTCAAGGTGACGCTGGTGTGGACCGACTACCCGGGCGTGCCCGATTCGCCGCCCGCTGCGCAACCGACCATCGAAGATCCGTCGACTTGGTCGGCTGCCCAGCTCGTCAACGACATCGACCTCACGGTGAAGGGCCCGATCGATACGTACCTCGGCAACGTCTTCACCAATGGCGCTTCCTCGACCGGCGGCACCGCCGACCGGCGCAACAATGTCGAGCAGGTGCTCATCGCTGCTCCCGCCGACGGCGACTACACCATCACGGTGACCCCCTATTCCATCGTGCAAGAGGGGCAGGACTTCGCGCTCGTGGCTACCGGAACCTGGAGCGCGCCGCCCGGCGGGACGCCCGATGGCGGTGGCGGCAGCGGAGGGTCGTCGCCTGACGGGGGACCTGCGGGGACCGGCGGGACGGCCGGCACCGGCGGGACGAGCGGCGATGACGGAGGCTGCAGCAGTTGCAACCTGGCCAGACGAAATCCGATCTCGTCGAGCCATTGGTTGATTCTCGGCCTCCCCTTGCTGTTGCCAGCGCGAAGGGGGCTGCGACGGTGGAGAGGTAAATGGGCGGCGAAGTAGCGATCAGCGACAGCAGCCCCACCGGCTCTGCAGCTGGCTCTCGACTTGGCCGCGCTCGGCGTCGTCGAGCGCGCGTCGATAGATCAGCATTTCGGCGAGGCTCCCGTGCACGCTGCCGCAGTTCGCGTATTGGCTCCGGCCGACCAAATTGCTCCGTCGTGTCACCATCCTCGGAAGGTCGAGCTGCGCGGTGGTCGTTTCGCTGCCGTTGAAGCGCATGGCCGCGGTCCGATCGGGTTCGTGCACGACGGAGATGAGCTGCGCGCGGCCGAGTGGAAAATCTGCGCCTGACAACACGCCCTCCAGCACCTCGTAGGTGCCCCGCTCGTTGTAACGGCCGAGCTCGATGTCGTCGATCTCGGGTCCGTTCGACAGATGCACGAGGCCCATGCAGGGCTCCACGTCGGTGAGGGACGTGACCGCGAAGAGGGAGATGCCGCGCGAGAAATCGGCGAAGCCGCTCGGCAGCGAGAGCACGTCGTCGGCGCGGAACATGACGGTCGGGCGACCGGAAAGGCCGGCCGCAGCCCAAGTCGGCTGCAAGTCGGTATTGAACTGTCGTGCGTCGAGGTGGTTGCCCGATTGGTCGGCCCAGTTGGAAATGGCGCCGCTCGCCTCCGTCACACCGACATCGGCCCGCAGCCAGAGCACGAGACCCTCGGCGACCGGGGGTACCCCGGCCTCTTCGGAGGACCCGTCCGCGGTAGCGCCGCTATCGGAGCCACCCCTCACGGTAAATTCCGGGCCGCAGGCTGCTGCTGCGATGAGCAGCACCAGAGTGAGCCGACCCTCTCGATGGCGCATTCCACCATTCTACGGAGGAAGGCCGGTCATGAATAGCGCGCTGCACCGCCCAAGGCTCAAGCGCGCGCGCGCGCCACGATTTCCTCGGCGTGGCGGAGCGCATGCTCGAGGTCGAAGGCGCGCCCGATCTCGGCGCGGGAAAGGTGTAGAGCGAGGTCGGCGTCCGCCTCGAGGTTCTCGCGAAAGCCCGCTTTGCCTTCGATGGCTTTCATCGCGTTGCGCTGGACGAGCACGTACGCCTCCTGGCGCGGCATGCCTTTTTCGACAAGGGCCAAGAGAAGAGCTTCGCTGAAGAAGAGGCCTCCGGTACGTTCGAGGTTCTTCTTCAGGGCGTCGGGATAGACCACGAGCCCGTCGACGAGGGTCGTTGCTCGTTCGAGCATGAACGCCAGCGTCGTCGTCGCGTCAGGCGCCATCATGCGCTCGGCCGACGAGTGCGAGATGTCGCGCTCGTGCCAGAGGGCCACGTTCTCGAGCGCGGGAAGCGCGTAGGCACGCACCATGCGCGCCAGGCCGCAGAGGTTCTCGCTGGAAATGGGGTTGCGCTTGTGCGGCATCGCGCTCGACCCTTTTTGCCCTGCTGAAAAGCGCTCCTCGGCCTCGCCGACCTCGGTCCGCTGCCAATGGCGCACGTTGGTGGCGAGCCTCTCGATGCCGGCGGCGGTGACGGCCAGTGCGGCGAAGAAGGCGGCGTGACGGTCGCGTGGAACGATCTGGGTGGACACCGTCTCCGGCGCCAGACCGAGCGCCGCCAAGGCGCGCGCTTCGATGGCCGGCGAAAGATGGGCATAAGTACCGACTGCGCCGGCGATCTTTCCCACCGCGATTTCGGCGCGCGCCGTGGAAAGCCGCGCGCGGGCGCGTTTCATCTCCGCCAGGTGCCCGGCCAGCGCAACGCCGAACGTGATGGGCTCGGCGTGGATACCGTGCGAACGCCCGATCATCGGCGTCCGCGCGTGCTCGGCCGCGCGGCGATCGAGCGCCGCGATGAGCTTGGTCAATCGGGCGCCAATCGCGTCGGTGGCCCGCACGAGCAAGAGCGCCAGGCTGGTGTCGAGAACGTCGCTGGAGGTCATCCCCCGATGTAGCCAGCGTGCTTCGGCTCCCACCAGCTCCTCCACGTGCGTGAGGAAGGCAATGACGTCATGGCGCGTGGTGCGTTCGATCTCGTCGATGCGTTCGGGGTCGAGCGTGATGTTCTTGGCGCGAATGCGCGCCGCGGTGCCCGAAGGGACGAGCTTTTCGTGCTCCATCGCTGCGCAAGCGGCGAGCTCGACCTCCAGCCAAGTGGCGTAGCGGGTCTCGCTCGACCAGAGCGTCTCGAAATCGGACGGCGTGTAGCGGGGAATCATGAGCGCACTTTTACCTCGCCCGTGCCGCCCGTGCTCGTCTGTCTTCGGGCCCGCTAAGGTTCGCGATAAAAGCGGGGGACGCGTCGCGACACGCTGGTCAGGATGTCCCAGGGGATCGTCCCCACGTGGCCGGCGATTTCGGCGGCGGTGATGACGTCCTTGCCGAGGGCGCCGTGCTGGGCGCCGAGCACCATCACCTCGTCGCGTATGTCGACACCGGCGTGGTCGGTGACGTCGATCATCGTGAGGTCCATCGAGACCGTGCCCACGATGGGGGCTCGCTTGCCAGCCACGAGGACCTCCCCGCGGTTGGAAAGGTGGCGCGAAAGTCCGTCGGCATACCCCATGGGAATCGTGGCAATGACGCTCGCGCGGGGGGCGCGCCATGTCCAGCCGTAGCCGAGCGGGTCCCCCTTGGCGAGGGGGCGCAGGGCGACGATCTCGGTGCGAATCGACATCGCGGGCCGCAGATCGATCTTCTCGCCGAATCGAGGAGCAACGCCGAAGAGAGCGATGCCCGGGCGAACCCAATCCAGCCGAGCCTCGCGGCAACGGAAGACGGCTGCGCTGTTCGCAGCGTGGCGAATTTCCGGCGAGACGCCGAGACTCTTGGCCTTCTTCGTCGCCTCTTGAAAGCGATCGAGCTGCATGGAGACGGACGCCAGATCTTCGTCGTCCGCTCCGGCGAGGTGTGTCATGAGCCCGTCGATGCGAATCTCGGGGATGCCGCGGAGTCGCTCGAGCACCTTCGGCATGTCGTCCGGCTCGCAGCCGAGCCGCCCCATCCCGGTGTCGATCTTGAAATGCACGCCCACCGGCAAAGACCGCGCGTGTGCCAGGCGGACTTCGCGGGCCAGATCTTCGGCCTGCGCCACGTCGTAGATGACGGGCGTCACGTTGCGGGCGAGGACTTCCCCCCAGGCCTGTCCGTTGTAACCCCCCATGACCAGAATGGGCACATCGATGCCGGCTTCGCGCAGCTCGACCGCCTCTTCGAGGAGCGCCACGCAGAAGCCATCGATGCCCGACCGCTCCAGCGTACGCGCCACGGCGGGCGCCCCGTGCCCGTAGGCGTCGGCCTTGAGAACGCCGAACACGCGCGAGCGTCCGGCGGCGCGTTTGACCATCTTCAGGTTGTGCCGGAGGTGGCCGAGGTTGATCTCGGCGCGCGTCGGACGCACGGCATCGGCCGGCGCCGCGCGACGCGGTCTCAGCACCCGCGGAAGCGCTCTCGGCGGCGCCACCTTGGGCAAGGCACGCTTCGGCGAGACGGGCAGGACCTTCACGATCATCGGTTATCCAACGCCGACTCGTGCGTCAAGATTCCGCGCTAACACGACGCTGTCGGTTCTTCGCCATACCCGATCACGATCGGCCAATGCAGCGGGGCGGCCACGTAAGATGCGGCGAGGCCGCCGCCACGATCTGGCAGCGAGAATTTGACAGCGTGGTGCGGGGCTTTCAAAAGCAGGCCCGCATGCACCCTCGGTAGCCCTCGTCGCATGTGGACCGGCACGCAATCGCCTTGCATGACTGCCTGCAGGAGGTCCAAGTCTTCCCGCACGCGCCCGCGCAGGTTGCTCCCGGCGCATCGACGAGCGGTACACTCGTTTCGGGCGCCGCGGCAGACCCTACCCCGATCGCGGCCGCACCTCCCGTGGAGCGAGGGCGTCCCGTCGACGTCGGTTCACCGTTCGCGCCGGCTTCGGCGGCGGCGCTGGCCGCCGTCATCGTTCGTGGGGACGGCGCTAGCGCATCCGTTGGCTGCGGCAGCGTCCGCTGGGAAGGCCCCGCTGCGCGATGGGGAGCGGCTTGTTCGCCAGCCGCCAGCGCTTGGGCCAGCGTTCGTTCGCGCGCGAGCGCGTAACCGACGCGATCACGCGACTGACCATGGCCGTAGTGGCGCGTCCAATCGCGCCAGCACTGAAGCTTGTCCGTGATGGGGGCCTGACGCTCTTCGTCGACGCGATAGCAGTGCTCGAACCGCACGTCGCCTTCGTAGAGCGACTGGTACGTGGGGGAGCATCCGCAGAGCAGCGAGAGCGCCAGACCGAGTCGAGCAAGATGCGGGCGCGGCAAGAAAGAATCAAAACGGCGAAGCAATCCTTACGCTCTAGCACCAATCCGCGCCGCGCCAGTCCACCGATTGGTCCGCGTCGCCGCACTTTCTCACACCTGGTTACCGAGCGAACTCCAACGTGGTGACAGAAGCTATTGCATTGATTTTACTTAAGTAATTCGATGCCTGCGCCGAGGGGCCGACCGGGCGGACGCGACGGGTGCGCCCTGGCGCAGTCGCTGTCGAGCCCGACCCCGAAGGCCCGCAAACCTGACCGGCAGCGTCGCAAGGGGAGCGTCGAAAATCTTAAGCGGCGGATCCCCGTCGTGGTCGGTAGAGAGCGGCGTCGCGGGTCCGGTGAGGGAAGAGGCGAGCTCGATGGTCATGGAAGGCACCGACGCCTTGCGCATTCGGCGCGGCATGGCAGAGAATGCGCGCATGAAAACCGTCATCTACATGGTGGGCGCGCTGGCTTTGATCGTCATTGGGTCGCTCACCTGGTCGACGATGCTGCTCGGCTCACATTGAGGCACTTGTCAAGCGGCGTGTCTTCGGACATGTGAAGAATGCTTGGCAAGTCGTCGTCGAAGAAGTACACCGCCGGTGTGTTCACTGGGATTGTCGAGACGACGGGTCTGCTGAAGGCGCGATCCTCGCGAGGTCCCGGGGCGCGGCTCCTCGTGTCGACAGCGATCGATCGACTCGTTGTCGGCGAGTCGATCGCGGTGCACGGCGTTTGTCTCACGGTGGAGACCGTCGTCGTCGGCGGCTTCGAATGTGATGCCTCCGCCGAAACGCTGGCGCGCTCGACGCTGGGGGCACTTCCTCTCGGGGCGACCGTTCACCTCGAGCGCGCGCTGGCGGTGGGCGGTCGGTTGGGCGGCCACATCGTCACCGGGCACGTCGACGGCAAACTCAAGCTGAGACACCGCGAACGCGTGGGGGACGCGTTCAAGCTGGGCTTCGAGATTCAAGACGGGGACCTCGCACGCTACGTCGCACCCAAAGGGTCCGTCGCGGTGGACGGGGTGAGCCTTACCGTCAACGGCACGAGAGGGCGGGAGTTCGACGTCGTCATCATCCCCCACACGCTGCACGCCACCATCCTCGGCCATCTGATGCCCACGGACGAGGCGAACCTCGAGGTCGACATCCTGGCCCGCTACGTCGCGCAGCTCCTCCCGAGCCGCGGCGACGGCGGACCGTCCGAGGACGAAGGGCTGCACGCGAAGCTGCGGAACTCCGGTTTTATGTAGGGTTCGCCTTTACACGACCCGTTCCGCGCGCAAAACTCCGCGAAAGCCCCCTCTTTCATGTCGCCGCACCGTCTCGACATCGATCCCGACCTGCTCACGCGGGTGAACAAGGCTCTCGACGATATCCGAGCTGGCAGGATGGTCATTCTCGTCGACGACGAGGACCGCGAAAACGAGGGGGACCTCACCATGGCGGCCGACAGAGTCACGGCCGACGCCATCAACTTCATGGCCGTCAACGGGCGGGGGCTCATCTGCCTCGCCTTGTGCGAAGAGTACGTCGATCGGCTGGATCTTCCGATGATGCAGGCGCCGGGTCGCGGCGGCCCGCCGCTCGGCACGGCGTTCACGGTGAGCATCGAGGCGCGCGTGGGCGTCACCACTGGCATCAGCGCCGCCGATCGCGCGCACACCATCCGCACCGCCATCCGTCCCGACGTCACGCCCGACGATCTGGTGACACCTGGCCACGTGTTTCCGCTGCGCGCCCGCCGGGGCGGTGTGCTCGTGCGCACCGGGCAGACGGAGGGCTCGGTCGATCTCGCGCGCCTCGCGGGTTGCGCACCCGCCGGCGTCATCTGCGAGATCATGAACGACGACGGCACCATGGCTCGCCAACCCGATCTCGAGCGCTTTGCCGCTCGTCACGGGCTGCTCGTCGTCCAGATCGCCGATCTCATTCAGTACCGCATGCAGACCGAGCGGCTCGTGCGTCGGATCGCGGAGCACACGCTGAAGCTCGACGTCACCGGCTCGGATTGGAAGGTGATGGTGTACGAGGTCACCACCGAGACGCGGCAATTCCTGGCGCTCGTCAAAGGCGAGCTCGGCGGCACCGAGCCGGTGCTGGCGCGCGTCCATGGAGGGTCGGTGCTGTCCGATATTTTCAGCTCGACCGAGTCCGACGGGGGAAAGAACCTGCGTGAAGCGCTGGTGGCGATCGAACGCGCCGGCCGCGGCGTGTGCGTCTACCTGCCGAGCACGCGCGATCTCCTGACGGAGATGCGCATCCACACCGAAACCAACGAGCGTCACGACTTCACGCCCGGCCCGCCGCTGCGCGAGTTCGGTCTGGGGGCGCAGGTCCTGGCCGACCTCGGCCTTCATCAGATCAAGCTCCTTACCAACAATCCGCGCAAGATTGCCAATCTGGCGGCCTTCGGGCTGCAAGTGGTGGAGCGGATTCCCCTTTTGTCCATGAAGAAGAGCTGAATTTGGCTTCTCCCCCTGCCATCGCCGTGTTCACATGAGCCTCCTCTTCCCATGAGCAGCCGCCCCGCGATTCCCATCACCGTCATCGAAGGGAACCTCGTCGCGCCGAGTGGCGCTCGCTTTGCCATCGTCGCCAGCCGCTTCAACGACTTCATCGTCGATCGGCTCGTCGATGGAGCCATCGACGCGCTCACGCGTCACGGGGTCGACCCCAAGCGCATCACGGTGGTGCGCGTGCCGGGCTCGCGCGAGATCGCGGTAGCGTGCTCCAGGATCGCTTCCAAAGGGAAGGCCGATGCCATCATCGCGCTCGGCTGCGTCATCCGCGGGGCGACACCTCATTTCGACCACGTAGCAGCGGAGGTCTCCAAGGGGACGGCCAGCGTGGCCCTCGAAACGGGCGTGCCGGTCGCGTTCGGCGTGCTCACGACCGATACCATCGAGCAGGCGGTCGAACGAGCCGGCACCAAGATGGGCAACAAGGGGTTCGACTGCGCCATGACGGCGCTGGAAATGGTGTCGCTTCTCAAGGCGCTCGACGCTTCGAAATCGTAAAGAAGAGCCATGGGAGCGAGGACAGGCGGCCGCGAGGCGGCGCTCAAGATGCTGTTTGCCGTGGAGGCGAGTCAGACCGATCTCGATTCGGCAATTGCGCTCTTCTGGCGCGAGTTCGGCGGCGATCCGGAAACGCGGCCTTATGCCGACGAATCGGTGCGCGGCGTCCTCGACCAACGCGACGCTCTCGACGAGACCATTCGTACCGCCAGCGAGAACTGGCGCATCGAGCGCATGACGCGCGTCGATCGCAACGTCCTCCGGCTCGGAACCTGGGAGCTCAAACACCGCACCGACGTGCCGCGCGAGGTCATCCTCGACGAAGCCATCGAGCTTGCCAAGCGCTATGGCAGCGAAGAATCGGGCGCCTTCGTGAACGGCGTGCTCAATCAGGTCGCCGAGAACCTCGGCCGCATCGACCCCGGCGGCGATCCGGAGGCGGGCGACGACCGCGAGCCTTCCGCGCGAGGATCGTGAAATGGAGCTGCGCTTCGTCACCCCCGAGCTGCGTCGCTTCGACGAGCTTCAGTCGGAGGTCTTGGCGTGCGGCGTCTTTCTCGACGAAAGGCCGCACCACGGCACAGCGGGTCTCGTCGACTGGCGGTTGTCGGGGCAGGTATCGCGCCTCATTCGGCGTGCCTTCGTGACGGGAAAACGCGGCGAGGTGGTGATGCTGCCGCTCCGACCGAAGATGCCGTTCGACAAGGCCCTCCTCTTCGGTCTAGGGCCCCGTGCCGACTTCGACGACGACGCGTTCCGCGCCGTGACCGAGCACATGCTCTCCGTCATGGAGGGACTCTGCGCCCGCGCCGCCGTCGTCGAGTTACCCGGACGTCACCGTGGCGTCATCGACGCTGAACGCGCCACCGACATCTTGTTCGAGCTGGCCGGGGGTCGCCCCGAGCACGACATCTGGACCCTCGTCGAGACGAGCGAAGACCAGAAGCGGATCGCCGCGCGGGTGAGCGAGCAGCGTCGGCGCGATCGCCGCATCGTGCTAGGCCCGTGAAAGGAGCGGGAAATCTCGGGCAATAGTGCTAAGACGAGCCTACCGAGCCCGGCTTCGGATCTTCGATGCCTTCTGCCCACCGAGCCTCTGACGACGACCCCCAGCCGAGCACGGATACGCCGTTGCCTTCGACGGCGTCACCCGTAGCTCTGGCGAGCACGCCGCCAGGGCCGCTGCGGCTCGCGCGCGGCATCGTGCGCACGGTGCGGCCGCATCAATGGATGAAGAACGTCTTCGTCCTGGCGCCGTTGGTCTTCGCCAAAGAGCTCTTCGACTGGGAACTGCTCGTCCGCGGCGGCGGCGCGTTCTTCGTCTTCTGCCTTTTGGCCGGCGCGGTCTACACCATCAACGACATCGTCGACGCGCCCGCCGACCGCGTACACCCCGTCAAGCGAAACCGCCCGATCGCGGCGGGAGTCGTCCCCCTCAACGTCGCCAAGGGGCTCGCCGTTTTCCTTTTCGTGGTGGCGATGGCTGGCGCGCTCTACGGACCGCCGCTCTTCGCCCTGGTCTGCTTTCTCTACTTCGTGCAGAACATCGCCTACTCGTTTCGGCTAAAGAGAATTGCTTACGCCGACGTCGGGTGCATCGCGCTCGGGTTCGTCCTTCGCGTCGTCGCCGGTGGGCTCGCCACGCGCATTCCGGTGTCGGGCTATTTGCTGGCCTGCACCGCGCTCTTGGCCCTGTTCCTCGGATTCGGCAAGCGGAGCCACGAGCTCGCCGGTGTTTCCAGCGCGGCGAGCCGCAAGCAGCGCGCCGCGCTGGAAGCGTATACGTCACGCGCGCTCGGTCGCGCCCTCGCCGTCACCGGCGTCGCCAGCATCGTCACCTACGTCGCTTACACCGTCGACCCGGCCACCCGCGAGATGTTCCATTCCAACTGGCTGTGGCTCACCGCCATCAACCCCATCTACGGGATGCTGCGCTTCGTCCACCTCGTGCGCACCCGCCCCAAAGCGGAGAGCCCGACACAGGAGATGCTGCGGGACGCGCCGTTCATGTTGAACCTTCTCGTCTGGATCATCGTCGTCGTCGTCATCGTGTACAAGCTGCGGCCGAGCGCAGGGCTTTAGCGTTTAGCGGCCGTGTCGGCGCGCTATCACCGCTTCGTTTCGCAGAGTCTGCTCTTCACCTATGTCTTCGTTTCCGCGGGGGGCGCCGAGCCCAGCGATGCGAGCATCCGCGGCGCCGCCGGGGTCAGCAATTTCAGCCTATCGACGCTCCTCGAAGTCCGGGTCACGCGCGTCCTGGCGCTCACCCTTCTCGCGCGCGTCCTTTTGCATCAGGGCAGCGCCCACGTCACCGCGCATTTCTCGGAAGGATCCACGACCATCGACGCCGATCTCGGCGCCCGGCCGCGCAGCCAGGAGTTCGTCGCCTGCGCCATTCCCGGCGTTGCGTTCAGCTGGGAGCACGTCAACCTGCACCTCGGACTCGGTTACGGCACGTGGTGGCTCCCGGTGGTGGAGCTACCGCTCACCACGCCGCAAATCATTCCCGATCTCAGCTTCTACGTGCGGTTTTAGCATGACATGGCCCCCGGGCCTCACCGGTGGGCGCGCCGTGAACCAGCATTTGCCGAAGAGCGTCGCGCGCGCGGCAGCACGATGGTGGCGATGCACCCGACGGCATCGCTGCGGTTCTCGAGCGTCAGATGCCCAGCGTGCGATTCGATGATCTCGCGGCTGAGAACGAGGCCGATGCCGGTCCCGGCCGGCTTGGTCGTGAAGAAGGGAACGAAAAGGACGGCGTTCGCGGCGAGCCCGGGGCCCGCATCGACGATGCTGATCGCGAGGCGCTCTCGATCGTCGACCTTCCACCTGATTTGAACGCTCGAGCCGGTGACGAGTGAAGCATCGGCCGCGTTGCGAAGCAGGTTGATGAGCGCTTGTTCGAGCAGCCCCTCGTCGGCTTCGACGACGGCGCCCGCGGGCCCCTCGAGGGCGAGAGGGACCCGTTCTTCGAGGAGCGCCATGCGCCTCAACCACGGCTCGACCTCGACGGTCCCGTACTCTGGAGGCGGAAGCCGCGCCAAACGACCATAGTTACCCATGAAGCGCTGCAGGGATTCCGAGCGGCGGGTGATGACGGCGAGCCCATCGCGGATATCTCCAACCGCCGGGCCAGCGGGGCGCTCGAGGGAGGACTTGAGTCCCTGGGAAATGGAGGCGATCGGGGCGAGTGAATTGTTGATCTCGTGACTGAGGACGCGAATGATGTCCTTCCACGCTTGCCGCTCTTCGTCGCGAACGAGGCGAGAAACGTCGGCGGCGAAGACGAGCGTGTGAGGGCGCCCCGCTTGGCGAAAAATGCCGTGCCGCAGCTCCCAGGCTCCTTTTCCGCCCGGTAAGTCGACCATGATCTTGCGCGGTGTTTCACCAGAGAGCCATGCCGTTAGACCGAGGTCTGCCGCGCTCTGTCCCGTCAACCTTTCGGCATGGGTGCCGAGCAGCCGTTCCCCGGCTGGGTTCACCAGGCAAAGTCGTTCGGCGTCGTCGAAGGCAAAGATGGCGGTGTCGATGGCCTCGATGACCTTGCAGAGGAGCGTCGTCGCTTCGAGTGCGGAGAGGCGTTGCTCGCGTAGCACGTCGGCGAGCCTGTTGATGGCGGTGAAGGCGAACCCGACGTCGTCGTGTCCGGCCTGGCTCCTGCCGCGCACCGAAAAGTCACCGTCGTGGACGGCGGAAATGAGATTGGCGATGGTATGCAGAACATGGCTCATCGAACGGCGAATGAAGTAGGCGGAGAACGACGCCCAAGCGACGGCCCCGCCAAGCGCGACCCACTGCACGCGCGATCCCCCGCCTTGCACGAGGACGGCAGCGAGCGCAATGGCCGGCAGCGCGCCGAGAAGCGACAGGCGTCCCAGATGGCTCGCAAAATCGGCGCGGGGCGGTGTTTTCATGAGCGACGGGGCGTGAAGCGCTGCAGCCGGCGATAGAGGGCGCTGCGACTCAGACCGAGCTCGCGCGCCGCTTCATTGACGTTGCCCCCCGCGCGCTCGAGCGCGCGATCGATGAGGTAGCGCTCGGCCTTCTCGAGGGTGATCGCTTCCGGCAGGACCGCCTGCGCTTCGCCACCGTCGAGCCCGAGGAGCGCCGCTTCGATGACGTCACTGGAGGCGAGCACCGCCGCGCGTTCGATGACGTGCTCCAGCTCGCGCACGTTCCCCGGCCAAGCATAAGAGAGGAGGCGATCGCGCGCCTCTCGATCAAGCGACAGCGTTCGGTCCATCCGCTTCGACCATTTGGTCAGGAAGTGATCGGCGAGCGTGAGGATGTCCTCGGTGCGAAGGCGCAGCGCGGGGAGGCGCAGCTCCACCGTGTTCAATCGGTACAAGAGGTCGGCGCGAAACCTCCCTCCGCTCACCTCTTTGCCGAGATCGACGTTGGTGGCGGCAAGGACGCGCACGTCGACCTTGGTCACCTTCGACGAGCCGACGCGATAGAGCTCCCCCGTCTGCAGCACGCGCAGGAGCTTGGCCTGGTGCGCGAGCGGCATGTTGCCGATCTCGTCGAGGAACAGCGTGCCCCCATGAGCGGCCTCGAATGCGCCGCCGCGGTCGGCCCGGGCGTCGGTGAATGCGCCGCGGACGTGTCCAAAGAGCTCGCTTTCCACGAGGTGCTCGGAGAACCCACCCGCGTTGACGGCGACGAATGGCTTGTCGGCGCGGCGCGAGGCGGCGTGGATTTTTCGGGCGAGAACCTCTTTGCCCGTCCCGTGCTCGCCGGAGATGAGAACGGCGGCATCGGAGGTCGCCACGCGCCTGGCGAGGGCCACCAGGGCTTGCATCGCTGGCGACGCGGTAACGAGCGCGTCGAACCCTGGTTCGGCGCTTCCCAGCTCGGCGCGCTCGCGCTGCGCGCGGGTGACGTCGAGCTGCGTGCGCAGCGTGGTGAGAAGACGCTGGTTATCCCACGGTTTCTCGACGTAATCGCGCGCACCGCGCTGCATCGCTTGCACGGCGGTATCGATCGTCCCCCAGGCCGTCATCACCACGACAGGCAGCGCCTTGTCCAGGGCGCGAAGCGCTTCGAGGAGGTCCAGCCCTTCGCGTCCCGACGTCGTGTCGCGCGTGTAGTTCAGATCGAGGAGTGCCACGTCGATCCGGCGCCGCTTGACCTGCTCCAGCACCTCGGCCGGGCTGCGAGCGGGCACGGTGTCGATCCCTTCCCCTTTGAGCAAGAGGCGGATGGCTTCGATGATGTCCGGCTGATCGTCGGCCACCAGGACCTGGGATGTTTCGCGCCGGTCGTTCATGGTTCGGCGCGGCGTGGGGGCGACCTTGGAAATCGGGGCGATCACGACCGCATCGCGAGGGAAGGTGACGCGCCAGCTGCCCGGCGCGCCGGTCCGTAGCTGGCAAGTAGCACCACCAGAAAGAGCGCGGCAGTGAGCGCAAAAGTCCACGCCGGCGACAGCGCCTCCATGGTGACGGTCTTGCGGAGTGCCATCACCAGCAGCAAGGAGAGCGTGAGCCCCACGGTCCCCCCAATCCCAGCGATCCAGAGCGCTTCACGCATCACCAGACGTACGAGCGCCCGCGGAGAAGCGCCGAGAGCCGCGCGAATTCCGAGCTCGGGCCGCCGCTGGGTCACCGAGTAGGCGGCCACGCCGTAGACACCGAGCACGGCGAGCAGCATCGTCAAGATGGCGGGGATGACAATGAGTCGAACGGTGGTTCGGGGGGCCCATAGGTATTCGTCGATGTGGACCTGCAGTGGTCGCGTCTCCACGGGTTGCCGGTGATCGAGGGCATGCACGGCATCGTGCACCGAGCGATCGAACTGCGTAGGGTCCGTGCCGCGCACGAGCGCGAACATCCCCGACCGTGGTTGTTGCGCGAACGGCCGATAGACCATGCCGACCTCCTCATGGCGGTAAGAGGCAATATCGTCGACGATACCGATGATGGTGCAAAGCGTTTGCGTTTTTTCTTCGAGCTGCACGATCGTTTTGCCGAGCGCATTTTGACTGGGGAAGAATGTCTCCGCCGCGCGCCGACTGAGCAGCGCCACGGCGGGCGCCGAACGATCGTCCTTGGCTGCGAACACGTTGCCTTCGAGTACACGGATGCCACCGGCCGCGAAATAGTCTCCTCCGACGATCGTCAGTTTGGCTTCGAGCTCTTGACCCGGGGGAGCTGGCGGCCGCCCCGGAATGGCCAGCTGCACGGACTCGTCGCCGCGGCTGAGCGGCGTGACGCTGACGAGGCCAACGGTGCTGGCTTCCGGGATGGCTCGCAGACGTTCCAGGAGATCGGTGAAGAATCGCACGTTGTCCTGTTCGTCCTCCTGATCACGCGTCACCAAGGCTTCCAGCACGCCGGTCGTTTCGAATCCGAGCTTTCGTCGCTCGGTCATCACCAGATCGATTGCACCGCATGCAGCCCCTGTCAGAAGCGCGAGCGCGATGGCCACCTGTGCCGTGACCAGGGACCGCAGGACGCGTCGATGACTTCGTCCCAGGGTGGCATGGTTTCCTTGCTCCTTGAGCGTCTCTCCGGCGGAGGTGTTCGATACCCGCAAGGCCGGCCAAAGCCCCGCAGCGAGTGTCGTCAGCAGCGTCACCCCCGCCGCCACGGCCGCCCATGATGCGTCGAAGCGGAGGTCCCAGTAGAGCCGCATGCGGTCGGCGACGCGCTGGGGCATGGAGGCTATGAATAGGTCGAGCCCCCAGATCGAGACGAGGCACCCGAGCACGCCTCCGGCAGCGCAGAGAACGAGACTTTCGATCAGGAGCTGGCCAATCAGCCGTGCACGGGACGCACCCAATGCCACGCGCAGCGCGAGCTCGCCTCGCCGTGCGGTTCCTTGCGCATAAAGAATGTTCCCGATGTTGGTCGAAGCGACCAGCAGCGTCAAAAGGGCGACGAGAAGCGTCAGAATACAAATGGTGCGCCCCCGCCCGATGAACACCTCTTGCAACATCAGCACCTGTGCCGATTTGCCGCGATTGGTGTCAGGAAATTCCGCCGCCAAACGCGGCGCGATGATGGCGACCTCTTCGTTGGCCGCGGCGGTGGTCGCGCCCGCCTTGAGGCGACCAAAGACGATGAGCCAGGTATGGCTTCGATTGGCGCGCATTTCTGCATCGACGACGAGCGGAATCCACAGATCGGTCAATCCCGGAAAGGCAAAGCTGCGCGAAAGGACGCCGATGACGGTACGTGATGTCCCCTGCGTGGTGATCGTCTGTCCCACCGCCGCGGCGGCCGTTCCGAAGCGACGTTCCGCGAAGGCGTATCCCAAGATCGCAACGCGGTCGCGCCCCGGCGTGTCCTCGTCCGGATTGAAGTCGCGGCCGAAGGCCATCCTGTTCCCCATGAGTCGGAAGTAATTGGGCGTCGCGGCGAAACCCTTGACGCGCACCGGCTCCCCGCCTCCTTCGACGGTTTGCCGGTCCGGCTTGATAGCGGCGAGGTCTTCGAACTGCGTCGTGGCCGCCTTCCATGCAAAAAAATTGGCCACCGGGACCGCCTCCCCGAGATTCTCCGTCGTCGACTGGTGCGCATCCCCCTTGCGCTCGAAGAACCAGACGACGCGCGACGGATCCTTCACGTCGGGAAACGGATGAACCAGCACCGCGCCGACCAGGCTGACGATGGTGCTCGTTACGCCGATGGCGAGCGCCAGCGTGATCACGACGATCGCGCTCACCCCGCGCCCTTTCAAAAGCATGCGCAGACCAAACCGCGCGTCGCGGACCAGGTTGTTCATCACGCGACCTCGACGCGTTCTTCGGCCGACAGCCGTCCGTCGTAGAGGTAGACCGAGCGCGTCGCGTAGCGTGTGTACTCGTGGTTGTGCGTTACCATGCAAATCGTCGCTCCTTGCAGGTGCAGCTCGCGCAAAAGCCCCATCACCGCCTCGCCGTTCTTGGAGTCGAGGTTTCCGGTCGGCTCGTCGGCGAGCACCAGTGACGGATGGCCGACCACTGCGCGCGCGACCGCGACGCGCTGCTGCTGTCCGCCCGACAATTGGCTGGGCATGTGGTTTTTGCGGTGGGTCATCCCCACGCGTTCGAGCGCCGCCTCCACCGCCGCCCGTACGTCGCGCTCCGACATCTTGCGGTACCGCAGGGGCAGCTCGACGTTTTCGTAGATCGTGAGATCACCGATCAGATTGAAGCTCTGGAAAACGAAACCAATTTGCTCGTTGCGAAAGTAAGCGCGCTCGACGGGTGACATCGCGGTCACGATCTTGTCGTTCAGCCGGTAGGTGCCTGCGGTCGGTTCGTCGAGCAGGCCCATGATGGATAGGAGCGTCGATTTGCCGGAGCCGGACGGCCCTTCGATCGACAAGAAGTCGCCCTCTGCGATCTCCAAATGGATATCGAGTAGGGCGTGGGTTTCGACATCGTCGGCCTGGAAGACCTTGGCGATCCCGTTCATGGAGATGAGCGCGCGCTGGGCTGGTTTGGTCATCGGTTTCCCTGAGACTTGGTAAGAGGGCTTATTTGACGGAAAGTTCCCGCAGCGAATCCCATTGCGAGGTATCGGAGACGACCACGCTCTCCCCCGCAGCGAGTCCTTCCAACACCTGCACGCGCATCGAGGTGGTCCGGCCCCAGCGAACGGGCACCCGCCGCAACCTCTTGTCGTCGTCGAGTCGGAGCACGGTGCTCGCCGTTTCCCCGATCACGCGCGGCGGTTTGCGGATCGACAGCGTGCTCGCAATGCGCTCGACTTCGATGATGCCGTCGATGCGCAGCTCCGGGCGCGCTGCCGGCGGCAAGGGATCGTCGAGGGCGATGTCGACGACCACAGTACCCGCTTTGGCCGCGGGATCGACGCGCGTCACGTGCCCGCGCACGATACCGGCGCGGGTGTCGATCGACGCCGTTTGACCTTCGCACACGTCCTTGGCCTGCACCTCGCCGATCTGCAAGACCGCCTTCAATTTGTCGCCGCCTGCCACCTTGGCGAGCAAGGTCCCCGGGCTGACCCATTGCCCCACGAACACCTGGCCCATCTGCAAAACGCCGTCGAGACCCGCCGTGACTTGCAGCGACGCCAGTTGCGCCTTGTGAAAGGCGACGATGCGCTCGAGCGACGCGATCTGTTCGCGCTGCGGTCCGAGCTGCGCCTCGCGATCGCGCCCTAGGTCGACGCGACGTTTCTCCTCCAGGAGAAGACGATTGGCGAGGGCGCGATCCTTCTGATCGAGCGAGAAGACGTCGACCGGCGCCGCCAGGCCGTCTTCGCTCAATTGCTGCATCGTCTTCGAACGACGGCTGGTATCGGCATGCTCGGCCGAAAGCGCGGCGATGTTCGAATCGCGCAGGAGCTGCGAGTCGGCGAGCGCCGCGGCGAGGCGGCCGTATTCGACCCGCGCCAGCGCCAGCTGATGCTCCCCTTCCAGCGCGCGCAATTGAAAATCGGGATTGCTGAGCCGCACGATGACCGTTTCCTTGGTCACTCGCGCGCCCGCTTCGAACAAGATCTGATCCACGCGTGCCGCCTGTACCGCGCTCACCCACACGACTTTCTCAGGCTCGAGCACCCCCGGCCCCTCGACGTCGTAGATGAGCGGACCCATGGCCGCGGCATCGAGAAGAATCGCATTGCCGTCGGCAACGGGTCCCTGCGCGGCGGAGTAGCGAAGCACGGCCGTGACCGCCGTCAGGGCAAATCCACCGACGACGAGAACGAGGGGCCAGCGCTTCTTCGGGCGAGTCGTGCGAACGACGTCCATCGAACCTCGCTCGAGCAAGGGTCGGACCACGTCGCGATCCTGGAAATGACGGAAGATTCTCGCGTCGGAGCCGCAGCTGTTCGCAGAATTGGGATCCCACCCATGGGACGGCGCTAGCGGCCGGCGGGGCTGGACGGGCTTGCCGCGACGCCGAGGCGACGTTACGAAGCGCCATGAACTTAGCTGGAGGGTGCTTTTGCGGCGAGGTTCGTTACGAGATCCGCGCTCCGTTGAAAAATGCGCGAAGCTGCCACTGCTCCCGCTGCAGAAAAGCCTTCAGCGGCGCGGGGTCCGCCTATGCCGAGGTGGAGCCGGGATCCTTCCGTTGGACGCGCGGACGAGAAAGGCTCGTTCGCTATGAATCCACGCCCGGCTGGGGCCTCGCTTTCTGCGGTCATTGCGGGACCACGCTCTGTGGCACGCACGAGGAAGAGGTGCACGGGGTGACGCTGGGTAGCGTCGATGGCGACCCCGGTGTTCAGATCGAGATGCACATTTTCGTCGGGTCCAAGGCGCCGTGGGATCATATCGGCGGGACGGCGCCCCAGTTCGAGGGACCGCCGTCCGATCGCTGAAGAGACGCGTCATGGCGCACGACTTCCATCCGGCACGTCCGGTGAGGCCACGCGCCGGGACGAGGGCCCGGACTCTCACCCTTGCCGTCACCAGGACGATTGCGGCATAGCTGGTAGTCGAGAACCGATCATGGGACACATCGCGCTTCTGGACGAGCTCGCGGTCATCGCCTGCGTAGGCGTGTTCGTGACCGTCGTGCTGGCGCGACTTCGGCTGCCGACAGTCGCAGGGCTGCTCGCCGCGGGCGCCCTCCTCGGACCGAACGGTCTCGGCCTGCTCCAGTCGGCGGAGATGATCGAGCAGTTGGCGGAGGTCGGGGTCGTCCTTCTGCTTTTTACCATCGGGCTCGAGTTCTCCCTGGCGCGCCTTTCCCACATCTGGCGCCAGGTGGCCGCGGGGGGCTCGATTCAGGTGGGGCTCACTATCGCCGCCACGGTGGCGGTGGGCTCCCTACTCCACTGGCCCTTCGAACGGTCGCTCTTTTATGGATTCGTCTTTGCGCTGTCGAGCACGGCCATCGTCCTGCGCGCGCTCACCGAGCGCCGCGAGCTCGATGCGCCGCACGGACGGTTCGTCGTGGGAGCGCTCATTTTTCAGGACCTGTGCGTCGTGCCGATGGTGCTGATCGTCCCCCTCCTCGGCGGAGCTGAGCACGCCGGGAGCGCGGTGACCGAGATCGGCAGCGCCCTCGGCAAGGCGCTGGTCGTGGTCGTCGGTATCGTGCTCGTCGCGCGCCTCATCGTGCCGCGCATCTTCGCCTGGGTGACGGCCGTTCGCAGCCGCGAAGTTTTTCTCCTCGCCGTCATCGGCGTCTGCACGGGCACCGCTTGGCTCACTTCCCAAGCCGGGCTATCGCTGGCGCTCGGTGCGTTTCTGGGGGGCATGGTCGTCGCCGACACGGAGTACGGACACCGCGCCCTCGGCGACATGCTCCCGCTGCGCGACGTGTTCACGAGCATCTTCTTCGTTTCCCTGGGCATGCTGTTCGACGTTCGCTCCATCATCGATCAGCCGCTTCTCGTCTTGGGTCTGCTCGCGGGTTTTCTCGTCGCCAAAGGAATGCTCGCCACGCTGGCCGCGCTGGCCATGCGATTTCCGGCGCGCGTAGCGTGGCTGGCGGGGGTCGGCCTGGCGCAGTTCGGTGAGTTCGGATTCGTGCTGGCGCGCCTCGGCCGAGCTTCGAATCTGGTTACGGACGCCGACGTCAGCAGTCTGCTCGCGGCGGGCATCCTGAGCATGTTCTTCACGCCTTTGCTCGTTCGCGTCGCGCCTCATATCTCCGCCGGAGAGAAGCTCCTGCGGCCGCTCGAGCGATTGCTCGGCGCGCGCGGTGTCGACGAGTGTGCGCCCGAGCACGAGGGGCTCGAAGGTCACGTCGTGGTCGTCGGTTTCGGCGTCGCCGGCCGTCTTGTCGCGCGCGCGCTGAGCGCCTGCGAGGTGCCGTACCTCGTGCTCGAGCTGAACGCCGAAACCGTGCGCAAATCGCGCGCCTCGGGCGAGCCCGTTTACTATGGAGACGCGGCCAGCGTCGAGGCGCTCGAGCACGCCGGCATTTCCCGGGCGCGCGCGCTCGTGCTCCTGATGAACGACCCGCAAGCGACGGTCCGGGTCATCGAGGCGACCCGGCGTGTCAGCTCCGACCTGCCCGTCTTCGTGCGTGCGCATTTCCTTGCCGAAAGGGAGCACCTTCTCTCGCTCGGAGCGACCGACGTCATTGCCGAGGAGGTCGAAGCTGGAATGGAGGTCCTGGCGCAGGTTTTGCGGAAACTCGCCGTGCCGCGCAATGTCATCCTGGAACAGGTCGAGCAGGCGCGCGCGTCGACCCAGATGAGTGTCCGTGCGCCCACGGTGCCGAGGCGCACCCTCGGCGTCGCCGAAGAGCTCGCTGATCTGAAGATCGAGAGCGCGCTCCTTCGCGACGAAAGCCACGCCGTCGGGCGCGCCCTCGCGGAGCTCGAGCTGCAAAGCAAGACCCGCGCCCTCATCGTGGCCCTGAAACGCGACGGCAAGCTCCTCGACCACTTCGAGCCCACCGAGAAGCTCCGCGCCGGGGATATTGCGTTTCTCGTCGGTTCGAGCCGAGCGGTGGCGCGTGCCGTGCGCCTGCTCGACAACGGCAACGACGACCAGGGTGACGGCGCGCGCGTGAGCACGGTGGGGTAGAGCGTCGGTAGATGCCGCCCGATGGCACACGCGCGCGGCATTGGTTCACGCCTTTCGGCCGTTGCGGCAACGACGAAGGTAAGTGCTAGAGATGGCTACCGCCCGAACCAAGGAGGCAAACATGATCCGCAAGAGCACGGCACAATGGCAGGGTGACGGACCTCACGGCAAAGGCACGCTCTCGACGCAGAGCGGTGCCCTTCAGTCGCTACCCTATTCCTTTCAAACGCGTTTTCAGAGCGAAGACGGCAAGGCCGGGACGAACCCCGAAGAGCTTCTTGCCGCGGCGCACGCCGGGTGCTTCGCGATGTCGGTTTCCTTTGCGCTCACCAAGGCGGAACACCCGCCGGAGGAACTGCGCGTCACGGCGGGCGTCGACATCGTCAAGACCGACGTCGGTTTCGTGATCAAGACCATCCACCTCGACCTCGAGGCGAAGGTCTCCGGCATCGATGCCGCGACCCTCGACAAGATCGCGGAGGATGCGAAGAAAGGGTGCCCACTGTCGAAGGCCCTGGCCGCGACGCCGATTACGGTATCGGCGAAACTCGTTGACCGCGGCCACTCGCCGATGCCTCTTCAATGAAGGCGAGGTACATGCGGCGCCCAGGCCACCGAGAGGAACGCCTCGGCATCCGTTGAACCGATGCCAAGCTCAGAGGCCCGCGAGCCACATGCGCGCGCGGAGCCCAAGCTCCGTCGTGTAGCCCACTTCGGCGTGACGGATCGCGCCGTCCGCGTCGATCACGAAGGTCGCCGGAAAGGCGTGCACGCCAAAGCGGCGCGCGAGCACACTTTCCTCGTCGACGACGACACGCGGCGCGACCCCATGCTCCCGTACGAACGCCGCGATTTCACGCGTGCCTCCCGATTGGCTGGCGACGCTGAGTACGGGGAGGTCGCGCGCCACGGCGTCGATATTGTGCTGTTCCGCTTTGCAGACGCCGCACCAGGTCGCCCAAAAATGCAAAAGAAGCGGCTTGCCGCGGTAGTCCGCGAGCGACACTGGTTCACCGTTGAGATCGCTGCCCGTCAGGAGAGGCACCGAGCCTTTCGGCATGTCGCGCTGCTGGTAAGTACGAATCCCGAGCACGAGCAGCAAGGCGAGCGCTACGTCGCGGACCCACCGCCAGTGCCGCCACGACCGAAGGCGTTGCATCGCAGGCGAAAGGTAGCGCGACCGGGCCGCACGTCGATCGCGGCGACCTGGCTGCGAGGTTGGCGAGCGACCCCAATGATCGCGCCTAACCAGCGTTTGTCGTTACTTCGATGGTGTGGGTGCGGGCACGATGGGTTTCGCGACGCTCATGGCGGGCATCGTCGGCTTCGCCTTGGCCACGCTGGCCACCCCTGCCGCGCTCCCCGCCGCCGGAGCAGCCGCTACGGGCGCAGGTGCTCCGCTCGCCGCCGCGGCGGGCAGCTCCGGCGTCGTCCACACCACGCGCCCGAATCGCGACGCCTTGTGGAAGTTCCCCTGGCCCAAAATGGGAGACCAGGAGACGCCGGAGTTGTTCTTCATGGCGTAGAAATTCATGCGCCATTCGTCCCCGGCCTTGGGAGGATGGTTCTTCGCCTTGGTGAGCGACGACCAGGGGAGCGCTATCTCGACGGTGTAGCCCTTGTCCTTGTCGCCCGGCTTGTCCATCGTTCCGTCGACGACCACCGCGCTCTTCAGCTTGGCGCTCCAGTCCTGGTGACCGAAGGGGCCGCCGGGCTCCGTCTTCGGCGTGTTGTAGCCATCGTATTGGGTATCGAAGACGAGGTTCTGCGGATTGACCTGGATCTCGTAATAGTCGTTGTTGTCGCCGTCGCCGTCGGGGTCGAGCATGATCTCGACGGTGTCCTTCTCCCAGAGGTGCGGGTCCTTGGCGTCCTTCGGCCAGCCGCCGATGACGTCGGGGTCCTCGACCTGAAAGCCGAGGTACATGTTTGCGTCGTCCCACGCCATCTTCACCGTGCCGTTGACGGGGAACGCGGTGTTGGCATTACCCGTTCCCACATCGACAAAAGGGCGGGTCATGGCGCCCGTTTTCCAAGCCTCGTCGTCGAGCTTGCCGTCGATGTTGATCTTCGCATTCTTGGCGAGTTTCATGACGCGGATCTGGGGCAGCTCGGTGTGCTGCGCGGGCTTGTTGTC
Organism: Polyangiaceae bacterium; assembly: GCA_035318465.1. Lineage (GTDB taxonomy): Bacteria > Myxococcota_A > Polyangia > Polyangiales > Polyangiaceae > DASWDH01. Next base: position 45,530 of record DATHES010000109.1, read on the forward strand.
GACGCCGGTCTTGAGGCGCACGACGATGCCGCGGTTTTCGGCGTCCGCGGGACCACTCACCACCTTGAGGCGGGCGTCCCCCTTCCAGATACCCGTGGTGACCGCGAGATCGGCGGTCTTGACGTCGTCGGGCACGCGGAAGCTCTGCTCGTCGGCGTAGACCTTTCCCTTCTCCCACGCGCTCGGCCAGAGCGCCTGGTGCGATTCTTTCACTTCGCGCAGGGGGCCGACGTTGTCGATATTGAGAATGCGCTCGTTGTTGGAATCGACGATGTGCGTAAAGAGGCTCCATCCGTCGTCGAGCTTGTCGTCGACCTTCCAGAACATGGTCAGCTTGACGTCGGTGCCCGGCCCGGCGGTGCCGACGGGATCGATTTTGTAGCCGACCAGGCGGACCTTGTTCTCGAAGTTGATGTCGAGTTTGGAGGTCATGTCGTTCGGCGCCGACTCGAGGATGTACGGCTTGAGCTTTTCGAGCTCGCTCGAGCTCGTCCCTTTCGAGCCGCCTACGCAATTCATGCCCGCTGCTGCCGAAAGGAGGGCCAATGTCAGAGTCCATCTGCTGAGTGATCGTCGCATCGCATCTGCTCCTGGCTTTATGAGGTCACTTCCGGCTCTTTTTCCGTGCTTCGCGTTCGCGCTTGCGCTGTGCCTTTTTGGCGTTTTTCTCGGTCTTGGAAAGGGAGCGCATCTTGGTCATGCTCTCCCCCGGCGCGGCCATGCCCGGCATGCCGAACGGCATTCCCATGCCGGGCATCCCCATGCCGGGCATCCCCATACCTGGCATCCCCATGCCGGGCATCCCCATACCGGGCATCCCCGGCATTCCCCCTGCGGCCATCGCCTTGCGCAGGTTCTTGGCCATACCGATCTGTTTCATACCCGGTATCTTCCCGAGCATGCCCATGTTCTGGCCGACATTGCCGATCATCTGCTTCATGAAGAGAAACTTCTGAACGAGCTCGCTCACCCCTTGTTCGGGTTGTCCCGAGCCTTTCGAGATGCGCTTCACGCGCCCTGGCTCGCGCACGAGCACGTAAGGATCGAGCTTCTCGCCGTTGGTCATCGACTGGATCATGGCTTCGATGCGGACGAGCTCGCGGTCGTCGAGGTTCACCCCTTCCGGGATCTGCCCGCCGAGCATGGGGATCTTGTCGACCAGGTCGCGCAGCGACCCCATCTTCTGGATCATGCGCACCTGATCCAGAAAATCGTCGAGCGTAAATTCGCCGGTGAGCATCCGCGCCGCGTCTTCTTCGGCTTTCTTCTTGTCGACGACCTGCTCGAAGTCCTGCATGAGGCCGACCACGTCGCCCATGCCGAGGATGCGGGTCGCCATGCCGTCGGCGCGGAACTCCTCGAACTTGTCGGTGGTCTCGCCGATGCCGGTGAAAAGGACGGGCGCGCCGGTGACCTCTTTGACGCTCAACGCGGCGCCGCCGCGCGCGTCACCGTCGAGCTTGGTCAAGACCACGCCGGTGAGGGCGAGACGCTCGTGAAAAGCCTTGGCCGTCTTCACCGCGTCTTGGCCGATCATGGCGTCGACGACGAGGAGGATGTCGTTGGGCTCGATCTTTCCCTTGATGAGCTCGAGCTCTTGCATCAGGAGTTCATCCACGGCGAGGCGGCCGGCGGTGTCGTAGACGATGACGTCGCGTCCGGCGCGCTTGGCCTCGTCGCGGGCAGCCGTACAGATTTCGACCGGCGTTGCCCCGGCGATGTTGAACACCGGGATGTCGATCTGGCTCCCCAGCACCTTCAGCTGCTCGACGGCGGCTGGGCGCTGCATGTCGGCGGCGACGAGGAGCGGCCGCTTGCCCTGCTTGGCCAGGTAACGGGCGAGCTTGGCGGCGGAGGTCGTCTTTCCCGACCCTTGGAGGCCGACCATCATGATGCCGGTCGGTCCGCTGGCCGCAAAGGTGAGAGGGTCCCCCTCGTGGGTCATCATCGCCACGAGCTCGTCGTGGCAGATCTTCACGAACTGGTCGGAGGCGCCGACCTGGTGGGTCTGCCCTGCGGTCTTGAGGCGGGTCTGAACGGTCGCGCCGACCGCCTTCTCCTTGACCCGCGCCAGGAACGCCTTGACCACGCCGAGCTCGACGTCGGCTTCCAAGAGGGAAAGGCGCACCTCACGCAGTGCGGCATCGATGTTGGCTTCAGTGAGCTCGGTGAGGCCGGCGAGCCGATTGCGCGCCTGCCGAAAACCATTGGTGAGCGCTTCGAACATACGTGATCCCCGGGGGGCCGCGTCTTACCACGGGGGGCTCGCTCCTGGGAGGGGCTGAGGAGGAGAGCTGCCGGTTTCGTCAGGGGGTGCGGGTCTTGGGGACGCTGTTTTCGCGATCCGGGGCCGCTGGGGTGGTGGGGGGCTTGCGGTGCAGCGCCCCCGCCGCGATGCTCTCCAGATCCTCGGCGGCCTCACGAGCGGGCGGCGCCGTGAAGATGGCAACGATGTGCCCCCAAGTCGTTCGCCGTCCGACGGGCACGGTCACGGCCGCATAGGCGACGAGAAGAAAGCAGGCCAGGCTGAAAGCGCGTCGCACGAGACCGAAAAGCATCTCCGGGGAGCGTAGCGAAGCTCGGGGCCTGGAACGAGTTTTCGACAAAACCGCGGTTTTCGCCCGCGCCCCGAGCTCTTCGAGCGAAACCTGAGCTACGGGCGTTTCGCCCCTCCACTACGCCTGGTCGAGGAATCGGGACTGGCATTCGCCTTGGCTAGCCTGCAACCTGTAAAGAAGTTCCGGCTCCCAAAATTCATTGCCATGCCCAACCAGGTGCTTCGACCCGGTTTCTCCAGGGAAAACGCCCCGCTCTTCGCCGCGCGACCTTCGCTGGAGGCGCCCGCGTGATCGACACGGGGGTCACGCTCTACGTGGGGGGGGCCTGTTATTACCGACAGATTGATTCGCTCGCGATGAGCCTCTGCGTGGCCGAGGTCATCACCAATGAGCATTGGGACGAGTACGTCATGGCCGGCTACCAGCTGGCCCGAAAAATGGGCCAGCCCCCCCAGGTCAGCATGGCGGCCTTCACCCATGGTTTCCCCAGCGCGTACCAGCGGGGCAAGCTCGCTACCCACTTGAAAAAGTTCGGCGTTCCCCCGCTCCTACGCGTCGCCGTGCTGACCGATAGCGCGCTCATTCGCGGCGCGATGACGGCGTTCGGCTGGATCATGCCGAGCACCACCCTCCGCGCGTTCGAGGTGCTCGACATCAGCGGCTGCCTCAAGTGGTTACAGCAAGCGGCTCCCTTCGACGAAGTCAAAGCGGCCAGCGCTTGGGCCGAAGGGCGGCGCATCCTCGGTCTCGAGCCCGGCACAAAAGCGTGAACGCCGTGCACGCAGCGCCCCCTGTAGTGCGAGCACCCGGTCCAGCGACGAAACGCGGGAGACGAACGAAATGAAGCGCACGCACCGACAACCGTGCCGGCCCGTGGTCGGTGGATGTGCGTGTTCGAAAGACGAGAAACGTGACGGTATCGGCAAAGTGGCCCTTGACGAGAGCGGGAGAGAGCGTCGAGGATGGTGGGTCACGCGTGCCAACTGTCATCGGACAATTCGCGCGAGTGAATCTCCGATGACGAGCTGAATCCCGGGCGCCAGCCGTCGCAGCGGGAGAAGAGGGGGAAAGGGTGGGGAAACGGCTCGGGGGAGTGCGCGGAGCGATCTCGCTCGCAGAGAATGGGGTCGGGACCGATCCGCGCCGGAAGAAGTTCAGAGTTTGAACCCGCAGCGCTGAGGCTCGAGCTTCAGCAAACCGGCTCGCGGGGGTCAGCGCGGGTGCTTTGCCCATGGCGAGTGCCCAGTCGCTAGCTCCATGCATCGCGATTCGAAGTAGCCCAGTTGCTTCGTCGATTTTTCGCTCACCGCCTTTCGTTGATCGGTCCGGTTTGGACCGCTTGCACACTTCCACGTACCAGCCTGCCGAGGATTGCCATGCGCCAATGGATTTCCCTTCTGTTTCTGAGCGTCGTTTGCATTTCCTCGATTGTCGACTGCGATAGCACCACAGACGCGCCTTCCGACGCAGCGCCGTCGACGGATGTGGTCAGGGATGCCTCGAGCGACGGCACCAATCGGCCGCCGGACGGAAGCGTGGACGGGATGGATGGGGGCGGCTCGGCCATCATCGTCGGTAAAATCAGCGGGACGACGCGAGAGGACGGCGCCCAGGCGACGTTCACCGTCGTTCTGGGATCGCAACCGAACGCCGACGTCATCGTCAACCTCGACTCCGACGACAAGACGGAGGGGACGGTCGACAAGACGAAGCTCACCTTCACCACGGTGAACTGGAATGCGCCGCAGACGGTGACCCTGACCGGCATCGACGACGACCTCGCTGACGGCAATCAGACCTACGGCGTCGCGTTCACCGCGACGATGAGCACCGACACGGCCTACGCCGCGATCATGCCCGCCAAGGTCGTGGTAGTGAACGTCGACAACGATACGGCGGGCGTCACCGTCAGCGCGATCAGCGGAAATACGCGAGAGGACGGCACCAAGGCAACGTTTACGGTCGTTCTCAATAGCCAGCCGTCGGCCGACGTCACCGTGCACTTCGACTCCGACAAGAAGACCGAAGGCACGGTGGACAAGATTGGGCTCACATTTACGGCCGTCAATTGGGCCGCCAAACAAACGGTCACCGTAACCGGTGTGGACGACGCCGCCTCGGACGGCAACCAAGTCTTCAATGTCGTTTTCACCGCCACGACCGGCACCGATGCGGCCTACGCGGCCATCACGCCGAGCCGAGTGGCGATCACCAACGTCGACAACGACACCGCCGGATTCACGATCAGCGTGATGAGCGGCACCACCAAGGAAGACGGGACGCTCGCGACGTTCACGGCGGTCTTGAACACGCAACCCTCCGCCAATGTGACGCTCAACTTCGATTCCAACGACAAGACGGAAGGAACGGTCGACAAGACGGCGTTGACCTTCACGCCCACCAACTGGAATGCCAAGCAAACCGTCACCGTGACCGGCATCGACGACAACCTCGTCGATGGCGATCAACCCTATGCCATTGCCTTCACGGCGACGACGAGCACCGACGCGGGCTACGCCGCGATCACGCCCGCCAACGTGACCGTGAGCAACGTCGACAACGATACCGCCAATATCAGCGTCAGCCTCATCAGCCGCAAGACGGGGGAGAACGGCCAGCAGGCGACATTCACCGCCGTCTTGAACTCGCAGCCCACCGCGGCGATGACGCTCCATTTCGATTCCAACGACAAAACGGAGGGCACGGTCGACAAGACGGCCTTGATCTTCACCACGGTGAATTGGAACGCGTTGCAGACGGTCACCGTGACCGGCATCGACGACGCGCTGGCCGATGGAGAACAGAGCTACGCCATCGTTTTCACACCCACCACCGGCGCCGATCCCGCCTATGCGGGCGCCACTCCGCCCAACGTCGTCGTCGCCAACACGGACAACGACACGCCCGGATTTACCGTGGAGCAGGCGAGCGACGACACCACCGAGAGCGGCGGGCAAGCGACCTTTACCATCGTTCTCAATTCGATGCCGACCGCCGGGGTCACCGTTCACTTCGATACCGATCGGAATAGCGAAGGAGCCGTCGACAAAACGGCGCTCACGTTCAGCCCGGTGAGCTGGAATGCGCCGCAGACCGTGACGGTCACTGGCGTGGATGATGCCATCGTCGATGGCGACCAGTCCTATGCGGTGGTCTTCACGGCCACGACCAGCACCGACACCGGGTATAACGGCAAAATTCCAGAGCAAGTTCTGCTCGTCAATCTGGACAACGATACGCCGGGCGTCGTCTCCACCGCTATCAGCCAGTCCACCCGCGAGAACGGTCAACAGGGATGGTTCAGCGTGGCCCTGCGCACGCAGCCGTCGGCCGACGTCGTCGTGCATTTCGATTCCGACGACATCGGCGAGGGCACCGTCACCGTAACGGCGCTCACCTTCACCGCCGTGAATTGGGCGGCCCCGCAGTTCGTGGCGGTCACCGGTGTCGACGACAACCTCGCCGACGGCGATCAAGGTTACGACATCGTCTTCACCGCGACCACGAGCACCGACACGAACTACGCCGGCATCATCCCGACCCCAATCCATGTCACCAACATCGACAATGACACGGCGGGCATCCTGGTGAGTACGGCCAGCGGCAACACCAAGGAGGATGGCACGCAGGCCACGTTCACCGTCGCTCTGCGCTCGCAGCCGACCGCCGACGTCACGCTGGGCTTCAATTCGAACGACACCGGCGAGGGCACGCTCGACAAGACGTCACTGACCTTCACCTCCGTCAACTGGAACGCGCCGCAGACGGTGACGGCCACCGGCGTCAACGACGATCTGGCCGACGGCACGCAGCCTTACCCGGTCGCCTTCAGCGCGGCGACGAGCACCGACACGAACTACGCCGGTCTCACGCCGGGCAATGTCGCCTTCCTCAACGTCGACAACGACAGCGCGGGAGTTTCGGTGAGCGCCATCAGCGGCGACACCAACGAGGACGGCACGCAAGCAACCTTCACCATCGTGCTCAACTCGCAGCCGTTCGACGTCGTCACCGTGCGCTGCAACTCGAGCGACACCGGCGAAGGCATCGTGGACAAGACGCACGTCACCTTCACCACCGCCAACTGGAACGCGCCGCAGACCGTGACCGTCACCGGCGTGCCCGACAATTTCGTGGACGGGAACCAGGCGTACACCATTCGATTCATCGCCACTTCGAGCGACGACCTTGCCTACGCCGGCATCCAGCCGGCCAACATCCCGGTCCTCAACGTCGACGACGACACCGCGGGCGTCTCGGTGAGCGTCATCAGCGGCGACACCACCGAAGACCTGGGAATCGCCTCGTTCACCGTGGCTCTCAACTCCATTCCGACCGGGATCACGACGGTGCATCTCAATTCGAACGACGTCGGCGAAGGGACGGTCGACAAGACGAACCTCGTCTTCACCGCCCTCAACTGGAACGCGCCGCAAACGGTGACGGTGACGGGCGTCAACGACGACCTCGACGACGGCGCGCAGCCCTATGTCATCCGCTTCACGGCGACGACGAGCGCCGACCCGCTCTACGTCGGGATCATCCCCGGTGACATCGACGTGAGCAACGTCGACAACGATAGCGCCGGAATCACGGTGAGCGACGTCAGCAACAACACCAGCGAGAGCGGCGCGACGGCCACTTTCACCGTCGAGCTGAACTCTCAGCCGTTCGACGACGTGACCGTTCATTTCAATTCCAACACGCCCACCGAGGGGACCGTCGGCGTGACGAGTCTCGTCTTCAGCAAGGGAGCGACGTGGGCCACGCCGCAAACGGTGACGATCACCGGCATCAATGACACCGTTCCCGTGGCGGACGGGCTTCATCCCTACGCCATCGCGTTTACGCAGACGACGAGCCCAACCGATACTGCCTACGCAGCCATCACGCCTCCCAACGTCCTCGTCAGCAACATCGACAACGATACGGCGGGTATCACCGTCAGCGCCATCAGCCGGCACACGGGCGAAAACGGCACCAACGCGACGTTCACCATCGTGCTCAATTCGCAACCCTTCGACAACGTCACGGTAAACTTCGTATCGAATACCCTCGCCGAGGGCACCCTCGACAAGAACAGCACGCTGTTCACGGCGGCCACTTGGAACGTTCCCCAGACGGTCACGGCGACTGGCGTCAACGACTCGAGTCCCATCGCCGACGGCAACCAACTCTACGCCGTGGTTTTCTCGGCGACGACCAGCAACGACCTGGCCTATTCCGTGCTCGTTCCGAACAACGTCGTCATCACCAACGACGACGACGACAGCGCGCTCATCATCGTGAGCGCCATGAGCGGCCCGACTTGGGAGACGGGCACGACGGCGACGTTCACCGTCAAGCTCAACTCCGTGCCCTTCGGGACCGTCAACGTCAACTTCACGTCGAACGACGTAACGGAAGGCACCATCGACAAAACCACCCTGGCGTTCGACGCGACGACATGGAACGTCCCCCAGACGGTCACCGCGACCGGCATCGACGACGCCGATCACGACTGCGCTGTCGGCTACGGCATCGTTTTCACCGCTACGACGGGCGGTGACCCAGTGTACAACGCGATCTTGCCGGCCAAGGTCAACGTCGTGAACATCGACGACGAGGTGGGTAACGTGGGAGGAAATGGTTCGTTCTGCATCGACCTACCGGTCGACGCCTACGCCAATGCAGTCACTTGCCAGCCTTGGCTGGATTTCTCGGCCAGCTTGACGGGTGCGTTCACCTCGGTGACCGTCGGCGGTAGCAACAATTTTACTGGCAAGACGTGTTCGGACGCCACGGCCGCGACCAGCATTTGCAATGCGCTGAATACGAGATCGAACTTCACGGTCGTTTGCGGCGGCAACACGTGGCGCGTTGGGGGCTGCGGTCAGGCGCTCGACAGTCTGAGAGCGATGGAGATCTCGGTCAACGATTCCATCTGTAATTGCAGCACCAATCCCAACATCTACAGCGTTCGTCCTTGCATCGATACCAGCGGCGGCGGTGGCGAGAACTCGAACATCGGTGGCATTGGCACCAGTACCTGCAGTACGGCAGCGCAGACGCTCCAGGTGGTGTGCGCGCGATAAGGAGCGGGGTCGGGGGCGCGCGCACGATGCGTCGCCAGCGCGTCCCCTCGGCACCTGCCTCCTGCGCCAATCATCCAGCGATAACGCTGAGATGACGCTGCTAACCATCGAGGTCCCAGACGACACGGTCAACGCACAATTCGGTGCCCGAGAACGACGAAACGGTACCCCTTCGGTGCCTTTGGCCGGCCCCGTCTTTTTTCTGCCCCGGATTCAGCGTAAAATGTCCTTTGGCCGGCGGTCGGCATGGCCCGCAGGCACCCCGTTCGCCCGAGCCCCCCGTTCTGACCGGCCCAGGCTGGAATCACCGCATCTCCAATGAATCGGCCTTTTCGCGCTCCGCGACCTCAGCAACAAGTCGCCTCTCCGGGCGAAAAGCCGGCTTTTGTTGAACGGAAACCTGCTACTGGTCGCATTGAGACAGAGGTGGCAGCCGCGGCCGACATAAGCGCTTTCCTCCCGGAAAGCGCACCGAAAGGTCCGCGGTCGGGCGTGACGGTGCGGCCGCTCGTGTTCGACCATGTGTACGCCGACTACGCCGCTTTCGTTTGGCGCGTTTTGCGGGGCATGGGCGTGTCGGAGCCGGTGGTGGAAGATGCAGTGCAAGACGTTTTCATCGTCGTGCATCGCAGGCTTGTCGAGTTCGATGGTCTCGGCTCCGTCAAGACGTGGCTTTTCCAAATCGCCTATCGCACGGCGTGCGCGTACCGGCGCAAGCTGCGGCGCGCGGGGGACCACGAGCCGCTCGACGACCGCGTCGCGGCGCGAACCCGCAGCCCGGCCGAAGAGGCCGAATCCCGCGAAACGCTGACGCTCGTTGCCGGCTTGCTCGACGACTTGGACGACGACAAGCGGGTCGTCGTGGTGCTTGCCGACATCGAGGAGATGACGGCACCCGAAATCGCCGGCGTGATCGGGATACCGCTCAACACCGTCTACACGCGGCTTCGTCGAGCGCGACGCGAGCTCAACAACGCGTTCCGTATCCGGCGGAGGGGACGATGACCGACCTCTCCCCCGAGGCAAAGGAGCTCCTGCGCAAGGCGCGCTCGGCATTCTCACCGCCCGAGGGGCGTTTGGAGGCGGTTCGCGCGGCGATGGAAGCGCGGTTGGCCGCTTCGCAGGGCGGCACGCTCGCGCCCTCGTCGTCTGCGAGCGGCGTCGCGACGCGAGCACTCCGCGCCGCGGGCTGGAGCACGAGCCAGGTCGTCAGCGCGGCGCTCGTGATCGGTGCGCTCGGCGCCGGCGGGCTCACGGCGTGGCTCATGGCCGATCGACAGAGCCCCGGGCCCGGCGCGAGCATCGGCGCGCCAGCGCAGACGCCGTCCACCGCTGCAGCGCCCGCCGAGCCGGAGGAAGGCGCGCCGCCCAGCGCCTGGTCCCCTGACCCACCCCCCAGCTTGTCAGCCGCGCAGACCGATCTCGCGCCGTCATCGAAGGCGTCACCGGCGACGCCTGATCGCACCCACGGGGCCATGCGGCCGCGCGCGCGGGGCGAGACGTCTCCCGAGGCCATCCCCGGTGCGAATTCCGGAGCCACGGACTCGCTGGCGGCGGAGGTGCGGCTGCTGCGCGACGCTCGTGCCGCGCTCGATCGCGGGGACGCAGTGCAGGCGCTGCGGCTGGTCGATACGCACAGGAAGCGTTTTCCGCGCGGCACGCTCTACGAAGAGCGTCTTGCCACCCGCGTGCAGGTCCTCTGCGCGCTCGGGCTCCCCGACGGCGCCCGTTTGAGCGCGCAAGAACTCGAGCGTACGGCGCCGCGCTCCCCGCATCTTGCTCGGGTGCGCGCCTCGTGCATTGCGCAGCCGCCGAGCAAGTAACGCCTCCCGGCACCTCGCGGTGAGCCGCCTCGGTGGACAATGACGCCCGATTCAGCTTGATTCGAGGGAATGCGGCATCGCTGGAGGCTCGAGGCGGGGTGGGTATGCCTCGCCTGTTCGGCGTGCCCGGCCTTCGCGCGCGCAGCTGAGCCTGGACACGGCATCGAGCTCGTCTGGCACGCACCCTCCGGGTGCCCCGACGAAGCTTGGGCCCGAAAGGCGGTCGACGCGTACCTCGGCCACCGCAAACGTGACGCTTTCAAACCGATCGCCGTGCGCGTCGCGATCACGGCCGTCCCCGGTGGTCGTTGGCGCGCCACCCTGTCGCTCGGCGGCGGGAGCGGCGATCGTGTGTTCGAAGGGGGCACCTGCGCCCGCGTCGGTGATGCCGCCGTCCTCATCGTCGCGCTGATGCTCGACCCGGTGGAGGTCGTGACGCAAATCGAGACGCCCGGCGCCGCCGCTCCGAGGGTTCCGGCGGCGACGGCAGACGCGGGGGGCCGCCGCGCTGCCGACGGCCGTCCCCCGAGGAGCGCACAGGTCGCCATTCAAGCGGCGGGGGATGCAGGGTCCTTTCCCGAGCCGACCGTGGGGGCCGGGCTCGCCGGCGGCGTACGGATCGGTCGGGCGTCGTTCCTGGCCGACGTCGTGGCCTGGATCCCTCGCCGCGCATTCGGAGGACCAACGGCAGGCAGTGGCGGTGACATCGGGCTCTATACGGCGAGCTTGCGCGGCTGCTTCACCGCCATGCGTGCCTACGAAGGCCGAATCGCACTCGAACCGTGCTTCCGCCTGGAAGGGGGGCTCGCCAGCGGACGAGGGTTCGGCATCGCCGAGCCGATGACGACGCATCCCGCGTGGGGTGCCGTTTTCTTGGGCCTATCGATCCGCCAGATGAGCACCGAATCGCTGGGAGCTTGGCTTTCCGTCGAAGGCGGCGTCCCCTTCCTGCGCCCGAACTACGTCATCGAGCAATTCGGGACCGTCTTCCGCGCCAGCCCCGTTCTGGCCCGCTTGTCGTTTGGGCTGGCATGGTCATTTCCTTAAGTCATTCGCTGTTTTGGTGAACGGATTGGACCCGCGATATACATGAACTCGCACGTGGTTTCGATCGAGTTTCAGCTTCCTTTCGCGAGGAGGTCGATGAGGTGCCGAGACGAATGAAACCTGTCAAGAGCTTCGACATGAGGAGAATCATCGCGTCGGTCGTCTGCGCGCTCGCCACGGTGTCGGCAGCGTGCAGCCCGGAGGCGGCCCTCGGTCGCCCCGGAAAGGGGGGCGCAAGCGGGACGAACAGTGTCGGTGATGCGAGCACGACCGGTGGCAGCGGGGGAAACGGGGGTGGCGATTTTCTCGATGTCATCATCGTAACGCCGGACGCGATACCCCAGCCTCCCGCCTGCGAAGGCAGCATTTGCGACGCCGGGCCGAACATGCCGGCCGTCTGCGGTGACGGCAAGATCAACCGCTCTGACGAGAAGTGCGACGACGGCAACACCGTCTCGGGTGACGGATGCACCGCCAACTGTCTGCAGATCGAAGCCAATTTCGTTTGCCCCACGCCCGGACAGCCGTGCGTATCGACCATCTTTTGTGGCGACGGAAAGATCTCGGCCGGCGCCGAGACGTGTGACGACAGCAACACCACGCCCGGCGACGGCTGCGGCGCGACCTGTCAGCAAGACCCGGGCTGGGACTGCACGGCTGCGGGCGCACCGTGCGAGTCGCATTGTGGCGACGGCATCCTCGTCGGCAAGGAAGAGTGCGAGTTTTACAACGGCGCGCCGCCCGTGGCCGGTAACGGCTGTGCGGTCAATTGCACCATCGAGCCGGGGTGGGATTGCGCCGCCGCCGCCAAGACGTGTCACAAGACGGTTTGCGGCGACAACGTCATCGAGCGCTGGGAGCAATGCGACGACGGCAATGCCGTTCCCTTCGACGGCTGTTACCAATGCTTGAAAGAGCCAGGTTGTGGCAACGGCGCGTGCGCGCCCAACTGCGGCGATGGCAAACGTTACAACTCCGAAGAGTGCGACGACGGCAACAGCCAGAGCGGCGACGGCTGTTCCACCATGTGCAAACGCGAGGGGGGGTACACCTGTGTCGACGTCCCGCCCACGACAACCGACAAGATCAGCCTTCCCACGATCTTTCGCGACTTCATCGGACAACCGAAGTCGGCCGAGCGCATGGCCTTGGCCGCCGCCCAGACAGCCGCGGGAGTGAAGGTGCATCCGGACTTCAACGTCTTCAATGGCGCCGGGACGATGGGGGTCGTCGCCACGATGCTCGGCGCCGACCGCTTGCCGATCTACGTCGTTCCCAACCCGGGGGAACCCGCCAACTATACGGGGAAAGCCACCTTCGACGCCTGGTACCGCGACGATCCGGTCTACAACCGCTCGGTGCTCGGCAGCCTCGACCTCATGCCCAACGGTCTCGGGTTCTACGTCTTCGATGCTGCCTTCTTCGGTCCCGTCGACGGCAAGGGATTCGTGCCCACGCTCGATTCCCAGATCGTCGCCTGTGGCGGCGACGCGGCCAACCGCAACTTCTCCTTCACGACCGAGGCCCACTTCTGGTTCGAGTACAACGGCGGCGAGCAGTTCGATTTCACGGGGGACGACGACGTTTGGGTCTTCGTCAACAACACCCTGGTCATCGATTTGGGCGGCCTGCACGCGGCGCAGGCCGCGAGCTTCACACTCGACGCCACGACGCAGGGTATCGCCCATCGCACGCGCCTCGGCGCGGGCATCGGTGATCTCAATCTCCAGATGGTCTTCGGCAGCGTGTACGAAGTGGACCTCTTCCATGCCGAGCGACAGGAGTGCGGCTCCAATTTCAAGCTCACGCTCAAAGCCTTCAACAAGCCGAAGAGCCAATGCAAACCGGTCTGCGGTGACGGCGTGGTCACGCCAGGCGAAGTCTGCGACGACGGCACCACCTCCAATACGGGGATGTACGGGCGCTGCACCCCCGACTGCCGGCGCGGCCCGCACTGCGGTGACGCCGTCGTCGATCCGGCGAACGAGCAGTGCGACGACGGCGTGAACCTCAGCCAGTACGGCGGATGCGCGCCCGGCTGCGTGAAGGGGCCCTCTTGCGGCGACGGCGTCGTGCAGTCGGGCTTCGAAGAATGCGACGATGGCGTCTTGGCCGGCAATTACAACGGCTGCGACAAGAATTGTCGGCTCGGGCCCCATTGCGGCGACGGGATCGTGCAGATGGACGCCGGCGAGACGTGCGACGACGGCAACCACACCAACGGCGACGGCTGTAACGCCGACTGCCGGTTCACGATCATCCACTGACGCTCGGCCCGTCATGGGGCACAGGCGATCGCGCCGGGCGCGCGAGGGACCTCTGAGCGCCGTCCCTCGCGCGCGGCTCTTGGACCGATCGCGGTCAGCTGTACCAGAACCAGATGGCCGGCAAACGCACGGAGATGTAGGCGTCGTCGGCGGTGCAGTTGCCGACGTCGTTGCCGCCGGTGTCACCCATGACTGAAATTTCGCTCACCCACCATTGCGGATTGAAGAATCGATCGACGGCGTGATCGGTGTCGACATAAGGGACGAACGCGGTGCCGTACGTGGGCGCATTGCCGAGTGTCACCCAGGCGAAAGCACCCGTGCCGTCGGGAGCCCAGATTTGGGTGTAAGGATGACCGCTCGGCGAAGTCGCCAATGACATCGTTCGCGCGTATTCGGCTTCGGTAAAGTCGCTCACGGTTTCCTTCTCGTGTAGGAAGATGTCGAGGGCGACCTCTTCGTTGCCGGGCGAGCGCTGCAACGTGACGCGCGCTTCGACTTCGGGACCGTGTCCCTTGAACTCGCGATCCCCTCCAATGTGCGTGGGGCAGAGTCGGAGAAAGGACTTCGAGCCCGCGTTCTGCGCCGTGGCGTGGCTGGTACTTCCGAGCGCCGATACCAGTAGGCCGGCGGCCAAGGCGGGGAAAAGTTGCACGGTGTATTTTCGCTTGGTGTTTGACATTCGCATTCTCCTGGTTTGCTGTCGTGTGTTCTCTCCACATGGCGTGGAAAGTCGGTGTCTTTTCACTCCGTGTCCCGTTCGATTTCGGCAAACGTCGGCGCCTTCAATGACGTCGTCGTCAGGATCTCTTGGAGGTTCGTCAAGGCGGGGATGTCACGCGCCAGCGAATCGATCCGCTGTTTGAATTCATCGTCCAGGCGCGCGAGCGCATCCGTTTCCAACCCGCGATCGCCGTCGGGATCGTCGATGAACCGCCGGAGCATCCCTTCCAGCACGCGCGTGCGTGCCAGGATGTAGCCGTGCGATGCGGCGCGTGCGCCTTCGAGCACCTTGTCGTCCCAGCGATTCTCCTGCTTCATCATGTCGAAGACCGCGAGGAAGTTCTCCGGCTTCTGCACACTGAGCAACTCGAGCTCGCGACGAGCAGCGGCGACGCGCTCTTCGCGCCCTTCCGGGATCGCGCTCGCCGCTGGTCTCGGCATGGCTCCCCCCACCGAGGCACGTGCCGCGCCTGGATAACGTGCAGATTTCCGCGCGTCCTGCGCGGGGTCGGTCTTGCTCGCGCGCGGGCGCTCCTGCGCGGCGCCGAGCGCGGATGGAGAGCTGCTCGCCTGCGTCTCGGTTGGGCGGTACAACGGGCGCGTGCGGGTCTCGGTGGCAAGGGTCAACCACGCGCCGCCGACAATGCAGAGAATTCCCATGGCCCGCGGGGACCTGATGTGGCTGGGGAGCTTCATGGTCGTCTCCTTCAGCTCCGAGAACCGCCGACACGGCCGCCTCGCGGAAGCGAAACGTGCTCGCGCAACGACCTGACCGCGCGTCCCGGTGCTCAACGCTGATCGAATGGAGTCGAAACGAATCGCGTCGAATCAATCAATCAATCAGACGAACGAACAGCAACGCGCATGCCACGCCGTCCGCCGCATCCTCGCGGCGTCGACGGGTGATGGTTGGGAGCTTCGCCCGCTGATCGAGAGAGGGGCGCTTCCTCGCACTTGATGCTGCGGATCGAACGAAAGGCAAACGATCGCCGCAACGGAACGCGTCCGTCGATCCGACGCGATGCGCCGCGCATCGGAGGGCACGTGCCCGGCACGTGCCCGGGCCCCGTCAGCGCCTACCTTTGAACCCCATCATGTTTTGAACGACGCTCTCGCTGGCTTCCGCGACTTCGGCCTCTTCGCGCGCGCGGTCGGCGCAGTCTTCGCAAAGCTTCTTGGCTTTGCCTCCCACTTGCACGGTGACAAGGTGGTCCACTTCTTCTCCGCACGACTTGCATTTAGCCATGGCGAACCTCCGGAGCCCGGCATCATAGCAGCGGTTCCCCGCGGTCCCCGTTGACGCCGATCAGAAAGCAGCGATCCGACTCGGCGTAGCCTGCCCATTCGATACCGACTTTCCGTGCGAAGAACGCGTGAATGAATGAACGGTCATCGGAAAAATGTGCACCGAGTGCGCGAACTCCGTCCGACGTGTGGTGCGTCCTAGTCTAGATTGCCAATTGTCTTTTTCTGGATCGCGAGCCCCGTGGTAGCGTCGCTCTCATGAAATCCCGTGCATGCCTCGGCGCGCTTGCTGAATGCGCATTCATATTCGGTGCCTTGCCCTTGCTCGCGGCGTGTGGCTCCGCCGAACCGTCCCCCATGGGCAATTCGACGGAGCCCCCGCCCCCCACGACCACGCCCCCGCCCCCTGCCCCGCCACCTCCCACCACCGAGCCACCGACGATGCCACCTCCGACGGTGCCTCCCACTGCGGGCGACTGGAAGACGCTGCTCACCGGCGATTGGACGATGGCCCCGGGCACCGAGGGGTACGTCTGCGTCCGTAAGACGGTCGAAGAGGATCTCGTCGTCAGCGTTTTTGATGCCATCAACCCCCTTGGCACGCATCACACGCTTCTCACGATGGGTGAACCCGATGCGCCCGACGGGACCACGGCATGCAACGCCGGCGTCAATCGCACCCATAGCGTCTTCGGATCCGGCGTCGGCAGCTTGCCGCTCGCCTTCCCCAAGGGAGTCGCGCTCAGAATCAAAAAAGGAACGCAGCTACTCTTGAACCTGCACCTCTTCAACACGGGGATGGCGGACATCTTCGGCACGTCGGGCACGCGCGTCCAGACGGTCGCTCAATCGGCCGCTCCCGTCATGGCCGAAGGGTTGCTCGCCGGGACGACTGGCCTCGATCTCCCCCCGGCCCAGACGACGACGAGCACGGGCTATTGCACGATGTCCATCGATTCCACGATCTTCGCCGTCTCCCCGCATATGCACCTGCTCGGCGCCTACGAAAAGATCGTCGCGGAACGCGCCGAGGCGGGAGAGGCTCTGCTCTACGAGGGGCCGTACGATTTCAACGAGCAGCGGTACCATTCGACCAACGCTGTCGAAATGAAAAAGGGCGATCGCGTCCGCGTCGAATGCACGCACAACAATACGACTTCGGAGCGTGTCACCTTCGGAGAGAGCACGCTCTCGGAGATGTGCTTCGCTGGACTCTACCGTTATCCGTCCGACAATAGCCCGTTCATGTGCGTCAGGTAGCTGCACTTCACGATCGCCCCCTCGGCGCGTTCGGCCGCGTGTCGCGACGGCACGGGCCGGGCGATCATCACGGCACTTCACGATCGCCCGCTCGGGGTGACTTGGGGCGAGCGGCCGTCGCCCGTTCGGCCGCCCATCGGGCAGAGACGTTGGTTACGCGCGCCCGTGTATCTATGGAGAACGTCGCGAGCAGACCCGCGTCGAGCGCGCGACGGAACGGGGGAGGATGGCGCGGGAGAGACGCGGGCGGCCTCTCTGCTCCGGCCGCTCGCCCCGAGTCACCCCGCTCGGGCGTTGAAGCGAGCGGTGCTTGGTACACAGTGCTGTCACGACTTGAATAGGCACCTTCATCGGTCACTTTTCGCGAAGGCAAACGCTCCCGTCTCTTTGGAAGGTTCGCCTTGAGCAGGCGCACGGCAGACAAACGGCGGCGGGCGAAGAAGACGCCTCACATTTTGCGAATCGGTTGTTACGAACCCGACGTTCAAGCAAAACGACCACCGCAAAACGCCCAACGCGATCACTCTGCCAGGCGCGGCCCCCGCTTACTCGGGCTTTGCGACGAGGT
The DNA here is from genome assembly GCA_035318465.1 of Polyangiaceae bacterium. Taxonomy (GTDB): domain Bacteria; phylum Myxococcota_A; class Polyangia; order Polyangiales; family Polyangiaceae; genus DASWDH01. The sequence goes on from DATHES010000109.1 coordinate 63,095, forward strand.
GCGGCACGTCGGAGAATCCGATAGGCAACGGCCGAACCAAACCCGCTGAAACCCGCTGAACCCGGGACAACGCGCGATGCGTGGCGCGAGATCACCAATCCAAAACCACGCGACGATCACAGCATTGACCCCGCGGCACCTCGCCGCCAACCGGACCAACCCCTTTTCCCCCTGCCGAGCAGGAGAGAACGCCCCGTCGCCAAATTGCAACTGCGCTCGCATAAAGCCCGAGCGGGGTGCCTCGGCGCGAGCGGCCGGAGCAGAGAGGCCGCCCTCGTGTCCCCCGCGCCATCCTCCCCCCGTTCCGTCGCGCGCTCGCCGCGAGTCTGCTCGCGCCGCCCACCGTAGATACACGGGCGCGCGTAACAACGTCTCTGCCCGATGGGCGGCCGAACGCGCGACGGCCGCCCGCGCCGAGGCACCCCGAGCGGGCGATCGCGAAGTGCCGTAAACCTCAGGGCGTCGCACAGTTCTTCCCTGCTGGGCAGAACTGCTCGCGTACCTCGTTACAAGCCGCGTTGAACGCATTCTCCTTCGTCGTGCCTTCCGGCATCGCGACGATCGGCGCAAGATCGATATTCACCGCCTTCGTCAAGGTGAACGTCTCCGACTCCACGCGCTGCGTCTGCGCGACATCGTCGTACGAGTCGATCTGCGGCCCCGTACAAGCGGGCCCCGGATCGCATGCATTGCCGTTGGCGCCGCTGCACGTCTCGCAGCCTTGCGTGCGCTGCTCCACGCGCGTCTTGCCGCCGCTCGGGCCGGTGACGGTGCCGGAAATCGAGCACGCATTGCTGGCGTAGGTGATGGTCGAACCGTTCAAGGCGCTGGTCGTCCGCGAGCCGATGAAAAAGCGATTGGTGCGGAACGTCTGGAGGCCCACGGTCCCCGGCCATTCTTGGTACGTGAAGGTGCCATGCGGCAAGGCGACGCGCGGACAGGCGGTGGGCTCGGTGTAGACATAGGGAGGATCGGGCTGCGTGCCGTCGATGGGCAGACCACCGCGCGGAACGTGCAAGTTCGTGATGCCGAGATTGCTGTCGTCGTCCACGTCGACCCATGTCGCTTTGTTGGTGACCGGGTAATTCGTACCGCCGCACGCGCAGGTGCCCCCCGCGTCGATTCCCACGCACGCGCGGCAGGGCGGCCAGGGGCCGAGCGGGTCGGTCAACGTGATGCCGAGCAACTGGGCGATCGGCGGCTCGACGTAGGTACCCCCCGGAATGACGCCGACGAGGCTGGTGTTCACGGAGGTCGTGCCGGCGTTGATCTTGGCTTTGCCCCACAGGTGGTTCGGCTGGTATTGCGCGTGGGTATAGCCATAGGCCATGTCACAGGCGTCGGGCGCACTGCCGCCGCAGGGGAAGGTCTTGACCGTGACGGAGCCGTTGGTCTCGACCGTTTGATAGCGCAGTGCCCAGCGGAAGGTCTCGACGCCGCCAGGAGGCGACTCTTCGATGGCCTTGATGCCGAGGATGACGACGGCATCCCACCCGACCATCGTCCTGACGGAGAGCGCGAAGGTGCCGGCGAGATCGCACGCGCACGTCGGACCGGTGCTGGTCGGGATCGAACGGTACCCGGCCAAGCAGGTGCAGCTGTAGCTACCGGGAGGCGCGGTTCCAATGCATCCGCCCGGCGCCGAGCCGATGCCGCACGGGTTCTGCCCGTTGCATTCGTCGATGTCGGTGCAGCCATTGCCCACCGTTTTGCCGTCGCCCGAATACCCCGAGGGGCAGGTGCAGGTGACGTCGCCGGTCGTCGACCCGTCCGGCGTGGGATCGTGGCACGTGGCGAGGGGTACGCACGGATTCACGTTGCACTCGTCGGCCCCCGGCACGCACCTGCCGTTCACGACGACGACGGGCGGTGTGCCTCCCGCTTGGCAGGTGCACAGGCGACCGCTGAAGCAGCCGGCTTCGTTGGTGCACGGCGCGCACGCGGTGGCGAGCGTGCCGCAAGCATCTTGACTGCCCACACAGTGACCGGCGCTGTCGCACTTGCCGGTCGCATCGCAGGCCACGAGACCCTCGTCGCAAGAACCATTCGGATTGGCGGGTTGCGCTTGGCACGCGCCGTTCACGCAGACGCCGAGGTTGCAGTCGTTGTTGAGCGAGGTGCAGTTCTTCAGCGTGCTCACGCACACGCCCGCCGAGCAGACGTCGTCGGTGCAGGCATTGTTATCGGTGCAGGTGGCGGCGTTGTTGTCGCTGTGCTGGCAGCCGGCGCTAGGGGTGCACGTATCGCCCGTGCACGGATTGCCGTCGTCGCACGCCACGGGCACGTTGAGCGGCTCGTGCACGCAAGCACCGGTGCTCGCCGTGCACGTGTCGGTGGTGCATTGATCGTTGTCGTTGCAGTCCTTGTTGGACTTGAAGGCGCACGCGCCCTGGAAACAAACGTTGTTGGTGCAGGCGTTGCCGTCGTCGCACACGCTGTCGTCGGCTGCTTTGAGGTACCGGCAAGCCGTTCCGCCAGGGCAGGTGACGCCGTCGAGCTTCTCGCACGTGCCTGGCGTGGTGCAGGCGGTCGCGCAACAGGCGCCGCCGACGCAGTGGCCGGTGGTACAATCGGTGTCCGCCGTGCAAGTGCCACCGTCGGCGCCACCTTCCGGCCGACCCGTGTCGAGGCGAACATCGGTGTTGGTTGCATCGGCCGCGCCGTCCGTCCTGCCCCCGTCCCGACCGGCGTCGACAACCGCGCCGGCCGCGCCGGCCGCGCTTCCGCCCGTTGCGCCGGTGCCACCCCTGCCGCCCGTGCCGCTGGCGCCGCCAGCTCCGCCCGCACCTCCCGTGCCAGCCTTCCCCGCGCTGCCAGCGGAGCCGCCCGTGGAACTACTGTCGCCCGAACCGCCGGCGGCATCGAGCCCATCGCCCGACGTGCTGCCACCGCACCCCGCGGCCACGGCCAAACCGAGCGAAAGCGAAAGAGAAAGCACGGACGCGCGACGGCGACCCGAAAACAACGGCACGAAGAAGGCCATCAACACACCTCCCGAACAGGGCACTTTGGAAACGACGAGCGCAGCTGGAACACGTTTCTAGTGTTTCGCCGAAGGCTTTTGTGCCGGTTTTTTCGACACCCTCGTCGCTAGGCCTGGGTTTTGGGTCCGGAGGGCGCAGCCGCCCCGGGGGGCGATGAACGGTGCTTCAGAAATGATAGACAACTCCTACGGATACGACGTCGAACCGGGCTGTGTATTTGCCGGCGTTGACGACGCGATTGGGCTGAAAACGGGTGACCACTGCCGATTGTTGCGTCTTGGCCGCAACCGCGTCCGCGTTCGAAGGCGAGGGAGCGCGCGGATCTTCGAGCACGACGCCGCCCATGCGGGTGCCGTCGCTGCTGATGGTCCCTCCCACCCGCTTGTCGAAGCCGCTCCGCGGATCGCCGGGCACGGCATTTTCCACAGCTTGGTGGGGCGGTGGGGCGACGTCGAGTGTCTCTGAAAAAATGTGCCCATACCCACCTTGCAGATCGAAGTTACCGATGCGGACGACGAGCCCGAGTCCGAGCCCCACGCGCTGAAATGCAAACGCGTCGATGTCCGCGTATTCGGGCTTGACGCCGCGGCTCTCGAAAAAGCCCCCCGCATGCACCATGAGCTTGCGCGGAAGGACGGCGTAACTCCCCCCGAGCCGCGCACTCATGGAGTCTTTCAGCTGATGATCGATGTCGAAGGCCGAAAGATCCTTGAGCGGGACCGTGTTGCTCCCCGCGTTGCCTCCGGCGGTGCGCGTGATCACGGTGACGTCTTGCCCGATGCTGGCCGACGTATTGCTCGCCCGGGCGTTCAGCGAATAGCCGAGGTCCACCTCGACGTCCCAAAGCTCGTTGTCCATGGGATCGCCCGGCCCCGGCTCGCAACCGGCGTCGGCGAGGAGCCCGGCGTAGCGCGCTGCGAGCGTGAGCTGCCAGGGGAGCCGCACCACCACCTCGGAGAGTTTGACCGGTGGATTCTGGTAGGGGATCGGGCCCGACGTCGCGCCGCGGTGAAACGTGTTCGTTTCGTAGGTCAGCTCTCCGGTGCCGCGAAAATCGTCGACCCAGCGGAAGGCCCCCATGAGGCTGACCTCGGGCCGCGGGCGCGCGTGGACCGCAAACGTGACCGCGGGCGTGAAGTAGTCCTGCGCTTTGACTTTGACGAGCCAATCGGTCGACGGCTGCGTACCGGTGAAGTTGTTCTGGACCATCGAGGTGTTCGCTTTGAGCATCGCGATCTGGACGTTGATCCCCACCGAGAGCTCGGGGATCACGCGGTACGCGCCGCCAATGCTGGGGGCGAGCGCGAAATCAGCGTCCTGGCTGATGAGACTGTAGCGGGTGGGGGTGGGGCGCGGCCCGTAGCGCGTCTGCTGGGTGGCGTCGGTGCCGCCGTATTGCAGACCGGCGACGACCAGGGGTGACACGAGCCCGCCCCCGATCGCGATGTCATCGGTGAGCTTGGTCATGACGCCGAGCTGCGGAATGGGAACCACGCGCGCGGAGTTGCACACCTGGCCGAGCGGCGTCGTCGCGTAGGTCGCGCCGATGGTGGGCATGGTCGGATGGTCGAGCGCGAGCGGGTCGCCGAACTCGGAGCTCCCCGCGCCATAGATCCCCCAGCCGTGGTAGCCGTAAGGCGTCACGCACATGTGATGAAAAGGCGCGTCGACGCCGAGGATGACCTGGCTGCCCGATAGAAAAGCGAGTCCCGCCGGATTGTGGAGCAACGCCATGGGGTCTTCGGGTCGCGCTGCGACCGCGCCCCCGCGCGCGACCGATCGGGCACCGGGCGGAAGGAGCTCGAGCCCTCCTGCCGCGGCGTCATGTGCCGCGCCGAGCAAGAGGAAGGCAAGAGCAGTCGAGCGAAGATGGCGCATGGTTCCCGGGGCTTTCTCGAGCTTTCGTCAATCCCGCGGGATCACGGCGGCGTCGTGCAAGTGATGTTCGGCATGGAGCGGTCGAGCGAGGGAAGCGCTCGCCGCACGTCGTCGCAGGTGGCCGCCAGACCGACGGCCCCGATGCGCACGGCCTCGAACGTCGCCTTCGCGTTCTGACCTTGGTTCTGATCGTCATCGAGCCGATTGATCTCTTCGGCGTCGCACGGCGTCGCCGAACGCCAATCGGCGGTGTTGCAGGCGACGTCCTTCGTCCATCCGCTGCAATCGTTGGGGTCGGCGGGATTGCACGTGCCTTTGTCGACCACGGTGCAGCTGTTCACGCGCCCTTCGCTCTTCTCGTTGACGTACATGCCGGCGAGCCGCGTGCAGCTATCGACCCGGGCCTCCATGTGGCTCAAAACGCGCGTCGCCACACTCACGCAGCCGGCCCGCTGATCGACCGAAAACGTGGTGCCGCCGCCGGACGGGCGCACCGGCAGGTATTTGTAGCGCCCGGTGCCGGAGTCGGTCGTTTGGCTCGGCACCCTCGACCAGAAGGTGACTCCGGGCTGACCGTCGCCGTCAGAGTCGGCCCATTTCGAGGGGTCGACGTCGCTGCGATGGGTGGGCCATGGGGCGTTCACCGGATCGGCGCCGAGGTCGATGCCGTACACGTCGGCCTCACTCGGGGTCCTGAAGGTCGAGCCGGGGACGAGGCTCGGTTGGCTGAACGGGGGGCTCGCGCGCAGGCCCACGAGATCGAAGGTGGTGAGGGGCACGTAAGAGGAGTACGTCTCGCGAAAGAGGGGGCTGATGAGATCGGGCGTGTTGTCGGTCCCGCAGCTTTTCATCTTCATCTTGAGATCGGCGCCGTCATAGACGATTTCCCGAAGCTCCCAGTTGGTGGCCTCCATGTTCCCGGCGGATACCAGGTCCTGATCGGTCCCCACCTGGATGGGACGCCCCTTCCAGCAGAGATCGACATCGAGCCTCACCGCCCACAGGCCCGACAGATCGCAATGACAGTTGCTGGGATCGCCGGTGAGGGGCGGCGCGCATTCGCAGCTCATGCTGCCGCGGCGATTGATACAAGTTGCGTTGGTGGCGCAGCTGCCGCGGTTGTCCGCGCATTCGTCGATGTCGCGACATTCGAAGCCGTCGCCGGTGAAGCCGCCGTTGCATTGGCAGAGATATCCGCGCGGGTTCTCCGCGGGCGTCTTGTCGGTGCAGGTGGCGTCGGGGTGGCACGGACTGGGCACCTGCTTGCATTCGTCGACGTTGACGCATTGGCCGCTCGCATCGACGGCGTAGCCGGCCTGGCAGTTACAGACGTGACCCCCGTCGGTGTTGGCGCAGATGCCATGCTCGCCGCAGCCTCCACCATTGGTCGCACATTCGTCGACGTCGGTGCAGCTCCCCGCCGCGGCCGCGTAACCGGGTGCGCAGCCGCAGGTGCCGTCGGCCAGGCAGACGGCGTGGCTCATGTCGTCGGTGCCCATGCCGTCGCACGCGGCAGAACACGTCTTCATGGTGCATGTCTTGCCGTCACCCGCGTACCCCGGCTTGCAGGCGTCGCAGAGCGCGCGCTGCCCGTCGATGCGGCAAAGACCCTCGGGGGCGCACTGCGCAGGGTCGGCCTTGGCGATCTCGCAGAGACCGCGGCAGGCGGCGTTGCCATCGCCGTCGTACCCCGGTTTGCACGCGCAATTGAAGGCGCCGTAGGTGTTGATGCACGCCGCGTTGGCCGCGCAAAAAAAGAGATTCTCGCGGCATTCGTCGACGTCGGCGCAAGAGAGCCCGTCACCGCGGAACCCCGATTTGCAGGTGCACGAAAAGCCGGGGTTGGTGTCGGCACAGATGGCGTTGGGGTCGCAGACATTGGCGTTCCCACCGCAGACTTGCACGCTGGTGCACGTCTTGCCGTCGCCCACGAAGCCTTCCCTGCAACGGCAAGAGAACGAGCCGGGACGATTGAAGCATTGTGCCTGCGGGCTGCAACCGCTCAGCATCGAATCCTGGCACTCGTCGACGTCATCGCAGCGCGCGCCGTCGCCGCCAAACCCGGCGTTGCAGGTGCAGGTCGCGTCCGCCGCCGTCTCTTGGCAGGTGGCGTTGGGGTCACACGTGGTCTCGAGGCAAGTCTTTGCCGGCGGCGTGCTTCCGCCGCCATTGAGTCCTCGGACGCCACCTTCTTCGGGCGTGCCGCAAGCCATCAGCAGAGACGCCAAGATCCATAATGCTGGTTTCACTCTTGTTACCTCGAAGCGTTCACGCTCACCGCGTTCCCGTCGCTTGCCATGAACGACAGAGAAACGCCAAAGGGTCGGTAGTCTGCACTGGAACGGCCGTCGAGCACAAGGAGGGCAATCGCGACCTCGCGGTCGATCGCGCCCCTCAGGTTCGGTCGACTACGAGCTCACCCTGTTCTTGCCGGCGCGCTTGGCGCGGTAGAGCGCCTCGTCCGCGCGCTGCACGAGGCCGTCGGCGTCACGCGCGCTCTCCGGAAACGCCGACGCGCCGATGGAAATGCCGGGCCGCAGCGGCACACCCTCGCGCTCGAAAGGAAACGCGCCGATCGCGACGCGGATCTCTTCCCCGATCGCCGCCGCCGCGTGGAGGGCCAGCCCGGGCAGCGCGGCGATGAATTCGTCGCCGCCGAACCGCGAGGCGAAGCCGCGTTTCTCGAGCACCCGCCCGATGACCCGGCCCGATTCACCGATGACGTAGGCACCGAAGAGATGGCCGTGGGTGTCGTTGATGGACTTGATGCCGTCGAGGTCCAACATCAAAAGGCCAAGTGGCGCGTTGCTCGTGCGGGCGGCGTCGAGGGCGCCTTTCAAGTCGAGATCGAACTTGCGTCGCAGAAGCAAACCGGACAGCTCGTCGACGTTGAGCAGCTTCTCCAGGTGCTCGTCGTAGGCACGCTCCAATCGGTCCTGCATCTCGAAACGGACGACGGTTGCCCCGAAGACGATCTTGTCGCCGTGGGTGAGCGCAAACTCGCTCCCCTTCTCGCCATTGACCGTGGTCCCGTTGGTGCTGCCGAGGTCGACCAGTGTCCAGCTGTCGCCGCGGTCCTCGATGCGCGCGTGGCGGCTCGAGACGAGCCCATCGGAGAGCACGAGATCGATGTCCGGGTCGCGGCCAACGACCAGACCGCTGTGCACCGGGCAGCGGGTCCCCACCTCTTGCCCGGAAATGACGACGAGTATGGGGCGATGCGGCGCGCGATCGGCCGTTTCGACCGCGCGGCTCACGGTCGAAGTGATGTCGATCGCCGGCAACGTCTGCATGACTTTGCTCGGGGGTCGATTGGACCGGCGCGCCACGTGGGAAGGTTATCACGCCAGCTCGGGCAGAGGTCGCGGCGCCGATCGGACCTATTTCGGACGGATGCGGCCTAGCGCGGTGCGATGCAGCGGAATCCAGCCGATGAGCTGCCGTGGCTGGGCACTGGGGAGGCGTTGAGGTTGAAGATGGCCGCTCGTCGGGAGCCGCTTGCCGCTGGCGCGACAAAACACGTCGGCCTGAAACCATGAGACGTAGGTGCTTCGGAGCACACTCGCCTTGCTGATAGCGAAACCCAAGTCGCCGGTGCCGAGCTGCCCGGTGATGGGTATGGGATAGTCGGATATCGACGCGCCGTAGCTCGTGCCGGTGCCAGCCGAAAACTCCCACACCGATGCTTCGTAACGATCGACCCAGAATGCGACGGCCTTCGTGCCGACGCGGACGATCTCATGCCGCGCGGCCAAGCACGAAAAACATTTGCGACGTTTTGGCGAACGGCGCGCGCACGAAATCCAAGGCGGCGAACGCAGCCGCCGCCAAGCCGAAGAGCGGGTGATTGAAGATGGGCCGCTCGCGCGTGACGCGAAGCAGGCCGCGCGCCGCCAGCCACGCGATCGTGCTGCCCGCCCAGAACGATGCCCCCTGCGTGTAGGTCGCCTGCTTCACCGGCAGGCCCACACGCTCGGCGAGGTGCGTGAAGCTATCGCGCGAGAAGAGCACCCAGTGGCGTGGGCAGTGGTACCCGGTCCAACTTCTCTGGCGAAAGAGTCGCGCGTCCCAAGAGTCGAAGTTCGGGGTTTTGAGCAGTACCAGGCCTCCAGGCGCGAGGAGCGCGGCCACCTTGCGCAGCACCGACTCGGGGTCCTGCACGTGCTCGATGAGGTTGAGCATCATGATGACGTCGAACTTCTCGTCCGGCGCGAAGTCCTCGACGCGACCGCAGAAGTAATGGTGGCCATTTCGCTCTGCGATCGCGGCGGCTTCGGGGTCGAGGTCCACAACCCAGGTCTCACGCACGCGCGGATTGCTGTCGCGGAGGGTGGAGAGCTCAAAGCCGGCGCCGCCCCCGACATCGAGGACCCGCAGCGACGGCTGGGCGAGCGGCCGCAGGATGGACCGGAAGAAGCGCCGATCCAGCCAGTGTTTGATGGAGAACACCAGCGAATGCCGGGGCGCCGCGTAGGAGTAGTAAGTGGGAGGGTAGATCTCGCGTAGGCGGTCGGCCGGAACCGGATCGATGAACAGTACGCCGCAGTCCTCGCAGCGCAGGAACGTGAACTCCTCGTCCGAGGTGCGGTATTCCACGTCGCGCACCTTGGCCCAGAACGTGGTGTTGGCGCCGTGGCAGCAGAGGCAGCGCGGACCCGGCACGCGACTACCTAGCATGCCACAGCCGCACGAACGCGCGAGGGTAGGTCGTGACCTGTGAGCGAAACAGATCGGCGCTGGCAGTGTCGAACAGGAACGCCTCTAGCTCGCTCAATCTCGTGTAGGAGGTCTGGGGCGCCCAGTGATGGAGCAGGTGGCGGTTGAAGCCGGCGGCGCCCAGCGTGCTCGCCAGCGGACCGACACCGAACATGCGCGTATTCGCGCCGTGGCTCGATTGCGCGTAGTCGACATCGCGCCGGGCATCGTAGCTGCGATGCTCGAGCACCTGCCGGGTGGCGTTGATGAAGGGGTGAACACAGATCATGGCGAGCGGCCAGGCAACGGCCAGCGCGATTGAGCCCGCTGCCAACCCGGCGACCATAATGCCCAAGTTCAAGGCCGCGCCCGCCAATAACAACACCCATCGGCGTGCCCGGCCAGGGGGAGCCGTCGTGCCCGCGCCGCCATCTTCAGCTGCGCGCACACGCTGGCCACGATGCGAGAGCGCGGCCAATAGCCCAATCCCGAGCAAAGACCGGAGCAGAAACCGCCCGTCGAGGGAGTTGAAGTAGCTGCGCTCAGGATCGTTGGGTGTCCCAAGGTAACGATGGTGGTCGAAATGGATGACCCGGTACGCGGCGACGTCGGTGCCTACCATGAGGCCGAGGAACAGGTTGGCGAGAAAGTCGTTGAGCCGCCGGCCGGGAGCGATGTTGAAATGCGCCGCCTCGTGCAGGAACAGCTGCAGGCACGCGATCACGTAACCGAGCGCGACGGCGCCCATCACGACCCAGAGCGGGACGAGACGCGGCCAGCGCCGTTCCAGATGCACGAGCGCGATCATGATCGCGACGCCGACGACATACCCGACGCCAATGTCGACCCAAACGCGCGCGTAACGCGGAGTGAGCTCGCGCGCCAACTGCTTGAAGGTGCGCCCGCGCGAGTCGCGGAGGGCGCTACGGTCGACGGCGTCCACGGCAGGGAGACTGGCGGCCAGCACGGCGGGCATCCTAGCGCATCAGGCTCGCACGCGCCCCCATCTTCACCGACCCGGTACGCTCGAGTCGCCCGGAGTGCGGTCGGCGGGAGACCGGTAGGAACCAGCGTCCGCTCGGGCGGGTCTCTCAGGCCAGGCTGAGTTGGGAACACTTGCACCCCGGCGAAGGACTGCCCCTCGATGTCCCTGAACGGCGGCAACCATTCTGGCCAGATGGCATTCCAGCGTCGCCGGCCTGAAACCCTTCGGGCGCAGCTGCGGTGAGAAAGTGGTCGATGCGAAGTTGTCTTTGCTGGTCGTGAATGTCACGAGGACGCGGCGCTGCAGATGCCGCTCCAAGGTGAGCTGCAGCGTCCAAAGAGACATTGGGCACCCTTGTACGAGATAGAGCGGGGTTTCGAGGCCGCGTTCGGTAGGTTCGCGCTCGAGCGCCATGAACGAGCCTACGTCCGAAGCGGCCACGAAATCCCTCTGCGTCGAAGCCGTGGCGAATATCACCGTAGGTCGGTGGGACAGCGCGTTCTTGATCATCGTCGGCAAGAATCCAAGTCGTTGCCCCGCTCGGGGTACTCCATAAACGCTCGACGGGCGATAGATGTAACGCGACGGTAGCGGCGACGCCGCGAGCGCCCGCTCCTGAGCCACTTTGAGCCGTGTGTACGGGCGATCCGTCGTTATGCGCGTTCGATCCCGGACGAGCACCTGGCCTTCATGCAGTCCCCCAGCCGACGACGTCATGTGAAACTCGATACGCCGACGAGGCAGGAGGTGCTCGCACCAGGCGAGAGCGCTGCAAAATGAGTCGTATTCGGCCGAGGTCTGCGATTCGCTCGCCGCGAAGCCGGCGCGCCCTGCGCACCAGAACACCCTCACTTTCTCGAGAGTGCCGCTCGCCGTCTCGATCGTCTCGATCCAGGCTTCTGCGCCGTCCAGCGCAGCCTTCAACCGATCCCTCGCCGACCAGTCGGTGACGATCGACTCCGCCGATACGACGGTCGAATCGCGAATCAGCGGAATCGAACGGCAGAGCGCTTCACCGATGACGCCGCAGCCGATGATCACGTCGATAATTGTGCGACCGTTCGCCCCGGCCCGACTAAATAGCTTCACCGCGGGCTCACCGATAGCTCGTCACGCGCCTCCTTCGACCACAACCCGTCGCGACTGCGATCGACCAAAAAGAATGCGGGCCGCCCCTGCGAGCGCGTGAGGGTCAGAGACAGACGATCCAAAATGATACCGAGCAAGAACACGGTCAAGCCACCAAAGAACGCGATCGTAACAATCGTCGACGTCCAGCCCTGGACGGGAATACGAGCGGGCGCGAGCAGCTTCACCAGCACGGCAGAGACGCCCACCAATCCGAAGAACACGGCGGTTAGAAGGCCCCCGAACGTGACGAGGTTGAGGATGCGAAGTTGATAGCTCATGACCATCCGGCGAAAATGCGAGACCAGCGACCGAAGGGAATATCCCGAGTGGCGTGTCCCAACACGCGGATCGCGGGAATCCACGACGGTGCTTCCCACGCGGTCGGTAAGCCACCGGAAAGCAACATCGAGATATAGGTCGTAGCTCGCGAGTGCCCCGGCCGCCCGAGCGATCTCGCCTCGAACGAGCCGAAAGCTGTTGAAAATGCGGACGTGGGGGTCGTTGACCAGGAAGGCAGCGATTCGTTTCGCCCAGCGAGATGAGACATTGCGCCACCAATCCCCGTGAACCGCTCCGCGCGGGCGCGCGTAGCAAACGTCCAGACCCCCTTCGATCGCGCTCTGTACCAGATCGAGAATGCGAAACGGATCGTGCTGCCCGTCCTCATCCAACGTGGCAACCCAATCGCCCGACGCATGGAGCATCCCTGCTGCGGTGGCTGCGTGCTGCCCCACGTTCTTGGCGAGGTACAGAACGGTCATCCAAGGTCGCTTGACGGCCAGACTCGAGAGAAGCGCGGCCGACCCATCGACCGGATCGTCGCAAACGAAGATAGACTCTATCAATCTGATGGCCAGAGGAGATGCCTCGAGATGAGCTCGGAAGGCCTCCTCGCGTTCGACCAGAGCCGATAGATATTCCTCGCCTCGGTAGACGGGCGTTACGAACGATATGGAGATGACATCATCGCGGTTCTCCATGATTTGCGACCGAAGCGGCTGTTGGTTCGCCGCAGGTTTCCTGCTTACAGGGGCCCTGATGCCCAGTCAAGCACGCCTTCGCACATCCGGCGAGTCGAAGACCGCGCGTTCTCCGCGAAGACGACGGGAACGCCCAGTGCGTCGATGCTGAAGGGCGATCTAGTAGGGCCGCTCGTAGAGGCCGTCTTGAACCTTGATATAGCTGTTTTGTGCGACGAAAGGCATGATGACCGCATTGAGGTGCTCGCGACCGCGTTGGAATATTTGTGGATTCACATAAACGATTTTCGGGCGGTTCGTTCGAATCTGCGACGCTAGCCAGGCCAGCCTTTCCTCATCTGTTTGCCCCGGATAAAGGCAGATCGCATCGTCAACGAAGGAACTGTAGGTAACCGCGCTTTTTCTCTCCGCAAAGAAATACAGCCCAGGCTGTGTCGCGAGTATGTAATCGTCTCGCCCCGTGTGCTGCCTGACATATTCAATCACGTCGAGGGGGACGTTGGGCGCAGCCGGAGCCCAGGTCTGTGCCGCCGCGGCTTCATAGCGTTCGGAAAGCTTGGGAAAGAGCATGAACAAGACGAAGGCGCCGAGCGCAGACTGCGCTCGCAGACTTGGAATTGATTCAGCAAATGCAACGCAGGCGATCACTGCGCAAAACGCGAGGCCCGCGATGCCCATGATGAAATAGTGCGACCAGAAACAGTGTCCGAGCGTTACGGCATACGCGGATCCAAGGACCGCCAGAATGCAGGCCAACGTGCGACGCCACCTGGAGCGCCTGGCCACGAGTGTTCCTACACCGAGGAGCGGTAGCCAGGGTCCAAGTGCCTTCAAGTTATAGAGAACGGCGTTGAGGCGCACCCAACTCTGGTGTTGCTCGCTCCAAAAGGGCCCCGGGACGAACCCCCCGATCTTCACGGCATAGGTGTTGGCAAATAGTTGTACTCTTGGGTACTGGGCGATGTAATCGCGCAGTCCGCCGCACGCAATCAGATAGACCAACACGAACAATACGGGACCACTGGCGCCGAGAATGGACGCCTTGAGATAGGGCACGAACGAGCGCGAGAAAACGCCACTGGGCGAGTCGAAGAGAAAGGCCAGCCACGTCGGCCCGACGAGCAGCAGGAAGGGCTCCTTCGTCAAGGCGCACATGGTAAAGAAGGCCGAACCGCAGGCGCGCCGCCAAAAGCTACGCCGCGCCAGGAGCATGAAACTCACCCCGAAGAAGTAGTATGCGGTCCCGATCGACTCCACGTCGTTGAGACTCGAGTCGTGGAAGGCGGGATCGAGATAATAGTAGACGATGAGAAGTGTTGTTCCTAAGGCGAGAAGAACGCGGACACCACGCTTGACGAGACCGACATAGACGGCGCAAATCGACCCCAGCGCCAATAGCGTGAAGAGCAGTCGAAACCTTTGACCCTCGATTCCGAATAGGCCGACTGCCGCCGCTTCAGTGAGGAAGAGGACGGGCGGCTTGGAATCGTAGAAATCCCGATACGGTGCGAGCCCCCTGAGAATCGACCATCCGCCCCACACGAAGTACTGCTCGTCGTAAGAGTACGGGGAAAAGGTCAGGCGTGCGCTCAACACGGACGCGACCTTGACCAATACGGCAAGCCCCGCGGCTGCACGAATGAAGGTCGTATCCCGCGTCATCGCGTGCCAGGCATGTCGAAGCAGCGACTGGGCGATATTGGAGGTCCGCTGCAAGAGCGAAAAAGAGAGAGGGGAAGGTCTGCTGGACAGGGGGGTCATCCGAAGCTTGAGCCTCACTATCCAGTCGCGCGACCTTCACCGGCTCAGGGCGATGCTATCATTTTGGCTCGTGGCGAGCACGGCCGTGGCGGAAGGGCGCTGAGAGACCCGTGGGCCGCCTCGTAACCGTGGCGAGCCACGGGCTCGAGTCGAAACGCGTTCTACGGCATCCATGCGCGCCCGACGGTAGCACACGCGCTTCGTCGCCTGGCAGTGTACAGGCCGGAGGGTTCGTGGTACCACCCCGGGCACGGCGGCAGCCACCTCGAGCCTCTAAAATGTTGAAAATCGCGGCTGCTGCGACATGATCCACGGCCAAGCGCCCACCATGGCCCATTCGTTCGATCCGCAGCAAGACGCCGAGTTCGACCAGTACGCCGCCTCTTACGAGTCGATGCACGCCGAGAGCATCGCCGTAAGCGGTGAGGACACCGGATACTTCGCGTCCTACAAGCAACGGGTGCTCGAACGGCTCCTCGGCAAGGGCTTCGATCGCCCTGGGCTCGACTTCGGCTGCGGCATCGGCAATCTCACTCGTCTCCTCGTACAATCCTTCCCCATTGTTCACGGCTACGATCCGTCGCTCAAGAGCACCTTGCTCGCCAAGGAGCGCGCGCCGGGCGCCAGTTTCTTTCACCAAGAGGAGGTGCTGCCGAGAGATCACTACGGCTTCGTCGTGCTTGCGAACGTCTTGCATCACGTGCCCGCCGGCGAACGGCCGCGACTCTTGACGGCCATCGTTTCGCTGCTCGCGCCCGGAGGGCGACTGGTGGTCTTCGAGCACAATCCGCTGAACCCCTTTACGCGCCGGGCGGTGGCGAGCTGCCCCTTCGACGAAAAGGCCGAGCTCCTCTACCCCTGGCAGGTAAGGAGGCGGCTTCGCCAGGCCGGCCTGCAGGACGTCCAGCTCAACTACATCGTCTTTTTCCCGAGAGCGCTCTCATTTGCCAGGCCCCTCGAGCAGGGTCTGCGCCACGTGCCGCTTGGTGCTCAGGTCTGCGCGTGGGCGATCAAGCCCTTCTAACCGTCGAGCTCTCAATCTTCTCGATCGGCCTCCCCTCCATCTTCGCTGCGACGCTCATGCGAGGGGCCGGAAGTAGCTTCGCCTTTCGCACGACCTTTTGGAGGCGAAATCTCCTCCACCGAGCCGGCCCTACGGCGCGCCGGTTTTCCCTTCCTTTGTGTGGTATCAAGCCGCGTTGCCGTGATCCAATCGACCAACCCCGCTGCGGGCTACGCGCGTCTCTTCCTGCAAAAGCATGGCCTCAAGTTGGGGGTTTCGGTCGTCATCGCCGCAGCCTTCGGGTGGGGTCTCCGCCACGGAGGCCTTCCCCTTCTCCCAGCCGGAGATGCATTCGCTCGGGTCAATGTTTCCTACTGCCTGGCCTATGTGATCATCTTCGCCCTGATGCACACGGTCCGCGCGATGCGGTGGCGCCACTTGCTCGCTCCCATCGCGACCGGCATTGCGCTGCGACGTATCCTGGCCGTCTCGTTCATCGGTTTTGCCGCGATCCTGGTGATGCCCCTTCGCGCCGGCGAATTCGTACGGCCGTACATGATCCGACAGCGAGGTAAACTTTCCGTCGCGGCTGCCACTGGGACCATCGCCGCCGAGCGCATCATCGACGGTCTCGCGATGACGGCGTTGCTCGGCATTTGCTTGCAGGTGGCTCATCCATTGAGCCCGTTGCCCGATCACATCGGCAAACTGCCGATTCCGGTCGCTGCGGTGCCGCTCTACGCAAGCGTCGCGCTTTCCGGGTTTTTGGCGGCGTTCGCGCTGATGGCCCTCTTCTATTGGCGCCCTGTGCTGGGACACGGGCTAGTCGAGCATTCACTCGGTCTCGTATCGCGAAGCGCCGCACGAAAAGCCGCAGACTTCGTCGCGCGCACCGCCGACGGTTTGAAGTTTCTGCCCAGCGCGCGCCATTTCGGCCCTTTTTTGGCGGAGACTGTGGTCTATCTCTTCCTCACAGCGCTCGGTATGTGGGTTCTGGCGCTCGGTTGCGGCGTCGAGACCATGACCTTCACGCAAGCGTGCGTCGTCATGGGCGTGCTAGGCGTGGGCATTCTCCTACCCGCCGGGCCCGGGCTCTTCGGTGCCTATCAAGCCTCGATCTATGCCGCGCTGGCCATGTACTTCTCCGACGAAGTGGTTCTCGGCCCGGGCTCCGTCTACGTCTTTTTGCTCTATGCGATTAGCGGCGTAGGCCATCTGATTGCGGCCGGTTTCTTTCTTCTCGTCGATCGCAATGCCGCCCGCGAGGTGCTGGAGGCCGAAACCGCCTAGCACGACTCTGTCAGTTCTTTGCCATGCCAGAGCACTTCGCTTCGTAGGTCTCCGTGGACTCCGTCCACTCCGTCACACGATCGGCCAATGCGCGAGCCGGCCACGTAGATGCGGCAAGGACCGGTAACTTGAACCTGCCGGGTCGATACGGTACCCCTGTTCGGCATGCGCGTGACGTCCACCGAGCTGCCCGAGGTCGTGGTCATCGAGCCGCAGGTCTTCGGCGACGCGCGCGGCTATCTTTTGGAAAGCTGGCACCTGGCTCGCTATCGTGACGCCGGTCTTCCCGAAACGTTCGTGCAGGACAACCTCTCCAAATCGAGCCGCGGCGTGCTGCGCGGTCTGCATTTTCAGGAACCGAAGGCTCAAGGCAAGCTCATCAGCGTCCTCGAGGGAGACGTTTTCGACGTTGCGGTGGACATCCGCGTGGGATCGCCGAGGTTCGGCAAGGCCATGACCATCACCCTGTCCGGTGAGAACAAGCGGCAAGTCTACATTCCACCTGGCTTTGCGCACGGGTTCTGCGTGCTCAGCGACACCGCCCTGTTCATGTACAAATGCACGGAACTCTACGCCCCGGAGGCGGAAGGGGGCGTCCTCTGGAACGACCCCGATCTCGCCATCGTGTGGCCCGTCGAGCAGCCGACACTATCGGCAAAAGACGCCAAGTACGCAAGGCTCCGCGATATCGACCTAGAGCGTCTTCCGAAGTATCGACAAGGCGCGGCGGACCGCGAAGACGCTCGGCGATGACCGCGGGTCTTGACGAGGGGCATGTCGCCGCGCTCGTCTTTCTCTGCGTCACGGTGTCCTCGGCGCCCACCCGCGCGGCCGAGCCCGACCCTTGGTTCGGCCAGGACAAGGCGCTGCACTTCGCCGTCTCGGCGAGCATCGCGGGCGGGGGGTACGGCGTTACCACCGCGTTCGCCGAGGACCGATGGAAAGCGTTTGCGATCGGTGGGGGCGCGGCGCTTGCCGCCGGAGCCATCAAGGAAAGTTACGACGCAAGCGGGCACGGTGACCCGTCATGGAAGGACCTCGGATGGGACGTCATCGGCGCCGCGGTGGGCCTGGCGATCGCCTGGGGCGTCGATGCCGCCGTGCACGGCGGAAAAGCGCCGCCGCTCTCGTCGCACCTAGCGCTCGACCCGCGCGCGCCAGCGGCGTCTTTCGCACTGCGCTTCTAGGCTTCTCGCGCGGGCGAGTCGTGCTAGTCGACGATGATCTTTCCCTCGACCCAGGCGATGCCGCCGCGGTTGTCGTGCACGACGGCGAAGATGCGTACCGGGCCGGGCTCGGCGGGCGCGGTGAACTCGGTGCCGTTCTCTTCGTTCCAACCCCGCGTCGCGTCATTGACGAGGCGGAGGGAGCTCTTCAGCTCGCCCGCGGTGAGATAGAACGCGACCCACATCTGCTCTTGCAGGTCTCGACCGTCCGGCGTCTTGGCCGTCGGGTCGGTGTCGATTTCGGCCGAGGCCCTGTCGATGGCGACCTTGAGAGGATACTTCGGGCACTTGCTGCGATCGCTCGCTTGGCAGTTGGGAATATGGGGGACGCGGGAATCGTCGGTCGTGGAGTCAGCGAATGAGGCACCTTCGAACAAGAAGTCGTTGACGATTGGATTCGTGTTGGCGCGGGCGGTGTAGACGTACATCGACGTGTAGCCAATGACGAAATCGTCGGCACCTAACCGGTGGTTGTCGGTGTCGTCGAAGCAACCGAGAGGGAGCGTATTCGCAGCAGCATTGGGCACCAAACCCAGATGCCCCGGGCATGCCGCAAAGAGCACATAAGCAAGTCCGTACGGTTCGCCCCCCGTTCTCGGTCGGACGATCGTGTCGGTGATTCGAAAATGTCTTCCGCGGACGTGGTCGACGTCGAAGGACGCAGCGGTCTTCTCGGCTTCGGTCGCGCGGACGAAATCGGAGGGGGCGATATTTCGAAACCGAGCTTGGTTTTCACTGGCGATGGGAACGAACCCCCTGCCAGGGGCAGCGTGGGACATGGCGCCGCTGGCCGTCCCGCCGTCGGACTCCCCGCCGTCAGACCCGCCGCCGTCGGGCATGTCGTCCGGATTTCCGCCGTCCGGTGTCCCTTCCACGAAGCCGCCGGCGAGCGCGGAAAGGCAGTTGAGATAAAGATCCCCGGGGGGATTCTCGCAGGCATTTCTGGCAAAGTAGATGTGGACGTCGCGAGGGTTGTCCTCCGTGCTTTTGCCGTCCCAAAAGAGGAGTTTGACATCGACGCCTTCACCCGGCGCGGGATAGGGCGCGCTCTTCTGCACTGCCAGAACGCGCAGCCCTTTGATCACGGCCTGATCGTCGAACGACGCGCCCCCGCATGTCGTCAATGCGAACGGCAACCAGGCGACGAGGGCCCAACGTCGAGCGAGGTTTCGAGGGGACATCTTAAAACTCTCCGCGGATGCCGAGGCTGGGAATGATCGGCAAAAACCCCTGAACGCGCGACTGGGAGAAGTTGTAATTGTAAGCAATTCCCTCGGGATTGCTGCGGTTGTAGGCATTCTGCACGTCGAGGTACGTTCTCAGCGACCAGCCGTTCATGCGCCACTGCTTGTCGATACGCAAGTCGAGCTGATGGAACATGGGCACCCGATCGGAGAAGGGCAAGCCGCTGAGCGGCGCGTAGGCACCGGCATCGGAGTTGAAGACGCCGAAGATGTTGGGCGTGTAGAGGGGACCGGAAACGAGCCGAAAGCGCGCGCCGAACTCCCACCCGCGCCCGAGGCGGTAGCTGCCGAGGACGGTCAAGATGTGCGTCTGGTCGTATTGGAAAAGCCGCGTGGCGTAATCGGGCGGCTCCTGGCGCACCGAGCGTGAAAGCGTGTAGGCGAGCCAACCGAAGAAATGCGCGTCGGGTTTGTACTTCACGAGCAGCTCGGTGCCGACGACGTAGCCTTTGCCGAGATTGTTGTAGTCGTAGCCGCCCATGGCGTTGGGGAGACGCGCGACCAGTTGATCGAGCTCCTTGTAAAAGCCTTCGAAGGAGACTTCGAGGGGACGCGTGATTTCCTGCTCGAAACCGAGCGAATAGTGAATCGCCCGATTGGAGCGGAGGTTGGGCGAGCCGAACGCGGCGTCGCTCTCCTGGAACTGCGGCGGCTGGTAGAAAATTCCGACACCGGCCTTGACCGTCGTACGGGGAAACTCGTGAACGATGTTGTAACGACCGCTGAGACGGGGGCTAAGGTCGATCTTGGTCGTGTCGCGCGCATAGTCGGCGCGGATGCCGGGCACGATCTTGGAGCGCGCGCTGGGGTTGATCTCCGCTTCGAGGTACGCGGCGGGCCGCCAGGCGAGGTTGTTGTCGGAGCGGGTGATGGGGGGGCGCGTCGCGAAAGGACCCGGATCCGGCTCGCCCGGCCGCGGCGGCGGTGGAAAGCGGATGTTGACCGCGTAAGGAGCAAGCGCGAGGTCGACTCCGCCGTGAAATGTCACGCCGCCGATGGGACGGTAGGAAAGCTCGGTGCGATTGAAGAGGTTCTGATTACGGATATTGAAGAAGAACGTGCCGATCCCGAAGTCGAAGCGGTCGAGACCGTAGGACGTCACGCTCGAGAACTTGAGCGCGTCGTTGATGTCGTTCTTGTAGCGGGCTTCGATGCGGTAAAAACCCGTCTTGAGCGCGAGATTGCCGCCGAAGGCGGGGTCTTGCTGGGCGGGGTCACGGATGAGCACTTCGAAGCCGTCGTCCGATCCGAAGACGCCGAGGCGAAAGGACGAGCGGGCGGTGGGCTTGGTTTCGACGAACGCCTGGTAGTCGTAATAGACGGGGGCGGAGGTGACGCCCGCGTCGAGCGAAACGAGCAGCGGCTTGAGCCAAGTGTCGACCCAGCTGCGGCGTCCGCCGATGAGAAAGCTCCACCCTTTGAGCAACGGGATCGGCCCTTCCAGCATCACGCGCCCGTCGATGAGATCGAACTGCGCGAGGCCGTGGTACTTGCCGTCCTTGTTGGGCGAGCGCACGCCGACCTCGACGATGCCGCCCATGACACGCCCGTACTGAGCGCTGAAGTTGCCCGGATAAAAGTCGATCTTTTCGAGCATCTCGGTGGGGATGACCGAGGAGAGGCCGCCGAAGTGGTAAACGAGCGGCACGTAGATGCCGTCGATGAAGGTGTGCGTATCGGTGGGCGCCGATCCGCGCACGATGAGCAGACCGGCGAGACCAGGGGGACGCGCGACGCCGGGCAGATTCTGCAAGGAGCGCAGGGCGTCGCCATTGGTGCCCGGGATACGCAGGATCTCGCGCTGCTCGATGGTGCGTCGCGTGACTTCGCGCGGCGGTCGCTGCCCCTGGACGGTGATCTCGATGCCTCCTTCGTCGAGCGCGAGGCGGTAGGTGAGCTCGGTGACCGAGCCAGCCACCACGTCCTCCTCGGCTTTGACCGGCTTGAAACCGGACGACGCGAGGGTGAGCTTGTAGTGGCCGGGCGCGAGCCCCTGAAACGCCCACGATCCATCGGCGCCCGTCGAAACGACGGCGTGTTCACCCTGCAGGTTCTCGAGGTCGACCGTTGCGCCAGCGAGAGGCACGTCCCCTTCGATCGACAGCACCTTTCCGCGCAGGTTGTCGGTGGGCGGCGCCGGCGCCGCGGGATCGGTCGTAGGTTGCCCCTCGGGCGTCGACGGCTTCAGCGTGAAACCGTAGCGATAGAGGATGCGGGCAGGGATGGGCGTCGTTCCGCGCCGTGCCGGCTCGAAAAGGAACTTCTGCGCGGCTTGCACGGCGGCTTCGTCGAAGCCGTGCCCGACCGCTTCCGTGACGACCGCCTTGGTAACCTTGCCGTCCTTGTCGATGTCGAGCTGGAGAATGACGTTCGCCTCGAGCCCCAGCTTCTCGGCCTCGGGCGGATAAGGCGACGGCTCGAAATGGATGATCTTCGGCGGGGTGACCTGGGCGGGCGTCTCCTCGGGCGCGTTTTGCGCAGGTACACGTATGGCGCCCGCGCCACCCGAAGGAATCGCGCCTTGCTCGGGCTGGGTCGGCGGATCGTTACCGCTTTGTGCCCGAACCGATGCGGGCGTCATGAACGTCCACAGGGCCGCCAGCATCGCTGTGCGCTTGGACCAAGCCGTGCCTGCACCCCGCAAACTTCGATGAATCGGTGGGATCACGTGGCCCGCGGATCTTTCACGACCGCGCTCGGGACGCAAGCTCCTTGAACGCTGGTGCGCGCGGAGACACCGATAGCCTCGACCTTCTGTCAAAAGGTGACGACGGTGCGGATCGATTTCCCTTCGTGCATCAAGTCGAACGCTTCGTTGATGCGCGCTAGGGGAAGCTCGTGCGTAATGAGCTCGTCGATCTTGATCTTGCCGTCCATGTACCAGTCGACGATCTTGGGCACGTCGGTGCGGCCCCGCGCGCCGCCGAAGGCCGATCCCTTCCAGGTGCGTCCGGTCACGAGCTGAAACGGTCGGGTGGCGATCTCCGCTCCGGCCGGCGCGACGCCGATGATGATGGAAGTACCCCAGCCTTTGTGGCAGCACTCGAGGGCCTGGCGCATCAATTGGACGTTGCCCACGCACTCGAAACTGTAGTCGGCGCCCCCTCGGGTAAGGTTCACGAGATGGCTCACCAGATCGTCGCCCACCTCGGCCGGGTTCACGAAGTGCGTCATGCCGAAACGCTCGGCTATGGCGCGCCGCGCGGGGTTGACGTCGACGCCGACGATCATGTTGGCGCCCACCATGCGCGCCCCTTGGATGACGTTCAGCCCGATTCCCCCTAGGCCGAACACGACGACGTTGGCGCCCGGTTCGACCTTGGCCGTGTTGACGACGGCGCCGATGCCCGTCGTGACGCCGCAACCGACGTAGCAGATCTTGTCGAAGGGCGCGTCCTCGCGCACCTTGGCCACCGAGATCTCCGGCAAGACGATGTACTGCGCGAACGTCGAGCATCCCATGTAGTGGTAGAGGGGTTTGCCCCCGCGCGAGAAGCGGCTCTTGCCGTCGGGCATCACCCCTCTTCCCTGCGTTGCGCGGATGGCCTGGCACAGGTTCGTCTTGGGGTTCAAGCAAAACTCGCACGCTCGGCACTCCGGCGTGTAGAGCGGGATGACGTGGTCCCCTTTCTTCACGCTCTTGACCACGGAACCGACCTCGACGACGACGCCGGCGCCCTCGTGCCCGAGGATGCTGGGGAAGATCCCCTCCGAATCTTGTCCCGAGAGCGTGTACGCGTCGGTGTGGCAGACGCCGGTGGCTTTGATCTCGACGAGCACCTCGCCTTCGCGCGGCCCGTCGAGCTGCACCGTTTCGATCGAGAGCTTGGCCCCCGCTTGGTTGGCTACCGCTGCGCGCACGTCCATGACGCCGACCTCCGCCGCCAGACGTTGGCATGACCCACCACTCAAGTATATACTTTTCTATATGAAACAGATTCTCGTCGAGATCGATGACCGGTGCGCAAAAGATCTCGAACGCGTCGCGCCGGCCAAGAAACGTTTGCGGGCCGAATTCATTCGACTCGCCATCCGGCGCGCTGTCGACCTCGCTCTCGAGCGCTCGACCGAGCAGGCGTACCGGGAGCGCCCCCTCTCGGGCCAGCTGGGGCCGGGGGACCTCCTCGGTTGGGATCAAAGTAACGAGCTCGCGAAAAGGACGGCGCCGCGGCGGGCGCGCCGTCGCCGAATCGGTACCAAGAGCGCCAAGAGCGCCGCGTGAACGAGCGTGAGCCGCGCCGCAGAGCATCTCAGTTCGACATCTGGTGGGCGAGGCTTCCCGATCCGGTGGGTCGCCGGCCCGTGCTGCTCTTGGGTCGTACCAGTGCGCTCGCCTATCTCACGCGCGTTCTCGTCGTCGAAGTCACGACCACGGTCCGCGGCATCCCGCAAGAGGTGGCCCTGGGGCGAAGCGAGGGCCTTCCCAAGCGGTGCGTGGCCAACCTGGACGCCCTACGCACGATTCCCCGTGCGAGCCTCGACGCGCGCATCGGGCGGATGACGGTTCATCGGCAGGTGGAGGTCAAGCGCGCCCTCGGTCATGTCCTGCAGTGGCCGGAGGTCACTGGGCTCTGAAGGTTTCCCTTCGCCTAGCGCTTGCGGCAAGAGCTGCCTCGCGTCCTGGCGGTTCCCTCTCTCATTCGTCAAAAATCGCTCGCCTGGTAAACGACTTCCCCGCCGATGATCGTCGCCATACACTTGGCCTTGGGAATTTCCTCGACCGGAACCTGCATGATGTCGGCCGAGAGCACGGTAAGGTCGGCGACCTTGCCGGCCTCGATGAGGCCGCGCTCCTTTTCTTCGAACGCCGCGACGGCGGGCCAGAGCGTGAGCGCCTTCAACGCTTCGGTGCGCGACATGGCCTGCTCGGCGTGCCATCCCTGTCCCTGGAAACCCTTGAGGTCCTTGCGCGTGACGGCCGCATAGAACTCGATGAGCGGTTCGCCCCGTTCCACCGGCGCGTCCGAACCACCGGCGATGATGGATCCGGCGGCGAGAAAGCGGCGCCAGGAATAGGCGCGGTCGAGCCGAGCCTCGCCGAGCCGTCGGCCGGCAAAATGCAGATCGCTGATGGCGTGCGACGGTTGCATGGAGGGAATCACGCCGAGCTTGGTGAAACGTGCGGCGTCGCCCGGCTCGACGATCTGAGCGTGCTCGACGCGAAAACGGGGGTCGGCGATCTTGCGTTCGGCGGATGGGACCGAGAAAAGCGCCTTTTCGTAGAGATCGAGAATCGAGCGGTTGGCGCGGTCGCCGATGGCGTGCGTCTCCACCTGGATGCCGCGGCGGAGCGCGTCGGCCAAGAGCGGCTCCAGCACCTCGTCCTTCTGCGTGAGAAACCCCGACGTCTCGTGGGCGTCGGCGTAAGGCTCGAGCAGCGCCGCGCCGCGGGACCCGAGCGCGCCGTCGTAGTGGATCTTGATGGTGCGCACGGTGAAGCGTCCGCCGAACTCGCCGATCGACGGCCCTTGCTGAAGCAGCCGCGTCGCCCCTTCGCCCGGCCCCGACACCGCGTCGTAAATGCGGAGCTTGATCTTGCCGTCCTTGTAGAGGCGGCGCAGCGTTTCCACTTCGTCCCACGAGTTTCCAGCGATTTGTACCTCCGTCCAGCCGAGGCTCATCTCGCGTTCGACCCCGAGCAAGAGGTAGCGTTCGAGATCGGCTGCGGTGTCGGGCGGGATGTGTTTGCCCACCAGGCCCTGCGCGTGATCGATGAGCATCCCCGTGACCTCGCCCGACGCGTCCTTGGAGATTTCGCCTCCGAACGGGTTCTGCGTCGTCTTGTCGATGCCGGCGATGCGCAGGGCCGCACGATTGGCAATCGAGGCATGGCCGTCGGCTCGGGTGAGGATCACGGGGTTGTCGGGGGCCACCTTGTCGAGATCGGCGCGCGTCGGAAAGACAGGAGGGTTCCAGAAGGTCTCGATCCAGCCGCGCCCCTTCACCCACTCCCCGCTCTTTTTCTTGGCGACTTCCGCCTTCACCGCCGCCAAAAATGCCTCCAAGGTGGCGATACCTTCGAGGTTCAAGGTCGCTTCGCGCGCTCCGATGCCCGAGAGATGCACGTGCGCGTCGACCAGACCGGGGAGCACGGTCCGACCTTTGAGATCCACCACCCGCGGCGCAACGCGTTCATAGGGTGCGATCTCGATATTCGACCCGACCTCGACGATGCGCCCGTCCTTGATGGCGATGGCTTCGGCGCGCGGGGCGCCATCGCGGTTGGTGTAGACGTTACCGTTCTTGAAGACGACATCGGCGCGAGCGGGTCCCTTCTCGACGCAACGGGAGCCTGACGGCAGCGACGAGCTCGGGGTGCATCCGATGCCCGCACCGAGCCAGGGGAGAAGGATCAACCAACCAAGCGCTCGTTTCATGCGATTCCCTCGTCCGAGCGACTACACCGAATTCAGCCGTGCGGGAATCGCGCCGGTGCACGCTGCTGCCGCCGATCCAGGCCAGTACGATTTTTCGCATTTTGGATGATAGAAATGGCGTTCGTCGACCAATAGAAGATCGTGCCGGTGTCTTCCTGAGCTTCCGGCACGCCACCCCAAGAAGCCGCCTCGCGTGGGGGGCCATCGCGGCCCCGGCGGCCGACGTACAGGCTCGCGCGGATAGTCATCGATGGCGCGCGAAGGTTCCGTCGAGCAACTCCTACCGCAGCCCGAGCCCCCCTAATGCGTGACGGCGGTTCAAACCGGGTCGCGGCGCTTCAGTACGACGAGCATCAAGAGGATGCTGCACAGTGTGATACCGCCGAGCACGGCATGGGGGAGCCAGGTGTACTCGAAATCGACGAAACCCCACGCGCCGTTCAACGTATCGCTCGCGATCTGGGCCGTCGCGCATTTGAACCGCCCGGTTTTGATGAAATCTTCGGGCAGGTTCAGGGTTGGATTCTGCAGATCGATGATCCAGGCTGGGTCGGCGGCGATGGCCATCCGCTCTTGAGCGACGGCCCCCTGAAAACCCCAGCGCGCCGGCATCGCCAGCATGAACCACTTCAACATGGGGTTGGTCGTCATGGGAACCATGAGGCCCCCCAGGACGACCTGGGGAATGAGCGCAATCGGCGTGAGCGCCATGGCCGCTTCGCTCGAGGCGACGACCGTCGACAACAAGAGGCCGATGGCGACGGCGTTGAGCGCGGTCGCGATGATGACGGCGAGCTCGAAGAAAAACGCCTGCGGGCCGCCGTTGAAACCGAGTGCAAAAAAGACGATGCCGAGAAGGAGCGTGCACTGGATGATGCAGAAGAACGCCAGCAGCGTGAACTTCGACAGCAAATAGTTGAAGAGACCGAGATTGACCATGCGCTCGCGCATGTAGACCGCACGTTCGCTCACGATTTCGCGGGCGGCGTTGGACGTGCCGAACCATACCGCGGCCACGACGATGAAGAAGATGGCGCCGGTGTGGTCTTGCGTCGTCTTCATGTTGGCGAGAAAATTGGTCTGCTGCGCGCTCGGTCCGGCTTTCTTGGTCAACTCTTGCAGCGCGCCGAGACACCAATAGGGGATGGCGTCCTTCTGTCCGCCGAACACGATGGCGAGCAGCACGCCGATGATGGGCGCCTGCAGGAGCATGATGGCGGTGCCCCCCACGTCGCGCATCTTCACCTTGAAATACCGTGACAGGAGCAGGCCGAACTGGCCGGAGGTGGTGCCGCTGCGATGGGGCACGCCGCGCGTGGTGGGCTCGGTGCCGACCGCGCGCCGCGCGGCGTACATCTTCTGGAAGGTGGGATTGGCGTTGTTGAAATATTCGGCGTTCCACTCCTTGGCCGCGATTTGGCGGGCCTGGTAGCGCTGAGCGCCAGGGTTTTGCGCGCGCAGGTGCTCGAAGATGGGGCGTTCGCGCAGGTTCAACATGTCGAACATGTCGCGCGGATTGTCGATGGGCCCCTTGCCGTTGCGCTCGTTCCACGATCCGAAGAAGCGGTAGGCGTCGGGCTTGGTGGGCCCGTAGAACATCGGCACGCCGCCGGCTCCCATGACCAAGACGAGATTGAACTTCTCGAACTCGTCCTTGGCCGGCTGGTGAATCGTCATGATGATGGTCTTGCCGGTCTGCTTGGCGAGATCGTGCAAGAGCGTGACGAGCGACGTCGTGTCGTCGGCGGCGAGCCCCGAGGTCGGCTCGTCGAGAAACAGAAGGACCGGATCGGTCACGAGCTCCATGGCGATGTTGACGCGCTTGCGTTGCCCGCCGGAGAGCACCTTCTTCTCGGGTTTGCCGATCTGGAGGTTGCGTACTTGCTCGAGGCCGAGCTGCGCCAAGGTCGCGTCGACGCGGCGGTCGATCTCCTCTTCGCTGTAGTCGGGAGGGAGCCGAAACCGCGCCGAATAACGCACCGCTTCGAAGACGGTGAGCTCGGGGTGCACGATATCGTCTTGCGGGACGTAACCGATCGAGCCGCGCAGGGCGTCGTAGATGAGATAGAGGTCCTCGCCGTTGACGCGGACTTGTCCCACGCTGGGGGGGAGATAGCCGTTCAGGGCCAGAAGCAGCGTCGTTTTGCCGGCACCCGATGGCCCCATCAGCGCGATCATGTCGCCCGGCAACGCTTTGAAAGAGACGTGATCGAGCAGGACCTTCTTGACCGAGGGGTTGTCGCGGTCGGGCACTTCCAGAAAGAGGTCCCACGCTTCGATTTCGTAGAGCGGCCGTCCCGCCCATTGACCGGCGTCCTCGATGACGATCTCGTGCGCCCCCGTGCCCTCCTTGGACAGACGGATGAGCAAGGGCATCGGTCCGACGTAGATCTTCTCGCCGTTCTGCACTGGCACCCGCTGTCCGGACGGGATGCGCTGGCCGCGCACGTAGGTGCCGTTGGCGCTGCCGCGGTCTTCGACGAAGAGGTCGTTGTTCACGCGAACCAGCATCGCGTGCTTGCTCGAAACCTGAGCGTGGTCGACGACGATGTCGTTGTCGGGTGTCCGACCGATGGAGCGATTGGGGGATTGGCTCTTGGTGAAATCGAGCTGACCGATGACCGTCTGGTGCTTCTTGGGGGGACCCGCGGCGGCTGGGGCGGCGGGCTGCACGGCGACGGCGATGCCGAACGACTGCGCAATCTGCAAAAGCAACCCGATGGGAATCGATACCGGACCGAACGAGACGATCATGCGCGCGTCGGCTGGCACCGGACTCTGCGGCGCGATACGCGCGTTGCCGATCATCACGCCGGATTGCGATCCGAGATCGGTGATGGTCATCCGGTCGCAGGCGAGGACCGCGTGCTGCTTGGCGATGGCCGGATGCTGGATGACGAGGCTCGAGGTTGCGGGATCGCTGCCGATGACGAGCTGCGCCGGCGCGTTGTGCTGGCCGCGCGCCATGAGCATGAGCCCGATGGCGGGGTGGGCGAGGGGTACCTGGGTTTGGCCCACCGAGAATGGCGTGACCAGATCGAAAGGGACCGTCTGCCCCGCGCCGATGGGGCGACCGCCCGCGACCGAAGGTCCTTGTGCGTTGTCGGCGAAGAGGAGTTGCCCGTTGCCTTGGTGAATGATGCGCGCGTGGTGCGGCGCCACGCCGGGCGCAACGAGCACGATGTCGCAATCGGGAGCACTTCCGACGAGAACGGCCTGCTTTCCAAATCCGGGGATCATGCGCGGATCGAGGTCATCACGCTCTCGCGGGGATGTCGAGCGGGTAAGTGGAAAGCGCTTGGGTCGCGCCTAACCTGCCGAACAGCAGATAGAAACGGGCCTCCGCCGCGGCGAGCGATCTCAAACCGCGGCTGGGATGGCGAGATCGACCCAGCTTCGGCACCCTCCGTACCGATCGAGAAGCGGAAGATCGAGCGGCGCGTCGAGGAGGTGGACCTCGACCTCGAGCGCGTGGAGCGCCGCGCCATGCCGGCCTTCCAACCGCTCGACCAAGACGTGAGGTGCGTAGATGTGACGCGACGCGAGGGGGACGAGATCCGTTTCTTGCTCGATGACGAACGTGCGTTTCACTTTCACCCACGACGTGACGACGAGCCGTCCGTCAGCGGGGCGCGCCCGCATGGCGTCGTCGAAGAACGATAGGTAGGCGTCGCGGATGCCCGCCCGCTGCTGGTGGAAATAGGTGGGGAAGAGGAAGAAACGGTCGTGCTCGACGGCAAAGCCGCGACCCTCTTCGGCGATTCCACCTTTGCGAAAAATCAGATCCTGCTTGCGCTGCTCGAGCGCAAAAACGACCGACGCCCACTCTTTGAAAGCGACGGTCGAGGCGAGCGCGCTCGCTTGCGTCTCGGGAGAACTCATCCGCCAGGTGAATTAGCACTGCTTCAGCGGCCGCGCAGGATCCACCATCCGAAGACGCCCACCAAAAAGAGCAGCACCAGCACCAGCGCCATGACCAAGAGACCGCTGCGCGATGGCGGCGCGGGGGGAATCGTGGCGGAAGGTGGAGCGTGCGCCGCGGGCAAGCGCGGTTGAACGCCCGGCGGAAGTGCGGTGGCTGGCAGCGGCGCCGTCACTGGAGCGCCTGCGCTCGGCGCAAAGGGCGGGGCAGCGGGCGGCGTGGGCGCAAAGGGCGGGGCAGCGGGCGGCGTCGGTGCGAACGGCGCGGTCGCAGGTGAGGGAGCGCTCGGCGGGCGATCGATGAGCGTTTTCTCGGGTACGGCGGCCGGTGCTTCGACGATCGTCGGCGCGAGCGGCTCGTGAGGAATGGTCGCCCCCGGCCCCCCGCCAGGGAGCACGCGCGCGAGCAGCACGGTGATGTTGTCGTGCCCGCCGCGCGCGTTCGCCATGGCGATGAGATTTTGGCACGCGAGGTCGAGTGACGCGGCCTGTGCGACGACAGCTCCGATTTCGTCAGTGCGAACGAGATCCGAGAGTCCGTCGCTGGCGAGGACGAAGATGTCGCCGACGGCTTGGAGCAGCGGTGGCTCGCGCAGCTCGACCTCGGTGTCCGATTTCATCCCGAGGGCGCGCGTGATCTTGTTTCCTTCCGGGTGGAGCACCGCTTGCTCGGGCGTGATCGCGCCTTGGTCGAGCAGTTGCTGCACGATGGAGTGATCTTTGGTGAGCGGCCAAATGCGGCCGTTTCGCAGGAAATAGGCGCGGCTATCGCCGACGTGCGCCACCTCCACCGCGCCTCGGTGAACGAGGAGCGCCACGCACGTCGAGCCCGGCCTGCCCGCCAACGGGGCCGTGCCCCCCATCTCGTGAACGCGACGCCCCGCCTCGAAGATGGCTTGGGCAAGCGCCGGGCCGGGCGCGACATCCGGCGCGGCCGCGTCGAGCGATTGCATGATCGTCGCGACGGCGAGTTGGCTCGCTTCCCGACCGAGCGCGTGTCCCCCCATGCCGTCGCACACGACCAAGAGATGTCCGAGCTTCGTCGCCCGGTACGCCGCCGAATCCTCGTTGAGTTGTTTGTCCGGATCTCGGCCGGGGTCCGTTCGTTGAGCGACTTCGAGAAGCGCGCCTTGCATCGAGCGAAACCCTCCGGGTTGCCGCCTTCCTAACGATGTTCCTACTCGATGCGAATGGCAAACTCGACCGGGCCAAAGCGCAGCGCAGAGCCGGCGGGAACGACCGTCCACACGGCGGGGGCAATACGGTTTCCGTCGACGAGCGTGCCGTTGTTGGAGTTCTCGTCACGCACGTAGAGCTGGCCGCCGTCGAGCTTGAGCGTCGCATGGACGCCCGAGATCCGTGGCTCGATGAGCGTGATGTGACACTTCGCGGCGTCCCGCCCGACGCTCATCTCGACATTGGGCGAGACGGCGTAGGTCCCCGCCGCGCCGGTCAGCACGGCGCGGGCTCCGCCGCCGCTCGGCGCGCGGTACGGTTCGGGCGAGCCGGCCTGTTGCACTGCCACGGTCGCACCGTAGGGCGCTGCCTTGGGTGCGCCGTACGCGCCTTCGCCAGCGCCGGGGGCAGGAGGTGACGCAAAGGGACCCGGAGCTCCGAACGCCGGAACTGCGCCACCGTGGGCAGGCGCGGGGGCGTACGGCGCCGCACCGTAGCCATGCCCGGCCCCGGCCGGGGGTCCGCCGTACGGCGCCGGCGCATAGGGAGCCCCGCCGGCGACGACTGGCGCCGGGGCCGGTCCCGCTGGGCGCTTTTTACCGCTGCGGAGCACGATCACGAGGAGCAAGGCGACCACCACGAGGCCGAACGCTCCCCCGATGAAGAAGAGGACGGGGATCGACTTCTCCTTGGCCTTCAGTGTCAGCACGGTCGTAGCCGTCACGCCGCTCATGCGATGTGCTTTGTTGTCGACGAGGACCACGCGGACCGTCGCCGCGTCGCCCGAACCGGAAAGAATCTTCTCTTGGTCGGGCGCTTCGAAGACGATGTCGCGGTCGGACGACTGGATCGCCTTTCCGCGCATCCCGCTGGCGATGAGCTGTTGCTGCGTTCGTTTGGCGGCCTCGATGTCGGTGCCAGCGATGGTCGCGGGGGGCTGGGTGCCGGCGGGGATGAAATACACCTCGGCCCGGTCCTTCTCGCCGCCCCAGCAGAAATCGCCATAGACGGTGAACTGACCGCCGGGCTCGATGGGATCGCGGGTGGCCATCTTCTGCGTGTAGTCGGCGTCGATGCCGAGCGGCCACGCCGTCGGGTCGATGCCCATCGGCACGTCCTTGAACGTCGAGTCGCCGAGAATGGGCGTCGAGGTATTGGTAAAGACGAGCTTGAAGGTCTGCGTGACGGATGGGCTGATACACGACACTCGCCACTTGACGATGTGCAGCTGGTTGAAGCGCGTTCGCACCGCGGTGACGAGCTTGGGACCTTTGACGGGACCCTGTCCGGCGCGGATCACGTCGTAGAAGCCGCCGATGTCGGGATTGGCGAGCCCCTGCATGAACTCCTGGGCGTTGTTGCGAAACTCGTCGTACCCGGCCGAGGGGAGCCACACCGAGATGACGGGCAGCGGCGTCTTCGGCTGAACGGTGTTGTCTTCCGGGAAGCGCCCCTTGGTGAGGTATTGGCTCAAGAGCGACGCGCCGGGGCCGGTGGTCTGCGCGTCGCTGCCGGCGACGCCGTTGGAAAGGATGAGCATCGCCTGGTGCAGGGGGACGGTCACCTTCGTCCCCACGTTGCCGAGCTCGCGATAGCCGTCGGTGGCGGCCTGTTTGATGATGTTGAAGAGCGGTCGTACCCGGCCCTGCGCGGGGTACATCGACTTCAGCGCGTTGACGAAGCCTTGCACCTGCACCTTGGCCGCCGCCGGCTGCCACTTGGAGTCGCTCACGACTTGGCGGTCGTTGAAGTACATGACGTCGACGATGTCGTTGGCCGTCATGGAGCCAATGAAAGCGTTGGCGACCGCTTTGGCGTCTTCGAACCGCGCGCCCATCGACGAAGAGGCGTCGATGAGAACGAGCCATGCCGTGCCGATGCCGGGCTGGGTGAGGCTCTCGCCCCATCGTGCTTTGGAGGCGAAACTCCCCAGTCGATCCGCGCCGTCCACGGTCACCGTGAAGACGGCCGCGGTCTCCGGAAAGGGCGCGATGGGGGAATAGAGCGCCTGCGGGGCTTCCAGCTTGTCGCTCTGGCAATCGAGCTGCGCGTCGCCCCGCAGGGCTGCGCACTCGGCGATGGCCTCGCTGAGCCGCTTATTTTGCACCAGCTCGATGACCGTCGTGAGGACCGGTGCCCCCTCGGTCTGGCTGGCGCGCGGGTCGATGCGCAGAACGTGAGCCTCGGGAGCAGCCGCAGCCAAGCGGGGATAAAGCCCGAGGAGAACGGACAACAGAACGACGGTGACGTAGAGGCGCTTTCGCATCGGAGATTTCTCGACCCTTTGCCGCCAAATGAGGGTTTCCCCGGCACGGGAGTCAGGCCCGCGCACGGGGCCCGATGATAGCGTCGTCCGCTGCCGACCGTGTACTTTACGGCGGAAGCGGCGGGGGCCATCCGTCTGACGGCGGCAGGGCTGTAGCTCCGATTCGACCTCGCGGGGGGTCGCTACATCCCTCAATGTCGGCTCGCGCCCAAAAGGGGCGGGTCGAGCTCGCGTACGGCGAAGACCGGACCCCTCTGGCTACTGGTCTTTCTCGTCGCGGACGCGGGCGGCTTTGCCGGAGAGATCGCGCAGATAGAAGAGGCGGCTTCGGCGGACGACGCCGCGGGAGCTGATCTCGACCTTGTCCAGCCGGGGACTATGCAGCATGAACATGCGCTCGACGCCGACGTTGAAGCTGACTTTGCGCACGGTAAACGAGCTCCGGAGACCGGCGCGGTGCTTCTTGACGACCACCCCCTGGAAGACCTGAATGCGATCCTTGTCGCCTTCCACGATCTTGTAGTGGACGCGGACGGTGTCGCCCACGCGGAAGTCAGGGTGGCCCGTGCGGAGCTGGGACGCCTCGAGTGCTTGGATTTTCGGGACAGTGTGCATGGCAGTGCCTCCCCGCTCGGAAAGCGCGCATTATGCATGCGAGACGACCTCTGTCAATTCTGCTCGGCCGGAGCTCGCCGTCATGTTGGGCGGCGTAGGGCCGCTGAAAAGCCTTTTAAGATAGGCCACCTGAGCGAAACGAGGCTGGGCAAGGACCGGCTCGCAGGCGGACAGCATCGCGCAGAAAGTCGCGTTCCTGCCCGCCGACCGCCTCGATCGCTACGATCTCGTGCGGTTACGCAAGATTCCGGGGCGCAGCCGGCACCGCCAAGGCCCTGCACGGCGCGCAAAAGCGCGCAAAAGAAGGCGTGACGGCGTCGGTGCGCAGGTGCGCTTGCCTTGCGTCGCGAACCGTCTAGACTCCCGGCCCCCTGCGTCGCTTGGAGGCTCGTCCTCCCCGGTCCTGGCTCTGGAACGGCCTTCGGGAAGCGGTACGGGTGAACGCCCGCTTCGAGCGGACGAGCCATTTTCCCGAAAACCCACGCTAGAGCCAAAGGCAGCATCCTTCCGTGAATACGAACCTCGGCATCATCGGTATGAAGCTCGGTATGACGCAGCTGTTCTCCGAGGACGGCACCGTCGTGCGCTGTTCGGTCATCGAGAGCGATCTGACGGTCATCGGCAAGCGCACCAAAGAAAAAGAGGGCTACGATGCCCTCATCGTCGGTCTCGGCGAGCGCAAAGAGAAGCAAACGAACAAGCCTCTTGCCGGCCAATACAAAAAGTCGGGCCAGACCCCCAAGCGCTTCGTGCGCGAGCTCAGGCTCGACGCCGAAGTGGTCGCCAAGTACGAAGTGGGCGCCAAGGTGAAGCTCGACGAAGTATTCGAGATCGGGCAATTCGTCGACGTGCAGGGCACGACCCGCGGTCGGGGATTCACGGGTGTCATGCGCAGGTGGAGCTTCGCCGGCGCGGTGACGAGCCACGGTACGCACGAGTACAAGCGTCACGGCGGTTCGATCGGTACCAACATGACCCCCGGCCGCACGCTGCCCGGTCTCAAAATGCCGGGCCAATACGGCAACGAGACGATCAGCGTCTTGAACCTCAAGGTCGCCAAGATCATCCCCGAAGAGAACCTTCTGCTCATCGAGGGAGGCGTGCCCGGTTCGCGCAACGGCTTGGTCGTCGTCAAAGGCGCGGTGAAGAAGCGCAACGCCGGCAAACCCAAGGCGAAGTAGCCAGTCTTGGCGCACGCCTAGCGCGACGCTGGTCTTCGCCCCACCCGAATCGCGATCCGCCAGGTTCAGGCCATGGGAGCGAACCCCTACAAGCGGCCCGATCATTTCACGCGTGAAGCCAAGAAGCGCGGTTTTGCCGCGCGCAGCGTCTTCAAGCTCGAGGACATCGATCGACGCGTTCGGCTCTTTCGCAAGGGGCAACGGGTGCTCGACCTGGGGGCCGCGCCCGGCTCGTGGTCGCAGTACGCCGCCGAGCGGATCGGCCCGAGCGGTAAGCTCCTGGCCGTCGATCTGACGCCGCTCGCCAAGACGCCATCCGGCAACGTCACCTTCTTCGTGGGTGACGTGCTCGCGCTCGCGCCCGAGGCGTTCGCCGCCCTGGGGCCCTACGACGTCGTGCTTTCGGACATGGCACCGAGCACGACCGGTACCCGCGAGGCCGATCAGGCGCGCAGCTTCGAGCTCTTCATGCGCGCCCTCGAGCTCGCCGGTCCACTTCTTTCTCCTGGCGGCAGCTTCGTCGGCAAGATCTTCATGGGGCCGGATTTCAGCGCCGCCAAGCGCCGCGTCAAAGAGCTCTTCGAGACCGATCGCGCCATTCGACCGGAGGGCACCCGCGAATCGAGCTTCGAGATTTTCCTGATTGGTCTCGCGAGACGCGTCTAGCAACTCGGCCGCCTCGCTGAATTGGCCGATCGCGTCCCGAATCTCGCGCGCTCGGGCCAGCGCTCTACGCCTCGCCGAGAGCCACCCGGCGGAGCCTGCGCAGCGCGCGACGGATCAAAGCACGGCGCGGATAGCGATGGATCCACACCTTGCGGATGTAGTGCGGCACGTCCCAGGTCATTTGCACGCCGGCGCGGACGAAGGCGACATCGCCGGCCCGGAACGTGTAGGTCTGGCCGCTGGCCGTGACGTGCACTTCGCCCTCGAGAAAACAGAGAATCTCGTCGAAGTCGAATTGAAACTCGTGCTTGCCGGCGGTGCTGTCCCACATGCCGCTGGCAATGCAGCCGTCGGCCGACGCGAGGCATTCGAGCGCGCGCACCACGGGATTGCGGTGAGCGGCCGCGCCGTTGGTCGCCGCGCCGTTGGTCGCCGTGCTGACGATCCCGCCGTCGTTGACGTTGAACCACGCAATCGGGTTTACCGCGGTGCCATCGCTCGCGGACAGGATGTTACGAATCGCTTTCAGCACGTGTATCGGTTGAGCTGGCGTTTCGAGACGGCAGCTACCTCTACTATCTTATGAAGGAAACGTCGGAAATCGAGCTTCTTTCGCGCGAAACGATTGCACACATCGTCATCCGACGTCGGCACGCGTCTTCATTACGAATGCGTCATGGGAAAGCGCGACGCACCGCGCACCTCCATCTTGCCGATCGGCCGAGATCGCGGCGCTGGCGAATGGCTTCGGCGCCAAGAACATGACGAGGCGTGCGCTCGTCTTCGGACACGAGCGGCTCACCCGACCCTGCGCGCGGCGACTTTTCGCCGGGCGGCGACGATGAGAGCCCTCCCTTGAACGACCCTTGGCAGTTGCGAACGGCGTTTCATCATGGTGAATTGGGGCTCGTGAAGCGCCCTCTCGCTCCGATGTCGGGTCGCATCGTCGATGCGCCTACGCCTCGGGTCGGCCGGCGCGGCGGCATCTGCCCCCGTTCCGCCGTGAAAAACCGGGCCCGGGTTTCGTTGCAGATTTCGTCATGAATCGATCGATGGCTAGCGTTGCGCTGCTCCTCTTCGGGTCGGGCCTATCCGCGCTCATCTACGAAATCGCTTGGCTGCGCGAATTTCGGCTCGTTTTTGGGGCGTCGACCTCGGCCAATGCCGCGGTGCTCGCCGTTTTCATCGGCGGTCTCGGCGCGGGTGGCCTTGGGATCGGACGGCGCGTCGACCGCGCGTCCCGCCCGCTCATCCTCTACGCTCAGCTCGAAGGCGCCATTGCCGTCCTGGCGGCGCTGTCTCCCTTTCTTCTGATCGCCGCGCGTGGCGCTTACATCGCGCTCGGTGGCATCGCCGTGCTCGGAGCTTTCGGCGCCGCGGTGGTTCGTCTCTTGCTGACGATGCTGGTGCTGCTCGGCCCGACCTTCTTGATGGGAGGTACGCTGCCCGCCGCGGTTCGCGCCGTGCAATCGGAGAGCGACTCATCGCGTCGCGCGGTGGGGCTCCTCTACGGCAGCAATACGCTTGGCGCCGTGGCGGGATGCGTGCTCGCCAACTTTTGGCTGCTCGAAACGCTCGGCACCCGCCGCACGCTCTGGCTGGCGAGCAGCATCAATCTCGCCGTGGCGGCGATCGCGTACCTCGCCAGCCGCTTCGTCAAAGCCGAGTCGAGCGAACGGCCGGTGGCGACTCCCGCGACCGAGGATGCGACGCCTCCGGTACGCGCCGCGGATCCCAGCGCCGCGGATCCCAGCGGGGCCGCGCAGCTCGACGCTCCGATGTGGCTGGTGCTGACCGGGGCGGGGGTCGTGGGCTTCGTCTTCTTCCTGATGGAGCTCGTTTGGTACCGGATGCTGGCCCCCATTCTCGGCGGGACCGTCTTCATGTTCGGCATCATCCTCGCCGTGGCGCTGCTCGGCATCGGCATCGGCGGGCTCGTCTACGCCGCGCTCGCTCCGAAGCGCGTTTCTCTGGGCGCCTTCGCGCTGACCTGTTTGGTGGAAGCGGCGTTCGTTGCCTTCCCCTATGCGCTGGGAGACAGGGTCGCGACACTGGCGCTCTTGCTGCGGCCGCTGGGATCGCTCGGCTTCGGGGGTTTCGTGCTGGCGTGGACCCTCATCACGGCCCTGGTCGTCTTTCCTGCGGCCGTCCTTTCGGGCTTGCAGTTCCCGATGCTCATCGGACTGCTCGGGCAGGGCAAAGAGCGGGTGGGGGTTCAAACTGGGCTCGCCTATGCCGCCAACACGGTGGGCGCGATTGCCGGTGCGCTGGCGGGCGGGTTCGGCCTTTTGCCTGCCCTCTCGGTGCTCGGCTGCTGGCAGCTCGCGGTGTGGATGCTCGCCGGGCTCGGCTTCGTCTCCACCCTCTATGTGTTCTTGCGCCGTCCCGGCTCGGTCGGAATCGCCGCTCTCTCGTTGGTCGGGATTCTCGTGGTGGGATTTCTGGTCGGCGGCGATGGGCCGACATCCATCTGGGGGCACACGCCCATCGCGGTGGGGCGCATCCCCGCACAGGTGACCCCTTCGCCGAACACCTTTCGTTCGTGGCTTCATACCGAGCGGCGCGCCATTCGGTGGGCGAAGGATGGCGTCGAGAGCACGGTCGCCTTGAATGGTCGCACCGGGTGGTCGTTCGTCGTCAACGGCAAGAGTGACGGACATGCCCGCACGGACGCGCCCACGCAGGTCATGGTGGGCCTGGTGGGCGCCATTTTGCGCCCGGAGGCGAAGCGCGCGATGGTCATCGGGCTCGGCACCGGGAGCACGGCCGGTTGGCTCGGAGCCATCGACGAGATGGAGCGCGTCGACGTGGCGGAGCTCGAGCCGGCCATCTTGCACGTTGCCGAGGTGGCGGCACCGGTCAATCGCGACGTCCTTCACAACCCGCGCGTGCACATCTCGCTCGGCGACGCTCGCGAAATGCTGCTCGCCAGTCGCGAGACCTACGATCTCATCGCCTCCGAGCCTTCCAATCCGTACCGCGCCGGCGTCGCCAGCTTGTTTACGCAGGAGTATTATCGCGCCGTCAAGAGCCGCCTCTCGGACGACGGCATCTTCCTGCAATGGGTACAGGCCTACAACGTCGACAATCGAACGCTGCGCTCGGTGTATGCGACCCTGGCGTCGGTGTTTCCGGAGGTCGAGACGTGGGATCTTCGCGTCAACGATCTCTTGCTCGTCGCCTCCAAGAAGCGCACGCACTACGACCTTGCGCAGATCCGCGAGCAGATCGGAAAAGAACCGTTTCGCACGGCGCTCCGCACGGCGTGGCGAGTGGTCGATGCCGAGGGCTTTCTCAGTCACTTCGTCGCCCGCGGCACGTTTGCGCGCGCCATCGCCTACGTCGATCGCGCCGCCATCAACACCGACGACAAGAATCTCATCGAGTTCGGCTTTGCTCGCGTGGCCGGCGATTCCTCGGGGGACACGCACGGCGGCCGCTTGGCCGAGATCCGAGAGACAGCGCGGGCGCGCAACGAGAACAGGCCGGCGGAGCTCGAAAAAGAAGTCGACTGGGGGCGCGTCGACGAGATGGGGACTGCCTTTCGGGCGGCCGAGCTCGCCGACCTCACCCCCTCCGAGGCCATGACGGAAGAACGGCGGCACCGCCATTTTGCGCTCCTGCATTTCCTCGAGGGGCGTACGCGCGAGTCGGTTGGCGAATGGCGCGCTCAATCCCGCGATCCCATCGGGCCGACCGAGCTCGCCGTGGTGGCCGAATCTTATGCCGACAACGGCGACGACCAGGCGCACGGCCACATCGAGCGACTGCGCGTTTTTCAACCGATCGAAGCCGACGCCATCCTGGGCCGACTTCTGCTGCGCCAAGGGCGCTTTGTCGACGCCGCGGAAGCCCTGCGCATGGCTTTCGAGGCCTATCGCACCGACCCCTGGCCCTGGCCGCTCATCATGGAGCACGCGCTCCAGAGCGCCAAAGAGCTCGCTGCGCGAAGCCCGGATGTCATCGCTGTCCTGCGTCCGGCGCTCGAGCAACCCTTCGCCGTCGTGATGCTCGATGAGGCGCGTAGCGACGCCATTCTCTCCTTCGTTGTCGCGCGCGACCCCGATCCGTCGTGTGCCGACGCGCTGCGTCCTTTCGAGCCCTACATTCCGTGGCACCAGGCGCTGCTCAACTGGCGGGCGCGGTGCTACAAGATGCTCCATCATGCCGAAGCGGACCGCGCCGAACGCGAGGTGCAAAGGTTCCTCCGCGATCAGCCGTCCTCCTTCGGCAGCGGCCTCAACTTCGTGCGTGTAGGGCCGTAGGCGCGTCAAGTGCCTCATCGATCTGCCGCGAAGCCTTCTCCGGTCCTGTCGTGGGTGAGCACTCGCGGCGCGTTCTGGCTCGGTGTGGCGATGTGCACGGCGCTCTTACCGGCTTGTCCTCGCCACAAGGCCGAGAACGCCGCCGCCATCGACGACGCAGCCGACGAAGCGGCCGCGTCGTTGGAGCCGGTCGTCGAGCTTCCATCGGCGCCCGAGCCCGTCGCTTCGGCCGCGGCTGCACCGGCGCCCCCGCCGCCGGCCGCGGAAGCGGGAAGCTGTCCCGTCGAATCGGACGATGCCATCGGGCTCGTCGTTTCCCCATTGCGCGCGTTCGTCGGCAGTCCCGTGCGCGTGCTGGCGTCGACCCTCGCGGACCCCGAGCCGCTGGCCATGCGCCTCGAGACGATCAAAGGGGAGGCGGTCGACGCCGATTTCACGCACCGCCCGGGCACACCGGCCATGACCCTGGCCCGGCTCACGTCCAAACGCTCGGGGGATTTTCGCGTGGTCGTGGGGCGTCACGGCAAGGCGCTCCGCTGCATGAACTTTCGAATCTTCGGCGGGCCAGGGCCGAAAAAGGCGCGGCCCGCGCTGACGGAGTCCATCTGGCCGGTGGTGCGCCGCTGGAACCGCGCCGAAGAAGCGCTCTACAGCGCCTTCATTCGCGAGATGTTCCACGCACCGCGCGGCGAAGAGCTCGCCTTCGCGCGCCTCGACGAAGTCACCTCGAGTCCGCAGCGCAACGTGCTCTACGATCACTACGGCTGGGGAGAAGACGCGGTGCGCCCGCCAGGTCTCAAGATGAAGCCCGACTGCGCCGACACGCCGTATTACCTGCGTGCGTATTTCGCGTGGAAGCGAGCGCTCCCCTT
Source organism: Polyangiaceae bacterium (assembly GCA_035318465.1). Taxonomy (GTDB): domain Bacteria; phylum Myxococcota_A; class Polyangia; order Polyangiales; family Polyangiaceae; genus DASWDH01. The sequence goes on from DATHES010000109.1 coordinate 103,611, forward strand.
TGCGTACCACCGCGCCTGCTCTTCGGGCGAAGGGGGCAGGCCTCCGCGCTGCTCCAAGCCCCCCGCGACGATCCTCGACCCCCCCGAGCTTCCCTCGAAAATGCCCGAAGAGTGGAACGAGCTTCTGCAAGTGCAGCGCTTCTTCACGCGATCGCTCGTTTCGGTTCACTCCGGCAATGGCCGCATCCCCTTCGAGGACGACGAGAGCGACTTCTACGGGCTCAAATTCTCGCGGCGCGCGCTGCGCCCGGGCGCCGTCTTTGCCGACCCCTATGGTCACGTGCTCGTGCTCATCGAGTTCGTCGAAGCGGAGGGAACGTTGCCCGGCGTGCTCTACGCCGTCGACGGCCAACCCGATGGCAGCATCACGCGCAAGCGCTTCTGGGAAGGCAACTTCCTCTGGAACCCCGATCCGGCCAACGGGGGAAGCGGCTTCAAGGGCTTTCGCCCCGTCGCCGTCAAGATCGAGGACGGCGGTCAGGTGATCGAGCCGCTGACCGACAAGGAGATCAAGAAAAACGCCGACTACGCCGATGTCTCCCACGCACAATCCAAGCTGAGCGCGGAGAAGTTCTACGACGCCATCGACCGTCTCATCACGCCGAGCGCGCGCGATCCCTTCATGGCCCAAGAAGAGATGGTGCGCGCCTTTTCCGAGGCCGCCAAAGTGAGGGTAACGTCCGTCAACAACGCGGAGACGTATTTCGCCGCGCACCCCGATGCGGTCGTCCCCATGCCGGAGGGGGCCGAGATCTTCGAGACGTCCGGCCCTTGGGAAGATTTCTCCACGCCGTCGCGCGACCTTCGCCTTCTCATCGCCATGGATGTCGTCAATCATTTCGACGACAAGGTGTCGCGTCAACCCGAAGCCTTCGGTACGGCACCGGGCAAGGCACTCGACGAGCTTCGCGAACGCCTGCTCGCCGAGCGAAAACGCCTTCTCGCGAGCGATGAGCTCGCCTTTTCCTACAAGCGCACCGACGGGTCGATGAAAAAGCTCACGCTGGCCGACCTCATGACCCGCGCCCCCGCCTTCCAGTCCGCTTACAATCCCAACGACTGCCCCGAGCATCGCTGGGGTGCGCCCGAGGGCAGCGAGGAGCGCGCGACTTGTGCTCGCCACGCGCCCGACGACCAGCGCGAGCGCATGGCGACGTACGCCGTGTGGTTCCGCGATCGCAAGCGCCCCCCCCGCGGAGCGAATTAGCCCGTGCCGGAGGCCCGTGCCGGAGGCACGGCGGGGGTGGGGCCCTGTTCCGGACTTGCTCCGGCGGGGCGGGGGCGGAGCCCCCGAAGACAGGGTAACAAGAGCACCGATGGCGTAGCCATTCGGGGCTCTTGTTACTCTCCTGAGACGACAGCCTTGGCGTCGTAGACCATCTTCCCCTGCTTGGGGTCCTGCACGACGATGCGGTACTCGGTGGGCACTTCGAACTTCACCTCGCTCGGCACCCTTGCCCAGCGCGACGACCCTTCGTCTCTGCCTTCCGGCTTGATGACGATGGTGTTGCCCGATTGATCGCCGTACTGGTAACGCACTTTGTGCACGTTGTGGAGCGTCTTGCCCTTGCGCTTGATGACGCTCCACCACCAGTCGCCCGCCTTGTCCTGGGTGAAGCGGTGCCCGTCACCGTCGAACTCGAGGCGGGCCTTGGACATGCAGGCCGCGGTTTTCTTGGGATCGCTACCGCCCTGTTTCGCGCAAGCGGCTTCGGCAACCTGTTTGGTGTCGGACTCCTCGAAGGAGAAGAAGAACGCGTTGTCCTTGAGCTCGAGGATCTCCCGCGGCTCGCGTCCTGAACGCTGCGCGGCGCCCGTTTCGGCGGCCGAGGGCGCCGGCGCTGCCTTCGGTTCGGGCGCGGGCGCGGGCTTCGGTTCGCCCCCTGCCTTTGCAGCTGCGGTGTTCTTTTCCGAATCGCCGGCGGGCGATTCGGCGGGCGGCGTCGCGCCGCCTCCACAAGCCGCCACGGCGAGCGACAAGGACAGCAGTAGCTCGGTCAGGTATCGGTTCTGCGTTTCCATGGGCTTCCTCTCTTCTCCACGCGCACCCCCGGCGGAGGTCCACCATCGCGATTAGCAGAATCCGCTTCGCCACGGGAGGCCGCGCATGTCGTTTCTCGGGGACCGGCGTGTCGTTCTTCCACAGCGGGAGAATTTTACAAAGCAAACGCACTGGCCGGTGCGAGGCCAGCCCCCCCCGCTCTGCGCGGACAGAGCGAGCCCGCGTGGCTCGCGCTGCCCGCTTTGCACAGAGGCTCAGGGGTTGATGTGGAGCGACGTCGTTGCGGTGATGGCGTTGAGCGTGGCTTCGATGTTGGTGTCACCCGCCGCCACGGCGTTGGCCGCCCCTTGGCTACCTCCGCCATTGCTGATGGTGGCGACAGCTGGGTTCGTCGAATTCCAGGTCACCAGCGCGGTGATGTTCTGCGTGGAGTTGTCGGAATACGTGCCCATGGCGGTGTAGTTGATCATCGCGCCCACGATATCCGTCGCGTTGGCCGGTGTGATGGCGATCGATAGCAGCGTTGCCGGTGTAACGGTGAGCGTCGCGTTGCCGGTGGCGCCGTTGAGCGATGCCGTGACGGTGGCCGAACCTGCGCTCACGGACGTGGCAACCCCCTTCGTTCCAGCGGCGTTGCTCACTGTCGCCACGCCGAGCGCTGAAGAGCCCCAGCTCACCTGGGCGGTCACGTCGAGTGACGTGGTGTCCATGAAATGCGCCGTCGCCGTGAAGGTCTGTGTGGTCCCGAGGGCGATGGACGGCGCGGCCGGCAGCACTTCGATGGATGTGAGCGGCGAGGTGCTGATGGTGAGCAGCGTCGACCCCGTCTGACCGGCGATGGTGGCGGAGATCGTCGAGGTGCCCACCTGCAGGGCGCTCGCCAGGCCTTCGCTCCCACCAGCGTTGCTCACCGATGCCCTGGTGTCGTCGGACGAGCTCCACAAGACGTCCTCGGTCAAATCTTGCGTCGGGCCGCTCGAGAAATTCCCCGTCGCCCTGAACTGGACGTTGAATCCGACGGGTGCCGTCGGGTTGATCGGCGTGACGACGATCGAGGTCAGCGTGGCGCCCGTGACGGTCAGCGGGGTCGACCCGAAGATGCCGTTGAAGGTCGCCGAGATCGTCGTGGTTCCGGCGGAGATGCCGGTGGCGATGGTGCCGTTCAGCGTGGCGACGGACGTGGCCAACGAGGCCCAAGTGGCTGTCGTCGTGAGATCGACGGTGGAGTTGTCCGAGTAGACGCCCGTCGCCTGATACTCCTGCGTCGTCAGCGTCAGGATGGTGACGTTGGGCGGGCTCACGTCGATGCGTACCAGCGTGGGCGACGTCACCGTGAAGTTCACCGCAGCGGTGACGGTTCCCACCGTGGCGGAGATCGACGTTGTCCCGAGCGCAACCGTCGTAGCGACGCCACCGGCGGCGATGGTCGCAAATGCCGGCATGCTCGACGCCCAGTTGGCCGTCGCCGTCAGATCCTGGGTCGAGCTGTCGGAATACGTCCCCGAGGCGGTAAACTGGCGCGTCGTTCCGAGGGGGCTCGACGCGTTGGCCGGCGTCACCTGGATCGAGGTGAGCGTCGCGGTCGTCACGTTGAGCTGGGTGGCGCTCGCAAGACCCCCGAAGATGGCGCTGATGGTCGACGCACCTTGGATCAGGCCGGTGGCGAGACCCGGTGTGCCTGGACTCATGGTGGCGACGGCCGTATTGGCCGAGGCCCACACGGCGAGCGCGGTGACGTTGCCGGTCGATGCATCCGTGTACGTCATCGTGGCAGTGAATTGCTGCGTCGTACCGGCAGCGATCGACGGGTTGGCCGGCGTGACGGCAAGGGCGACCGGCGTGACGCAAGCGCCCGTATTCGTGTTGCAGTGCGGCGCCGTCGTCCCGCATTGATTGTCGGACGTGCACCCGGCGTCGATCGTGGGATCGATCCTCACGTCCGCGGTGACGTCCGGAGTCGGCGGCGCATCGACGGAAGTATCGACTCTGATGTCGACGGCGGGGTCGGTGCGGACGTCAGCGGTGTCGACTCTGATGTCGACGGCGGGGTCGGTGCGGACGTCAGCGGTGTCGACGCGGATATCGACGGCGGGGTCGGTGCGGACATCGACGGTGTCGACGCGGATGTCGATGCGGGGGTCGACGGCGGGATCGGTGCGGGGGTCGACGGCGGGATCGGTGCGGACGTCGACGGCGGGATCGGTGCGGACGTCGACGGTGGGCGTGTCCACGCGGATGTCGCTGGCGGCATCGCGATTGTCGCTCGTTCCATCCGTCGTCACTCGGTCCGACGCGACGTCCGACCTTCGCACGTCACTCGAGGCGTCGAGATCGCCCGGGTCTGTATCGTCGTCATGCCCACCGCAACCGACGAGCACCACGACCAACGCAAGCAGCCAGATCCGAAGAAGCCTTAAGTGACTCATAAGCACTCTCCTCATTGCGGTTGCGCCTTGTTGCGCCTTGAGTGGTGGAAACGCTCGACGTGCGAGGGCATACCGGCCTGGCCTACCTGGTAGGACAGCAGAAACAATCTCATACGGGATAAGACCGTGTTGGTTACCCGGATACTGCCGGAAGAGTGCCCAAGCGCCAGCGGAAAGTAAATCCTCCCCAGGATAGTTTTCCGCTCCTCGTGCGCGCCTGGCCGATTCGCAGCTCGGAAGCGCGCTTCGCTCGATTTTCCTCTTAACGAAGTCGAGGTGCTCTTTCTCGCTATGGGCTGCCGTGTTCGATGTCCACAAAACGGCGTTATCGTTGAGGTTTCAATCTTGTCGTCGTCGGTCGTCATCGGTACGGCGCCGCACGCTCCTCACTGTTGGGTTGCGAGCGCGCGCGCGATTCCATCAAGGATTTTGGCCGTCGCGTGCACCGCTTTTTACGATGCGTCATCGAGGGAAAAAACCATGTCGCTACCGCCGATCGCTCGCTTCTCTGCCAAATGGCCCCCTGCCGCTCTCGCCGCGCGATGCGCGGCCAAAACCATTCGCCGCTTGTCCCGAGCGGTACCCCCTCTGGCCCTCGCCGGTGCGCTTTTCGCGTCCGTCGGTTGCGGCAGCGGTCCGGCCGACAAGCTGGAAGGCAAATGGGTCGGTGACCGCATCGACAACGTCTCGGCCGAGCAAGTGGCGCGCGCGACGGCGTGGGTCAAGGCGACGACGTTGGAGTTCGCGGGAGACAAGCTTACCGTCACGATTCCGAGCGAACCGGCGCGCAAGGGAATCTTCAAGGTAGCCAAGGTCGACGGCGACAAGCTCGTGCTTTCCGTTCATCGCAAGGACAGCGCCACCCGCGACGAGACCACTTTCACGCTCGAGGGGGAAAAGACCCTGCACTGGGACATCGGTCAGAGCCGAGAGATCACCCTCGTGCGGGCGCAGTGATGGAGCCCGTGCCCCTAGCACTACGCTGTCAGTTCTTCGCCATACCAGATCACGATCGGCCAATTCAGCGAGGCGGCCACGTAGGATGCGGCGAGGCCGCCGCTAGATCGGCGTGCATTCTCCCACGCCCGGCGGATCGCGGTTGAAGTGCACACAGATGCCTTCGACCGCGGGGCACGAAGGCTCTCCCCCTCCCGGCACGGCGCGACAGAGACGCCTGCAACCGCCTTCCACGCAGGTAAATCCCCCCCGACAGGGACACGCAGAGGCGACGCCGCCCCCGCCTTCGGGCAGGCACGCCGTGGCGCCGGTCGGGTCGGCAATCTGGCACGTCGTGCCCGGTTCGATCGCTGCGCATGAAGAAGGGACGAGTGCATCGCATTGGTTGACGGGGTAACAGAGGTAGGCGCCGCTCGCGACGACGCTGTTGTCGGCGAGCTGGATCTGGAGCGGACGCAGGCAATGCTCGGTGCTCGTACCGCAGCCGGTCCAATCGCGGCCGCAGCAGAGCTTGCGACAGCGGCCAGCGGCGCAAATCGAGCCCGAAACGCAGTCCGTCCACTGGGCGCAGGTGTCGCCGTCGGGGGTCCGCCCTGCCCTTTCGCAGGCCGGCTGGACCGTGCTTCCCATCGGGAGCGGGACACACGAAACCGGTCCGCCGTCCGCGCCGCACCCCGTCCCCGTCTGATAATTGCAGACGCCAGCCGGGCAAAGGCTCGACCCATTGGGGGGCGCGGGGATTTCGCCGCCGCCGTCGAGCACCGGGTCGCGGGACGGCGGCGCCCCACTATCTGGGGGCTCCGGTGTGCCGTTTTCGCTGGTTCCACAGCCTATCGCGGCCATGCCGAGCGGCCCCCCTACCAAGAGGCAAAGCAAGAAAACCCCGCGCATTGCCAGCATGATTGTCTATCGTACGAGATCGGGCATGGCTGTCTATCCTACGAAAAGCGAACCGCTCTTGCTACGCGAGGCAACTTGGCCGAAGCTGCTCTGGTGTGCAGCGGTGCGTTACCGCCGATCGACCGAACCGCTCCTCAACATGACGATTGACACTCCGCCCGCTTCGCATTCACGATTCCGGGTGGGCATGTGCGACCTCGCCAGACTTGAGGGACATGCTCCTTGTTGAATGCAGCCTTCCTCTATGAACACCCTCCCAAGGCAAGCCGTGTCTGAACCGCTTCGCGTCGAAGTCGCCGGTGAGACCAACGTCGGCAGAAAGCGAAGTCATAACGAGGACAACCTCGCTATCTTCAGCGAGTACGGCCTCTATGTCGTCGCCGACGGCATGGGGGGTCACGCCTCCGGCGAGGTCGCCTCCAAAATGGCGATCGACACGCTGCGGGAGTTCTTCTCGGCCACCTCCGACGACCCGGAAAGGACCTGGCCCTACAAGATGGACCGGTCCAAAGGGTACGAGGAAAACCGGCTCATCACCGGCATCAAGCTCGCGAATCTACGGATCTTCGAAGCCGCCCAGCGCGATCCGCGCCAGCGCGGCATGGGGACCACCATCGTCGCCATTTTCGCGGTGGTCGACGGCGTGTACGTCGCTCACGTTGGCGACAGTCGCGTCTACCGCATTCGCGACGGCAAGCTCGACCAGCTGACCGAGGATCACTCGCTCCTCAACGACTACATCAAAATGAAGCGGCTCACGCCGCAGGAGATTGCCAATTTCCCGCACAAGAACGTCATCGTGCGCGCGCTCGGCATGAAGGACACCGTCAAGGTGGATACGCGCTTCGAAGTGCCGCGCGCCAACGACATCGTGCTGCTCTGCTCCGACGGCCTCTCTGGCCCGGTGAGCGACCCCGACATCCTTTCCATCGTCGACACGTCGACCGATCTCCGCTCGGCGGCGCGCAGCCTGGTCGAGCGCGCCAATGAAAACGGAGGACCGGACAACATCACCTGCGTGCTCGCGCGCTGGATCGCGTAGAACACCGACCGCCGAACAGGGCCCCCACCCCGCCGTGCACCGGAGTGCCTCCGGCACGGAGTCGCGATCGTGACGTCATCGAACCAGCTGGCCATCCTTTCGTTGGTGGCACTCCTTGCCGCGGCTGACGCGCGGGCGGAGGCGCCTACGACTTCGGCGCCGGACGGGGAGGGCGGTACGGACACGACGCAGCGGACCAACCCCACGCCGGTCATCGTGCTGGGCGTCGCGTCTCTGTGGGAAGGGCGTTTTTTCCGGCACACGGAGTTCACGGCGCCCAACTTGCGGAGCTACGACGCGAACGGCTATCCGTCCTTCTCGCTCGAGGCAGAGCTGTTTCCATTCGCCAACGTCGGCTCGAGCTTCTGGCGAGGTTTCGGGTTTTCTTTGCGCTACGCGCAGGCCTTCGGCTTTGATTCCGAGAGCGCACGCCTCGGAGCGCCTCAGCACATGCGCTGGTTGCCGGTCGACACCTCGTTTTCGCGCTACGCCGTCGGTCTACGTTATCGAATCCCGGTCCATCCAGAGAGCCGACTGCCGCTCGACCTCGCGGTGTCCGCGAGCTTGTGCGGATGGAACTTCGATTTCGGAGCGGAACTGCCGCGCGGGCCGGACCTGGAGGCGCCCACCGCCGCGTATCGGATGATTCGACTGGGCGGCAGCGTGGGCGTTCGGCTTCTGCCGGTCACGCTCCTCTGGACCCTGAGCTACCTTCATGCGTTCTCCATTGCGGCGCCGAGCAGTCGCGAGATAGGCGATCTGAAATACCCGCATCTTCCCACCGCCGTGGGCGTCGGAGCCGAAATTCGTGGCGCGGTCGGCGTCGCGATTTGGCGCTCGCTCGAGATCAGACTCTCCGCGGAATACGCCGTCTTGGCGTTCTACCTCCGACCCCTTGCAGGTCGAGCCGATGAACCGGCGCGCGTCGTCGACGCTTATGCGGCGGTCGGCCTCGGTCCCTACGCGAGCTTCTGAGCGCGTTGCCCCGTGCGACGCCGGCGGGCGACCGCCACACCCAACGCGAGGGCGAAGGCGGTCACGCCCCGAGCCGACCAGGGGCCGGCCGAGACGGCCAGCGAGCACCCCGCACCGGTCATGGGATCGAGGCCGCATTCAGGGGAGAAGCCGAGGTGCGGCCTCGGATCGCACGCCGGAGCATTTCGTTCGGGCGGGAAGACCGTGCAGATCGCGGCCACGTCGTCCTCATCCAGCGTTTGGAAGTCGTCGATTCCGGGCACGTAGTGCGGACACATCGTCGCGCCACTGCGACAGTCCGGGAGGCCTTTGTTGGAATGGGCAATGCCGAAGAAATGACCAGCTTCATGAGTGAGAATCGACTGGAGATCGAACAAATTGGGTTCGAGCGGCCCAGCCGATATCGGCTGCGAGCCATTGACCTCGATGTCGGCGTCGAAGAGCTCGCCGGTGACCGTGCTGAAGCTCGTGGTCGTCAAAGCCAGCACGTTGCGCGCGCCTTCCTCCCAACTCTCACGGATCACGATGATGTTCGCGTTGGCCTGGCGGGGGTTGTATTCGACGCGACCGCAGATCGCCGGACCGAAGGCGTCGCTGACCGAAATGCTGGGCGGCGCACCGGTCGAGGGGCACTGCGCCTCCTGCCAAGCTCGGAACGCGGCCTCGGTCGCCTGGCTCAGCTCGTCACGAGAAATCGACGGCGAGCCGTCCCGCTGAACGCTGTAGCTGAGGCAGGACCCCGCCCAGACCATCGGTTTTCCTTCGACGGGACATGTGTTTTCGTCGAGGGTGCAGTTCTCGCCGCATGTCCTGTTCCGGCAAAACGCGCTCGCCGAACCGGATGTGCAAAGGACAGAGAGGCCGATCGTCCCCATGAAGAGGACGCGACGCTCCGGTCTTCGCACCTTGGAAGGACTGACGATCATTGCAGGCGCACGCTCGGCAGCAAAACGAAATACACGAGCGAGAGGATGACGAGCATGAGCAGGCTCGTCACGATATAGGTCGAGGTCGGAGAGGTACGACGGCTCCAGCCGTCGGCGTAGAAGCGACCCCGCGAGCGCTCGCGAATCCGGCGTTGCACTCCGGTCAAGAGGTCGACTTCGGGGCGCCGGATCTTGGCGCGCCGAAGGATGGAGCGGACGCTCTCCTGCGTGCTCTCTTCGCTCTCGGCTTGCGGCTCCGGGGGGCGCCCGTCGTCCTTGTCCGTCATCCGATCTTCTCCCCGAGGGCAAGCTCGACGGCCTGCTTCAGCTGAAGGCGTGCCCGATGGATCCGGCTCTTGACGGTGCCGTCGGCGAGGCCGGTAATTTCGGCGATCTCTTCATAACTCATCTCCTCGACGTCGCGCAGAATCAGGACCTCGCGAAACTCCGGCTCCAGCTCGGCGATCGACCGCTCGACGATGGCCTCCAGCTCGACCCCGCTCAAGAGCTCATCGGGCCGATCGATGATGCCCATGTTCGAGTTGCGCGCGCGATGGATGGGCACTTCCTCGCCCGGTCCCGCGAAATGATCCTGCGAATCGGTACGCCGGCGAGCGAGGTACTTGGTGCGGTTCTTGGAAAGATTCATCGCGATGCGAAAAATCCAAGTCGAGAGCTTGGCTTCGCCGCGGAAGGTGCCGATGGCCTTGAAGACCTGCACGAACACCTCCTGCGCCAGATCCTCGGCTTCATCGCGCCGCCCGATCATGCGCAGGAGCAGGCCGAAGATGCGCCGCTCGTATTGCTTGACGAGCTCGTTGAAAGCCCGTTCGTCGCGTGCGCGCAGCCGCTCGATGAACCGTGTTTCGTCGTCGAAGCCGCTCATGCCGAGCCGGACGCCGCCGCGTCACCCGATGGCGCAAGCCCTTGCACATCGCATCGGACACCCCCCGAGCGCGGTCGGTTCCCTCGAACGATCGATCGTTTCATGGGCGGGAGACCATCCGCCCGAGTATCGACGAAAAGGCCATACCGGCATACTGGGCGAGAGGTGCGTCAAGGTGCGACAACGCCATCTGCGAGCGGAGAGCCGGGGCTACGGGTCGCGGTCGGTCATCATGACTTTGGTTCGGATGTTTCGCACCTCGTGCTCGCCGGGCGGCGGACTGTCGCTCTCGATCAACTTCGCCTCGAAAGAGAGGATGCGGTCTTCGCGCCGCATGGTGCGAAGGTGGTAGGCGAGGATCCACTCCTTGAGCATCCGCCAGTAGGGCTGACGCTCGGGGATTCGATTGGTGTAGTCGCACCAGAACTCGTCCTGCTCCATGTGCTCGGGGATGCGGTCGACGGGAAGATTGGCGACGCGACTCCCCGCTTCGTTGAAGGGGTCGACGTGCCTTCCGCCAAAGGTGACGGCGTCGACGTAGAGCATCCGTTCGCCGGTCGGGACGTCGGACGAAAACATGCCCCACCCCTGAAACATCCTCGGGTAGCCGACGAGCTGCAGGATCCACTTCGGCTGCCCCCATTTGAGCTGCGGCGGCACGGCTTTGTTCTCCATCAGGACCTGGCTGGCGACGGCGACCACGAGCACCACGAGCGCGAGCTCGCGCAGCTCGGTGGTGCGACGGCGGATCCAACGCCGGACGGGAGGCCCTTCGTCGGATTCGGCCGGTTCGCGGGGCACGTCGGCCGGGGAAACGACACCCGCGGGCGTGATCGCTTCCCATCCGAAAGAAGCCTCCAATGTCCGCTCGCGGCGCGCGATGAAGCGGTACGCGAACCTGGCCATCTTTTGCCCGACGCCCGTGCGCAGCATCGCACCCAGGAGTCGACCGAAAGCGAGCGCCTCGACGCACTCCGCCATCGCCAAGACGCCGGTCGTTTGCGCAGCAGTGGCCGCGTTCACGACCACCCAGGGTGACGGCGCGGCGGGTTTGGCATCGTCTCCTTCCGGTGCGCTCGGCGTGAGCGCCTCGAACGTGAGGCGATCGAAGGCGTCGAGCCGTGCCAGCAGCCGTGCCAAGGCAGAGAGAAGTGGGGACGAAGGGTCGAAGCGCACCGTGCGAGCGCGGTGCTCCGGCGGCGCGACCCAGCGGTTGATCGCCTGCCAATCAGTGGGCGAAAGCAGCAGAGGGAAGTACCCCATCATGTTGAAGGAGAACTGCCCGAGGTTGAGAAACGCGGCGAATGCGAAATGAAGGGCGGGATAAATGAGAATGGCGATCGTGCGCGTGCGGTAGCGGAGCACGGGATTCAAGATGAGCAGGGGCGCCGAGATCTCCACGAGCAGCGTCGCGTAGGTCATGATCATGGAGAGCAGCGGCGTCATGTGCCGTCGGACGAGGACGCCGAACCACGTCACCATGCGCTCTTGGTAAAGGACGTAGTGAATGGCCTTGCCCTCGCGCCAGGTCCAGCCGTGTTTGTGGACGGCGTTGAAGTAGTAGATGACCGACACCTGCAGGAGCACGGCCAGCACCGCCAGGGAGACCACCGGGCGAGCCGCCGGCGCGCGCCAAACGCTGCGATCGCCGAGCTCGCTGACCGCGTGCTCACGTCGGGCGTGCAGGCTTCTGGCCAGCGCGTCGATGGAGAAGCGCACGCCCATCGGCAAAAAGAGCGTCCAGCCGCAAAGCAGGTTCAACGCGACGTCGCCGCCGTTCTCGAGAAACGTGCCGCGACTGTGCACGCTCACCATGCAGGCGAAAGCCAGCAGGTGAACGAGACGCGTGTGCCACCCTACGAGAAAGCAAAGATAGACCAGCGCCGTAAGGACGAAGAGAACGGCGGCCTCGCCGGCGGTGGAAGCGGCGAAAAAAAACGAAAAGATGTAGTCGGAATCCGGTCGCCACAGCACGGCGTGGTTCGGGAGCAGGCCCTCGTTGGTGTACCAGGTGGGGATGCCGCCCACGCGCCGCCAAAGATCGTAGAGAAGCAGAACACCGAGGCCGATGCGCGCCAGTCCGAGGCTGCGCGGGTCGAAGGTGAAGTAGATATTCCGGATCTCCGGCCACCGCGCGCGAAGACGAGCGCGCAGCGGCGGCTTTTTGGGGCGTTCTTTGGTCTCGCTGGCTGGCATCGTGAGGTCTCGCAGGGCGCGCGGGCGAGCGCCCGTCGAACTTAGCCAAAACGGGGCCGGTTGGCTCTGTCCAAAGGGGGCGCCCGGAAGTCCGGCGCGGCGTCGGCGTTGGCAACGCCTTCTCAGAATGCGTAGGAGCCGCGGAGGCCGATGGTCGGGCCGCCGCTCGTGGCGACGCGAGCTTGATAGCCGCCCACGAATCCGACACCGAACCCCTTGCCGGCGTCGAAGCGAGCCTCGGTGAGCAGGCGCACGCCGAAGCGATCGGCGTGCGGCATGTCGGTGACTTCGACGATCGGGGAAATGACGAGATCGCGCCGTGCCGCGATGTCCATGCGACTGTAGAGGCGCGTGCCGAACACCTGGATCGTCTCGAAGCCGAGCGTGAGCTTGGAACCATAGGGATCGCCGATGAGCAGCGCGGCGCCGGTGCCGACGGAGAACCCCACTTCGGTGACGCTGCTGAGAAACTCCCCTTCCAGATGCCAAATGTCGCCGAGCCGAAAGCGCACACTCGGCGCCCCGTAGTTCAGGCCGAGGTCGGGCTTTTTGGGATCGGGGTCGGGGTTCGGGCCGCGCACGACGCCGGCGCGAATGCCGAACTCTGCCACGGAGCGGAGCGGTCGATAGGTGTAGGCCGCTTCCGTTCGCCAATAGCGGTCGGCGACGACGCGTCCCTCGACTTCGCGGCGCTGGCCGAACACCACGTACTCCGCGGAGGTGGTCACCACGGATCGCCGGCCCCCGAGTCGCTCCGCTGCCGCCCGCTCGCGCCCCTCGTCGATATCGCCGGGCACTTCGATCGGTTGCATTTCGTCGCGGCTGGCGAACACGGTGCGCCTCTCCCCCGCGACGAGCTCGAGCTCGACGGTGTAGGCGATCGATGGCGTGCGCACGTCTTCGGGGGGGATGATGGCCACATAGGGGCCCGAGGACGCGCGCTGAAACGGAACCTGGCGCAGGGCGTCGGTCGGCGTCCGGTACACCACGAAGGCGCTCTTCACGAGCTCGGGGTGATCGATGGCCCCCACGATGGAGATGGACTCGCCCGGCCGTGCCACCGACAGCGGAGCGTGATGCAGGGCCGGCCCTTCGGCGTCGACGTCCGCGCGCACCGGTCTCGACGTCGCCAGCAAGGTGGCACCGAAGCCGACCGTCGCAACCAATCGGTAGAGCGATGCGATTACCATGAAAACGTGGCTCCCGCGCCGGCGCCTGGGCCGGCGTGCTGAATGGTTCGTCCTTCGTACGACGCGCGCAGCGCGACGGTGAGCTCGGGGACCAACCGATAACCGACCTGCACCATCGCTCGCGCGCCGATGTCTCCTCGATCTACCGCGACGGTGGACGCCGGATCGGGCGCCGTCGACCGGCCGGGGCTCGTACCGGCGGGTTGGTTGGTCACTTCCGTGCGCAGCACGATGGGCACGCGCGGCAGCGTGTTCCATTGAAGCTCGGCGATGCCGCGGGTGCCGATACCGCCCAAGACTTCGCCGCCGAGCAGCAGATTGGTCATCTGGTCGTTGCCGAGTCGGACGAAGAACTGTCCTCCGCCGTTGACGCCGTCGTCGGTGAGACCCAAGGCGAGCCGTCCGATCAGTGCGACGATCCTGCTGGTGGCAAACTCGCCTTCCAAATAGCCGTAGGTGAGTCCGACCCGACGTGCCCTGCGGCCGAGCGAATCGAGCTCCAACACCGACCCACCGAACCCGCGATAAACACCGAACCCGGACCGAACGGCGCGTACGCCCTTGTCGGCATAGCGCAGCCCGAACTGCCCCTCCGTCTGCCAGGCGTAGTCGTTGCCGCGCAGGCGGTTGTAGTCGGCGTAGTCGGTGAAGATCGCTGCCGACGCGGCCGGGCGCGAAGGCGGCAATGGCCGCGGCGCTTCATGCACCTCGATTTTCTGCGGCGCATCGGCCGTTCCGACGGCGGGGACGGCCGTTCCGACGGCAGCGACCGACTCGATGAAGTATTCGACCTCGGGCCCTTGCATCTGCGCGGCGTCGATGGTGCCGCGGTAGTAGCGCGCTCCCGCGGCACGCATGGGAAACGACTGGTACGCCATCTCACCGGCATGCCGTACGTGCAGCACCGCGCCGGCCGCGCGAGGGATCTCCACGCCGATGGCGAGCGGTTCGTGAGCCAAAGCCGACGATGGCGGCGTGAAAGTCACGCCCCGCTCCGGTCCGTCGACCAACCGATTGGTCGCGGCGCGCTTTTCGCCGAGCAGCTTCCGCAGCGCGTCCGCCTCTTCCCAGAGGACGCGGGCATAGGTCCCGTTGGGATGGGCTTGCAGAAACTGCTCGTAGCGCAAAATGCGCGTCGCGATGGGCTCGCCCTGGAGCGAATCGAACATGGCGCAGAGCTCGCGCCCCTCGGCATCGAGCGGCTCACCGCTGGGAGCGTTGGGCGCCGTCCTCGTGCCGGCAACGGCGCTGGGATGCGTGACGGGAGGACGCTCGGTCGAATGCGTCATGACGACCACGTCGCCCGCCGCCGGCACGCGGGCCAGGACGCCCTCCGGGCGTGCCAAGGCGAGGGTCTTTTGCACTTGAACCAGCCGCAGCGCGCCGATGCGAAAGCGATCGGTCAAGGTCTGGCCCGTGACCGGGTGGCGCAGCTTGAACGGACGCCAGAGATCGACGACGCTGCCGTTCACGCCGCCCTTGGACGATCCGAGATCGAGCACGATGTCTTCCTGATCGATGCTGATCACCGTGCCACTGGCGCTCGGCGCGTCGCGCGCCGGCGTAGCTCGTTCGCCAGGTGCGGTCGCAGAGACGTCGTCGCTCTGTGCCCGCGCAGCCGACGCCGAAAGGAGCGACCAAGCGATAGCGGCGCTGGTCATCCATGTGCGCAATCCGAGTCTACGCACACGGCGTTGCATGTCGTCGCGATCCATCGGCGACCGACCATCGCAAACCTCGTGCCCTCCGTCTCGGCGCCCACGGTCGGCGAAATAGCGGCATTGCCCCTTGCGTAACTCGTGCGGGAGTCCGTCGAAAAACAGACAGTGCGTGCTGGCGACGCCACAGCAGATTGAAAACGACATCACAGTGGGCGCGCCATGCCACGGTGGCGCGAAGACCGTGTGGTCAATGCGTAGTCGACGGCGCAGTAGGCTACACGTCGGTCGGCGGCATAGTCCGCGCTTCGGCTGCGGCGGGCGGACGTTCTTCGATTGGGGCGCCTGGCTCGCCGGACGATTCGGTTTCGTTCAGTGCTTGCTCCTGCATGACCGGCGAATCGGCGACCGTCGAATCGGGCGATGCAGCATCCGAGGTGGGCGTCGCCGCGATGGGCGCTACCGTCGGTTCGCCTGGCGCCGGGGCGAGCTCGCGCGCGGCCGCCTCGATACGCTGATCGATGTCGCGGCGCTGCTCCTCTGCATCTCTGCCACTCGCGCCTTCCAGCGCGGCACGCTGATCGGACAGGCGGACGATGGTCCGCCACTTGCGCCGCGCGGCGCGCCCCCGCGGCTGCCAGCGTGAGCTTTCGTGCACCTCGGCTGCGCGCAAGAGAACGTCACGCACGGGGCCGTCGATGACGGCCGCCGCCGTGCGCAGCGCGTACGCCGTCGTCGTGGCGACCGGCACGACGACGCCTACCAGCGACAAGCACGAGCCCGCGAAGACGCACGACGCCGCGTGGGCGGCCAAGGGCGCCTCCCTGTAAGCGGCGAAGATGAAGCCCGCGACGAAAGCGGCGACCAGCGAAACCGCCGTGAGAAGGACGAGCTTTCGCCGCGTGTCCGCCAGAACGAAGCGGGGGGCGAGCCAGAGGAGGCACATCGCGGAGGCTGCGACGGCGAGCGACGCCCGCTCCGTCGCGGCGAAGAGGAGCGGCGAGACCGCACCGAGGGCAACCGCGGCAAACGTCGCTTCCCCGTAGAGCAGGGCACTCATCGCGATGCCCATGGCGACGCCGGCCATGGCTCGTGTGACGGCGCCGGCCGCAACCTCGCCGAGCGCCGCGAACGCGAAGAGACAAGCGGCGGCGCCGAGCGCCGCCAGGATGCTGCGCAGCATCGTCATCTCAGTACGTCACCGCGCGGTCGGCGTTCTTGCGCTCTTGGGCACCGATGTCACGCGCCGCGCCGGCCGAAGGCGGAGCGGTGGCGAACGTACCTTGGTGGTTCACATAGGCGCGCTTCTGTGCTTCGAGGGGAGCTGCGATCGAAGCGGGCGCCGCGCGCCGGACCTTCTCGATTTCAGCCTGGTTCTGCGCGTTCAAGGCCATGGCTCGCTCGCGATCGCCGCGCTCGAAAGCCGCCGCGGCTTCGGTCTCGCGCCGCGACGCGATCACGCTGGTGACCGAGGCGATGACGGACATGTCGCGCGCATTGTCGACTTCTTCGGCCGTCGCCACGGACGTGACCATGAGCGAGGCGAGCTCGACGCGTACCGTTGAATCGTCGATGAGACGGAAAGAGAGCGAGCCACCGATGGCGAGCGAGCTTCCCGGTTGATCGATGGGTACGTCGATGGCGATCACCGCGCGCCGCTCGTCGCCCGCGAAGAGCGATCCGAAGGAGAGCCGATGGCCGTCCCAGGTAGCGCCCCACACGTCACGAATGCGGGCGGAGGGAGGCAAATCGAGGTGGGCCTCCAGGCTCTTGACCCGGGTGCGCGCCGTCTCCGACAGCTCCTTGGAGAGAAAGCGGGCCAGCGCCGAAGTGTCGCGCAGGTACTCGTAGTTGCCTCGCCCGGCATGGGAAATGCCGGCGAGGTAGGCGTCGTCGAAGTCCGCTCCGATGCCCAGCGCCGACACGGTCAATCCGCGGCTCGCCTCGACGCGCGCCAGCTCGAGTCCCGTGCTGGCAGGAGCGCCCGAGGTGTCACGCCCGTCGGTGACGAGAACGATGCGGCCGATGCGTCGATCGCGCGTCCAGCCGAGAAGGTGATCGGCATTGCGAAGGGCGTTGGCGATATCGGTGCTTCCCTCCGCCCGCAGGCGTTCGATCTTGCGGCGAGCCTCGCTGCGGACATCGTCCACGCGACCGAGGGGGACCAGGGTCTCCGCGCTGCTGGCGAACCGCACGACCGCCACCATGTCGTCGGGTCTCATCTCGTCGAGCATGGCCAGCGCCGCGCGGCGTGCGTCCTCGATCTTGCGGCCCGCCATCGAACCGGACGTGTCGATGACCAAGACCAGTGCGACCGGCGCCCGCGCCTCGACCACCTCCGCATCGACGGCGCGCACGCGGATCTCGACATGCATGGGGCGAACACCGGACGCCAAGAGGCGTCCGTGGCTGATGGCGAATCGACCGGACGCGCCGCGCGCGGAAAAAGGCGTCGACGTCGGGGAGGGCACTCCATCGCGCGCGACATCGGCGTCGGTCGCGACGACCAACCCTGTTCCGTAGGGATGGCCTCGCTCCGCGAGCACGAGGCCCGCCACGCTGAGCACGATGGCGGCAAGGGCGATGCTCCGTCGGGTATGAGGGTCGATCCAGCGCAAAATCATGGTTTTTTCCTCCGTGCTTCCGACCTGCTGACGCGCGACGGAGAAAGACGATCTGAGGACGACCGAGAACTACATGTCGTTTCCACACGGCCCGGGCGCCTTCGCGCTGTCGTCCGGGCAGCGGACGCCCTTCGCGCAATCGACGCGAGCAGTGCTAGACACGATGGCGAACGGATGGTCGTCTTTCCGCCCTCCAGTGCACACGAGCTCTGCGATCGCGCCGCGTGGCTTTCCGGCCGTACGATCGGCGAGCTCGCACGCGCGCTCGGGGCCCCCGTTCCGGTCGCGGGTCGGCGCGGAAAGGGCAAGATGGGCGCCCTGGTGGAGAAAGCACTCGGCGCGGAAGCAGGGTCGGCCAGCGTGCCCGACTTTCCCCGCCTCGGTATCGAGCTCAAGACGATTCCCATCGACGGCGCGGGAACGCCCCGCGAATCGACCTTCGTTTGCTCGATCGCGCTCGCGGATGCCGAGCGCGTCGATTGGAGCTCGTCGGTGGCGCGCGCCAAGCTTGGCCAGGTGCTCTTCGTGCCCATCGTCGTCGCCGACGAAGACGCCGTGGAGAGCCGGCGTTTCGGCGCACCTCTCCTGTGGCGTCCCACGCCCGCGCAGGAGGCCGTCCTGCGCGACGACTTCGAAACGGCGATGGGCGTGATCGCTACGGGAAAAGTGGAGACGCTGACGGCGCGCAGCGGACGCTGGCTGCAAGTTCGACCCAAAGCCGCCACCGGACGGGTGCGTACCTTTTCCTTTGGTCCCGAGGGGGAGTGGATTGCGACGGTGCCGCGCGGATTTTATCTGCGCGCGAGCTTCACCCGCGCCTTGCTCCGCGATCCCACCGCGCTGCCCGAGTAAGGCGCCCGAACGGCCGCCTCGCTGAATTGGCCGATCCGCGATCGGGTGTGGCGAAGAACTGACGGAGTATTTAGTGTCGCGACGCCAAGAACCAACCAAGAGCCGCCATCACCAGAACGGCGGCAACGAGGATCAGCAGGGTGGTGCTCATCGCCCGCACGCCGCTGCTCGGACGTGCCGAAGAGCCGGTCGATCGCTTGGCGGTTGGTGGCGAAGCGGCCGCGCGGTGACGCACGTCCGGCAACGGCGCATCGTCCGTTTTGCGCCCGCGGGCGCTGGCCGTCGTGGAAGCGGGCGTCGCATCGAGCTGACGCTCTTTGGCGGGCGATGGGGCGGCGCGCGTCGCTGCCTTGTTGCTGTTTTTGGCGCGTGCCTTTCGCTCGGCCAGCCGAGCCGCTTTCTTGACGGCTTTCTTGGCAGCTTTGGCGGCGCGCGCGTCCTTCGGGCTGCGACCGAACTTCGCCTTCTTGCTCGGTGAAGCGATTTCGCTCGCTGGAACGGCGTTTGCCCGAGGAGCGCCAGGCGAAACATGTTGGGGCGCGGTCGCGATCGCGGGCGCGGCCGAAGACGAGCTTTCGGCGACGCTGGCGGCGAGAGGCCGCTGCTCGATCGGTCGCGCGACGACGGCAACCGGTTCGATAGAGCGTCCGGGCTCCGTCGGCGCCGTGCTCGCCGCGGGCGGCGCAGGTCGCGCCGTGCTCGCCGCAGGCGGCGCAGGTCGCGCCGTGCTCGCCGCGGGCGGCGCAGGTCGCGGGGCGATCGGCGGGACGCTCGTGCCGAGAGCGCCGCCACTCGTCGGCGGCCGCGATGCGGGGACCGGCCCCCAGGCGTTGAGGACCGGTGCCGGCGCGGTGGGCGCGACGGATGCAGGACGTGGCACGGGCGCGGTGGGCGCGACGGATGCAGGACGTGGCACGGCGGCGGGCGCGACGGATGCAGGACGTGGCGCGGCGGTGGGCGCGACGGATGCAGGACGTGCCACGGGCGCGGCGGGCGGTGCCGATATCGGCGAGGGGGACGGGGCCGACGGAGCTGGCGGGGCCAGCGGTTCTTCGTCCCAACCTTCGTCGATGGTCGTGTCGTCGGACTTCGGATTCGAATCGGCCACGTGGCCTTCGGAGATTGGATCCAAAGGGTCCCCCTGCGCAAGCCCTTCGTTCCTTTTTCGACCGTTCAAAAGAAGCCGGTCGGCCCGGCCGACCACGGCACCTCGATGCGTTCACCCGGCGCCAAGCGTACGGGCACGAGCTTGCCGTCGCGCCAGGCCAACAGAACGAGCGATGGATCGTCGATCGATGACGCGCGAAATACGACTTCGATCGACGTGGGGTAACGGCCCGCGGTGGCAAGCACGGTCACGCTGGCGTCATCGAGGTCGACGCGATCGCCGCGGCGAAGCGGGTGGTCCGCCCCGCGAAAGACGCCTTCGAAACTTCCGTGCAGCATCCCCGGATCGGCGGTGAGGACGAGCGTGCGGTCCCCCACGCGTTCGATGGAATGCGTGGCGCGCGCCAGCGACAGCGTGAGCCACGACGACACCGTTTTCGGCGCGCGCATCGCCCGCGCAGCGCCAACGTACAGACCCCCGACCGGGTCGGAAGCAGAGAGGATGAAAACATGCGGCGCGGGCGATGAACGCGGGTTCACGCTTCCCAGCACGCCGTCCAGCGTGCGATCGATGCGCTCCGTGGTCGCGCCCAGTTCGGCGACCGTCGCGATGCTGCCGAGAAACACGAACGGCGAAAGCACGACATGGACGAGGACGAGAAAACCTCGCCCGGCTCGAAGCGCGACGCGCGTGGCGCCCCCCAAGGTCGCCTCGGCGAGCCTTTTGCCAGCATGCACGATGACGGCGGCGATGAAGGCGCATCCTCCGATCCCGGGAAGGAGCAAGAGACGCGATCCCGGAAACCCGCCCAACGTGACGAGTGTCGCCAGCACCGCGCCGACGCCGAGCCAGCGGAGAGAGCGACGGTCCTCGGCCGCAACCGCGGGCCAGACGGCACGCACGAGCGCGCCGAAGGCGACGAGCGTCACGATCCCGGCCACGACGAAGGGAGCCGGAGAGAAGACCTGGGCCCACTCCGACGAAGTGCTCCCCAGAAGCTCACCCAGCAAGAGCGGGGCCCGCTGCGCCGCGGTCAGGCAAAACCGCCACGGATCGGTGAACGGCTCGAGGTAGGCGTCGTTGTGAGCGGCGCCATAACCGGCCGCCTTGTAGGCCGCGAAATACGCGGCGGCGATGCCGAGGGGCAACGATGTGCGGACGGCGCGCGCTCGCCACCCCGGTTGACCGGGTGCTCCGACGGCCTCGTAGGCCAGCCAATAGAGCAGCGCACCGAGCGCCGCTTCACCGCCAGCGAGCCCGATCAGCACGCCCAAGATGGACAGCCAGCGCCCTGCGCGAAAACCGCGTTCGCGATAAAAGAGGTGCGCGGCGAGCCCCGCGACCGAAGGCGCCGCCGACACGAGCATGTGACGCGCCGAGATCCATCCCACCGGCTCGGCATGGCCGCCGCTCAGCACGTACAAGAGAAAGCTCAGCGCAAAGAGCGAGGGGGAGAGGGCGAACCTGAGAAGGAGCCCCACCGCGACGAGCACGGCCAGGTACCAGACGAGCGCGTGGACGTGGTAGCCGATGGGGGCGTGCCCGAAGAGGGCGTGGTCGGTGAAGAGCAGCGCGCTCGAGAGCGGGCGAAAGAAACGGATCTTGAGGTCGAGGTCGGTCCACCAGGGCCACGGGCCGCGGCGAACCATTTCGAAGTTGCTGGCGTGGTCGCCGAGGGCAAACTCGTAGAGATCGAAGGGAGTGACGCGCTTGGGGCTCGTCCCATCGAGCCAGACCGCGAAGGCATAGTCATCGAGGAAAAAACCCACCCGCAGCGCCGTCAGCGCGAGGAGCATTCCCGCCGCCACGGCGATCGAAAAAAAACGGCGATGGGCGAGGAGCGCCGAGCCGAAGGGCACTCGCTACCCGTCCTCGTCCTCTTGTCGCAGCAACGTGGGAGGTCGACTCCCCGACGCCCCGATGTCCCATTCTTCGCCGTTCGTGTCGTCGCGATGTCGCCCGGTGTGCCCTTGATCGAGCTCGCAGTGCAGGTCGATGCGCCGACGCACCACGGTCGTCGTCGTCCCGTCGGGGCTGGTCGTGATCATGAGGACGGCGTGCGATCCACACTGCGACATGGGGGTCCGTAGGTTGACGTAGCCCGAGCCAAAGCTCAAGGCCGGCCGTTTCCCCCGTGCGCGCCGTTGTCGTCGTCCTTCGGCGCCGGTTCTTCGATGCCGGCCAGCGCCCGTGCGAGGCGCTTTTTTCCTTCCAGATCCATGCCCCGCGCGATCTGGATGCGCTGCGCTTGGGGCGACCCGGCCCCGTGCATGGATTCGGTGAGGTAGCCGACTGCATTTCGCCCCATCGTCATGTTCTCGATGAGCCGCAGGATGCGGGCGCGGTCCAGTGCGCTGACGCCTGGGCGTCCTCTCAGATATTTCTCGAGAAGGGGCCCCGTCACCGGGTTCTGGAAGTCCTTTTCCGAAGGGAGCGTGGCCACGAGACCGCCGGCGAGGTCCTGCGCCAATCGAGCCAGCTCGTAGGGAAACCTCGTGACGTTGTGCTTGCAGACATTGGCGAGCATGTCGTCGTTTTGGTAGTTGCCGGCCGAGGTCGGCTTCGACTCGTGCGAAGAGGCGATGCCGGCGCCGTAGATGGTCTCGTTGAGGTGTGTCATCTCCACGAGCTTGTCCTTCACGTGCGATGCGCCGCTCACGCCGTTGTAGTCGGCCATGGTGGCCGCGGCGCCGATGATGACGTCGCCGAGACCCGTTTTGCAGACGTAGCTGCGCCGGTGGTAAGCGGTGAAACGGTCGACGAGCATCGAGGCAAACTCGGTCTCGCCGTCCATGAGCACGTGGTCGTAAGGCACGAACACGTCGTCGATGATGATCATGGCCTCTTGGCCCGAGAACTGGGCGTTGCCCTGATCGATCGTGCCACCTTCCATCGCTCGCGTGTCACACGACTGCCGCCCGTAAATGAAGGTGAGACCGGGGTGGCCGGTGGGGATCGCGGCGACGACCGCGTAGTCGCGATCCTTCGGCGAAAGGCGCATCGTCGGCATGACCATGATGAAATGGGAATTCACGCACCCGGTTTGGTGCGCCTTGGCACCGCGCAAGACGATGCCGTCCGCCCGCCGTTCGACCACGTGCACGAAGAGATCGGGGTCGTCTTGCTCGGAAGGGCCCTTGCTCCGGTCCCCCTTGGGGTCGGTCATGGCGCCCCCCACGACCAGGTTCTCCTCTTGAAAATAGCGAATGAGCGCCCGCAGGCGCTCGTGGTACGGCGTCTTGTGCTTTTGGTCGATCTCGAACGTCACCGAATAGAGCGAGTTGAGCGCGTCCATGCCGACACAGCGCTGAAAGCAGGTCCCGGTGAGCTGCCCGAGACGCCGCTGCATCTTGTTCTGCTGCACCACGTCGTCCACGTTCTCGGTGACGTGCAGAAATCGGTTCACGCGCCGTCCCGAAATCTTGGACGGAGCCGAAGCGAGCTCGGCGTTTTCGATGGCGAGGTCGTAGGTGCGTGCGACGGCGTTGATCGACGGTCGAACGATGGGATGATCGACGGGCTCGGCGATCCGCTCACCGAAGAGGTACACCTTGAGCCCTCGGTTGCGCAGGCTCTCGATGTAGTCGGCACCGGTGCGGATGGGCGAAGAGCGCCGCGGCTTCGACCAGAGCCGATCGATTGCGGACGGCGCGTCGCGACCGGGAGGGGCAGTTTGCATCATGGCTAGCCTCCAAACTTCAACAATATCGACAATGTACCTGGTTCCGGCGCAGGGATTCGAACCCCGATCGGAGGAATCAAAATCCTCTGTCCTGCCATTAGACGACGCCGGAAGAAGGGGGCGCTCAGCCTAGCAAAAACTCGGCGCCGAGCCGACGCAACTTCGCGGGCTCCGCCGATTTTCGACCTCGACCGGCCCCGCGGGGGACGCTACGGTTCACAGAGCCATGTCAGCGTCGAACATCGATCGCGAGCTCGAACGCGCCATCGCTGCCTCCCCGCGGGGGGACGCGGATCGCGTGCTGCAAGGTCGCGCCGTGTCGGGCAAGGGCAACCTCCGGCTCTTGGTGGTGCTCCTCGTCATGGGGGCGGGCATCGTGGCGCTCGTTCTGACGAGCTTCAAAGACGCGGCCGTCTACTCCAAGAACGTCGACCAGGTGATGGCCGAAGGGCGCTCGCTCGGTGGGCGACAGCTGCGTGTGGAAGGCAACCTCGTGCATGGTTCGCTCGAGCGTCGCGATCAGCCTTGCGAGTACCGCTTCACCATCAAAGGGAAAGAAGCACAGCTCCCCGTCACCTACGCAAAATGCATCGTCCCCGACACATTTCGCGATGTCCCGGGAATGGATGTGGGGGTGACCGTCGAAGGCAAGGTCAACGCGGCTGGACATTTCGAAGCGACCCAGGTTCTGGCCAAATGCCCCTCCAAGTACGAGATGAAAGAGAAGCAGGCGCGCGGCGAAGAGATGCCGCATCAGCTTCCACCGTCGATGTGAGGTTTACATCTCGCGTCCGAGCGCGACCGTCGCGCGGACGCTGAACGTCGCGTAGCTGCCGACCGCGCCGCGCTCGTCCACACCGACCGCCGTGCACGTCGAGGCGTAGCAGCCGCGCACGTCGGAGATCCACGTGAAGCGGTAGTTCAATGCGGGACCGAGGCGGAGGTACGGCGCCAGCCAAAAGTCCACGCCTGCGCCCGCCATGACCGAAGGCGCCGCGGCTTCGGTGCGGACGTCGGTCGTCCCGTCGACGTATCCGGCCGTCGCCGCGCCTTGACCGAACCCGGTCTCCACGTAGGGGTCGAGCATGCCCCGGTCGAGAAAGTAGCCGCGCACGAGCAAGCCGATGAAGCTCGCATGGCTGTAGGGGGCGGCTGCGCCGGTCGAGGTACGCGACGTGAAGCGCGCGAACGACGCGTCGAGGCCGACCGCGACGTAGGGGCTCACGCGGTAGAGCAAGCCGGCCCCGATGGTCGCACCCGCGGCGGCATCGCCGCAGTGACCGGCGCCCAAGGCGCTGCCGCGACAGAACGGCGTTCCGACGCCTCCCGACGGAAAGCCTTCCCACACGCGTCGCGGGTACTCGTCTCCCTCGCGCGTCGGTTCGGGCGGCAGATCCGTCAGCGGAGGCGGAGGTGCGTCGAGGAAGGCGAACCGCGGCGCGCCGATGGC
This sequence comes from Polyangiaceae bacterium, assembly GCA_035318465.1. Classification (GTDB taxonomy): domain Bacteria; phylum Myxococcota_A; class Polyangia; order Polyangiales; family Polyangiaceae; genus DASWDH01. Next base: position 128,485 of record DATHES010000109.1, read on the forward strand.
CGGCTCGCCAGCGCGCGCCGCCCCCGGTCCAAGGAGAAGGCACGTGACCGCCGAGGCGATGGCGACTGAACGCGACATACGCCTCTTTCGGCCCGGTCCACTCGGCGGTTGCGCGATCTTCGTCCGATCGAACCGACGATCGGTTGCTTCCCGCGTGCTGCCGGTCAGCGTCGACCCTTGTCAGCGGGGGGCGAGTGGGAGAAGGAATGGTACGCTCCTCGACGATGGCCCCCATTCGCCGGCTGACCGTGCTGCAAGAGCCTGCGACGCCGGACGACGCTCGTCCGGCGTGGCACTGGACCCTCATCGGGACGCTCTTCGCCCTTTCCATCTGGGTGCCGCTGGCGATGCTGAGCAACTGGATCGCGGGGCGCGCGGTGCATCGCCTGGTCGGCGAGGGTGCGCCCGACGCGATCGCCGACCAGCTGGCCAGTGCGGCCGGGGCGACGCGGGTGGGACTCTGGTTCGCCGTGACAGCGGCGCCCATTCTCTCCTTTGCCGTTGCGTGCCTCGCTGCCGGGGCGTTGGTCGGACGGTTTGGCAACCGCGCCGGCGCGAAGGAGGCGGCCCTCGGGGCGGCGCTGGCCGCCGCGGTCGGGGCGGTGCTCAGCGTGGTCCAGGCCGGGTGGCTCTTCGCGCTGGCCGGCCTTGTGGTCCTCGTCCCGGTGGGTGCCGGCGCGGGGTGGCTCGGAGGACGAACGGGCTGGAATCGGCGGCCCCCGGCGGAGCGCCGTCCACGCTGACTGCGGGCGGCGCGCCGGTGGGGAGCGTGTACAATCGCGCCCATGCTGTGCCTCACGCAACCGACTTCGGCGCGATGGGTCGAAGCGGCGCTCGCCGACCTCGATGCCGTGCTCGTCGATCATGCCCATTGCGAGATGAAAGCGGCGAGCAACGCCTTGTCGCTCGCCGTTCGTGCCTCCCAGGCGCCGCAGGTCGTCGGCCACCTCGTATCGCTGGCCGAGGAAGAGCTGTCTCATTTTCGTCGGGTGCTCGGCGAGCTCGAACGAAGGGGGATACCGCTCGGACCACCGCCGCTCGACGCGTACGCAGCCGAGCTGCGCAAGATCGTCCGCGCCGAGCGAACGGGGACACCCTCCGGCAACGGCCTCGCCTCCACCACCGCGCTCGTCGATCGCCTTCTCGTCGCGGCGCTCATCGAAGCGCGCTCCTGCGAGCGGTTTCGTCTTCTCGCCGAGGCACTGCGCGAGCGCGGTCCGGCCGATCTCCACGCGCTTTATCATGAGCTCCTCGCGGCGGAAGCGCGCCACTTCCGCACTTTCGTCGATCTCGCCCACGAGGTAGCGCGCCCCGACGACGCCTGGGTCGCGGCGCGCCTCGACGTCGTGGCCCGGCTCGAAGGCGAGCTCTCGTCGCGTCTCTCCGGCCGTCCCACCATTCACGGTTGAACGTTCGCCTCGATGGGACGCGCATCGTATTTCGACGTTCCGCTAGCACGAGGCCGCATCTCGAGTGGCCGCCTCGCTGAATTGGCCGATCGCGATCGGGTAGGGCCAAGAACTGACAGCATCGTCCTAGGCGGTGATCCGTGAGCGAGCTCGATCCGCAGACGCTCGACCGCGACATCGCGCGGGCGGCGCGTGCCGAGCGCGCCTTTTGGCGGACGCTGCGTGACGATGCGAAGCGCGCCGCCGACGATGCTTGGTACGAGCCCGTGCGCCATGTCACCACGCGCACCATGTTCCAAGAGGTTTCCGCCCTGCCGAGCACGGACCCCTTGCGCGAAGGCATGCTCGGCTGGATCCACCGACTCGCGCTCACGCGCATCGCGCGCGGCCCCATCGTCGCTGTCGCCCGAGCACGACAAGACCCCACCTTGCGCCTGGAAAAGCCCGAGCCAGGCCCGCACAGCGTACGCACGGTCGTGCGCCACGTGCTCGCCGAGCAGGAGCGCGCCAAGGCGGGCGCCTGGCTCGAAGGGTTGGCAGCGTCGCCATCGCCGCTGCTCGGCCATGAAAAAGCGCTGCGTGAAGCAAGGCAAGAGATCTCGGAGCGGCTCGGTCTCGCCGACCCGAGCTCGCTCGACCCCTTCGATCGCGCGGTGGTCGCAGAGGAAGGGGAGCAGCTCTTGCGTCGCACGGGCGATCTCGCCGGCACGCTCTTTTCCCCCGCCGAAGATCTCGCTGGCCTCGTCGGCCAGTTGGTCGCGCGGGACGTCCCCGGCGTATGGCCGACCAAACCCGACGCGCGTTGGCTCTTCGATCAGTTCCAAGGAACGCCGCTTTTTCAAGGTCTCACCATCGACCTCGGCCCGACCCCGGAGGCGCTCGGCAGCGCGAGCTTTGCGCGCGCGCTCGCCCGTCTCGGCGCGGCGTACGCGCGGTCGGCCGTGCTGGGGCGCGCGCCTTTCAGCGCGAGCAGCGATCCGAGTGACGTCCACCCGCTGCGCCGCGGCGCCCTCTTCGCGGCGCTCGCCGCCGATCCCTTCTTTCTTCGCAAGCACGTGGGTCTTTCGCGCGACGCAGCGGCCGCAGCCTCGCGCGCCCTCGGCGCGACCTTCCTTGCCGCGGCGCGCCTTGCTGCGGTGGGCGTCACCGTCGACGTGGGCAGCGCTTCGGCCAACGCCATCGCGGAAGCCGTCGAGGATGCGCTCAAGGTGCGAGTGCCACCCGAGCTCTCCGGCGTTTTTCCGCGCCCTTCGCTGCGCGCAGCCGAGCGCCTGACGGCAAGCTTGCTCGCGCGCGCCGACATGATCGAGCTGCGTAGCGCTTTCGACGAGGACTGGTTTCGCAACCCGCGTGGTCTTCTGCACTTGCGTGAGCTCGATGCCACGCCCCGTCCGCGCAAGCTGCCGAGCGAGATCCTGCGCGGTTCGGCGGAGCCGCTCGCCCGAGCGCTGGAAGCGATGGCCGGTTGAGCGGGCGGCGTGCCCCACCCCCACTGCGCCCCCCGATGTCGCCGCGATTCAGTCGGAATCGACCGGGTTGCGCGTCATCCCCGTCGATTCGAGGAAGTACTGCAGGTCGACGACGACCGATGTGACCGGACCGAACGGCTCCTTGCCCGCCACGGTCCGTCGAATCGAAAGGTCGATGGAGAATTGCGGGTCGATGTAGCCGACGCCCCCCGAGATGGCGTGCGTGGACGCTCGGTCGTCGTAGCGGTAGCCGATGCGAAGCGGAAAATGGTCGCCCGCCAGGTACTCGAAGCCTGCCAGCGCCCGCAGGGCGGTGCGGTTCGAGCCGTCGGCCTTGGTGTAGGTCGTGAAATCGGCGACGACGTCGAATTCGGCCGTGATGTCGTTGTTGCCGAAGCCGATGCCCCCACCGAGCGTGAGCGGTTGAAAGCCATGTCCGGAGTTGGTGAGGTTCGAACCGACGACGCCGATAAACAGCGCGTTGGTCGGCTTGACGGTGATCCCGGCGTCGAAGGTGAAGCCCTCGACGATGGGCGCGTCGGCAAGTCCGGCCGACGCGTAGCTATGGGGGAGTCCGTACCCTGCGCGGGGGAATCCGGTGTCGCGCACGTTCAGGTACTTGCCGGTCACACCGGCATAGAATCGTTCGGAGACCGGAAACCCGAGCGCCAGGCGGACATCGGTCCACTTGCGACCGACGCCGTCGGGGTCGAGTACGCCGTAGTGCGCTCCGAGGGCCCCCGCCAACCGACCGGTCACCGAGTCGACCGCGCTGGCACCGTAGGTCTGCCGCCGCGCTTCCGGCCAAATCTGCGCGAGGCCCTGGATATGGTACACGCGCGTGAGCGCGATGTTGGCGGGGTTCGCGTAAAGCCCGGTCACGGCGTTGCCGAGCGCCCGCACCGCGCCCCCGAGGGCCGCCGAGCGCCCGGTTTCGATCTCGCCGTAGTTGAAGCCGGCCTCGGGAACGAGATCGCTCGGCTCCGCGCGCACCATTTTGGCGGACGACAGCACGGCGAGAGCGATCGCCGTGCCGAAATACAAGTGACGTGACGGAGGGTAGGTCAGCCTTGGCATGTGACGCGAACGGCTCGCGCGCGCAGAAAAATTTCCCCGAGCGCGAGACAGCGGGCGAAATTTCCGAAGAACGTTCTCCTCGCTACCGTGCGTCGCAAAAAAAGGACAAGAAAACCGTGCATCCTTCCCGTAGGCGGCGGCATTTTCTGGGAAACATCGACTCTTGACGCGCGGATCTGGCGAAGTTTCTGGGGAATCAAGCGACGCAAAGCGCGAGCGTGCGCCGAATGTGTCAGGAGTTTCACAGGTTGGCGATCGTCGGATGAACTTCGAAGTGACGAAACCTGATCGCCATCTCGTCGTTGCTTGCAAAAACCTGCCGTGCTTCGCGCGCTTACGGAGCGCGATGAAGATGATCGTGGACGGCGGGACTTAGGTGATGCTAGCTCCCTTTTTCCTCGGCTCTTCGACTCGGGGAAACTCGTTCAGACAAGCCAGGTGGAACACCCTCCGATGTATGGAGTCCGAAGAGGTTGGCGGACTTCACGCTCGGGGATTCTTCCACAGGCCTGGGGACAAGGTGTGGATCGAATGTCGATGTTCAGTGACCAATCGGTAACCGCTCCAACCTGGTCGACCAGGGAGCTTTGGGACAAAGCCGTCGCCGACACTCGGATGCGGTCGCCGACCACATTCGATCAGTGGTTTGCCGGTATTCAGTTCGACAGCCTCACCGACGGCGTTCTGTCACTCACGGCGCGCGACGAGTTCGTGCTCGAGTGGGTGCGCGATCACTTCGTACCCACGCTCACCCAGTCGATCCGCGACATGACGGGGTGGTCGGTGCAGGTGGCATGGTCGCTCGATCGCGATCTGCAGAGCCCGGTGTGCGAGCGCCCCGCGGTTCCTTCGGTGCGGCCACGACCCATCTCCGTTCGCAACCTGCCGTCGGCTCTTCCACCTCTCGCCGAGCCCCCGGCGCGCGTAGCGCCCGCTCCCACAGGCATGAATCCGAAGCACACCTTCGCCAATTTCGTGGTGGGTCCTTCCAACCAACTCGCGCACGCCGCCGCCATGGCAGCCGCGGGCGGCAGCGGGCGTCGCTATAACCCGCTCTTCATCTGCGGCGGGACCGGTCTCGGCAAGACGCACCTCGTGCACGCCATCGCCCATCGCGTGCATGCCGAGCGCCCCGATGCTGTCATCATGTACGTCTCGGCCGAGCTTTTCACCAACGACTACATCCGGTCGCTGCAACACCACAAGATGGACGAGTTCCGATCGCGCTACCGAAAAGAGTGCGATCTGCTCCTCGTCGACGACATCCAGTCCTTGGCCGGCCGCGAGCAGACGCAGGAAGAGTTCTTCCACACGTTCAACGCCTTGCACTCCTCCGACAAGCAGATCGTCGTGACCAGCGACACGTATCCGCAAGCACTGGAACGCATGGAAGAGCGCCTCGTCTCACGCTTTACCTGGGGGCTCGTCGCGGACATCCAGATGCCGGAGATGGAAACGCGCGTCGCCATCGTGCGCAAGAAGGCCCAGATCGAAGGCATCGATCTGCCCGACGACGTCGCGGTGTATTTGGCGCAGAGCATTCGCTCCAACATCCGCGAGCTCGAGGGCACGCTCATCAGGCTCGCCGCCAAGAGCTCGCTCACCGGCGTTGCGGTGGAGCTCGATTTCGCCAAAGCCGAGATCGCCGCCGTTTCCCCCGCCCGCGCTCAGGTGACGAGCGTGGAGGACATCCAGCGCGCCGTCTGTCACCACTTCCACCTGCGCTCCAACGATCTCTTGTCCAAGGACCGTCACAAGAGCGTCGCCTTCGCGCGCCACGTGGCGATGTACCTCTGCAAGTCGCGCCTCAAGTGCAGCTTCCCCGAGCTAGGCCGCGCCTTCGGCAACCGCGATCACACGACGGTGATGAGCGCCGTGCGCAAGATCGAAAGCCAGAAGGACCGCGACCCCGAGGTGCGCGCCCACCTCGAGGCCATCGAACGAAAACTCGCGACGGCGGACTGACGCGTATCCTTACATAGCGAGGCTCGCGGGGGGCCACGGCGCGGGCTCCTCCTTACATAGGCGACATCGGCATCGGGCGACGGAGGCTCCGAGCGCCGGACGCCGCGACCATGCCGAACGAGTGAAATTCGCTCGAGCCTGCTCGAGCCGTCCGCACGACCATTTTCCCGTTCCACGACCATTTCTCGTCCTGGGATCGGATTCAGCGGTCGAGAGTGAAGGTTCCTGATCCGGAGCGCCATTTCTCGAGCGTAGGTGAATCACCGAGCACACCGTTTCGCCTGCCAACCAACGATTGCCGAGGTAGCCATGAGCTCTTTCGCGCCGTTTCCGCTTCGTGGGGCAGCGGGCCAGTTACCAAACAGGCACCCGGCCAGGGCGCGCCTGGCTCCTATATTGTCGTTACTCTTCGTATTTGCTTGCTCCGGCTCGATCGGAGACGTCGAAGAGAATTCGGGTCCTCGCTCGCGGACAACGGGAGGAGCCACACCCACTGGCGCGGGCGGGTCCGCGGGCTCGGGTGCCTCGACCGGAAGCGGAGGGGCGACGGGAGGCGGCGCAACGACCGGCGGTGCCACGACGGGTGGCGGCGCCACGACGGGCGGCGGTGCCACGACGGGGGCCGGCGGCTCGACGACCGGCGGAACCGGCGGTGCGGGCGGCTCGACGGGCGGAGCGGGTGGAACCACCGGCACGCCGACGGGACCGATCGTCAGCCGTCCGGGTTTGGCCAGCCGTTTCGTTCGCCTGAATCACCAGCAATGGGAAAACAGCGTGCGCGACGTTCTCAAGTTGCCCGCGCCCTTGGGGCTCTCGACCTCCTTCGTCGCCGAGCCCTTGCGGAGCACCTTCGACACCAACGGCAGCCTCTTGTCGGTTTCGCCCGACCTCTGGCAGGACTATCAGACGGCAGCGGAAACGGTGGGCAACAAGGTCGCGCGCGATCCGGCCCTGCTCGCCTCCGTCGCCCCCGCCATGCCGCCGGATGCGGCAGGGAGGGCGAAAGCCTTCATCGAGAAAATTGGAGCGCGCGCGTTCCGGCGGCCCCTGACGGATGCGGAGAAGACGCGCTACGCGACCTCTTTCGACAAGGGCGCGACCTTGATCGGCAGCGGCGACGCATTCGCGGACGGCGTGGAAGTCGTGCTGGCGGCGTTCTTTCAATCGGCGAGTTTTCTCTACCGCGTCGAGGTCAGCACGGCGGTCGTCGGCGCGGTCGTGCCCTTGAACGACTACGAAGTGGCGTCGAGGATCTCCTACGGACTCACCAACACGATACCGGACGATGCCTTGTTCGCCGCGGCAGCGGCCAAAAAGCTCGCCACGCGCGATGGCGTGATCGAGCACGCGAAACGGCTCCTCGCCACCCCCGCCGCCGAGAGCGCGGTCGCGAGCTTTCACGACCAGCTTTTTCGCATGCGCGAGTACGACGCCATCAAGAAGGACGAAAAGCTCTTTCCGTATTTCCCCGTCGGCATCGGTGCCGACCTGAAAATGGAAGCGCTGACGTTCGTCAAGGATGTCGTCTTCACGCAAGATCGCGGCTTGGTCGAGCTGCTCACCGCGCCCTACACGTTCGCCAACACCCGCGTCGCCCAGGTCTACGGCATCACCGCACCGGGCGCACAGCCGACCACGTTCGTGCGCGTCGCGCTCGATCCCTCGCAGCGCGCCGGGCTTCTCACCCAGGCCGGGTTCTTGGCGGCCAACGGCGAACAGCAGACGCCCAACATCATCATGCGCGGCGTTCATATCGCCAAAGACGTCTTGTGCGTCGACGTGCCTCCCCCGCCGGACGCGGTGCCTCCTCTGCCCGCCATTCCGCCGATGTCCACCAATCGTCAGCGCGTCGAGAACCTCACCAAGGACGCGCCTTGCAGCGGCTGCCACGCGACGATGATCAACCCGCTCGGATTTGCTTTCGAGAATCTGGACGGCGTGGGCCGGTTTCGCACGCAGGAGAACGGGCAGACCATCAACACGAGCTCGATCTACACCCTCGATGGCATGCCGATGAACTACAGCGGCGCCATCCCCCTCATCCAAGCCATCGCCACCAGCAAACAGGCCCACGACTGCTATGCCCGCCACTGGGTGGAATATCTTTACGGTCGTGACGTCGACGCGAGCAATGCCGCCGATCTGGACCTCGTCACCCAGGCCGGTGCGCTGTCGAAGGGCAGCAACTCCGTCAAGAACTTGATCGTCAACCTGGTGGCCACCGACGCCTTTCTCACCCGACTGCCGTAGGAGCATCTCATGCACGCAAGACGACAAATTGCACGACGACGCTTGTTGCAAGGCCTGGGCGGCGTCGCGGTGGGCCTGCCGGCACTCGACATCTTCGAGCCCCGGGCCTTCGCTCAGGCTCCCGCCAAGAAGATCTATTCGGCCCTCATGCTGCAACAGAACGGGGCCATCCAGGGTAACGGCGGCGATGCCGACATGTTCTGGCCGCGCGCGGTCGGCGCCATCGACGCCAATGTCATGGCGACCACCGACGCCGACCGCACCACCAGCGAGCTCAAGGACTACGCCTCCAAGCTCGTCTTCGTGCGGGGCCTCAACTTCAGGTACTCGCGCAACCACGACGGCGGGCCGGTCGCGGCCAGCACCGGCGCGCCGATCACGGGCACCGGCACTTCGCAATTGCCGGTGAGCGAGTCGGTCGATTTTTTCATTGCCAACAGTCTGACGCCCGGCAAAGAACCGCTGACGCTCTACGCTGGCCGCAAAGGCACGTTTCGCGATGACGCCTTCTCGTTTTCGACCGGAGGCAAGCTGCGGGTGGGCGACAACAATCCGTGGAACGTCTACCAGCGGATCATCGGCCTCGCCGGGACCGATCCCGCGGTATTGCAAAAGATCGCGGCCCGGCGACTCTCGGTCAATGACCTCGTGCGCACCGAGCTAAAAGAGCTGCTCGCCCGCACCGATCTCAGCAAGGCCGACCGCGATCGCTTGGATCTCCATTTCACGAGCATTCGCGACATGGAAATCGACATGACGAAGGCGGTGGGTCCCCCGCCCGATACGGCCGGCATGCAGGCTGTCAACGGATCGCACACCACCGACGCCAACATGGAGAAGGTCGTCAACTTTCAGCTCGATCTGATCGCCTTCGCGTTCGCGTCTGATCGCGCGCGCACGGCGACCTTGCAGGTGGGCGGCTGCAACGACCACACCAAGTACATGATCAACGGCGTGCAGGCGCCGCCGTTCCACTACATTTCGCATCGCGTGATGAGCGACGGCGGTAGCGGAGACGCGATTGCCAACGCCGTCGAGCTCCATCACCAGATCGATCGCATTCACGCGCGGTATTTCAAGCACCTTCTGGATAAGTTGGCCGCGTACACCTTGCCTACCGGCGGCACGCTCCTCGACTCCAGCGTGAACCTGTGGGTCAACTCCGTTTCCGACGGTCCGCCCCACAGCGGCAACAATGTCCCGCACGTGCTCGCGGGCGGCGCTGGCGGCTTCTTGAAGACGGGGCTCCATTTGAAGACGACGGGTTACACGAGCAAAGTGCTTTCCACCATCGCCAGCGCTGCGGGCGTGAGAAAGCCCACCGGCGATCTGATCGACAATTTCGGCGACCCCGCCTCCACCGGCGTCATCACGGAGATCATCGCTTAGCGCCACGCTCTCCGGTCGTCGGTGCTAGCAGTGGCCGCCTCGCTCCTACGTCCACGCGTGCGGCGTCCGACGAGGTCGTGACGGGGGGCAGGGCCGACCGTCTGCGGGCGGCTTCGCTGGCGCCCGCCGAGCAGGTATATTGAGCGGATGCCAGGGCCGCCCCCCATGCGTGGAATCCGTCACGTGGCGCTACGCTGTTCCGAAATCGAGACGATGGAGCGCTTTTATTGCGATGTGCTCGGCTACCGCGTCGAATGGCGGCCGAGCCCGCACGAGCTCTACCTGACCCACGGGCAGGACAATTTGGCGCTCCACGGGCCGCGAACGCCGCCCAGCGGCGCCTCCCCAGCCGTGGGCGACAGCACGCCCAGCGGCGCCTCCCCAGCCGTGGGCGACAGCAGGCTGGACCATGTAGGTCTGCTCATGGACCGGCCCGAGGACGTGGACGCTTGGGCCGCCTACCTCCAGGAAAAGGGCGTCAAGCTGGACACCGCGCCGCGCACCCACCGCGATGGAGCGCGCAGTTTCTACCTGCGGGATCCCGAGGGAAATCGCCTACAGTTTCTTTATCATCCGCCCCTTGCCCGTTCCGATTGACGCTTCGCTGCCCTTTTCGTGCGCTGCGTCAAAACGCCGGAGACTGGCCAAAAACCCGGAATCTGCGCAGACTCAACGTATGAGTCTCGTTCGAACCATGTATGCAATCATGGCTTCGCGGAAACCGGTGACCTTGAGCGACGGGCGCACTGGCGTCATCGTCCGCGTCGATACGTCTTTTCCCGAGGCAGAAACGACCCTTCACATCTGGACGGAGATGCCCGACGGTCCTGGGGTCGCCAAGGTGAGCGCCCGCGCGGTGATCCAAGACGCTCCGGAGAAAAAGACGGCCTGACGCCCTGTCCAGGCGCCGCCTCGGCGCAAGAAGCTACTGCCCGAGCGCGGTCAGTGCGGTGCGGCAGTCATCGTCCATCAGCCGCAAGCCGACCGATTGCGCGAGCGCGCGACAGCGCTCGAATTCGGCCTTGGCTTCGTCGACGTGATCGTTCTGCATGAGGAGCTTGGCGAGCAGGAACCGCGCATCGACTTCGTCCCACGAGTAGTTCGGCGCGTGGGCGTATGCGATCGATTCGCGCAGGACCGTGCAGGCGCCTTCATAGTCGGTCACGGCGTCGAGGTAGGCGAGGTAGGAGCCGTTGTGCGCGCGCAGCCGTTCGGAGGCGATTTCGTCGCAGATGGCAGTGGACTGTTGAAAACAGGCGTAGGCGCGCGGGAACTCTTCGTTGCGGAAGAGAGCCTCCCCGAGGATATGAAGGTTGATCGCCACTTCGTAGGCCAGCCCCGCCTGGCGCGCCATCTCCACGGCCTTCTGCCCGGCCTCGATGGCGCCGGCGAAGTCGCGGCTGAAAAACGCGATGAGCTGCTCCAGTTTGGCGCGCTCGCAGAGCAGGGCGAGGTCGTCGGGGGCGGCGAACTTCTCGGCGTTGGCCAGGGTGGCGCGAGCACGCTGCTCGGCGCCGGAAGCGGCGTAGGCGAGGGCCAGCCCCGTCATCGTGCGGTGCGCGGTGGTCTCGTCCGCGGTGCCGAGCTTCGCCGCCTCTTCGAAGCGTTCCAGCGCTTTCAAGTAGTCGCCACGGCGGCGCGCGAGCTCGGCTTCGGTGAGGACGGCCAGACGCACCAACGACACCTCGTCGATCGCCATCGTCTTGGCTGCTTCGAGGTAGCGATCGGCGGCCTCGAGCTCGTGAATGGAAACCAGGATATTGGCGAGATCGACGCGGGCCATCACGCGCGTGCGCAGGTCCCCCGTGCGATCGATCTGCGCGAGCAGCTGTTCCATGAGGTGCGGCACTTCGCGCGCCACGCGCACGCGGTAAACGGCGGTGGCGAGCTGACTGAGCCACGCGCCGAGCTCGGCGGCGGGATGGCGCGCGAGATCGCAGAGCTCGAGCGCGCGAATCGTCTCGCGCGCCGCGCCGTCATAATTGCCGCCGAGAAGGTTGCGTTGGCCCGAGCGGGCGAAATAGCCGGCGGCGCGGTCGCGGTCACCGGCCTCGTAGAGGTGGTTGGCGATCCGGTCGGCTTGTTCGATGGCGCCGTCCCCGAGCGCAGCCTCGCACGCGGCCGCCGCCGCGGCGTGCATCTCGCGCCGCGCTTCGGCGGGCAGAGCATCGATGATGACCTCGCCCATGAGCGGCGAAGAAAAGGCGATGGCCGAGGTGCCGGTGCGCCGCACGAACTCGCGCCCCTCCAGCGAAACCGCCGTCTTTTCGACCTTGGCCAGCGGTTCGCCCAGCATGATGGCGAGGGTGGCGAGATCGGTAGGCTCGCCGAGAATGGCGGCCGCTTGCAGCGCGCGCCTCTCGTCGGCCGGCAGGCGGGCGGCGCGTGACGCCATGAGGGCGCGCAGGGGTCGCGGTACGGAGAGCTCTCCGTCGGTGCGCAGCTCGACCACGGCGCCATTGGCGACGACGAGCGCGCCGCTGTCGATGAGCTCCTTCAACAGCTCTTCGATGAAGAGGGGATGTCCCTTGGCTCGAGCGCGACAGAATTCCACCAGCTCGGGCGGCGCGATGAGCGCCGCCGCGCGATGCGCCACGAGGTCGCGACATTCCGTCTCGTCCAGGTCGCCGATCTCGAGCAGGTGGTGGTGGGCGTGCTTCTGCAGCGCATGCTCGTGCAGCGGATGCTCGACCCCCCCGCGCATGGCGAAGAGGAAAACCGCGCGCACGTTGCCGACGCGCTGAATGGCCGTCTCGATGATGTCCATCGATTGAGGATCGAGCGCGTGCGCGTTGTCCCAGGCGAAAACGTGGAGCTGATCCGAGGAAAGGCTCACGATCATGCGCGCCACGGCGCCGCGCAGCGCGGCCACGCTGGAACCGGCCTTGCCCGAAGCCCCCAGCTGGAAAAGCACGGCGGCGACCTCCTCGTCGCGCAATCCAAGCGCCCTCAGCCGCGGCTCGACCTCGAGGATGCGGTCTTCGGAGTCCCCCTCCTTGATGCCGCACAGAACCTGCAGCATGGCCGTCAGGCCGGAGAGCGGGATGCTACCCCCGCTCGGAGGACACGAGGCGAGATAGAAAGCCACCTTGTACTCGCCCTTGCGCAGGCGCCGGTCGATCTCGTAGAGCAGGCGCGTCTTGCCGATGCCCTGCTCGCCGCGCAAGGTGATGATGTGAACGTGGCGACGGGTGGCGAGAGAGAAGATCTCCCCCACCCGCTTCAAATGCTGTTTTCGACCGACGAAGCGCCCGAGGCCCTCCCCCGCGGTCTTGAAGTCGCTCACCAGAAGTCCCGGCGTGGTGGGCGGCGCTTTCTTGCTGTTGGTGGCGGCCTCGAAGAGAAAAAGCCCGCGCACGTTGCGCGCCGCCGAAATGGACACGCCGCAGGTTCGATCGCGCAAGAGCGCCATTTCACGCGCTGTCGCGAGGAGCGCGCCCAAACGTTCGTCGGCCTGGGGCTCGCCTTCCCCGGAAACGATGATGCGAGCGGCGTGGACGCCGGCCGCCGGCCCGTGGTCGAGCGGTCCGTCGACCGCCGCTGCTCCCGGCGTCGTTCCCATTCGTCGCAGCGCGACCAGCGCGCTTCGCACGGCCGTCTCGGTGTCGCGACCGTCCGCCTCGCCCAGACCGAACAGCGCCGAGGTGTGGCCCGGCTCGTCCTCGACGAAGTACCCGCCGTAACGGGTGACGATGTCCCGCACGCGCTCACGCCGTTCGGCGCTGACCGCATCCCCCGGTGCCCCTCCCAAGAGCACGACCAGGGCCGAGACCTCGCGTCGTTCGCCAAGCTCGGAAGCCCGCGCCTGGAGCGGAAAGAGGCTCGGGCGCTCGGTCGGACCGGCAGGACTGAACTGCCCCGGGGTCGGTATCTCGACCGGTGTATGATCTTGGACGAGACCGGGCGTCTCGTCGATGACGGCGTCGGGCCGGATCGAGGCGGGCCGCGCGGAAAGCTTCTCACGAAAGCGCGCCACGAACGAGGCGAGGTCGTTGGCACCGAAGCGGTCGCCGGACGCGTAGAGGTAGGCGAGGAGGCTTTCGTACATCCGCCCGGCGTCCGCGTAACGGGCCTCCGGCGCGAGAAACAGCGCCTTCTCGAGGAGCGGCCCCATCCCTTTGGGCAGGTCTTCGCGCAAAAGCTCGACCGGCGGATACTCGCTCATCCTCACGCGGCGCAGCGTTTCGAACGCGGTGGTCCCGCGGAAGGGGTTGGTGCCGGTGAGCATCTCGTAGAGCACGGTGCCGAGCGAGAAGATGTCGCTGCGGGCATCCACCGCGTCGCCCCGCGCTTGTTCGGGGCTCATGTACGGGTACTTGCCGTGAAGCAGACCGGCCCGCGCGTCACCTTCTTCCTCGAGTGAGTCCCGCGCCTTGGCGATCCCGAAGTCAGCGACCTTCACCTCGCCTTCCCAAGAGATGAGGATGTTCTGTGGGCTCACGTCACGGTGGACGATCCCGAGCGGGTGCATTTGCTCGTCGCGGCGGCGGTGAGCATGGTCGAGGCCTTTGGCGACCTCGGCCGCGACGTAGACGCACATGCCGGGAGGCAGCGGCATCTTGATGTCGCGGCAGCGGGCGAGGAGCGTCGCCAGGTCGAGCCCGGCGACGTATTCCATGGCGATGAAATAGGTCGGACCGCCGGCCTGCTCGACCATGCCGAGGTCGAAGACCTGGACGATGTTGGCATGGGACAGCCGCACCGCGAGCTTGGCCTCGTGCACGAAGAGGTCGGCGAAGCGCTTGGACCGGGCCAGGTCTGGCAAAATCCGCTTGATGACGAGGATTTTCTCGAAGCCCTCGACTCCGAAGCTCTTCGCCCTGAAGACTTCGGCCATCCCGCCCTGTCCAAGACGGTCCAGCAGACGGTAGCGACCAAATGTCTCGTCCACGGCAGCCCTTCGTCAGCCTACTTTACAAGCGGCAATCGCACGAAAGGCGAACGATAGCACTTTGCATTTGCCTCCGCGAGATGCGCGCCCCGCAACACCCGTGAATTACGGGGAATTCTTCAGTGGAGGCGGCGTGGGGCGTGGCTCGGGAGCGTCGTTGTCGAGCGCGCTGATCGCGCGCGAGAGAGCGCGAGAGAGAGTGTGTGCTCGGGGCCCAACCGGTACTAGGCTTGGCCAGGGAGGAGCTACTGCCATGTCTCAGGTTTCGTCCGTGTACGTCGTTTCCGCCGCTCGCACACCGGTCGGCGCTTTCTTGGGCTCACTCGCGTCATTGCCCGCACCTCGGCTCGGAGCCGTCGCCATTCGTGCCGCGCTCGAACGGGCCAAGCTCGGCTCCGACACCGTCGGCGAGGTGCTCATGGGTAACGTGCTCTCCGCCGGTATCGGGCAGGCTCCGGCGCGCCAGGCGTCCATCTACGCGGGCATCCCCAACGCCGTCCCCACCCAAGGGGTCAGCCGCGTCTGCGGCTCGGGGCTGCAAGCCGTCGTGCTGGGCGCCAAGAGCATCGCGCTCGGTGACGCGGACATCGTGATCGCCGGCGGAATGGAATCGATGTCCAATGTGCCGTATTATTTACAGAAAGCCAGGAACGGGTATCGGATGGGAGACGGCACCGTCGTCGACGGGATGATTTTCGACGGCCTGTTCGACCCCTACAACCAGTTTCACATGGGGGAGGCGGCCGAACTTTGCGTGAAGGAGTTCCAGGTATCGCGCGAGGCACAGGACGAGTTTGCCAAGGAAAGTTACCGGCGCGCCCAGCTCGCGCAAAAAGAAGGGTCGTTCAAAGCGGAGATCGTTTCCGTCGAGATCGCCGCCGGCAAGGGGGAAAAGACCGTCGTCAGTGAAGACGAGGAGCCGAAGCGCTTCATGCCGGAGAAGATGGCCAACCTGAAGCCCGCGTTCCGCAAGGACGGGACCATCACCGCCGCCAATGCCTCGAAGATCAATGACGGTGCCGCGGCGGTCGTTCTCGCCAGCGAGCGCGCCGTCAAGGAGCGGGGCCTTACGCCGCTCGCGCGCATCGTCGGCTACGGAAGCGCGGCGCAGGCGCCCGAATGGTTCACGACGGCGCCCGCGGTGGCCATCGATCGCACCCTTTCTCGTCTCGGTTTGAACGCGCGAGACATCGATCTCTACGAGATCAACGAAGCCTTCGCGGTCGTCGCCATGGCCTGCGCCAAGCAATGCAACATCGACCTCGCCAAGGTCAATGTTCGCGGCGGTGCGGTGGCTCTCGGGCACCCCATCGGAGCCAGCGGGGCCCGCATCCTGACGACGCTGCTCTATGCCATGGGCGACCAAAAGGCGAAGCGCGGCCTCGCCACGCTCTGCATCGGTGGCGGCGAAGCCGTGGCTCTCGTCGTCGAGCGCTGATCGGAATCATCGGTGGAGCGGAATCATCCGGGGAGTCCAGCCTTCGAACGCGCTTTCGTTGCCACGTCGTATTGGCTCGGGGTGCGCGACGACGCCTTCGAAGGCTGGTCGTTCGGTAGCGACGCGCGTTCTCTCGTGCGCGCGCTGAAAAGTGCCGATCGCGAGACGCGGGCCCTCGTGCTGGCGCGCGAAGCGGCGCGCATCGCCCTGGCGCTGGAAGAGGGGGCGCTTCGATGACCCTCGCCAAGGGTCGCGTCATGAAGGGCCCCGGCACCCTCGGCGCCAAGACCGTCACCCTCGCCGGCGGATCGGGCGATGCGCGCGGGCGCATCGTTCAGCGCTCGGTCGCCGAAGCCGCGCGCGAAGCTGCCGATCGGATGGCGCGCGCCGAGAAGGCCGCGCGCGCCATCCTCGACGACGCGGATCGAGCCGCGCGTTCGATTCGTGACCAAGCGCGCGCCGAAGGTCGGCAAGAGGGGGTGGCCGAGCTCGCTGCGGCGTGGATCAAGCTGCGCGCCGAAGAAAGCGCCCGCGATGAACGCGACTTGGATCGCACGGTGGAGCTCGCTCGCGCCATGGCGGAACGGCTGGTAGGAGAGGCCCTCGAGCTCGATCCTGCCAAGATCGCCGCCATGGCCCGGCAGACGCTGGCCTCCGCTCGGCAAGCGCGGCACATCGCCGTGCGGGCGCACCCTGCCGACGCCGAGACGCTGCGCACGCACCTGGCGTCGCTCGGCCTTGAGCAAGGGACGATCGAGATCCATGCTGACCAGGCCCGCACGCGCGGGAGCCTACTTCTCGAGACCGATTTGGGAACCCTCGATGCCGACCTTACCATCCAGCTCGATCGGCTCGCCCGATCCCTACGAGACGGTCTCCGACCCTGACATCAGACCCGCGCTCGCCCCCGTCCGGTGGCGCGTGCCGGCGATGCTGTTCGTGGCGACCGTTGCCAGCATTCTCTACACGGCGGCCTTCGCCGTCCGGCTTCCGGGGGAGCCCCTTCGTCTCGCGCAGGGCATCCCCTACACAGTCTCGCTCCTGGCGATCCTGCTCACCCACGAATTCGCCCACTACGCGTTCGCCCGCTACCACGGCGTCAACGCGTCGTTGCCGCATTTCATCCCCATGCCGCTCGTCACGCCGTTCGGCACCATGGGGGCGGTCATCCTCATGCGCGATCGCATCAAGTCGAAAAACGCGCTCCTCGACATCGGCGCTTCGGGCCCCATCGCCGGCATGCTGGTGGCGATCCCCGTGCTCCTCTACGGTCTCGCTCACTCGGAAGTGAAACCTCCCGCCGACGGAGGATTCACGCAGGAGGGGCAGAGTCTTTTCTATTGGTTACTCAAGAGCATCGCCATTGGGCCCGTCCCCGAGGGATGGGACGTCGAGCTCAGTCCCATGGCCTTCGCCGGCTGGACGGGCCTTTTCATCACCATGCTGAACCTCCTACCGGTGGGTCAGCTCGATGGGGGACATGTCGCCTACGCCTTGTTCGGCCCGCGTCAGAACCAGATTTCCAAAGTCATCCGCTGGAGTCTCTTGGCGCTCGTTCCCATCAACGCCCTCTGGCGCCTCGCCCCCGCGCTGCATTCCGGCCTCGACGACAAGATGATCAGCATGGCCATCTCCGCTTCCACGCCTTGGCTCGGCTGGTTCGTCATTCTGACGTTGCTCGAGCGCATGTCGGGCGGCGGTCATCCGCCCACCGAGCCGGGCGCGCTATCCCCGCGCCGTCGTCTCGTGGCGGTCGGCACCCTGGTGCTCTTCGTCCTGCTCTTCATGCCGACGCCGATGATGTCGTATTAGAAAGTTCTCATCCCGCCTTGAGAAACGGTTCCCATTCCTTGAAGCGCTCGCGGGCTTCGAGGAGGATCTGGGCGGTGGTCGTCCAGCGCGGCCGCACCGGGGCGTGCAGAAGACGCATCCCCGCTTCGTCGGGCGTGCGCCAGCCCTTGCGCAGGTTGCAAATGCGGCAGGCGGTCACGAGGTTTTCCCAGGTGTCGGTGCCGCCGCGCGAGCGCGGCAGGATGTGATCGATGTTGAGGTCGCGCAGCGGCGGCCGTTTGGCGCAGTACTGGCATTGGTGACCGTCGCGCAGCATCAGGTTGCGGCGGGTGAGGCGCACGGTCGGACGCGGCGATCGCTCGTAGCGATGCAAGTGGACGACGCGCGGGACGCGCAGCGCGCCCCCCACGATGGGCAGCGCGTCGTCCCCGTCGCGGACGGGTACCGCGCGCCAGGCCGAGAAGTCATAGGCCTCGCCGACCTCGTCGACCACCATGGCCGCGCCGCCGTACAGCAGAACGAAAGCGCGGCGAGCCGTCGTCAGCTGAACAGGCTGAAAAAACCGATTGAGCACGAGCACCCGCGCGCTAAGGACGTCGGTCAACTGGCACCTCGAACGGGAAGGGAGAAGGGAGTCCGTACGCCTCCGAAAGACCCGTGAGCGCGTCGCTGGGTGCGCACCCCTTCATGCTAGCACGGGAATTTGAGCCTCGCCGCGAGGAACAATGTCGAGCCAGCGTAGGCACGAACCTGTCCGCGATTGCCGTGATCGTGCATCGATGACGAACAGGTGCTAGGGGCGGTCGATGTCGAAGGACGAGGCAGCTCCGCGAAGCGATCCGCCGCCGGGGCCGCCTTGGGACGCTCCCCTGGCCGAGGCGCCGCTGGCATTCGTCGATCTGGAGATGACGGGGCTCGACCCCAAGGTCGATCGCGTCATCGAGGTGGCGATCTCGCGACGGCGCGGAGCAGTCGTCGAAGACGCCTTTCATAGTCTGGTGAATCCCGGCCCCGA